>CAZIXA010000082.1:0-2862 GCA_964543295.1 uncultured Clostridia bacterium | reverse complement strand
GGAGGCTATGAAAAGTGCTATGTCGGTTATCCAGAGCGAGATTAGAGAAACAGAACAACTCAAGACTCTAGGTATTGTTGTTTTAGGAACCGTTTATGGAGATATCCATAATATAGGAAAAAACTTGGTATCTACATTCCTCACCGCCGAAGGTTTTAAGGTGATTGATCTGGGTATCAATGTTGCCAGTGAGAGATTTATAGAGGCGGTAAGAAAGCACAAAGCTAATATTTTAGCCATGTCTTCCCTGATGACTACAACCGCACCCATGCAGAAAAAAGTTATAGAAGTCTTAGAAAAAGAAAAGCTTAAAGATAAAGTGAAGATAATGGTGGGTGGAGGTGCTATAACTGAAGAGTTTGCAAAAAGCATTGGGGTAAACGGATATGGGGCAACAGCACCAGAAGCACCGGACATAGCAAAGGAACTATTAGGTATACAGTGAATGACCCCACAGCTCTGCTGTGGGGCATCGTCAACTGCAAGAATAAGGGGACTTTGTTCCCTTATAACCCCTAGCCATTCATCCCGCCAGTAGAACTGGCGGGCATTGCGGTAAAAGATGATTTACTTTTGGTTCTCAGGGGGAAGATGTGAGAAAGATAAGAATTCTTAGAATAAATTTAACAAGCAGAAAAATATCCGTTGAGGAAAAGAATGATGAATATATCGATAGGTTTCTTGGTGGTAGAGGTATAAATAGATGGATCCTACTTAATGAAGTTGCTAAAGGCACGAAAGCTTTCGATCCTGAAAATAAAATAGTTATTGGTACTGGTCTGTTAGTCGGTACCTCTGCTCCTGGCGCTTGTAGAGTACAGATTGATACTATTAGTCCTTTTAATAACGGTGTAGGTTCAGGAAATGGTGGTGGGTTTTTTGCATCTCAGTTAAAATTCGCTGGATGGGATAATATAGTTATTGAAGGAAAAGCGGAGAAGCCAGTATATATATATTAATTAAGGATCAAGATGTAGTTATTTTGGATGCAAAAGATTTATGGGGCAAAATAACTTGGGAAGCACAAGATATTATTCAAGAGAAACATGGTAAAAATATTTCAGTTATTGATATAGGACCTGCCGGAGAAAATTTGGTGAATAGTGCTTCGATTATAATCGATAAGTATAGAGCAGCAGTAAGGTGTGGAATGGGTGCCGTGATGGGTTCAAAAAATCTGAAAGCAATAGGAGTAGAAGGAACTGGGAAAGTTGTTCCTTGTGAGATTGAGAGATTTGAGAATAAATCTTGTAAAATGAATAAGAAGACTTTGAAAACAAAGATGGGGAAAGCGTTAAAAAAAGACGGGACTACATTTTGGCTTCCATCCACCAATAGATTATCTTGGAACCCTGTTAGAAATTTTCAGGATAGTTATGTAGATCTGGATAAAAATAGAGGAATTTTTCCAGAGAATTGGTCTAATATTAAGTCGAAAAAGATTAAGACGTGTTTCGGATGCCCTGTAAACTGTGGCTTTTTACGAAGAGTAACTGACGGCCCCTATGAAGGGACTGAAACTGCTAGTTGCGAAGCAAATGCTTTCTGGGATTTTTCATATAAACTTGATATATATGACCCAGCTGTCGTGCATAAAGCTCAGGAGATGTGTAACAGATATGGATTAGATATTGATAGTACTTCTGGAGTAATTTCTTGGGCATATGAGTGTTATGAAAAGGGAATCATTGATAGAAATGACACGGATGGATTAGAGCTTAATTGGGGTAATGATAAAACACTGATGATCCTTTTGAAAAAGATTGCCCTGAGAGAAGGATTGGGAAGCCTTCTCTCAGGAGGTTGCAGGAAGGCTTCAGAAAAACTTGGAAGAAATTCAGGAAAATACTGTGTTCACGTTAAAGGCCAAGATCTTAAAGAACCTGTTAGAACATTAAAGGGATGGGCTCTTGGGGTTATGGTTTCACCTAGGGCTGGAACTCATACAAGAGGATGTCCCCAGACAGAGGCAATAGGTATGACTGACGAGGATGGAAAGAAATATTATGGTGTGCCAACAGCTGGGGTTCAGTTAAGTTATGAAGGTAAGGCTAAGATTGTGGTGTATTTTGAAAGGGAAATGGCGCTTTGCGATTCCCTTGGCTTGTGTAGCTTGATCAGTGAATGGGGTAGCCCTGATCTCCCGGGAATAAAAGACTATACCGAATTATGCAGTGCTTTTCTCGGAAAAGAAATCACGGTTGAACAATTGATAGAAACTGGGGAGAGAATAGTGACTCTTGAGAAGTATTTTAACCAGATCTATACTGATTTTGGAAGAATGGATGATTATCCTCCCGAGAGGCTCATGACTGATCCTGTAAAGACAGGACCCTTTAAGGGTGAAAAACTCGATAGAGAAAAATGGGGTAAAATGCTAGATGAGTATTACGAGCTACATAAATGGGATAAAAAAACAGGAAAAATACCAAGGAAAAGGCTTGAAGAATTGGCCATATTTTGGGAATAGAGATATAACTAGAGACCTTTGAAAATAAGCTCATACGACCCCATAGATGATCTACTTTGTCTTCTCATCGATACCATAGCTACCATGGCCACTAATAATTCAGTAGCCAACTCAAAAGGTAGAACACTCCATAACTTAGTGAATAAAGAGATACTGAAAAAATAAGTGCTCTAAGATTATGCTTGTGTCAAGACCGGTGCGCACTTCTATTGATAGGCAACCAAATATTTGTCGAGGGTGTCGCGGAGACGCTAGAAAGGGTAAAAGCCGGCAAAGTCAGTGCGAGTTTTGATAAGTTCTAACGGAAGAAAAATATGATTATCGATATTCATGCTGTCCTGCCTTAAATATCGCTGCAGAGCTGGCGAAAGTAACTCATGCTCAAATACCTG
>CAZIXA010000081.1:0-3070 GCA_964543295.1 uncultured Clostridia bacterium | reverse complement strand
TTATCTTACCGTTTTTCAAATTGCAGTCCACCCACCATCTACGTTTAAAATATGCAAGGTTTTACTGCGAAGTCAAAACCATTAACCCGAACCACGGGGCTTACCACTAAGGCTATGCAAACCCCTATTTGTACCAACCATTTTTGCCTCCTGGTAGAGTAAAATATTTTGTTGGTTAATTAACAACCTATTCTACCGGAGGCTTACTATTATACAACTTATCAACCTATTATCTCTGTTATCAAAGAGCAGCCACCTAACACAACATTATACCAGAACTAGACAGCTTCACAAAAGATTGAACCATGGTCATTTAAAACAATCTACCCTCATTTATTAGCAGATTCAGCTTTACTATGAGCCCATTTTCTTTAAAGATTCAATAAAGTACATGTAGTTTTCGAAAGATACCTCTGGGGGCGTAAAATGGTCCACAGCCGGAAAGTATCCCCCTTGAGAGATTAGATAAGGCACTTTTCTCTTTAACTCCTCATCTATGGGGCGTTTTCCTTTTATCAGAGCTCGTTTATCTATGTTACCTATGAGGATGAAATTTTTACCAAATTTTTTCCTCAATTTAACCACATCCAAGCCCGCAGTTACCTCCAGAGGATAGTGACCGCTGAGTCCACTTTCTATCCAAAGAGGAATTAACTCTTCGGTGTTACCGTCTGAGTCTACCAGGATAATATCTGTCCCATGACTCCGTAAAAGATCGGTTATTTTCTTATAGTGCGGCATCATAAATTCCCGGAAGATCTTAGGAGAAACTAAGGAACCTTTATTATAAGCCATATCCTCCCAGAAAAAAGCAAAGTCAAATTGAACATCAGGTAATGCTTTTTCCAATATCTTTAGTTCAAAATATTCCAGCCATTCAGCCATTTCGTGAACCAAACTCGGATTATCGTAATACATAACACACAGGTCTTCCACTCCGACCATTTCTCTTAACAATCCGAAGAAACTCCCTACACTTATTCCCAAAGGATAATCTCTTTGTTTCCAGCATTTTACCTTATCTTCCCACCAGGCCGGAAATCGCTCTACAGAGTTGGGATCCAGTCGCTTTTTTACCTCATCCCAGTCTTTCTTTGTCTTTACTGGAAATTCTAGTCATTCAGGCATTCTCTCTGGCTGATCTTTATACTCTAAAATTTTTCTTCCACCCTCATCAATTAATGTTCTATGGCGTTCATCTTCTTTCAAGACTTTTCTTTCAAACAAAGGCACAAAAGGGGGAGGGTAAGGAGGTCCAAAAGATTCCCCCAAACACATTACATTGGAAATAATTGCAACAGCTTCTACTCTATCAAAGCCAAAATACTCAGCTCTATAATCATCTTGGAGAATTCGTTTTGGAGCTCCCTCCTTAACCCACCGCTTTAGAACATCATACCAGAACCATTGATGCCAGGAAGACAGAAAAACTTCATTAGTTAGTTCAAAATGAGCAATCTTTAAAAATCTCTCTCTTCTGGTCACTTCTTACCTCCTTGTTGATCTTCCTACTAGATCTTCTATATTCAAAACCAAAATATTATCCTCAACATCCTAAGATTTCTCTACAATCACCTCATCTATTTTAGTTGAGGTAGTTTAAGAACTCCTCCCTCTGTATTTTTGGGCTACTTCAACCCACCAAGATTCCAAACAACCCACCTGACAAAGTAATTTCGTGACTATTTAGGCACTCCCGTATCAGCTCAAATACACAACTTAATCCAATCCTGAAAAAAGTGATCATTTTTTGGATTAGCTGGACTCTCTTTTCTTTTTATGCTACCCTTGAGTCATGGAAAAAACCATGATTATTCAAGGACGAGAAGTAAGTTCTAAAGATGTCGAATTTATTCGAGAAATGATCAAGGTCAATCCTTCTTGGGGTCGCACCCGGCTTTCTAAAGAGCTAGTGCTCCTCTGGAACTGGCGAGCAGCCAACGGTCAACTCAAGGATATGGCCTGCCGCACCTTCCTTTTGAAGTTAGAAAAGAAAGACTATCTCACCTTGCCTCCTCGTCGATACTCCTACAGCAAAACCCCGAGGAAAGCCTCTTGTCCCTACGTTCCCCATAAGACTACCCCGATTGCTGGCGAGCTTAACTGCCTTACTCCCCTCAAGATCGAAGTAGTTAAAGAGAAATATCTTCTCAAGCTCTTCAAGTGCCTGCTTTCTTCTTACCATCCATTATCTGGGGTTTAGCAGGATTGTCGGAGAGAACATGAAATGCCTGGTCTTTGATGAGAAAGATAATCCAGTGGCTTGCCTTCTCTTTGGCTCAGCGGCCTGGAAGACTCTCCCCCGAGATAGCTTTATTGGCTGGGATGAGGCAAGAAGAAAAGCAAACCTTCACCTTCTCACTAACAACATGCGGTTTTTGATTTTGCCCTGGGTTAAAGTACCTCATCTAGCCAGTCATATCTTAGGAAAAGTGGCCCGGCGTATCAGCTCCGACTGGATAGAAAGGTACCAGCATCCTATCTATCTCTTGGAGACCTTTGTTGAAAAAGAGCGCTTCCGGGGTACCTCTTATCAAGCCGCCAACTGGATCTATGTCGGCCAGAGTAAGGGCGCAGTCGCAACGACCGCTACAGAAGACTCAAGGTGCCGATCAAGGATATTTATCTCCTGCCCTTGGTAAAGAGATTTCGGGACGCCTTAGGCGATAAAGGGTAAAGTTCTTCCAGTAGCCGGGGAAGCTAATTTCCCGACGGCCGTTGGCGAGCCTTATTGAGAGTAATTATTAACGAACTCAAAGAGCGAATAAAGCTTCTTAAAGAGCCTAAAGAGGCATTGAAGAAAAATAGCTACCCCGAGGGCAAGCCTTATTGTTGTAGGATAGAGCTTGCCCTCCAAGGAGAGATCGTTTGAAAGATCTCACTCCCTTTTCCTTAAAAGAGATTCAAAGAAAGCTAAATTCCGTCAACGTTAAGATCAATCTTAAGCACCAAAGAGCCTTTCCTAAAGAAAGATCTCGGCTTCTATCCTTTTACCAATACAAGAGGCGATTTGTCAATAGGTCGTGTAAAGTTTAGTGTGTAAATTATCTGAAGTTCTTCATTGGCTTAG
>CAZIXA010000080.1:0-3102 GCA_964543295.1 uncultured Clostridia bacterium | reverse complement strand
GTCACCCATCTAAGAACCAAAAGGGTTAAGAGGAAAATAAAATGGGTAAAGTATCGGATAAAGCTCATCCACATTCCTGCGGTGGCACATCTAGTGGTTTGTAACGTTATTAAATTAACGGAAATCCCTAATTAATTTCTTTCTCCGGTCCCATAAGGGTTGAAACATTTCGGTAAGCTCTGTTCTTAATAATCTTGTAAATGCTCACTGTTTCCTGCTTATATTGATGATTTTCATTTATTCTAATAGTCCAAATTTTGTCATCTTTCTCTTTTATCTGAACACCATGACAGATTAGCTGCTCCTTAACTGTTTCAAGAGATTCTTTTTTCCAGTGGCCTGGCAAATGTTTTTTTAAAGAGGTTAAAGCAGTTATAGGCTATTACTACTAAATGAGGTGGTTTAAGAACCCCCGTTTTCTACTGAAAGGTGGATAAAGAATCTGGAAATAAGAGGTAAGTTGGGAGAAAAAAAGTAGAAGTTGAACAGAAAAGAACGAATATCTGAAGAATTTTACTTATCTCAGCAGATCTTTGACAAAACAAAAAAGACCCCTTCGTAGAGAGACGGGAAAGATACTAGATTTACTGAATTATCTCAAGGAATTGGTATTAGGGAGGAGATCTTCTTCTCTGGATCACCGAAAGGATAAAAGCCAGCACCATAGGAGCTTCTAATTTTTTCTTATAGGATTTATCGGGAGGTCTTTAGATACCTCATGGGGTTAAGGGTAATTCCTATAACAAAACGCATCATCCGTTTTAGGAGAGTAGTTATACAGGCCATGGTTGCTTCAATAGAAGCCATGCTTAGTCCATAGATGCAGGGAGATTCTAAGATGTCTAGATCAGATGACTTACAAGTTCCATTAGACCGCTCAGAGGCCGAGCGAAGGTTTCTAATCTTTTTCCATCGATCTGAGCACCTCGGGATCTCACAGATAAGACGGGGATGAGCCTTAATGGAGACATGGGTGGAGTAGCCACACTCATTTTTAAGATACCTACAGTCCTTTATGGGGTTAGGTACAGCTAGGGGACAGGTTAAACACTCTTTTTTTTCTCGAAACCTTTTTACCAAAGGATAAAGATAAATATCTTTGATTGGTACCTTGAGAGTCTTGTAGCGATCATTACGACTGCGCCCTTTACTCTCGCCGACATAGATCCAGTTGGCAGCCTGATAAAAGGTACCCCGAAAGCGCTCTTTTTCGACAAAGGCCTCCAGCATATAGATAGGGTGATGGTATCTTTTGATCCAATCAGAGCTGATTCGCCGGGCCACTTTTCCTAAGATATGACTGGCTAGATGAGGCACCTTAACCCAGGGCAAAATCAGAAACCGCATATTGTTGGTGAGAAGGTGAAGGTTTGCTTTTCTCATTGCCTCATCCCAGCCAATAAAGTTATCTCGGGGAAGAGTCTTCCAGGCCGCTGAGCCAAAGAGAAGACAGGCCACGGGATTATCTTTCTCATCAAAGACCAGATACTTCATGTTTTCTCCTACAATCCTGCTAAACCCCAGGTAACGGTAGGAAGAAAGCAGACATTTGAAGAGTTTGAGAGGATCTTTCTCTTTAACTACCTGGATCTTGAGGGGAAGAAGGCGATCAAGCCTGCTAGCAATCAGGGTAGTCTTATGGGGAACATAGGGAGAAGGGAGCCTCTTTTCGGACTTTACGGTAAGAGTACAGGCGAGGAGGCAAGGTAAGATAGCCTCGTCTTTCTAACTTCAAAAGGAAGGTGCGGCAGGCCATATTCTTAAGTTGACCGTTGGCTGCTCGCCAGTTCCAGAGGAGCACTAGCTCTTTAGAAAGCCGGGTGCGACCCCAAGAAGGATTGACCTTGATCATTTCTCGAATAAATTCGACATCTTTAGAACTTACTTCTCGTCCTTGAATAATCATGGTTTTTTCCATGACTCAAGGGTAGCATAAAAAGAAAAGAGAGTCCAGCTAATCCAAAAAATGATCACTTTTTTCAGGATTGGATTAAGTTGTGTATTTGAGCTGATACGGGAGTGCCTAAATAGTCACGAAATTACTTTGTCAGGTGGGTTGTTTGGAATCTTGGTGGGTTGAAGTAGCCCAAAAATAAAGAGGGAGGAGTTCTTAAACTACCTCAAAAATAGAGAAACTAAAGAATCAACAGTGGGGAAACCAAACAAATAATGACGATGGCTTTGGAAAGAGGAGTCATATTTGGCACCACTTGGTATGGAGAGGGCAGTGTGATCAAAATAAAGCCACCCCTCACCATAACTGAAGATGAGATACATCAAGCCCTTTTAGTGCTTGAGGAATGCATTAGCAAGGTAACATAATTAGAGTTACGAGGAGATGGAAGAATTGTCTCTAAAAGGTGTTACCCGTAATATAAAACCACTCCAAATATTAACAGATGAACAAGTTGAAGCTATTCATCGAGCGACTCTGGAGGTTCTAGAAGTCACGGGAGTCAGAATCCAAAACGAAAGAGCTTTGAAAGTCTTTAATGATGCTGGCTGTCAGGTCGATCATAATAAAATGCGAGTAAGGATTCCTGGGGCTTTGGTAGAAGAATGCCTGCGTAGGTGTCCTAGCGTTTTTCATCTTAAAGCCAGAGAGCCAAAAAATGACCTAACCATAGGTGGCAATGTCACCTACTTTTGTCCAATGCCTGGAATGGAAACCGTAGATTTAGATACTTGGAAGTCTCGACCACCCACTTTAAAAGAGTATGATGATGCGGTAAAAGTTCTGGATGCATTGGATAACCTTCACCTGTTTACTGTCTACACACCCTACTTTAATTTGCAAGGGATTCCCCCGGTTATGTGTATGCCAGAAGGAGTTGCAAGTAGAATTAGAAATTCGACTAAAGTTTTGTTTACCGGATATCAGCAAAATTGTGAGATGTTTACTATAGAAATGGCAAAGGCTATTGGGATAGAGATTATGGGTATGTCTCTAGCTTCATCACCCTTAGCTTATTATGAGGATGCAATTGAGTCCCTTTTTAGATTTGTTGAAGCTGGGTTTCCTATAATGGTGGGAAGCGGTACAATAATTGGAGGCACCGGACCTGCTACCATTGCTGGATCGATAATAACCTACAATGTCGA
>CAZIXA010000079.1:0-3373 GCA_964543295.1 uncultured Clostridia bacterium | reverse complement strand
GGGGGAATTCCGAAGGAATCGGCGAAGCCCTATTTCCCCCCTCGAGTATCTTGAGGCGCTTGCAGTTTCTAAAAAAAAATTGATATGGTGACGAAGATAAGTTGCTCATTGGCGGGCTCTCACTTCCCAATGCAAAAATGGGAGAATATCTCGTCCAGAATCTCTTCGGCCACCACTTCTCCGGTAATCTCTCCCAGGCGGGAGATTCCTTCTTTTAAATCAAAGGCTATTAATTCTTCCGAAAATTTCTTCCTTAAGC
The DNA here is from genome assembly GCA_964543295.1 of uncultured Clostridia bacterium. Taxonomy (GTDB): domain Bacteria; phylum Aerophobota; class Aerophobia; order Aerophobales; family AE-B3A; genus AE-B3B. Next base: position 3,114 of record CAZIXA010000079.1, on the reverse strand, counting down.
CGCCAAGTGCCCTATTTACATTTTGTTTTGTGAGTTCAAGAGCACATTGTTGCCTCAAGGTTATGATAAGGGGGTTAGAAGTAGGAAGGGTTGCTTCTTTTAAGGCAAAGTTAGCTATTTCTTCTTTGAGTTGGGCTAGATTAATCTCTTGAGTTGCCGAAATATCCACCATTTGCTGGCAGGGAAAAAAATATCTAATTCTTTCCTTGTCAACTTTCTGGGGCAAATCCAACTTATTTATAACTACCAATGTCTTCTTTTTTTCTATCCCTCTAAAAATAGACTCGTCTTCTTGGCCCAGAGATCCACTCCCATCCACCATCAGCAATATTATATTAGCCTCCTCAATTTTGCCCCGGGTCCTTCTCACTGCTTCTTTCTCAACCTGTCTTTCGACTTCTCTAAGTCCTGCTGTGTCAATTATCCACAAAGGAAATCCCTTGATGATGATCATCTCTTCTATAGTATCACGGGTGGTTCCAGGAGACCGGCTGACGATGGCTCTATCTTTCTGAAGAAGAGTGTTCAAAAGACTTGATTTACCAACGTTGGGTTTTCCTATAATCACTGCCTTTAAACCCTCTCGGTAGATTCTGCTTGTCTTACCGATTTCTAATAGAGAATCGATCATTCTTAGAATCTGCTTGAATCGGCTCTCTTTCTCTTTGCTCGACAGCGGCACAATATCCTCATAGCCAAAGTCTATCTCCGCCTCCAAATATGAGAGAAGATCAACCATTTTTTTCTTAATTTTATCAATCTTCCAGGATAAATCCCCCTTTAGCTGATGCATGGCTATCTCTAAATCTTTCTCTGTCTTTGCCTGAACTATATCTAACACACTTTCTGCCTGAGAAAGATCAATTCTTCCCTTTAAAAAGGCTCTTTTGGTAAATTCACCCGGTTCAGCCAGACGAGCCCCAAATTTTAGGGTGAGTTCAAGAGATTTTCTTAAAGGAATGGGACCTCCATGACAGTTAATTTCTACAATGTCTTCTCGGGTATAAGTTTTGGGAGCTCGCATTAAGGTAAGCAGTACCTCGTCTACAAGCTTTTCGGCCTCAGGGTCAATTATCCATCCATAGTGGGTTTTAAAAGAGGAGGTCCAATCAATCTTCTTTCCTCGAGGAGGTCGGAATATCTTCTTAGCTATGGAAAAAGAGCTTCCTCCACTCATTCGCACAATCCCAATCCCGGATTCACCTACAGGGGTGGAAAGGGCGGCGATGGTATCTTCCAAACTCATCTTCACGTCTTAGCCGGGCTAGGCAGGATCCGTCTTCTGGCAATAAAAAACTGTTGAACTATAGAGATAAGGGTAGAGGTAAACCAGTAGAGCATTACCCCGGAAGGAAGCGACCATAACATAACTATAATGAAAATGGGGAAAAACTGCATCATTTTAGCCAACCCTTCCTGTTGAGCAGCCGATTGGGCTTTTTGGGAAACTCTCTGCTGGAGGAACATGGTTCCTCCTAGCGCTAAAAGTAGAGGGATATTGGGTTTAGCCAGGTCTTTTATCCACAAAAAGGAGGGATTTTCGGAAAAAGGAAAATCAAGAAGAACCCGGTAGAGGACAAAGATAATGGGTAGTTGAACTATCATAGGAAGACATCCGGCCATGGGATTAATTTTATGCTTTTTATACACCTTCATCATCTCTATCTGCAGCCGCTTGGGATCACTCTTGAATTTCTTTTGAATAGCCTTTAGTTCAGGCTGCACAACCTGCATTCTCTGCATCGATTCAAACTGCTTGAAAGTTAGAGGAGACAAAGCTCCATAAATGAGGAGAGTCAAAAGAATGATGGCTATTCCATAGTTATGAGTGAAGCTATAAAAGAAGAGAAGAACTTTTCCCAGCCCTACGGAAAGATAGCCCCAGGTACTGACTTTGACTGCGGAAGATAGATGATAATCTTGCCCGGTTAACTCTTTTATTGTTTGGTTAGCTAATCTGACTTTGAAGACATTCCCCGGACCGGCATAGATTATCCATCTACTCTGGCGTCGCCCATCCTTGAGTCCCCAATAATTATCTTTAAACATCCCTCCCAGAGGTTGGTTTAGAGAGGCAAGTATTATTAGATCCTTCTTTTGCCGCAGCCCCATCCATTTTATTCCCCGACCATAATCCTGGCTGGTTCCTTGCTTGAATTGTTCTTGAAGCTCTTCCTTGAAAAAAGCAAATTGTTCTATACGGTTGCCTTTTGTACCGATACCTTTTGGCCAGGTCAGGTGGTATTCACTGCCTAGAGGAAGATCTCCCGTTTCAATGCTGCATAGTCCATATTCTCCGTGCTGGGAAAGTCTAAAGGTCTTAACTACCTTAAATCCTCTTTCGGGGTCCTGCCATTCAAAGACGGCTTTTTTCGTGGTTTTATCCAATGTGGACTGAAAATCCATTCCATTCAGATCTATTTCTATCCCCTCCGGTAAAAACAGATTTAAGCCCAACCCGAACCTCTCAGGAGCTATTAACTCTTTCTTAGACCTCTTTAGATACCAGGACTTGATCTTGGCTCCTCTTGAGACAAAGGTAACTTTCAAATAATCGTTTTCTAAAACCAATTCCTCAGCTGCTTCTGAGGGAGGTGGAATTTGGGGAAGGGGAATTCTTTCCTCTGGAGCCGGCGAAGGTTTTTCTACTTCCTTTTGTGGAGTAATTTGACGACCAAACATGAACTGCCATATTACCAGTACTAACACTGACAAAACTATGGCCAGAATAATGTTTTTCTCCATGAATTTTTCCTCTTACTTTACCGGATCATAACCCCCCGGGTTGAAAGGATGGCACCTTATCAGCCTCTTTATACCCAGCCAGCCCCCCTTCAATAAGCCGTATTTTTCTAGGGCCTTTCGGCAGTAATCTGAGCAGGTAGGATAAAACCTGCAGGAGGGAGGAAGAAATGGAGAGATGCATAGTTGATAAAAAATTATCACTCCTACCCCCATTTTTCTAATCCCCATCCTACCCAGCCACTTGTGAGCGTACATTTCACTTCCCCTTAATGTTATTATACTTTACTTTATCTCTCTTTGTCAAGTGATGGAGGTTGAGACCTCTGAAAAAGTCTGGCTGACCTGACTAAAGTAGTAATATTTTTTGCC
>CAZIXA010000078.1:0-3428 GCA_964543295.1 uncultured Clostridia bacterium | reverse complement strand
TAAATGATTGAGCTGGAAGAAGCGCTAGAGATTGTCCTATCCCAGGTCAAGGTTTTGCCGACGGAAAGAGTGAATTTTTTATCTTCCCTGGGCCGCACGTTAGCTGAAGATGTCCGTGCTGATTTTGATATTCCAGGCTTTGATAGAGCGGCCATGGATGGCTATGCGGTGATTTCAAGAGACACTAGCTCTGCCAGTAAAAAAACCCCGGCAGTCTTAGAAGTAATAGCTGACCTTCCGGCAGGTTATAGTACAAAGAAAAGAGTGAGGCGTGGTAAGGCAGTGAGGATTATGACCGGGGCCCCCATGCCCCAAGGTGCCGATGCGGTAGTAATGGTAGAGGATACGGAAAAACAAGAAAGAGAGGTGAAGATTTTCTCGAGAGTTAGCGGTGAGGAAAACGTTAGTTTTGCCGGAGAGGATGTGAGAAAAGGAGAGCTTATTCTACCTCAGGGTAGCTTGATTCGGCCGGCAGAGGTGGCTATGCTGGCAAACCTGGGCAGGAAAAATGTTCTGGTAAGAACTAGACCTAGAGTGGCTATCGTCTCTACTGGAGACGAGTTGGTAGAGGTGGGCAAGACTTTAAAAAAAGGAAAAATTTATGACAGCAATAGTTTTGCTCTTTTTTCCCAGGTGCTCCTGAGTGGAGGTGAACCTTACCGATTGGGCATTGCTCGGGATAAAAAAGAGGATCTCTTAGCCAGGATTAAAGAGGGATTATCATATGAGCTTCTCATTCTTTCCGGTGGGGTCTCGGTGGGAGATTACGATCTGGTGGCAGATGTTTTACGCGAAGCAGGAGTAAAGATGATGTTCTGGAAGGTGGCCGTAAAGCCAGGAAAACCCACCTTTTTTGGCATAAGGAAAAATACTTTGGTCTTTGGCTTACCAGGTTATCCGGTGTCTTCCATGGTCAATTTTGAAAATTTAGTGCGTCCGGCCATTTTCTCCATGCTGGGCCGACATGATTGGCAAAGAATAAGAGTGAGAGCTATTCTTAAAAAAACAGTTTCAAGCCGGGCCAAGAGGAAAAAATTCATCCGGGTTAAATTAGTCAAGGAAGGAGATGGCTACCTGGCAGTTCCTGCTCCCTCTCAAGAATCTGGAGTCTTAAAATCAATGGTATGGGCTGATGGATTCCTCATCTTGCCTGGAGAGGTAGAAAGAATAGAAGAAGGAAAGGAAGTTTTCGTGGAACTCTTAAAATGAAGGCTAATTATCTGCGTCTTTCTGTTACTGACCGTTGCAATTTAAACTGCCTTTACTGTAGGCCATCCAAGGGGGTGAGACAAGTCAAAAAAGAAGAGCTGTTAAGCTTTGAAGAAATAAGTACCATAGTTGGTTTGGCTGTTGAGTGGGGAATAAGGAAGGTAAGGGTTACCGGTGGAGAGCCATTGGTGAGAGATAACATTATTGATCTGGTAAAAATGCTCAGTGGGATAAAGGGAATAAGGGATCTACCTATGACTACCAATGGGGTAAGGCTGGCAGAGTTTGCTCATCTCTTGAAAAAGGCAGGACTTTCCCGGGTCAATGTGAGTTTGGACAGTCTGGACCGGAAAAAATTCGCCAGAATCACCGGTAAAGACAACCTACTCCAGGTACTAAGAGGAATAAGAATTGCCAGAGAGGAAGGACTTGAGCCAATTAAGATTAACGTAGTGATTCTGAAAGGGATTAATGAGGATGAGATTCTTGATTTTGTCAATTTTGCCCGTGAAAAAAGCTTAATTGTCCGTTTCATCGAGTGTATGTCTACCTATGGATCAGAGCAGAACGGCTGGTATTTTTCAAATGGGAGAGTAAAAGAAATCATAGAGAGAAAATGGCAAGCTCTGAAACCTATGCCCTTTTTCTCCAACTGCTCACCAGCCCGCTATTTTAAGACTAATCATACCAAGTTAGTCTTAGGTTTTATCAGTCCTATAAGCCAACCATTTTGTCACGAGTGTACTAGACTGCGGCTTACCGCCACGGGAAAGCTCAGACCTTGCCTATTTTCAAATGTAGAAATTGACCTCAAGAAATCCCTACAAAGAAAAAATAGGGATTATGAAATTAAGGCCTCATTTGATTTGGCTATGAACGAAAAATCAAAAGGAGGACCAGCGTCACTTTATCAGACGAATAAATATATGTTTCAAATAGGGGGCTAGGGTGATTGATGTAGGAGAGAAGAGGATTACTAAAAGAGAGGCCGTAGCTAAAGGAAAGGTTCTCCTTTCCCGTAAGACTGTCGAGCTTATCAGAGCTGGAAAAATTCCCAAAGGGGATGTACTCAATTGTGCCAGGGTGGCGGCAGTCCTGGCTGTGAAAAAGACACCTGAGCTTATTCCTATGTGCCATCCTTTGCGGATTACCCACTCAAAAATAGATTTTGATGTAGGGGAAAATGAAATTGAGATAAAAGCCGAGGTAGGCGCAGTAGATAGAACCGGGGTAGAGATGGAGGCCTTAACTGCTGTCGCGGTTGCCTCTTTAACCATCTATGATATGTGCAAGGGAGTGGACAAAACCATCGAGATTTCTTATATAAGACTCATAAAGAAGAGCGGGGGAAGAAGCGGAGATTTTGTCAGAAAAAATGGATGAAATGATAGGGAGAGTTTTCTCGGTTAACCAGAGTCAAGCCAAGGGAGTTTCTAAACTGCCAGTGAAGGAGGGCTACTTAAAGGAAGGCTGGGGTCTTTTAGGGGATGCTCACAGCGGGAGGTGGCACCGACAGGTAAGTTTTCTTTCCTGGGAGAGGATTAAATCTCAGAATAAATGCCCCAAGATTAAAAAATCAAAAGACGAGGGATTTAAACCAGGCGATTTTGCTGAGAATATCACCACCGAAGGCCTGGATTTAGCTAAGCTAAGAGTAGGTGACCAAATCGAGATTGGGAACAAAATAAAGGTAAAAGTAAAAGTGACCCAGATTGGAAAAAAGTGTCATACCTGGTGTGCCATTTATAAAAAAGTGGGAAAATGCATCATGCCCAAAGAAGGAATCTTTGCCGAAGTTCTAAAAGGAGGGAAAGTAAAGGTAGGTGATAAGATAAGGATAAAACAATGAAGATCGGTATAATCACAGTAAGTGATAAGTGTTCAGAGGGAAAGCGAGAGGATAAAAGTGGACCTCTTATCAGGCAAATGATAGAGAGCCTGGGTGAGGTAATAAAATATGAAATTATTCTGGATGAGAAGAACTCTATTTGTCAGGCCATTAAAAAAGCAGTTGATGAACTAAAGGTAGATCTTGTTTTAACTACCGGAGGAACAGGGGTGTCTTTCCGTGATGTTACTCCTGAGGCCACGAGAGAAGTAGTAGAAAAGGAAATCCCCGGTTTTGGCGAGTTTATGCGTCAAAAAAGTTTTGAGATCACCCCTACGGCCATTCTTTCGCGGGCAACTGCTGGAACCAGAAAAAAAAGTCTCATCATCAA
>CAZIXA010000077.1:0-3466 GCA_964543295.1 uncultured Clostridia bacterium | reverse complement strand
TAATCCCATTAATGCTTTCCCCAGAGTTTTTTTTAGCTTAGTAGTGTCCAAACAAGCGTTTGAGGGAATGGTCCGGGAGAAATACGGGAGCTTTTTTACGTCCACTCCCCATGTTGTAACCAAATCATTGAGAGTTCCTAGTTTCAGCAAGTCGGGGTCTAGGCCAAATATTTTTGCCATTTGAATAACAAACTCATAACGATTTACACAAGTAGTTCCACAAACATGGAACAAACCTTTAATATCCATCTCACACATTTGAAATATCTTCTCTGCTAAATCACTGGCCAGTGTGGGAGTTTGATATATTTGCTGGGGCATCTTTACAATTTCTCCCTTCATTAATTTATGCAAAATTTGAACAGCCCAACTGTTTCGATTAAGAAAAAGACTATGGTTCCCTAGAGGGTTTTTGGTAGAAACAGCATAGTTCCATCCGTAAACGTTGGCGATTCGTGCTATTATCCAATTTCCATTTTTAGAAAGAACTCTTTCTCCCTCTAATTTACTCTGGCCATAACAATTAATAGGAGAAGGTTGATCTTCCTCAGTATATTTACCTACTTTTTTGCCATCAAAAGCCCAATCTGTAGATATGTACACTAACTTAGCCCCAATCTTCTCACAGGTTTGGGCTATATTTTTCGTTGCTCTAACATTGATTTGCCAAGTTCTATCTTTATTTGTTTCGCAACCTGCTAAATCAGTATAAGCTGCACTATGAATTACAAAATCTGGCTCATACTTGATCAATATCCTCTCACATTCTTCGTTATCAGTGAGAGAGGCCTTTTCCATCTGACACTCTTCCAAAAAACAGGGAAAAGAGAAATAGGTTGAGGTTGTATGATATTTCTTTTTTCCCAAATGGACCAAATTACTTCCCACTAATCCACTTCCACCGGTAATAAATACTTTTTTCTTGATTTTTCTCAACATTTATTTCTCCTCTTAGATACCGATGAATCACTTGAACTATATTGCGGGGAAACCACCAGTAATATTTATAGATTCACCAGTGATATAACTTGCTTCCTCAGAAGCCAAGAATAGTACCAGGTTAGCTATGTCTTTTGATGTTCCTAGTCTTCCCAAGGGAATTTTAGACAAGCATTCCTCCTCGATCTCTTGAAGAGAAACGCCCTTATCCCCAGATCTTTTTCTCCACCCATCTTTTAGCATCTTTGTATCGATTAAACCCGGGCAAATAGCATTAACGTTTATCCCGTAAGGAGCAATTTCTTTGGATAGTGTCTTAGTTAAGGCAATCACTGCTGATTTAGAGGCGGCGTAAGCTCCTTCCCCACATGGACCAGTTTTGCCTGCCATAGACGAGATATTTATAATTTTTCCTGATCCTTGTTTGATCATCTCCCTGGCTACAGCCTGGGAACATAAAAAGACTCCCTTGAGGTTGACATCCATTATTTTTTGCCAGTCTTGTTCGAAAGTATCGATAACCGGACTGCTTAGATACACTCCCGCATTATTAACCAGAATATCTATGCGATTGAACTTATCCTTGACCATAGCCACCATACTGTAAACTTCTTCTTTGTTAACCACGTTTGTCCTTACTACCAAACAATCTTGATTAAGGAACTTAATTTTCTTAGCAACTTTTTCAGCACTATTTATGTCTATTTCTACAATGACTACTATTGCCCCCTTCTCAGCAAATGCGATACTAATAGCTGTTCCGATCCCTTTCCCGCCTCCCGTGACGATGACCACCTTATTCTCAAATCTCATTTTCGTTTACCCTAAAGTTAATTTTTTACTTATCGATGCATAGATCGACCTTTGATTCAGCCTACTGAGCTGTCCACCCTCCATCCACCAATAAAACATGTCCGGTGACATAATCAGAAGCAGGAGAAGCCAAGTAAACAACAGCCGCCGCTATATCCACAGATTCACCTAAACGATGGAGGGGTGTTCTATTAAGAATACTTTCGAGTTTTTCTTTATTTTCAAGAACATGGGTAGCCATTTCAGTCCTGGTAAAAGAAGGACTAACTGCATTCACATTGATACCGTATTTTCCCCATTCCAGAGCCAATACTTTGGTAAGAAGCTCAACTCCTGCTTTACTAGCGCAATAGACGGCATGCTCTGGTAGTCCCACTTGGCCCAGCGTAGAGGAAATATTTATGATCTTTCCTTGCTTTTGGGCTATCATGTGTGAGGCAATTTTCTGAGTGCAGAAAAATAAACCTTTAAGGTTAACGTTCATGGTAGCATCCCAACTTTTCTCCGTAACATCCAAGGCCATTTCCTGGATGGCTATCCCAGCATTATTTACCAGTATGTCCATTTGTCCGAAGGCACTGAGCACTTTCTTGACCATTTCTTCAATATCCGAGAGGTTAGTAATATCTGCTCTTATCGAGAGTACTTGATGACCTAATTTGCTTATTCCTTTCGTAGTCTCTTCCAGTTTAGCGACATCCCTCCCTACTACAGCTAACTTTGCACCTGCACGTGCTAGCGCTAAAGCGCAAGCACGACCGATTCCTCTATTGCCTCCAGTAACAATGGCTACTTTGTCATCTAATCGGAAATCCTTAAATTCGCTCTCCATATTTTCTCCCATAAATTAAATTATAAGAATATGAGAAGCTTTTAAGCTTCTCATTGACATGTAATAGTAATTTTTCTAAATTTTTCCTATTTTCTTTGTACTTCCTGATTTTATTTACATATTGGATCATCTCCTACATTAGTCCCTTTTCTTTATAATACTTCCTTGCTTTTTTCAGTATCTTTTTTATCTCTTTTTCCTGATCTTCAGATAAAGGGCTGGGCTGATGCCTATCTAATATTTCCTTTACTCTCTTTTTCGCATAATCAAGGGCGGTTTTTTTACCTTTTTTTACCCACTCGGAATAATTTGATCTATCTGCAACCTTGGGTAAAAATTGCTCCTTTTTCCACCATTTTCTTGTGTGTTCTTTACTTAAGTAGAATCCGGGAATTGGACCAACTTCCTCTATTAACTCTGTAGCCATAGTATCCTCATCTACTTTAATACCCTCCATAAAACGACCTATCATACCGGCTATGTCATCATCTAGCACAGCTTGGACAGGATGAAAAGTAAGCTCCCCATGAATACCGCCATGTAGCTGCACAACATTGATTCCAGATAGAGCCCCGAATAAAGCACTAATTGTCTTCTCATAGCCACATTGAAAATCTATTTGCTTTGAGCTACTTTCGACAGCAACACCATATGTGGGGACTTCATATTTCCGCCAAATTTGGCTAAATGCCACATTATGTAAGGAAACTTCTATGGCACCATGAGCAGGATTTCCTGTTCTCATATTCATAACCCTCGCAGTACCTGCAACCAGTACTCTAGTACCGGGTTTTATAAGCTTTGCCAGCACTACTCCTGCTATTACTTCGACATTGTAGGTTATTATCGATCCAGCAATGGTAGCAGGTCCGGTGCCTCCAA
>CAZIXA010000076.1:0-3503 GCA_964543295.1 uncultured Clostridia bacterium | reverse complement strand
TACAGAGAATCAAAGGCCCGAAAATAGCGTTTTACTGTCAAACTTGGGTTGAAAATTCCTTTGGGGGGAAAATCCTATAACACAGTGAGGTAATTATGAGAAGAAATTACGAAATTTGAGAATTAATTATACACTATCTTTAAGGAATACAAGTGATTTTTGGATTAGAAATGGAGAGAATGAGACAAACATTCGCCTAGCTATAGTGAGTTTAGGGTTGTATTTTTTAGCACGTGCGAGCTATGATGATGCTTGCTCGATCAGACAGACTTGAGAGTTATCTCCAAATTATCTAGCCTCTTACCAATCAATTTTCAGGACTTAATGTATGTCTGTGTCACTCTTTGGTCACCCTCAAGGGTTTAGTAAGAACTCTAAAGGGAAAGCTCAACACAAAGCGAGATGGATGGCTTTTTATCTCTTCGGCAAGTCTTAGAGGCTTGGTTAAGACTCTTCTTTCCCACTGGAAAGGTCTCTTAACCAAAAGATTTCCTCTTAATTCCGGAAGAATCTCAAATAAAAAATGATCCTCTTTTAAGGGCACTAATAAAAAGACGAGCCTTTGTTGCATGGTTTCTTTATTAATAAACTAACTGCTAACGTCCTATATCAACTCGGATATGTTTTACCTCCAGATATTCCTCAAGCCCATAGTGGGAGAGCTCCAATCCTAATCCACTTTCCTTCCATCCCCCATACGGATAGGGCACCTCACCACCGGAGACATTGTTTATATCAACTGTTCCGCATTCAAGAGACTCAGCAATGGATATTGCCCTTTTTAGATCCTTTGTGTAGACATAGCTAACCAGTCCGTACCTGGTGTCATTTGCTAATTTTACGACTTCTTCCGTGTCATTCACTACCATTATAGGGGCTACAGGACCAAAGGTCTCCTCCCGCATAATAAGCATGGCGTGATTAACCTCGGTTAAAACAGTTGGCTCAAAGAAAAATCCCTTCTTGAACTTCTCGCCTTCGGGTTCCTTGCCGCCACATAAAACCCTTGCTCCCTTGCTTATCGCATCTTTAATATGCTCTTCAGTATGTTTTCTTTGCTCATCTGTGGCCATCGGCCCTAAATCCACCTCGGGCTCCTTCAAGCCGTTGCCTATCTTTAGCCTTTTTGTCTCCTCCACAAACATCTCTATAAATCTTGAGGCTACAGCTTTGTCAACGTAAATTCTATTTATGCTATTACAAACTTGGCCCATATTGCGAAAAGACCTGTACATCCCCCCTTTTACGGCACTTTCTAAATCAGCATCCTCACAAACAATAAGGGGACAACTTCCCCCAAGTTCAAGCGATAACCTCTTTAAATTTGTCCCTGCTTTACTCATAATTTCCTTTCCTGTATGCGTCTCTCCAGTAAAGGCGATCTTCTTAGCTGCAGGATTTTTCACAAGCTCATCTCCGACAATGCTGCCAGGACCCGTTACCAGGTTTAGTACCCCTACCGGAATGCCTGCCTCTACGAAGCACTCAAACGTCCTTATCACAGATAAGGGAGTATAGCTGGCCGGCTTTGCTACCACCGTACAGCCAGCAATAAGGGCTGGAGCTACTTTCCAGATTAAAAGGCTTACAGGATAGTTCCAAGGTCCAATAGCCGCCACTACACCTATGGGTTGCTTAATGACCAAGCTGTGCTGCTTTGCCGAGTTCGTAGGAATAATCTCGCCCAGTATGCGGTGGGCTTCCTCAGCATAGTAATCAATCGCGTCGGCTGCTCCACCTATCTCCCCCCTGGCCTCAAAAAGAGGTTTGCCCTGTTCCTGGGTAAGCAACCTACTTATCTTCTCCTCATGCTTCCTGATTGAATTCGCTGCTTTATGCATAAACTTAGCTCTTTGCACAGGGGGTAGGTTTCCCCATTCTTTAAAAGCCCTTTCCGCTACTTTAAGAGCCTTACGAACATCCTCTCTTCCCCCTGCCGGGACTTTAGCGATAACCTTAGAAGTAGCAGGGTTAATTACCTCGAAATTCTCCCCTGATTCTGCCTCAACCCGTTTTCCATCAATCAACATACAAAATTTATCCTGCATCTTTGTCTCTCCTATATCCTGGATTTTCTCTGAGTACAGGGGTGCCCCTTTCCTTAACCATAATCTTAGCAAAGCCTCTCTCTTCAACGATTTTGTAGTTATGTCCTGCGTCTGCCGGATATATAGCAAATAAAATAAGCTTCTTATTTCCCGTGTTTAGCGTCCGATGTCCCCAGTAAGGAGGAATATAGCCTATAATGCCGGGCTTCATTACGTCCTTCAAGTTTTTCCTCCTTCAGGTTATTATAAATATTAAGGAATTTTTCTTCCTCTTAGTTATATTCAGCTCTTATATACCTCTGGATTAACTATATATTCTGGTCTTCTTCTGTTTAGCACATCAATGACATTTTTTACTGACATCATCCCCATATTCATAATTGACTCATACGTATAAGCTCCCATATGAGGGGTAGTGATAATGATATTATCCAGGGAAAGGAGGGAACTCCTCTGGGGGGGTTCATCAGAATAGGAATCAACTGCTGCTCCTGCGATTACTCTATCCCTTAAGCACCGGTAAAGAGCATCCTCATTTATCAGAGGACCTCTGGCGGTATTTATCAAGAAAGTGGTAGATTTCATCAATTTTATCTCACTTTCTCCGATAATATTTTTAGTCTCACTGGTTAAAGCAAGGTGTAAACTGACAAAGTCCGCCTCTCTCAGGACGGATTTAAGATCAGTATATTTCGCTCTGGTTTCTTCTTCAATATCAAGCTTCCTTCGCCGACTCCAGTAAATTATCTTCATATTGAAGCCCTTTGCTCTTCTGGCAACTGCCTTGCCAATTTCCCCCATTCCTACTATACCCAGCGTTTTTCCATATACTGCGCTGCCAAAAAACTTCTTCCATTCTCCCTTTTTGGTACTTGTATCTGCCTGGGGTATTTTTCTAGCAACCGCTAAAATTAAGCCAAAGGTTAGGTCTGCCACGGCCTCGGTATTGGTGCCAGGAGTGTTGGTTACCGCTATTTTTCTCCTAGTGGCTGTCTCAATATCTATGTTATCCACACCAGCCCCGTATTTGGAGATGACCTTTAATTTATCTGCAGCTTCAATTGCCTTTGCTGTGATTTCATCCAGACCAGCGATATAGGCATCTATCCCTTTTATTCCCTCCCTCACTTCATCTTCCTTTAGGGGTCTACCCAGTTCATTCCAGATAATCTGGTAACCTTTTTTCTTTAATAGCTCCACCGGCTCCTTTACCACCTTTCCAAAAGAAGTAGAGGTAACTAATACCTTAATAGACATTCTTTCTCTCCCTTGTTCTGAACTCCTCACTTCATAATACGAATGCAGCTAACAATATATATTCCTTTAATATATTTTCTGCGTTCAAAGTGGAAGATCCATGGGTTGACCTGTTTGAATCGACTTATTAGCAGCTATTACAACTTCGACAACTTTTTTGCCATCCTCTCCAGTAACCAATGGCTGGACATTTCTTTT
>CAZIXA010000075.1:0-4437 GCA_964543295.1 uncultured Clostridia bacterium | reverse complement strand
AGGAGATCTTATTCCGGAATTCGAGGCAGCTACAGGAATAAAAGTCGATTGGAACGTATTCTCCGAGCCTGCACTAAGAGAAAAGGTATTAGTTGACGTGGCCTCTCATACCGGTGTCTATGACATATTCTTAATAGGAAGCTGGGTAATTGCTCAATACGCTGACGCCAGGTATGTTATACCCTTGGATGATCTAATTGCAACCAAGAAATCCGAGTACTTCTGTGAAGACTTTGTACCTTCGATCATAGGTGCATTAAGGTACAAAGGCGAACTTTACGGACTCCCATACTATGGAGGTTGTGGTATTTTTATGTATAGAAAAGACTTATTCAACGAATATGGAGTCAAAGTACCGGAAAATACAGATGAATACACAGAAGCAGCTCGAAAATTGACTTTGGACTTAAATGGCGATGGAATGACCGATATCTATGGAACAGCGATGCGGGCTGTAAAAGGAGAGGATAATCCAATTATTTCAACATCCTGGACATGGATCTTTGGAGGAGAATGGCTTACCGAGGACATGAAGCCGGGAGTTACCAGTCCAGAATTCATAGCTGGCGTAAAGTGGTTTGCCGATCTTTTAAGAAACTACGGACCTCCCGATGTTTCCCGATATAGCTGGTTAGAAGTTCAAAATATCTTTGTGACTGGACATGCAGCGATGATATTTGATTTTTCTGACTTCGTAGGCCGAATTGAAAATCCAGAGATGTCTCAAATTGTGGGGAAAATTGGATATGCACTTGCCCCAGCTGGCCCAAAGATACCGATAACTGAACGATATGCCTCAGAATCTTTTACCGCCGGGGCGGGGATAAGTGCTGATTCTAGACACAAAGATGCTGCCTGGCTTTTTCTTCAATGGATGACCAGTAAGGATATTCAAATGCGTACTACGCTGGTAGGTCATCGCACTGGTTTAGCCAGTAAATCTGTGATAGGAAGTAAAGATTTTCGTAGTCTCTATCCGGAGGCTGTACCAGTTATACTCAGGGCATTGGAACTTGCCAATCCAGACTTTATGCCTCATGTTTCAGAGTATCCAGAACTGTGCGATATAATCGGAACACAAATCTCAAGAGTAGTAGCTGGTGAAATAGAGGCTGAGACAGCAATGAAAGAGGCATATGAGCAGATGTATAAAGTTCTGGACCTGGCAGGATATTACAAGTAGTTGAAACTATTTGAAAGATTAAGAACCTGATGTGTAGGGAGGGGCGACCGGAGTATGACGTAGGATCATCACTGTTGCCTCCCCACACTAGCAAAAGGGGGAATAAATCAGATGACTTCGTGTGAAAGAGTGAAACGAGCTATTACTTTTAGGCATCCGGATCGGGTGCCTCGAGATCTATGGAGTTTCCCTATAGCCATGAATCGATATAAAAGAGAAACAAGAGCTATCCATACAAGATTTCCCTTGGATATAACAGGATGTTTTGAGTATGACTCTCCATGGACCCCATTAGAAGGTTGGGCTATAGAAAAACAAGGAGGAGGTATGTGGAACTACACAGGAATGTATACAGATGAATGGGGATGTTCTTTTAATAAAGTATTGGCAGGTGTATCCGGCGAAGTAAAGGAACCATTAATGAAGAATTTATCTGATACAGATAAAATTAGATCTCCTTATGAACTTTTGGAAATCAGACTAAAGAAAGCAGATGAATTTTTAAAACATAAAAGAACCGATAAATTTGTACTAGGAGCATGGGTTAATCCTTTCGAGAGAATGCAGTTTATAAGGGGTACACCTAATTTATATATGGATATTATCGATGAGTCCCCTGAATTCTTTGCATTAAGAGATGTAGTACACAAGTACTTTTTAACAGAAGTTGAAGGATTTGCAAAGATAGAAGTTGATGGAATTTCACTGGCAGACGATTGGGGTGGTCAAAACGCACTTTTAATATCTCCAACTTTATTTAGAACCTTTTTTAAACCTCTCTACAAAGAATATTGCGATATTATCCATAATGCAGGCAAATTTGTCTTTTTCCACTCGGATGGATACATCATCGATATTTATGAAGATCTGATTGAGATAGGAGTAGATGCCATTAACTCGCAGCTCTTCTGTATGGATATTGAGGAAATTGGGAGAAGATTCAAAGGAAAAATTACCTTCTGGGGAGAGATAGATAGACAGCATATTCTTCCCGCTAAGAATCCGGATGATCCCCGTAAAGCAGTTAGAAGAGTCAAGGATTGTCTTTATGATGAGTGTGGTGGAGTAATTGCCCAATGTGAATTCGGTGGAGGAGCTAGACCTGAGAATATAGAAGCTGTCTTTGAGGAATGGGGGAACGTATAGGAATCCGTCATAACATATAAGACGGCATGGTTCCATATTCACTGAAGTGGGTGATTTTTTCTCATGATTGTCTCACGCTCATATGACAAGTATAGAGTCTTTCTTAAGACTAAAAGAGCTCTTAGTAAAGAGTACTTAATGAGGTGGTTTAAGAACTCCCTTTTTCCACTTGAAAAATGGATAAGGAATTTGTAGATAACAGGTAAGCTGGGACAAAAAGTAGAAGTTGGGCAAAAAAGGACGAGTATCTGAAGAATCCTGCTTATCTCAGCAGCTCTTTGACAAAACAAAAAAAACCCCTTCATAGAGAGAGAAGAAAGAGACTAGACTTACCGAACTATCTGAAGGGATTGGTATTAGGGAGGAGATCTTTTTCTTTGGATCACCGAAAGGAGAAAAGCTGATATCTTAGGGGTTTGCAGCTTTTTCTTGTAGGTTCTATCCCAGGTCTTGAGATACCTCATGAGGTTAAGGGTAATTCCCATAACAAAACGCATCACTCGCTTCAAAAGGGTAGTTATACAGGCCATGCTTGCTTCGATAGAAGCCATAGCTAGTCCATAAATGCGGGGAGATTCTAAAATGTCTAGATCAGATGACTTACAAGTTCCATTAGACCGCTCAGAAGCCGAGCGAAGATTGCGAATCTTTTTCCAGCGATCTGAGCACCTGGGGATCTCTGAGATGAGGCGGGGATGAGCCTTAATCGACATATGGGTAGAGTAGCCGCATTCCGTACCCAGATACTTACAGGCCTCGATAGGATTGGGAACCGCTAAGGATGAGGTTAAACATTGCTTTCGACAAACGAAGGATACTCTTTTTTTCTCCTTATCATATCCATTGGGCTTGCATAATGCCCCACAAAGAGCAAAAGGAGTTCCTTTCTTATCGTAGCCTCTTTTTCTTAAACTTTTGATATCAATCTTTTCATTTCGCTGGTTGTAGTCAATAACAGGAATAGAACAGGTGCTCCTTATGTGACTAAAGTTCTTCTTTATGTCAAGACCACAGTCACCAATATCAAAATAAGGTAGAAACCCGTGCTCTTTGATAAGTTTTTCTCTTTCAGGGATAAGATAGGATCCATCTAGCTCATCTCCTGGACTGGTTATACAGCCTACGGGAAGCTCAAGGCCAATTTCTAGCTCAATATTGGTAGTGATCATCGCCTGATAACTAAACACCTTAATCTTTTTATTAGGGTTATGATTTGATCTTCGATAGCCAATTTTTGCCTCAAGATCAACCGGCATCCTCGGACAGCATACATAGATTAAGGGTTCATCTTTAGTTAGATCTATCTTTGAGATACAGGAGTTGAGGAGCTTAAGATAAAGTCCTTGTTGGGAAAGTCTTTTCTCTAAACCGAGAATATATGCTAGCTCACTTTGTCTTTGGTCTTCCTCCTTTGGAACAAAACAAAAAGAGAGAGCTATAAAGGATGGTCTCTTTTTCACGCAGGGGGGAAGATCATCCTTAGGACAGATGGCAAAGGAGTGCCTCTCTTTTCCTAAAATGATCTTTGAAGGATGGTTTAAAAGATCGATTACTCTATAGCCTAGACTCTTTAGAAAATCATCTCTGAGGGGAATGCTCCTGCATTCTTTACAGGCATAATTGCAACCTCTGTAATTGACAAAGGTGGGGAAAAAGGTTCCGTCGTAGGAGAGAATTTTCCCACTAGCAAGGCCAACTCTTTTGACGATCTCTACTAAGACGTGAAAGATCTCATCAAACTTTTCCGGCCCAATTCACTTTTTGAAATTAGAAAAGTCAGACTCACAGGGAATGCTCTTCACGAGAATATTCCAGCATAGGCTCTATAACATCGTCCTTGATCCTGATCATGAAGTAAGGAGATAAAATCTCTCTGAGATTTGAACCGATCCAGATACCTCGAAAGATGAAGAAGGAAGATAGAGGCAGGATCAAAGCAGTCTCCTCCACATCTTTTGTATGAGGAGGCTACTAAGGATCTCACAAAAGAAAAATCTATAAGAGAGGTAGCCAGTTTAGAGAAGGAAAAGTACCCTTGAGGACTGATATTGACAGGTGGTATACTAATAAGTGTGTAAATTCTTGAAAGCTTGACCCATAAAGAAAAA
>CAZIXA010000074.1:0-4751 GCA_964543295.1 uncultured Clostridia bacterium | reverse complement strand
CTGCCGAGGTTTACTTCATAACAATTGAGAGAAATTATTGAAATTCCTATACCTCTAGCTAAGCTCTACGATAACAAAAATAGGTACTCCTCCTTCCGTCCCTTGAGAGCTCCCTTCTGACCGCTTTGCCCGATGAATTGGAATTGTTACGTCCGATTAATCGAACCAGTACTTACTCCACTTTCAGTCGTTCCTCCCTGTTCTTTTTATCCTCTGTTTTAGTCATTCCCACCGCCAACCTCTAATCTTTATCGAACAACAGCGATTTCTCAGTTCTCTCATCAAACAACATAATTTTGTCCAACTTAAAACTTAACCTGACTCTATCTCCCATAGCAGCTTTAAAGGGTGGTGAGGTAAGGACTTTAATCATCAAATCCCCCAGTTTTGCACTAACTAAGATATCCCTTCCCAGAGGTTCGACCACATAGACCTCGGTCTCTATACCCTCCTTTTCGTTAATGCTGATATGTTCGGGTCTTATGCCGATTACTACTTCAGAACTGGTAGAGTTATTTTCTGCCTTTGAGCCTATTTCTTTGGGAAGCTCTATCTCCAAATCCCTGCTTTTTAAAAGAAACCTGCCATTGGATTTCTCTAAAGAGACATTGATGAAATTAATCGGTGGGCTCCCAATAAAACCTGCCACAAATAAGTTTTTGGGATAGTTATAAAGCTCATCAGGACCGCTGAATTGCTGAAGGCATCCTAAATTCACTACCGCTACCCTATCAGCCATGGTCAGAGCCTCGAGTTGATCATGGGTTACAAAAACGGTAGTAATACCCAGGTCCTTTTGTAACCTCTTGAGCTCCGATCTCATCATTATTCTAAGTCTGGCATCCAGATTAGAGAGAGGCTCATCCAGAAGAAGTATCTCTGGCTCCTTAATCAGGGCTCGGCAAAGAGCCACCCTTTGCTGCTGACCCCCGGAAAGCTGTCCTGGTTTTCTATCTAGAAGTTCCTCAATCCGAACTAATTGGGCCACTTTCCTGGCCCTCTCTTTCATCTCTTCTTTGGCAGTTTTCATCAACCTCAAAGGGAAGACAATATTACTGAAAACGCTCATATGAGGATAAAGAGCATAACTCTGAAATACCATGCCTATTTTTCTATCTTTAGGTAAGACACTGTTGACAACTCTCTCGTCAAAATAAATTAAACCTTTGGTGGGTTTGTATATCCCAGCAATCATCAAAAGGATGGTCGTCTTCCCGCAGCCCGATGGCCCTAGTAAGGCCACAAACTCACCGTCTCCGATCTCAAGATTCAAGTCTTCTACTGCCTTAACCTCTCCAAAGTGTTTACTTAAATCTTCAAGACTTACCTTCATTTCCCTGCCCTCTTAACGTCCCCCCTTCATACCGCCCACGGTAATTTGCATCAAATACTTCTGGGTAAAGATAAAAAAGAGAAGTACCGGCATTACATAGAACAGCGAAGTGGCTGCCAAAAGGCCAAAATCAACAAATCGCCAGTTAGCAATGACAGAGTTGACATAGGAAGTCAAGGTCCATGCCGAAGGTTTCCTGATAAAGGTAATGACGAAGATGAACTCCGACCACCCGGTTATGAAGGCAAAGATAGAAATTCCGGCTATCCCCGGTCCCACCATAGGAAGCAAAATCTTGCGAAAAACCTGGAATCGGCTGGCCCCGTCAATTAGAGCTGACATCTCCATATCCCAGGAAATTCCGTCGAAGAACCCCTTCATTACCCAGATAGCAAAAGGTATAAACAAACCAGCCCTTGCCAGAATAACCCCCATTACACTATCTAATAGGTGCAATACCCGTAGCACATAGTAAAGGCCGATCAAAAGTGTGATAGCAGGGAAGGCATGCAAAATTAAGGTGGAAGCTAGAAGAAGAGATCTTCCGGGAAATTTCATCCGGGAAATCACATAGCCAGCCATGGTCGACACCGCCACCACCAGGATCATCACCCCAAAGGCAAGAAACAGGGTATTTAAGGTAACAAGCCAGATATCTGGCCAACTGGGATAAGGTCTTTCCCAGAGAAACCTCCAATTTTTTAGGGAAAAACCTTCCGGGATGATTCCGTAAGTTAAACTTTTGCTCACAGAACCGATAAACAACCAGAGAAATCCCAAAAAGATAGGCAAAGATGCCAGAATTAAAAATGTATAAATCCCGATTTTTAAAAAATCTACTTTTCGCTTCTCCCCTCTTAACGGTGGGTTAGACTTCTTGGGCGCTTTATCTTCTCTTCTAAGTGATTTCAATCTTTGGCTCCTCCATCATCTCCTTGAACTTGAAAATCCGCCAATATACCATCGAAGCAATCACTCCAATGACAACCAGGACGGTAGCCAGGGCAGCTCCATAACCAAATGCAAAAGTTCCCGCGTAACTAGAAAAGGCCACATCATAAGCATATAGTGACCAGACCGTAGAGCCATAAAAGGGCCCGCCCTGAGTTATCAGAAGTATGTATTCATAAGAAGTCAAGAGAGACAGCGTCTGATAGGCAGTGATAAACAAAAGAGGCCAGCGAATCATGGGGAGAATTATGTGGCCAATCTCCTGCAGCCAGGATGCTCCATCTACCCGGGCTGCCCACCGATAATCTCGAGGAATCGATTTTATGGCGGCCGCGAAGATTACCATTCCCATAGAGGCACCAATAAAACCATTGGTCACTATTATCACTCCCCAGGGATGACGGGTAATCCAGTCCATGGTCTCTAAGCCGAGAAAGAGGCGGAAGGTATTTAACAAACCATTCTCCGTGGGAGACAAAATCCAGAGCCAGATGACCGCATAAACAACCGGAGGAGTGAACCTTGGCAGGAGCCAGACTCCTCTGAAGAAGATCCCTACTTTCTCCTCAATGCTGGTGGTTAATATAGCTAAAATCAGACCAAGGGTCACGTTAAAAATTGCCAGAGTCCCCATAACGTAGACAGTTGTGTTCAATAATATCTTCCCAATTAAGAAATCCTTAGCCATCCTGACATAATTTCCCAATCCAATGAAATTCCACTGAAACCGGTAATCCATTCCCGTGAAGCCCATTATGCCAGTCATCACGGCAGGAATAATGAAAAAGATAAAAGTGAAGACCAAACCCGGTAGCAAAAAGACAACAAGATTTAGAAGGACTCTTTTGCTCATCTTATTTTCTTACCAAATTATCAGTCTTTGAAAGGGGCCTCTTTAAGTCAGAGGCCCCTCTTCTATCAGTCTATTCCCTTACAATCACCTGATCACCTAATTCTGACTGCATGCGCTTGACGAAGAAATCCAATGCACCCTCGGGAGACACAGCACCCGTCTCAACCGCGCTAATTGCCCCCTTAAAGAGAGTTTCCCAATAAAAAGGTGCTTTCTCATGATTGGGGGCGAAGTGGGTATACTTCAAAACCTCGGTCATTACCGTCGCATATTTATCGTTGGCATATTCACCGTAAGCCACCTGGGATTGTCTAACCGCCAGGTGTCCACTTCCTAGAGCATGCTTGTTGTTAAGGTCATCACTCGAGGCCAGAGTAACCAACAAGAAGGCCAGCTCCTTATTGAGCGATGCCTTGGTAATCAAGTGAACCAGAGGATGAGAGACTGAAACCGGCTTTCCACCCTTAGAACCTGAAGCAATAGGGAACCAGCCAATATTCTTCCACTCTTCGGCATCAGACAGATTGTAGGGATCTCTCTGCCATTCTGCCCAGTTCCAGGAGCCACCGGTGAGGAAGATGCCAATTTCCCCCTTAGTCCAGTTTGAGTGTATCTCTGGCCAGGCTATTGTAGACATACCACTGGGGGTGAGCCCGAGGTCAACTAGTTTCTTGATATACTTTAGGAGACTAAGTGTGGCCGATTTATCCACTACCAACTTGCCGGTGTCCGGATCGAAAATTTCGCCGCCGTAGGCAAAGATAAACTGGAACCAGTCCGTACCGGGAGTAGGTCGATGCCAAATTGCTTTTCCTTTCTTAACCACTCCTGCATCTAGCATCTTCTTTCCCAAGTCAGCCAGGTCGTCCAGAGTAAACTCTCCCGCTTCCACCTTCTTAGGTAAGGAGTTGATCTCTTCCTCGCTCCAACCCATTTTCCTTAGCTTATCCTTTCGGAACCAGGTGATTCGACACTCAGTGTCCTGAGGAATGCCCCAGACCTTACCCGCGAACTTTGCGGAATTCCAGAGAGCAGGAATGAAATCATTGTAAACCTCAGGATATTTGGCGAGGTAGCTATCCAAGGGAGCTATGTACCCAGCGGTAGCGTAGGGTCCAATATCCTCGTGACCAGTAATAATAATGTCAGCAATCTTTTTAGGATCCCCTGTTTGTAAGGCCAGCAGGTTGGCGGTTTTGAAAGAGCTCCAGTTTTCAGTGTTGAATAAGGCTTCGACCTCGACCCTTACCTTGGCACCCACAGCCTCCAGATACTTATTTAGTCTCTTGCCAGCATCCTCCAGATTTGTCTTGCGGGTAATGGAAGGATCGTCAGGCCCAATCGTCCAGGCCTTGATGGTGACGGTCTTGATTTCCTGAGCGTAGGAGACCACTCTCAAGAGAGGAAACAAACCTACCGCCAAGGCAACTACCATTATCCCACTTTTGATAGCTAATCTCTTCATTTTACCCTCCCTTCTTAATAGATAAGCTAGTCTCATCTCACCTTGATCTTTCTCCCATTCACCACCTCCTTTTAATGTTAATGGACAAAATTTCTTCAAGATACTCGAGGGGGGAAATAGGGCTTCGCCGATTCCTTCGGAATTCCCCC
>CAZIXA010000073.1:0-4938 GCA_964543295.1 uncultured Clostridia bacterium | reverse complement strand
CGGCCATTCTTTCGCGGGCAACTGCTGGAACCAGAAAAAAAAGTCTCATCATCAATCTTCCCGGAAGCCCTAAGGCTGTTAAGGAGTGTCTGGAAATCATTCTTCCTGTCATTCCCCATGCTCTGGATATGATAAAGGGAAAAGGACACAAAAATGTGCAGTCCTAAGTTTAGAGCGGCTCTGAAAGACGGTCACATCAATGAATAAGGTACATTCCCATGGTCAGCAAAAGGCCGCTAAGAATGGGAATGGTGAGGTTATCTACTCTAGGAAGCAATGTGAAAGAGAACTCTCGGCCACTCACGCGGAGTAGCTTTTACAGATTTATGCATAATCAATTTCTTTTAGTGATTTGACTCTTCAGCACTAGAATGCTCCTCTGAAACTTCTATCACTTTGGCAGGATAATTGCTGATGATCCCGTCTACTCCCATATTAATGTACCTGCGCATGGTTGGCTTATCATCGACCGTCCAGACCCATACGAGTTTACCCTTGCGATGAGCTTCGGCCACCAGCTCAGAAGTAATCCCACCATAGCGAACTGCTAGAATGTCCTCCAGGCCCTTGGTGTTGTTGCTCAAACTTAAAGTTATTAGAGATCGATTGAGCGATTTCAATTTTTGCAGAAATCTTTTTCCCCAAGATCTGATTACTACCTGATTCACCATCTGATGTTTTTCCACCAATTTTACCAGTTCTTCTTCGATCCCCGGTATCTTTACATCGATAACAATAGGGATTTTGTCTTGCGCCCAGGCCAGAACCTCATCCAGGGTAGGAATCTTTTCCCTGGCATATTTTTCATTAAACCACGCACCGGCCGAGAGAGCCTTCAATTCAGCCAGGGTTTTTTCCCGCACTCGTCCTTCCCCATTGGTTGTCCTACCAACCATGACATCGTGGATCACCACCAGATGTCCATCTTTACTTCGACGTACATCCAATTCTATCATATCGGCTTTTATCTCGACTGCCGTCCAGAAAGCGGCCATGGTATTCTCGGGACACCTTCCTGAAGCGCCTCTATGCGAAATAACCAGAATGGAACCATGATTCCCCCACATGGGTTTGGGCAGGTTTTTCTTTATCAAATTTTCGCCCATAACTTGCCTCATAAACAGAAAAGATAAAATTAAACCAGCGCAACCTATCCTACGCAATCTCTTCTTTATGGTTCAGTCTCCTTGGCTAGATCTACTACTCTCAAGAATAGTTGAGGAAGAAGAAAGATGTGTTGGAAGAGTTTTTAAAAGATCTTCTAGAGGGAGAGTATTTATGACATCAGAGCTTTCCAGCCATCCACGTCGGGCAGTAACTACTCCGAAGGTCATCAAATCCAATCCCTGTAAATTATGGGCATCGGTGTTTATGGCTAGTTTCACGCCCCTTTTTTTTGCCTCCATCACCCAGACATCAGTGAGGTCCAACCTCTGCGGTTGAGCATTGATCTCCAGCCAGATTCCTTTATCTTTGGCTACCTCTAAAACTTTATCTAAATCAATGGCATAAGGTTCCCTTTCACCTAACAGCCGGCCAGTGGGATGAGCAAAGATACGAACAAACGGGTTCTGTAAGGCTTTAACCACCCGATCGGTAATGGTTTTTTTATCCTGTTTAAAACCGGTATGCAAGGCAGCCACTACTATATCCAGCTGTTTTAAAATATCCTCAGGATAGTCAAGACTCCCGTCTTTTTTAATGTCTACCTCACTACCCGCCAATAACTGAAAGTCACTAAGATGAGAGTTTATATTTCTTATTTTCTTAATCTGAGCCAGAAGCATCTTTTCACTCAGACCCCCTCCTATTCTTAAGGAACTGGAATGGTCGCATATGGCTATATACTCATAGCCTTTCTCTTTTGCCTTTTCAATCAAGTCTTCAATGGAAGCAGTGCCATCGCTTGCCTGACTGTGAATATGTAGATCACCCTTTATCTCGTGATTTTCTAACAATTTAGGTAGTTTTCCCGCTTCGGCTGCCTCAACCTCTCCTCTATCTTCCCTCAACTCAGGTGGAATGAGAGGAAGGTCTAATAGGTTATAGACCTCCTTCTCTTCTTTTCCTCCCAGTTTTTTCCCGCTTTGAGTAAAAACCCCATATTCATTAATCTTTAAGCCTCTTTTTATGGCCCTTTCCCTTAAGTTTATGTTATGGGACTTGGAACCAGTGAAGTACTGAAGAGCAGCTCCAAAAGAATCCGCTAAAACCACCCTAAGGTCCATCTGAAGGCGCTGGCGGGTCAGGATACTTGACTTGGTCTCTCCCTGGGCCAGAACTTCCTCAACCGGGGAAAGCTGAACAAAGGCATCCATGATGGGGTGAGAGTTAGCAGAGGAGACCAGTATATCTATATCCCCAATGGTTTCTTTTCCTCTCCTCAGACTCCCTGCAGGAGATATTCTTTCTATCCAGGTGGAAGCTTTATTTTTCAATTCAGCAACTATCTCTTCCACTATGGGCAGAGCTTTCCCCAGTAGGATGCGAGCTCTGCTAGTTCGATAAAGCCTTATCCCTCGTAAGATATTCTCCTCAGTTTTTGCTCCCATACCCGGTAGATCTCGTAGCTTACCAGATTTGACAAATTGCTCCAGATCAGAGATATTCTTAACCTTTGCTGTCTCGTGAAGGAGTTTGACGGTCTTTGGACCTATCTCAGGAATGAAAAGAAGTTCTCTTACACCCTCGGGAATTTCGGCCTTTAGTTTCTCATGAGCTGGAAGTTTACCGGTGTTGAGGATTGTATCGATCTTCTCCACCATTCCTTTACCTATTCCTGGAATGTCTGCCAATCCGCCTTGACGGTGAAGTTCCTCCAGATTGGCTGGCAGGTGCTCTAAGGTCTCGGCAGCCTTCTCGTAAGTCCTCACTCGAAAAGGGTTCTCTCCTTTGATAGAAAGAAAATCGGCCATTTCCCTAAAAATTTGACAGATTTTAGCCGAATCTACCTTCATTTAGCTTTTCCCATATCTTTCTTACTTGCTGTCTTGTCTTGTCAATACTCCCCTCATTCTCAATGACAAAGTCAGATCTTTTTATTTTTTCGCTCTGAGGAAACTGAGCTTCCATTATTCCCTTGATCTCTACCGCACTAAAATCGCTTTGGTCTTTAATCCTTTTCAATTGAGTATGGTAGGGTGTGGTAACTACAAGAATCTTATCTACCAGAGAATCCCATCCTGCTTCTAAAAGTACCGCTGCATCTACGACGATCAGATTTGATTGGCTCATCCTTATTTTCTTCTTTATTTCTTTAACCATGAGAGGATGAAGGATTGAATTTAGTAGTTTCAGTTTTTTTTTATCTTTAAAGATCAGATTTCTTAGCTTTTTTCGTGAGATATTTCCCTTTCCATTCAGGATCGACTCAGTAAAAATACTCACCACTCTTTTTTTAATTTTCTCTTTCTCAAGAAGCTGATGCCCTATCCTATCTGCCTCAATGACCTCCACCCCCAAATCCTCAAACATATGGGCTACAGTGGTCTTACCACAGCCAATATTACCGGTAAGCCCGATTACTTTACTTTTGGCCATAGTTCGAGAATCTTCTTTACCTTCTCTAAAGCCTTACCCCGGTGACTGATACGGTTTTTTTCTTTTAGGCTTAGCTCAGCAAAGGTTCGGTCGTAGCCCTGAGGCTGAAATAATGGATCGTAGCCAAACCCAGCGCGTCCTCTCCCGCGCCAAACGATTCTTCCCTGGCAAGTTCCCTCTACTGCGGTTTCTCTTCTAGCTCCATCGCTGATTACCATCACACATCTGAAGGTTGCCCGGCGTCTGCGAAGAGGGGCTTTTTTCAAAAGGGAAAGAAGTTTTTTATTATTATCCTCATAGGAAGCTCCCTCGCCGGCAAATCGAGAAGAAAGAACGCCTGGAGCTCCTCCTAGAGCTTCTACTTCTAGTCCCGTATCATCTGCCAGGGCAATTTTGTGGGTAAATTTTGCCACTCCCCTGGCCTTGACTTTTGCATTTCCATTGAGGGTATCCTTATCCTCAACCAGGAGGGGAAATTTGGAAAGGTCTTTAAAGGTTAAAATTCTTATGGAGGGATCTCGCAAAGCCTCCTTTATTTCTCGGATTTTATCCTCATTGCGGGTGGCTAACACCAGTTCCATTCATCTATTCCTATTGCCTCTTTCTCCAGTTGAATAAGCTTTGCAATTCCGGCCTCGGCCAGATCCAGTAGCTCGCCTAGCATAGCTCGGGGAAAAGAAGTTCCCTCCCCGCTTACCTGTACCTCCACTAATTCTTTTTTGCCTGTCATTACTACATTCATATCCACACTGGCCTGAGAATCTTCTTGAAAAGATAAATCGAGAAGTTTTTCCCCCCGGCTAATTCCAACGCTGACCGCCGCTAAAGAGTCTTTAATAATAGAATCCTCTACTATGCTCTTTTCCCTCAGCCATCTATCAGCGTCTACCAGGGCCACAAAAGCTCCGGTGATAGAGGCGCATCTTGTGCTTCCATCTGCCTGAAGGACATCGCAGTCAATCCAGATAGTGCGTTCCCCCAGCCTGGCTAGATCAACCACTGCCCTGAGAGACCTACCGATCAATCTCTGGATCTCATAAGACCTGCCTCTTCGCTGATCTACTTCTCTCAGACTTCTCGTAGGGGTTGAGTAGGGGAGTAAACCATATTCTGCTGTGAGCCAGCCCTCTTTTCCTCCCCGAAGAAAAGCAGGAACGCCCTCCTCTACCATGGCTGTACAAACTACTTTGGTGTCTCCAAAGCTTATAAGAGTCGAGCCTTGGGCATATTTAACAAAGTTTCTCTTTATGGTAACTTTTCGCAGCTCATCGACTGAGCGTCCATCCCTTCTCAGCATCGCTTTCTCTCATCCATAAGATACTCGAGGGGGGAAATAGGGCTTCGCCGATTCCTTCGGAATGCCCCCCTCGACGGCTCGATCGGCAAAGCCGACTCTCG
>CAZIXA010000072.1:0-6078 GCA_964543295.1 uncultured Clostridia bacterium | reverse complement strand
ATTTTTCTTTATGGGTCAAGCTTTCAAGAATTTACACACTTATTAGTATACCACCCAAATTGCCGAAAATAGATTTCTTGAGGTTGAAAAATATGAGAAAATCAAATTTGAAAAAATGACCGACCTTTATCTTGAGAACTATTCAAAGCCAAATAAAAAATCAAGCAGAAGAGATGTAACAAGCATTAACAATCTTAAGCCTTTCTTTGGAGGAAAATACCTGCATGAAATAACTCCTCTTGATATGGAGAAATACAAGAGAAGACGCCAGGGTAAAGTGAGCAATGCAACTGTGAATAGAGAGGTAGCCTGCCTTAAACATATCTTCACTAAAGCTATCGAATGGGGAATAGTGAAAAAGAATCCGGGGAAGAAAGTTAAACTTCTACGAGAGAGAAATACACGACTTAGATATCTAGGTGAGAAGGAAATCGGAAGGCTTTATGATGCTTGTGCGGAACACCTTAAACCAATAGTAACAGTGGCATTGAATACAGGCATGCGGAAGGAGG
This sequence comes from uncultured Clostridia bacterium, assembly GCA_964543295.1. Taxonomy (GTDB): domain Bacteria; phylum Aerophobota; class Aerophobia; order Aerophobales; family AE-B3A; genus AE-B3B. The sequence goes on along the minus strand of CAZIXA010000072.1, from coordinate 5,566 downwards.
AGATACTCAATCTAAAACGGGAAGATCTAGACTTTCAAAGTAGGATAATCTACGTATTGGATACGAAGAATAGTGAAAGACGGGAAATTCCAATGAATGATATTGTTTGCAGAACTTTACTGGCCGCAAGAGAAAAAACTGATAGTCCATGGGTCTTCTGTAAGAAAAATGGCGAGCGGTATGGAAATGTCAGAAAAGCTTTTGAAGGAGCAAGAAAGAGGGCCGGAATAGTTGATTTTAGATTTCATGACCTGAGGCATACCTTCGCTTCTCACCTCGTAATGGCGGGAGTAGATTTGAAAACAGTTCAAGAACTTCTGGGTCACAAGAGCTTTGAGATGACTCTGAGATATGCCCATCTTTCTCCAGAACACAAAAAGGCAGCTCTGGATATTTTGTGTAAAAGACTAGTCACAAATTGGTCACAAAAGGGCAGATTAAGAAAGTGACCGAAAAGGGTAGATGGTGAAACCTTCTTCAATAAAGAGATTGCTGGTGCGCCTGGCAGGACGTTGTTAGAACTTTTTTCGAAGAAGATATAGAGATCCCAATCTACGATATTCCGCTACAACAACGGGTCAGATCTCGCTAGATCAAATCTCAGCACTTGTCAATCTGGTTTTGGAGGAAGCCGGATGCGAGATGGAACTCATGACCATCCGATGGTGCTGGAGAAAAACAATCCCTGCTGTAGTCAACCGTTCTATTGTTTTGGGCCGCCGAACATTGCGATCACTGAAAATCTGTAGAAGCAATCTACATCCTGAAAACCGATTTCTTCAAAAAGCTCCAATTGCTTAAATAAGGAACTTGGTTTATTCTCTTCATTGCTCTTATAGTGATAGGGAACATTATCGTATTTTCCAATATCGCCACATCTTGAACTGCCATGCCTCACTTGACTCATTGTCATACTCCTTTGTAGCCTCTAACGTGCTCATTCACCAGCGGGCGTGTTTCTTCCACGTCTGGTGAATGAGATAGTCCGGCATAGGCTTAGTGTCAGACAGAAATTATCTCTTTCCTTTACATATTTTACATGGCAGCCAATTTAAATCACTGGCTTCCTCTTCGTTTGCAAACCAAACAATATTCTTCAAAGTAATCTTACGAGCAAATGGGCAATTATATGAATGATAAACGCAGCCATTTATTGAGCCGACAAGATATCCCACCTTACCCAATCCTGCTGTTTCAATCCAAGCGGGATGTAAATTGGGTAATAATTCCCTTCCTTTTTCGTCGAGCCAAATATTTCCATCTCTTTCATATTCTGGTACTTGAACCAAAGTATGACTACGATCAGTTGTTATGATACTACCATCTTGCGTTCCGCAAGTTAAACCTTTGGCTGTCTCTTTTAGTACTGAGAGTAAAAATAGATGGGAAAACTTTTTGAGAAGCTTTCGCGCCTTATATACAGAGGAACCACTTGAGGCAATAGATATTGGATTCGGAATTGGTCCTGTTGGAATATTTGATACAACAGCTAAGATGGTGGATGTTTTCATATTTGGCTCTACAACTAAAGCCAATTCTAATAAATCATCAATTATCGAAGGTTTCGCTGGATTTTCATTCGTGATTCTTTGCGTTACCCAATTTCTAAAAGATGGCACCAGACCAGAATGGCGCAGTTTATAGATCGTGGCCAAATCCAATGAATCTATATCAGGGAATACAGAGCGAATAGCCCCAAAAGCCAACCCATCGGGGTTTTTTGAAAAAACAACTTCTTGTGGGATACCAGATAATATGGATAGCTCCTCGGGTAGTGCTAAAATAGGGATTTTTAGAATGGATGAGAAAAAAGCTGTTGCTTTGAGTCTGAGACCGATTGACATCATGTCTATGGCTGGAGCATTTCTCAAAACCTCCACATCGTTTGGAGGGAAAACGCGTGTGCCAGCTAAAGATAGATTTCTCAAGAAATGGCGTACGATTCCAGGTGTCACTACTTCCGGTTCTGTGCCTATGGAAATGTTGAACCACATGTCGTTAAGCAACTCTCGATTAAAAATTGAATTCACATTTTCAACAGAGACGGTGGCATTTTTTATGTCACCATAAATTTTGTTGTCCAGATTATCACGTAAAATGAAACGTATAAAATTGGGTATACTATCTTCTGGTATGGGAAGAATTACCTTATCATAAAGCAAATAACCCAATTTGAATATTTGAGGGTAAGCGTGAAAGCTTGTAACCGACATTATTGTTGATGACCAAATTTTCATTTTTATCACTGGATATAGTTAATAAGTATTAGTAAGCCGAACGCCCCTGCGGATGAGCAGCAAGTGACCTGCCCCTATTAATTGTACCATTTCCTAAGTTAGAGTCAACGGAACCGATTTGAATGTCAATGCAAAGTAATTATGTCACCCTTTTTGCAAAATAGAAATGTCACACCCCTACCGCTAAAGCTTCTATTTGAGGAGAAGCAGATCTTCTTTCTTCTTGAGGCTCAATAAGTTTATAGGGAAGCTCTTCTCCCTTGTAGAAGATATGAATAGTTCCGTCTAGGTGCTTTTGTGCCTCTACTTTTGCTTTAGCAAAACCAAATCTTGTTTTGGTGGGAAGGATTTGGTAGAGCTTTCCCTTGTAGCTTATGGTATTGTCTCCCTGAACACGTCTTTTTTCTTTTATTGAGAAGATACGATCAAGATCCTTTGTATATTCCAGTCTATTCGAACAGCTAATCCAGTTTTATCCGAACGGGAATTATTTATTACTCCTCCTGCCAAAATGAATTTACAAAAGTGTTCGCTTTAAGTCAAATTTGAAAGAGCTTTTTGTTAAATTAAAATACAAGTATCATAACATCGTAGACTCATTTTAGAGCCTTAAAATATCAAGAATTCTATTACTTCTACTTCGGATAGGTGGCTCTCTGATTTCTTTTTCGTCCATGCTGACCTCCTTTCTTTGATCTATGATGTCTTGATATTTGAAAGGGCTTTTCTCATAGATTCACCCTTTAGATTTATCTTATGAGCATTATGAATTAACCTGTCACATATAGCATCTGCTATAGTAGGATCTCCAATGACATCGTGCCATTTATCTATTGGCAGTTGACCACAAATAATTGTAGACCGCACATTATGCCTATCTTCTGTAATTTCTAAAAAGTCTCTTCTTTCAACATCTGAAAGAGAAGAAAGTCCCCCATCATCGACTATCAATAATTTTACTCTTGATAGTCTTTGAAGCAGTTTGATATATCTTCCGTCAGTACGGGCTATTTCAAAATCTTTTAATAATCGTGGCAACCTCACATAGTAACTGCTTATACCTAATCTGCAGGCATTGTTGCCAAAAGCACAGGCAATATAACTTTTTCCGACTCCAGTAGAACCGGTTATTATTATATTTTGCTTATTTCTTATCCATTCATTCTGAGCAAGTTTCAGAATTACTTGTTTGATTATTCCTCTTTTTATCCTGAAATTGATATCTTCAATACACGCATTAGGATATCTCAGATGGGCTTTCCTCAGCAGCATCTGAAGCTTCCTGTTATCCCGACAAACCATCTCCTTATCCACCAGCATGCTGAATCGTTCTTCAAAGCTCAAATCTTTATACGCAGATGAAGCTATCTGTTCTTTAAGACCATCGCTCATTCCATATAATTTCATTGAATCCAATTTATCCATGGTTAACTGCATCATTTCTCGCCTCCCGATAATATTCTTTACCTCTTATGTTATCATGCTGGATTATTTTGAACTCTTCCATCCCGTTATGGTTAAGTCTATCTAATCCTTTCTCCAAGATTGATTTCACACTCCTGTAATTGTAGGAGTTAACCGATAAAGCTCTCCTGCAAGCATTCTCTACTCTCTGGGGTGAATACATCCCGGATAGTCTGATTACTCCCAGACATCCCCTGAATGCATATTCAGGAACCTTCTTACTCTCAATCATTTTTTCCATTAATATTTTTGTGTTCTCTCCTATTTTTCTTCCCCATTGTTTCATCCGCTGTGGAGTCCCTTCAAGATATTGCCTGTGCTCATGAGGCATATGTAATTTATCCGTAACAAATTCGCCTTTTCTGTAGCTTCTTTTATGCAATGCTACTCTTTTACGGGTACCTTTGTCTTGATGAAATATTTCCACTATTCTGTTGTTATACCTTGCTTCAACCTCTTGACCTATTAAGGTGTAGGGGACGCTGTAATAACTTTTCTTGACTTGCAGATGATAGTCTATGTGTACCTTACCTTTCTTCCAGTTGTATATGGTGAATCTCTCCTGAGGCAGAGGCTTAAGCTGTGAGCGTTCTATTTCCAGGTATAATTCATATCTGGATTTACCTGTTAGGGCCATCGGACGCTGGTTAAGTTTTTCAGTTGCTTCTCTAATAGCTTCCCTTAACTCCCCAAGGCTGAAAAAGGTCCTGTTCCTCAACACAGCAATTATTCTCCTCTGTGCCTGCAGGACTGCATTCTCCACTTTTGCTTTATCTTTATCTTTGGCTTTATACGGCCGGGCTGGAAGTACGGCGGTGTTGTAATGTTCTGCCAGATCGGCAAACGTATGGTTAATATCCGGATCATAGTAACATGCGCTTGTTACTCCGGCTTTTAAATTATCAATAACTCTATACATTCTGGTACACCTGCATAATACTCAAAAGCTTTTACGTTACATTCAATAAAATTTTCTATATTCTGATTGGCTACTACATAGGCAAATATATATGAACTTGCTCCTAATACTGAAACAAACAACTCAACTTCTATCTGTTTGCCTGTTATTGGATCAGTATAGCTGAGTTTGTCCCCGGAGAAATCTTCAAACATTTTCTCTCCCGCTTTATGATCAAACCTCATTGTGGGCTGCAGTTCTTTTACCTGCTTTCTATACCTTTCGTAAAACCAGCTCTTTGAATATCCACCAGGGTTTTCATCTATGTATTCTTCATACAAAAGCTGTAGTGTTACCCCTTTCTTTTTCATCTCTAGAGCAAGATATTCAAAATCAGGTATAGGTCTATTTGCAGATTTCTCTTTATTTTCCGGGAAAAACAAATCATGCAGTTCTCCCTCGTTCATATTAATAATTTCCTCGTAACTGAGATTCAGTTTCTTCAGCTTATTTACATAAGTATGTGCTGTTGATGTGGATATTTTGCATGACCCTGCAATCGCCTGGATACTAAATCCCAAATTCAGATACAACCTGCTAATCTCTTTGATCTTCCGCATGGATAACCTCCTTTTTCTTTTCATCTCGCCCTCCTTCCGATTCTATTACATAACGGAGGGCATTTTACCATATCTAACAGGAGGTTTTTGAATTCCAGTTTTCTTAGAAAAAGTGTTCGATTAATTCTGGAATCGCCGTTCGGTTAAGACTGGAATTATTGTTCGATTATTTCTGGAATTGGTGTTCGATTTTGGCTGGAATATACACGTATAAGGCGTTGATTCGTTTTTTGAACCACGTTCGACAAGGCAGGAATTCTTCATAAAACCTCAATTGGTATCGATATACAATCTCCCGTTCGACAGTGCCTGGTAAAAAATATCTCTGTAAGTCGTATACAGAGGGT
>CAZIXA010000071.1:0-6300 GCA_964543295.1 uncultured Clostridia bacterium | reverse complement strand
AAGGATAATAAAGGATTTTAGAATCCTTATCCTAATATTTCGGGAAGTTGGGTTTACCTCCAATCCTTACCCACTAATATTCTAAATCGAATTCTCTTAACCTTTCTGTGTTTTATACGTCAATATTTAAGACCGAGCATTTTCGGCTCAAAAATTAAGGCTAGATTGGCTATACTTACTTCTGTTTCACTCTCTCACTCTTTTCTCAAACACCGTCACTCACCTACGTCAAAGTGGAAATAATCTGCATATTCCTCTGACGTCCGTATAACTTCACCCAGACTTGTTAGACCTCCTGACCATAGAGAAATTGATATTTTCACCGCCTTATTCCCTGCTACATATTATCTATGATGAACATTATAAGGTGTTTAGGTAAAGTTATATTCTAGTGTGGAAAAGAAGCGACTGGAAACAAACACGTAAACTTCGTGTAAGTAGGTTGCCGGTATCGGACCCAATGGACTTTAAAGTTTGTATTCTTTTACTTTCTCTTGGATAAATTTCAATCCCTTAATGGCAATCTTATCGGTACTACTGGCGAGTTTGCGCCAGACTGAAGAAGCTACAGGCATCTCCTTCATAGGTCCGTAGAAGCTCTCGATAACCAGCCATCCATCATAGCCAATCTCGGATAGACCTTTAAAAAGCTCGTTCCAGTTTACGTGTCCTGTCCCCGGGATGCCTCGGTCATTCTCACAGCAGTGCATATAACCGAGATAACCTTTGCTTTTAACGATGGGGGTATAAAAATCCTTCTCCTCGATATTCATATGGTAGGTATCGAGGTGAAGCTTCACATTGTCTCTACCAATATCTTTTAAGAGACGAACTCCATCCTTGGCGGTGTTTAAAAAATATGTTTCATAGCGGTTAACGGCCTCTAGACAGAGAGTAACTCTTTTATCCTTGGCATAATCAGTCATATCTTGGATTAACTTTACAGCAAGATCCCACTCTTCTCTGGTTCTTCCTCTTCCCATGGACATCTCAAAGGTCCCGTAGAGCACCCCATCCAAAGTATCAGTGCCTATGTCTGAACAAATATCGACCAATTTCTTAAGATAGGCTTTCCCTCTTTCCCTAGTACTCTCATCCTCATCAATTAGATTCTCATTTTTGCCCAGTCCTGCAGAACAGGTACATCCAAGACTTATCTTATCAAGTTGGTTTCTCATCTGTTCGATCAGTTTAAACCCGATCTCCATGGGATTAACCAGCGGTATCTCGACACCATCAAAACCCATTTCCTTTATTTTGTGAAAGATCCCCAGAGTATCCTCATTTAATCTGGATATCCATATCAAAAGATGTGTTCCCATTTTCACAGCTATATAATACTCCTTTTCCAGCTTATATTTATTGTAATTCCCAAAAAAATCTGTCTTTGGTTGACATAAACGATTTTCCCTCTGAAAATAAATCGTCAAGCTAACGATACAGTCTCAAACTTTATCAATCGATCTCTACAACAACTGTATTGATAGGATCTGGAACCTTGAGAGGCAACTGAATAATTCGTATGTTCTTCCTCACTTTCGACCGACAAACTGCCACTTTCCATTCTAATTAGTAAACTTCGAGAAACTCCCGTCTCCTTCGCCAATTACTATTTCCATTTTAGCCCTTCGTCCAGCATAATGAGGTAATTTTCTACCGGAACAAAATTGGCAATGGAATTTCCTGAACCCAAGGCATATCTCCCATCTGGCATACAATGGTTTAAAATATCCCTCACATAGTTCCGCAAGTTTCTTTCATTTAACTTACACAATTTGTCCATATCCACTCCGCCCAGTACAGCAATTCTATTCCCGTATTCTTTTTTGAATTTTGTCACTGGAGTAATTACGTCTTGAAAAGAATGATAAGCGTCAATTTTCACATCTTCAATAAGATCGTTCATAATCTCACGCCCATTACCGCAGGAATGAAGCCAGAACGTCTTACCATGTTGATGAGCAAGTGAGGCGAATTTTTTATGCCATGGAAGAACAAGCTCCCTCAATATCTTTGGGCTAACCAATGTGCTAGTCTTAAAGCCCATATCATCTGCGTGAAAGATCCCTCCTACACTATCCAACGATATAACCTTCTTGTAGTATTCGTAGATTATGTTACCCATTTCATTGTGCACTGCCTTTACTAAGTCTGGTTCATCGTAAAGTAAATAAAACAAACCCTCGTATCCTAAGATATACTCGAAGATATTTTCAAAAAAAACTTGCATAGTCATCAGTTTCATTCCTTCTGGCAGATTCTTGCTTACAAAATCATAATAGCCTTCCAATTCGATATTCGCTATTCTTTCCCAGGGGAATCCCTCAAAATCGCTCCAAGAGGTGATTTTGCCTCTTCCCTCTTCTGCCCATCGTCTCTTTCCTTTGGAAATGCCTCCAGTGATACTAGCGGTATCCTCAGATACTGCCGCTTCGGGTGCTATCATAGCCCGGTAATACTCCACTGGTATCACGTCTTGGACATAGTCATATCCCATACGATAATAAAAATCAATCCATCCTTTTACCAAAGCCTCTTCTTCGGGGTCAGTCATGAGAGCTACTTTTTCCCCGGCTATAAATTTTTTTATTTTCTTTTCCTTTATTTGTGCAAAATTTGGCAACTTCTTCCCGAACAGTTTTTCTGATATGAATTCTACCACCACAAAATCAATCCAAAGCTCAACAAATGAGACTTTCTCCAGTTTTCTTTGACCGTCCAACATCTGTACTAAACCATCAAAGTTAGGACGAGGTTTAGTCAGTGGAAATTGAAACATTTTTTCTCCTTGAGTTTCTATACTTTTGGTAGACTTTCTTTTACTTTTTTACCCACAATAAGCTCAGTTATTTCGTCCATATTTGTTTCTTCCGTTCTTCTTTCGCCAACTACTCTATTGTGCCTCAATACAGTAATCCTATCCGTAACCGCAAAAACGTGATATAAATTATGACTGATGAAGATAATTGAAAGTTCTTCTTCTCTTAAGCTCTTTGTAAGACCAAGTATCTTGTTTGTCTCTTGCACTGAAAGTGCAGCAGTTGGTTCATCCATTATTATAATCTTTGCTCGGAAGTGAAGAGACCTTCCTACTGCAACTGATTGTCTTTGCCCTCCTGAAAGATTTTTGACTGTCTCTTTAGTTGAATTAATGGGTATTTTTAAGTTTTTTAATATTCCTTGAGCTTCTTTCTCCATTCTCTTCCTATCAAGTAAACCTATGAATCCGCCTAGGCCCGGACTAATTGGCTCTCTGCCCATAAAGATGTTTCTTTCAATATTTAGTTCCTCAACTAATGCTAGATTTTGATGGATTGTCTCTATGCCTAGCTTTTTGGCATCCATAGGACACTTGAGGGTTATCTCTTTTTCATCAAAAAAAATTTTTCCTTTATCAGGTAAATAGACACCAGATAGAATCTTTATCAAAGTTGTTTTCCCGGCACCATTGTCTCCTACCAGACCAACTATCTCATTGTAATTCAGCTTAAAATCCACATCTATTAAAGCACTGACCGCCCCAAAGCTCTTGTAGATGTTCTTCATCCTTATTAGTGGTGCTCTTTTGACCATATATGGTCTCCAAGAATCTCTTTAGAGTTATCTCCTTCTCTCAAACTGAACATTAATGATCACTGCAACAACCAGGACCATACCTAATAGGGCATTTTGGTAGTAGGCACTAGCCCCCAATAAGACAAGTCCATTTCTAACCATGCCCATAATGATTGCTCCCAATAGTGTTCCCAAGATGGTCCCTGACCCACCTGCCAACGAAGTTCCTCCAATAACGGCTGCAGCAATAGCCTCGAGCTCCATTCCTTGACCTTGAACTGGGACAGCAGATTGTAGGAGTCCAAGCGAAATCAAAGCCGCTATACCGGCCGCAATACCGGTGAGAACAAAATTTATTAATTTCACCTTATTCGTATTTATGCCGGAGAGTCTCGCTGCTTCTTCGTTACCTCCGGTTGCATATGCCTGATTACCGTAACCTGTATGATCTAGGACTATCCAAAAGATAAAAGAAAAAATAACTACCCAAATACCCGGGGTGGGGACAATATTTAAAATTTTTCCTCCTGTTATTAGGTAAAAACTCGAAGGTGGAAGGTCAGCTACCGGCCATCCTTTTGAAAGGATAAGAGCTAACCCTCTATATGCCATCATTGTCCCGAGCGTAGCTAAAAATGATGGTATTTTTGTTACAGTCACTATTAGACCATTGATCAATCCTAGAAATGTAGCAATTGAGAGACCAGCTAGGGCTGCAAACCAAAGATTAATCCCTAAATTCTTAGCAAGCAAAGCTGCAGTTATCCCCGAAACAGCAAAAACCGAGCCAACCGAAAGATCAAATTCACCCGAAATCATCAGCAGTGTGACACCTGTAGCTACAATGCCGGTTATAGAAATCTGCCTCATTAAATTGAGAAGATTAAATGTCGTTAGGAATGGCTTAGATGTGAGTGAGAAAAAAAGAATAATTAGTATTAGTGCTATCGTAACTCCACTTTCCTTAACAGCCAGTACCTTTCCGACAAAGGCCGAAATTGGAGAACTTCCACTTTCTTTCGTTGCTATAACATCACCTCAAGCTGCGAAAATATTTTTCCTGCTCACTGCAAGTATTTTCCGTGGTGGAGGGAGAAGGTAACTTTCTGCCCTCCACCAGATTCTATCTGTTATCTGTACCCTTTTTCTGCTAACTCCATAACCGACTCCACGTTACTTCGGTCTACATACGTTGCTCCAGTATTAGCATCAATTGGCGAAATCCCATATTTTACATATAAATACAGTTGAAGGACAGGTAAGTAGCCTTGAAGGTACGGTTGCTGATCAATCGTAAATTCACAATAACCATCCTTGATAGCCTGGAGTGTAACAGGTGTTAGATCGAAACCGCCACTTACAAGTTTCCCTTTCAAACCCTCTCTTTTTATGAATTGGGCCGCTGCTGGAGTTCCAGTAGTGTCAACGGAAAATACCCCGTTTAGGTCCGGATTTGCCAAATAATAACTTTCAATCACTCCCATAGCTTTGACTCGGTCAGTGGTGCTATCCAGTATCTCGTATTTGATGTTTGTCTTATCCAAAATTTCTTTAGCCCCCGTTAATCGAGCCTCCAGCGAGGTTTGACCTGGTGCTTCGGTAAGGAGCAGTACCTTGCCATCATTACCCACGAGTTCTACTATTTTTCTAGCCCACATCCTTCCAGCTTCAACTAAATCTTGACCGATGAAGCACATACGAGGGTTCGGTGTAGGGTCATCGGTATTAAAAGCAATCACAGGGATTCCCATGTCTAAGGCCTTTTGAATCACATTGTCAAATGCTGTTGGGTCTCCTATCGTGGTTGCGATGCCATCGACCCCGGCTGCAATTGCATCTTCTATTATGTTTCTCTGTTCAGAAACATTAAACTCGAGGGGTCCCATAAAACGAGCCTCTACACCCAACTGTTTTGCAGCATCCTCCATTCCTTTCTTTACCGGTACCCAAAATGCTGCGCTAGTGGTTTGAGCTATAAGTCTAAAACGGAGTTTCTTCTCTTGAGCACATACTTGGGTAGAGAGTACGAACAAAGTTGTTAATCCTATCACCAAACCCATACATACAACCTTTTGTATTTTTTTTCGACTCATCTTTATCTCCTTTTCTTAGTGGAAAGCTCCTAAGAACCAATTTTTGGCACTTCTTTGTTTTAAAAGCTTTCCTTTATCGTAAGCTAAGAGTCTACCTACCTTTTCACCTCCCTTTGGACTTATTTTTAGCTCTCCCTTTCTAAAAGCAAAGAACCAAATCATACTAAACCACTCAAATTAACTTTTTTTCTCTATCGCCTTACGCCACCCGAGCCTTTTGGATATCCCCTTGCTCGCTTCAATAAGAACTCTCTTTAGATTCTCTTGTTTATCTAGGTCTATCCTGAAGGCGGGAGCGGAGATGCTAATGGTAGCTATTACCTTTCCGTCATGATCTCTTATAGGAGAAGCTATACAGCGAACATCCTTTTCGTGTTCCCCTCTATCTAAGGCAAAGCCCTCCTCTTTCACCTTGCAAAGCTCCTTTTCTAATTTCCTTTTACTGGTTACGGTCTTCTCGGTAAAGCGAGGAAGTCCCTTTTTATCCAAGATCTTTTTTCTTTCCTCTTCTAGAAGATAAGCCAACAGTACCTTGCCTAAGGCCGTGCAGTGAATGGGAGCCCGTCTGCCTACCTGAGAAACCATTCTTATCGTTTGGGGTCGTGTAAAGTTTAGTGTGTAAATTATCTGAAGTTCTTCATTGGCTTAGTCT
>CAZIXA010000070.1:0-6391 GCA_964543295.1 uncultured Clostridia bacterium | reverse complement strand
TTATCCCACCACTGATGTTTCAAGGAACTTCAAATTTTTTCCGGAAACTGGAGTTCAAGGGGTTGACAAATTTTGAATATCGATTATAATAACAATGAAAATCATTACCAACTACTTAGGAAGGATATAAATATGGTTGGTCCTCCTTGGCTCTATGACAGATTCAGAAACGCAGGTTTCAGGTTAACATTGCCTCGACAAGCTATCTTAAATGTCTTCGCAAAGAATCCAAAACATTTAAGTGCTGAGGAAATATTTTTATTGGTTCATAAAAACTATCCAGAAATTGGTTTGGCCACTGTGTATCGGACTTTGGATCTATTAACTCAGATGGGTCTTACCTTTAAGTTCGATTTTGGCGATGGACGAAGCCGCTATGAATTGGCCAGTGAAACAGCAAAACAACATCACCACCATATGATCTGTAGTCGCTGTGGCCAAATAATTGATTATAGTGATTTTATGGAAGAGGAAATCGGGCTTGTCAAAGGGTTAGAGGCTAAGCTCTCAAAAAAACACAAATTCAAGATAAACAGTCATCAAATTCATTTTTATGGATTATGTGAGAGATGTCGATAATTTTTTTCCTTTGCACTGATGATGAAAAAACTAAAGGATAAGATTTGATAAGATTTTATCTTAGGGAGGTGAGCAAGATGCTTTTTGGATTAGGGCCAGCGGGATGGTTTGCAAACCCTTATTTTTACGGGTATCCGCGATTTCCCTATGGAGGACTGCCCGGGTACGGGTATGGCTATCCAATGACCAAGGAGCAGGAAAGAGGAATGCTTGAGCAAGATGCAAAAGCGCTGGAAGCAAAACTTGATAGAATCAGGAAAAGGCTGGAAGAGCTTAAAGGATAAGAAAACAATAAATTTGTCTCAGGGAACTCTCGGTTGAGCTCCCTGGGCAGACAATGAAAAGGTGGTGAGATAAATGCCTGGAGGATATGGGAATAGATATATGTATTATTTTACTGGTCTGCCTGGCTGGATGAGGTTTGGTTTCTCTCCGGGTTGGCTGGGAAGGAGTCCCACCGGATTGGGACCAACGGCTAGTTACCTCATGACAGGTCAATGGCCAACTCCACAGGCCCAAGCCTACTGGCAGGCTATGCAAGCAGGACAAGCGCCTTATCCAGCGTATGGTGGCCCAGGAACAATGCCTTACGGTTTTCCACAGGCCCCAGGAACTACTCCCGGGGTAGCTCCCTTTGCACCAGCAGCAAGCCCAGAGCAAGAGCTAAGTTTTCTGCGGGACCAAGCTAGCGCTCTAAAGAGTCAGATAGACCAGATTAACTCCCGCATCAAAGAATTGGAAAAGACCGAAAAACCAGAATAAAGTAGTTAAGGGGCAGGTAGAGCCTGCCCCTATGATTCCTAGAGAAAAGGATGGAAATTTCTTAAAATCTAAATTAATGTCAGCGTAAATCTGCGGCTGAATAGTAACTAAAAATTATTCCTAACAAAGGAGGTGCAAAAAATTGCAGATAGGCGTAGCGGCTGAGGATAACAGTGGATTGGAAGCTGAGGTAAGCATGCATTTTGGTAGATGTCCTTATTATGTGATTGTAGAAGAGAAAAATGGGGAAATTGATCCTTTAAGTAGAGTGATTGCTAATCCCTATTTTGGTTCTCATGGAGAGCCAGGACAGATTCCTTCATTTCTAAAAGAGCAAGGGATTGAAGTTATCATTGCCGGTGGCATGGGACCAAGAGCAGTGGGTTTTTTTAACCAGTTTGGAATCAAAGCAGTTACTGGAGCAACTGGCAAGGTCAAGGAAACAGTGGATAACTTCCTAAAAGGGGAGCTTAAAAGTAACAAATCCTGTTATTGAGAGCTTTAATTTTTAGATTAACCATTGATGAGGAGGTGAGTAAAATGCCTCGAGGATTTGGCTGTAGAGGTTTCTGGGGAATAGGATACCGGGGACGAGGATATCCCTATCTTTTCGGAAGGGGGTTTCTCGGACTGGCGAATTGGGGAGCTGCTCCTTATGCCCCTTATTATCCGGTAGCTATGCCCGGATATCCGGGAGCAGGATATCCTCCCTATTATTATGGAGGAAGGTTAGGCTACCCTTATTACGGCTGGTGAACCACTCTTAAATTTCAGAAAAGATCTAACTATTTAGCCACAGATTCGCACAGATGAAACAGATAGACTTAAACACAAAGAGATCACAGATATTATTCCATGAATTTTGCTAGAAAACCGGAATTCAAAAAATTTGCACGCGATAATAAAAGAAAAATATCAGCGTAAGTCTGCGGCTGAATAGTTATAGATTTCACTTTAATCGAGGAGGTGAAAAACTATGCCACGTGGAGATGGAACTGGACCAATGGGAATGGGTCCCATGACCGGTAGAGCGGCAGGATACTGCGCAGGATTTCCTACCGCCGGATTCATGAATCCTATAGGAGGTAGATTAGGTCTGGGATTGGGTTGGGGCCGAGCTTTCTGGCCGTATAGTTACTATGGCGCGGTAAGATTTCCCAGCCTACCTTACGCACCTTATCCAATGTACGGTAGCTCAGGAATAATGCCTTACAGCTTTCCGCAAGCCCCAGGCATTACTCCCGGGGCAGCTCCCTTTGCACCAGCAAGCCCGGAGCAGGAGCTAAGTTTTTTAAAGGATCAAGCTAGCGCTCTAAAGAGTCAGATAGACCAGACTAACTCCCGCATCAAGGAATTAGAAAAGATGGAAAAGTAAGAATAAAGTAATTCTTTACTTAAAATCCAAGATAATTTTGCCTTGAATTTTTTGGGAATTAATCTGGAAATGGTAATAAGATTAGCCTATGAAAGGAGATTATTATGAAAATAGCAGTATCATCTGTCGGGCCAGACTTAAATGCTTCAGTAGACGCAAGACTTGGTCGCTGCCAGTATTTTATTATTGTAGATCCGGAGACGATGAAGTTCGAAGCATTGCCAAACCCTAGCCTTGCTGCCATGCATGGAGCAGGCATTCAGACCGCTCAAATAATAACCAATAAAGGTGCTACCGTAGTCCTTACCGGTAACTGCGGTCCCAACGCTTTCCAAACCCTATCTGCGGCAGGAATTCAAGTGATAGTTGGAGTCAGCGGAACTGTAAAAGATGCTATTGAAAAATATAAAAAGGGAGAGCTTCAACCTAGCTCACAGGCAAGTGTGCCTTCACATTTTGGAACTGGCGGAATGAGTGCCAGTCCAGGAACGACTCCTAGTATGGGAATGTTTCCCGGTATGGGTGGTGGTGCTGGTATGGGCGGTGGCCGCGGTATGGGACGAGGTGGAGGAGCCGGAGCTGGTCGCGGAATGGGTAGAGGAATGATGGGAGGCGGTTTCCAGACAATGCCCTATGGAACAGGAGCTACTCCAGGTGTTCCCTCTCCAGGTGCTCCTTCGCCGATGAGCAAAGACGAGGAACTACAGTCTCTGAAAAATCAAGCTCAGGCTCTAAGCCAACAGTTGGACCAGATCAATAAGCGAATCAAAGAACTAGGAGAAAAACGAAAGTAATTATCCAAAAATACTAATCATTGATAACTAAATATCGGTAGTTAGCTTTGCTAATCACTAATAGGAGGAAAAAAATGCCGAGAGGAGATGGAACAGGACCTCCAGGAGGAGGTGGCGGTGGTCGTGGCAGGATGGGTGGTACTCGTCCAGGTGCTGGTCCCGCAGGTAAGTGTGTTTGTCCCAAGTGTGGGGCCACTATTCCTCACCAGGCCGGCCAGCCCTGTTATCAGATGAGCTGTCCAAAATGTGGAACCAGAATGATCAGAAAGTAAAATCTGATAGTGGCGTTTGCCAAAGACATTAACTAATCGAGAAAAATGATAATTGCTGTAGCCAGTGGTAAAGGAGGAACAGGAAAGACTACTATAGCGGTAGGCCTTGCCCTTTCCTTAGAAAATGTCCAGTTATTAGACTGTGATGTAGAAGAGCCAAACGCTCACATTTTCCTAAAGCCTGAGATTACCCATACCGAGCAGGTGAATCTTCCGGTACCTAAGGTTAATGAGGATAGGTGTACTTATTGCGGAAAGTGTACTGAAATTTGTGCCTATAATGCCATTGCAGTGATTAAGAAAACAGTACTGCTTTTTTCTGAGCTCTGTCACGGCTGTGGTGGATGTAAACTCCTGTGCCCAGAGAATGCTATTGAAGAGGTAGGTAGGCCGATAGGAGTGCTGGAAAAAGGAAAGGCCGGCCATATTTGCTTCACTCACGGAAAATTGGATTTGGGAGAAGCTCTGGCCGTCCCTTTGGTTAGAGCGGTAAAAAGAGCCAGTCTTGAGACTCACCCCAATAATAATCAATTTACCTCGAATAATGGAATTACCGTCATTGATGTTCCTCCCGGGACTTCCTGCCCGGTAATTGAGTCTGTGAAGGGAAGCGATTTTTGTCTTTTGGCAACCGAACCTACTCCTTTTGGTCTAAATGATCTAATCTTAGCAGTGGAAACGCTGAGAAAACTGAAAATACCTTTTGGAGTAGTAGTAAATCGGGCCGATGTAGGAGATAAAAAAGTTGATGAGTATTGTAAAGACGAGAAAGTTCCTATCTTAATGCGTATCCCTATGGATAGAGATATCGCCATAGCCTATTCCGAAGGTATCCCTATAACAGAAGCAAAGCCGGCCTACAAAAAAGATTTCCTAAAGCTTTATGAAAAGATCGAAGACTTAACCGGAGGTTAATTAGTCTTAACTATTATGAAACAGATTGTAGTCATCAGTGGTAAAGGTGGAACTGGAAAAAGTATCATTACTGGTAGTTTTGCCAGCTTAGCCAAAAATAAAGTTATGGCTGACTGTGATGTGGATGCTGCAGATCTTTATCTTTTGCTCCATCCGGCTGTCAAAGAAACTCACGAATTTAGCGGCGGGAAAACTGCCTTCATTGATGAGCGACGATGTAGTCAATGTGGAAAATGTCAAGAAGTTTGCCGCTTTGAAGCAATAGATAACTACGTGGTCGATCCTATTTCCTGTGAGGGCTGTGGGATTTGTTTTCATATCTGCCCCGAAAGAGCCATCAAGATGGTGGATAGTCTTTCCGGAAAATGGTTTGTTTCTGAGACCAAATACGGTCCCTTTGTTCACGCAAAATTGGGGGTTGCTGAGGAGAATTCAGGAAAGTTAGTAACCCTGGTCAGACAAAATGCCAAGCTTATTGCGGAAAAGGAAAAAAAGGATTTTGTCATTATAGATGGTCCACCCGGGATTGGCTGCCCGGTTATTGCCTCTTTAGCGGGAGTAGATATTGCCTTAATTGTTACCGAACCCACCCTTTCCGGTATTCATGATTTGGAAAGGATTGTGGGAGTAGCTCATCATTTTGGTATCAAAGGGGCGGTCTGCATTAATAAGTATGACCTGAACCTCATCGTTACTCAAAAGATTGAAGAATACTGCCGCCATAATAATATTGAGCTGGTTGGGAAAATTCACTTTGATATCTCGGTTACTGAAGCTTTAGTTAGAGGCCTGCCTATAGTGGAATATTCAAATAATCAAGTAACAAATGAGATTAAAAATCTCTGGGAGAAGATTCTTGGAATCTAAAGGAAAGCCGCGTCTAAGGGACTCAAAGATAGATCAATTCACAAAATCTACTGTCCGAATAAATAATGATGATATTAAGTAGAAAGGAAGGGTTTCATGGATAAGACTACCAGGCAGTTTGAAGATAAGTTTGGCGGTGTATGGACTAAAGTAAAGTTTTATAAAGAAATGCCAGATAGTTCTAATTATAAGATAATGGAGGAAGTTCGTTTTTGTGAGGCCATTGTTAAGGCGAGATTGTTTCCGGTTATATTAAAAAGCTCGAATATTTCGTGTGCAGGGGCAAAATATGCCTTTGGCTGGGATCATCGAGTAGGTAAGGAGATAATCAATGCTTGCTGTGAAAAGAGACATATATCTTTTGACACAGCCAAATCAATACTTCTTGCTACTCCCCAGTTGGAGATTCCACCTGTGGGCATAGGCTTAAATGTAGATGGTAAGCCTGATCTCCTTATCTCTTATCCTCAGCCAGAGCAATTTATGAATTTACTGAAGGTTTTTCAGCAACATAAAGGGGAAAATTTAACTGTTAGTCTTTCCAGCATCATGGGTGTTTGTGGGAATGTAGCCGTCAAGACGTATCTTGAGGGAAGGATTTCCATTTCTTTCGGTTGCGATGATTCTAGAGAATATGGTCATATCTCCCGGGATAGATTAGCAGTGGGAATCCCCTATTCAGAGTTGAGCATATTTGTCCCTACCTTAATATCTGAAGTGTAAAAAACCACCCATTTTGGAGCACTAATTCAAGGTATAGGAATTTCAATAGTTTCTCTGAATTGTTATGAAGTAAACCTCGGCAGACGAGATATCAGAAAAAAGAG
>CAZIXA010000069.1:0-6498 GCA_964543295.1 uncultured Clostridia bacterium | reverse complement strand
TCTGTTGCACAAATATTGGCTTAGCTGCTTATGAGTTAGGAGAAAAGGTGAGAGACGAATTTGTCTCTGGTGTAATGGTAGGTCGGATTCCCGCAAGACCACTTATTCCTCTTCTCAAAAGGGGTAAGTTTTGATTGTCTTACAGGACCTTTTAATAAATTTGCTACCTATAAGGTTGTTGCTCAATTAGCTCGTAGTATTAAAATTCCCATAATTGCTTCTGGTGGCATAGAAAATTGGCGAGATGCAGCTGAGGCAATGATGTGGGGAGCAACATTGGTGTCTGCTACTACTTCAATAATGTGGGACGGTTTTGAAGTAATTAAGAAAATTAATAAAGGAATTAAAAAAGTCATTTTGTCCAGTTTCAGGGGTTCACTCCAAGCCGCCTGACCCCAAAAATCCTCTTTTGAGAATGGATAATGTCATCATTACCCCCCACATTTCTTATTATTCGGAGCAATCTTACGCTGAGCTAAAAACAAAAGCAGCTCAAGCAGTCTTAGATGTCCTAAAAGGAGGTCTACCCAAAGCGATTGTTAATCCTCAAGTATTGAAGGAAAGATAGCATTTGAAAATGGGACGATATTCCTCGGCCGATAAGGTCCGGCAAAGGAAAATCCATTAGATAAAAGGAGAAAGGAAGTATGAGTCAAAAAAGCGAAAAACTAGGGATTATGCTTGAGGGCGGAGTTATTCCCGTCATCAGGGCAAGGTCAGCTGATGAGGCTCTTAAGGTGGTTGAGGCTATCAGAAAAGGAGGAATTGATATCATTGAGATCACTATGACGGTTCCCGGTGCCATAGGGGTTATGGAAAGCTTGGCTAAGGAGGCCGGCGATGAGATATTGTTGGGGGCGGGCTCAGTACTCGACCCGGAAACCGCCCGAGCATCTATTTTGGCCGGCGCTGAGTTCATTGTGGGACCCTGCCTTAATCCCGAATTGGTGAGACTATGTAAGAGGTACAGTAAAATTGTAATCCCCGGGGCCATGACCCCTACCGAGATAGTGAGAGCCTGGGAGATGGGGGCGGATGTAGTGAAAGTTTTCCCAGCCGGTCAACTGGGTGGACCCTCTTACATTAAAGCCATAAAGGCGCCCTTGCCTCAGATCCTGCTCAACCCCACCGGGGGGGTGAGTTTAGATAATGCCGGAGAGTTTATTAAGGCTGGAGCTTCGGTCATCTCAGTCGGTAGTGCCCTGGTGGATAAAAAAGCTGTGGTGCAAGCGCAGTTTGAAGTGATAACCAGAAAAGCAGAACAGTTCATAGAGGAGGTAAGAAAGGCTAGAGAAAAATGAGGTGAACCAATAAGGTGGCCATTGTTATCAGTGTCGATTGAAGTTATCGGCGAAGTTATGGCTCTAACTATTGCCCGGGAAGGAGGTAGTATCGTCGTAGGAGTGAAGGAGAATTTCAGGTTTGGTAGCACCATGTTCATGGGCGGCTCCTTCAATGGGCGTACACCAACAATAATACTGCATGGTCTGTTGCATAATTTCTAATTTAAGAAAAGAGAGAGACTAATGGTAGAGGATGAAAAGTTTCTGGGGGCCCATTGGTTATTGGATACCCCTGAGGCAGTAAAGCTATATTATGATGTGGCTATTCCGCTGAGAGAGAAAGTTGGAATTGTTGATGTCCATACACATCACAATTTAAGACAAATTGTAGAAAATGAGCCCTTTCCCAATATTTGGAGGGCTGAAGTTCTTGAAGAAAGAGAAGGATACGAGAATTGTGACCATTACATCATTCAACTGGCTGCGAAATCTCCGGGTTTTTCTCAGGCTCTGGCAAGAGATCCCAATGTTTCAGATTATGATAAGTGGATGGCCTTGAATAAAGTTTTCCCTGACCTGGAAGGAAATCATGTTCATCAGTGGCTTCACCTGGACCTGAGAAGAGAGTTTGGAATCAAGGACTTATTAAGTGCGGAAACTGGGGACAAGATATGGAACGTAGCAAATAAGCGTCTAAAAGAAAAAGAGATGCTATCACAGGCAATACTTGAAAGAGCCCGAGTAAAGGTTATTTGCACAACCGATGATCCCTTGGATGACCTGCACTATCATAAAATGGCCAGGGATATAGAGGGTATAGATTTTTTTCCTACTTTCAGACCCGATACTTACTGTAATATTTTCAACAAAAGTTGGAAAGTAGATGTTGAGAAAATTTGCCAGTTAACTGGACAGGATACAACCCTTAAGGGCTTTGTTGAGGCCTTAAGGATAAGGCATAGCTATTTTGCTAAAATGGAAGCAAAGGCAAGTGATCACGGCCTGTTGGAGCCTTATGGCCTAGAAGTTAGTCCAAGGAGAGCTGCGCAGATCTTCAAGGAAGCTTATGAGAAGAAAAGAGAATTTACTATAAAATCTCCCGAAGTACGAGAGTTTATTTCATATATGATGCACAGATTCTGTGAAATGAATCAAGATAGAAGTATGGTAACTCAGATACATTATGGTGCTGTCAGAAATGCTAACGATTATTTATTCAAAAAATGGGGAGGAGATGTCGGAGGCGATGTTGCTGCTGAGAATGTCAATATTGTGGAAAATCTGGAGCCTTTATTGTCAAGATTTTTTAGTGGAGAGAGTGATAAACAAGCTCACCTGGTACTCTATCCAATGAACCAAATATTGGCTCACACTAACCTCACCCTGGAAAGAGCATTTCCCAATGTTCACTCCGGATTTCCCTGGTGGCATAACGATGCTCCCTATGTAATGGAGCACTATCTCTTACATATTGCTGGTTCTTCTTTACTTACATCAAGTGCAGGTCCTGTTTGCGATGGGAGGAAGATTTTTTCAGAAGGAAGCCGGTTCGAAGTCTTCGATAGAGTGATTTGTAGAGCAGTGGGAAAGCTCGTTTCAAATGGAGAGATGACATATAAAGGGGGAGTAAGGGCGGTAAAAGCATTGATGTATGAAAATCAGGCAAAATTGTTCAATTTAGAATAGCCTGTAGTGAGACATAAAGATGAAGGGAGTTTTCTAATGAAAAAGTGTGAGATGGGGTTGATAGGATTGGCAGTGATGGGTAAGAATCTGGTTCTCAATATAGAAAGGAATGGATATTCGGTAGCAGTCTTTAATAGAACCGTGGAGAGGGTGGATGAGTTTTTAAGAGAAGAAACTAAAGAAAAGAATATAGAGGGAACCCGCACTCTGGAGGAATTTGTTGAGGCTCTAGAGATTCCTAGAAAGATAATACTTATGGTCAAAGCAGGGCAGCCTGTAGATGATTTTATTAATAAGCTTCTGCCCTATTTTAAAAGTGGTGATTTAATAATTGATGCCGGTAATTCATTTTTTAAGGATACTATGCAACGGAGCAGGTATCTTGCTGAAAAAGGTATTCTCTATATTGGGACAGGAGTGAGCGGAGGGGAAGAGGGAGCAAGAGGGAGCAAGAGGGAGCTTTAAAGGGTCCTGCAATTATGCCGGGAGGACAACCAGAAGCCTACAAGATGGTTGAGGAAATTTTTACTAAGATAGCTGCTCAGATTGATGGCATTCCCTGTTGTGCTTATATTGGTCCTAACGGCGCTGGCCACTATGTCAAAATAACTCACAATGGTATTGAATATGGAGATATGCAGCTCATCTCAGAGGCCTATAGTTTGATGAAAAATGCCTTAGCAATGAATGCTGGGGAGCTGGGAGAGACTTTTACTCAGTGGAATCAGGGTGAGCTCAATTCATATTTGATTGAAATTACTGCTGACATCTTTACAAAAATGGATAGCACAGGAAATCCTTTAGTAGAGATGGTTCTTGACAGAGCAGCTCAGAAGGGTACTGGCAAGTGGACCAGTCAATCGGCATTGGACCTGGGAGTGGCAGCACCAACTATTGCTGAAGCTGTTTTTGCCAGGTATATTTCGGCCATTAAAGAGGAGCGAATTAAGGCAGGAGAAGTAATAAAGGGTTCCGGCAGGAGATACCAGGGCGGCAAGGAGAATCTATTGGAAGCAATCAAAGAGGCATTGTATGCGGCTAAAATCTGTTCTTATGCGCAGGGCTTTTCTCTGATGAGAGAAGCGGCTAAAGAGTATAACTGGCAGCTTAATCTGGGCGAAATTAGTATGATTTGGCGAGGTGGCTGCATTATTCGGGCTAAGTTTCTTCACAAAATTAATGATGCCTTTATGCGAGATCCAAATCTACCCAATTTACTATTAGACCCTTACTTTAAAGAAGTAGTTGAGAAAGCCCAGGATAAATGGCGAAAAGTAGTTACTTCGGCAGTCGATCTTGGTATACCGACGCCTGCTTTTAGCTCAGCCCTGGCTTATTTCGATAGTTATAGAAGTGCTCAACTCCCAGCGAACCTTATTCAGACACAAAGAGATTACTTTGGAGCGCATACTTACGAGAGGGTAGATAAAAAGGGTGTATTCCATACGGAATGGATGCTTGAAGATCGTCCAGAGATAAGAGTGGATAAATAAATTCGTGATGCGTCGTGCGTGATGCGTATTGCGCTCTCCTCTCCCTTGAGGGGGTAGGGTGAGGGGGAAATTATGCGAGAGAAAATCAACCGTTTGCTGAAAATTATGGAAAAAGAAGGAGTTTTTAAGACCTCTAAAATAACAGATATTCAGAAAAAGGCAATTAAGAAAGCAGTATCTTTGCTCGATTTAGGTCTTTATTTCTACGGTAGTTCCCTGGATAGCTGTGAGGGAAAAGTCTATTTCCTTATTGAGGAAGGCAAAGAAAGAAAACTCATCTCTTGCGCTCCTAAAGAAGTTAATGATGAATTTGAAGCGGAGAGAGTTTTGGATGTAGATGGTTTCAAGCTCAAAGTCTGCTTCCTAACCCATGAGAATGCTGTAGCTATGAGAAGAGGTCTTTAGCTGGACTGCTCCTGCCCTCTTAGGTACCGAGCCTGCTTTTGGCACCGGAGACAGAATAGGAGGAAAAGCAAGTGCTACTCCAGGTCATATCAGGGCGGTCAGGGATTATGACGTAGCTGTTTTCTTTGTTCAGCAGTCGGTAAGGGAAAATGCTCGTACAAAAAGAATATTTGAGGAGGTTCTTGACGATGTCACCTGGAGAGTTTTTCAAGAAGGATACAAAGAAAGATGGGGTGCAGATGGTGATCAATTGATGGATTTGGCTAGTATGGGTCTGGCCGTAGATGCAGGATTTACTATGTTTACTGTTGATCTCTCTCACTGTATAAATAATGCTGTTCTGACTATGGGGAAGGGAGAATTAAAAAAGGAACGGGCGAGGTTGTTCAGGACAAAAAAAGAAGCTGAGAGTTTCTTGAAGAAATATCTTTCCCTCAGGGAGGAATTAGTCAGTGAAAATGAGCGATTGCCAATCGAGTATAGCGAAAAACAGATAGTGCAGATTGCATTGCAATATCTAAGAGCAATAAGGTTTACCATCGATGCTTATGCCGCTATTACTCAACATAAAGGTGACAGTGATTTTGATTTTGAAATGTCCGTTGACGAGACAAGCGTACCAACGGATCCCTTGGCCCACTATGTAATTGCCAGAGAATTGAACGATAGGGGAGTGAGGTTAACCAGTTTAGCTCCAAGATTCGACGCTGGTTTTGAGAAAGCTGTTGACATAAGAAATAATGAGGGAAAGAAACCTTCACCTAGCGAACTTAAAAGATTCGAGAAAAGCGTTAGAAGCCATGCTTTGATTGCTAGAAAAATGGGTCCCTATAAATTGTCTGTTCATTCGGGTAGCGATAAATTTACCGCTTATCCTATAATCAGCAGATACACCGAAGGGATGTTTCATGTAAAAACTGCTGGAACGAGCTATCTTGAGGCAGTCAAGGTTATAGCCCGGCATAACCCTTCCCTCTTCAGAGAAATGCATCAATGTGCCTTAGAGACATTTGAAAAGAACCGTCTTTCCTACCATTTAACCACTAATCTCAGCAATGTTCCTTCCCTGGAAAAGCTGAGTGAGACAAAAATAGTCAAAGGACTAACCACAAATGATGATTGGAGACAGGTGATTCATGTAGCCTATGGCGTTTTGCTGGATAAGTTCGGGAAAAGGATGGTGGATGTGCTAAGGGAAAACAGAGAGGATTATTATCAAACTGTAGCTTGCCATATAAGAAGACATCTGGAAGCTTTCGGTCTAGAAAAAGAGAGCGTATAGGATAAATCTAGTGTTTAGTGCAAGGTTATAATGTTCTTAGTATATCAAGCGCTTTCCTTCCTTCGAGCATCCTCTGGTAGAAACCAATTGCTCTATAAACTTATAAAGTCTTTCCTTGAGTTCTTTTATTTCTAACTCTTCAAAAGGAGAGAGAATATTCTCATCCTTTAGATAATCCGGGGGTAAGCTATGCAAGGATATAGTCTTAAATCTTTCTTTTCTCCTCTTTTCATAGATTAAGTTTAAGGCTATTTTGTATAACCAAAAGAAAAAAGTAGAGTTTCTTTGAAATCTTTTAATGTTTTGCCAGGCTTGAATAAAAGTCTCTTGGACAATATCTTCTTTATCT
>CAZIXA010000068.1:0-7076 GCA_964543295.1 uncultured Clostridia bacterium | reverse complement strand
GAGGGGGGAATTCCGAAGGAATCGGCGAAGCCCTATTTCCCCCCTCGAGTATCTTGCTTTTATTATCATATACAAATCTTTTGAATTCTGGTTTTCTGCCAAAATTCAACAATAAGCCAACTTCAATAGTTGTTGCCTTATTTTTCAACTCAACAAACCCAAGAAACTCAATAAACCCAAACCGTGTTCATCTGTGTGAATCTGCGGCTAAACCATTATTCTCCCGGGATGAAACTCATTTTCCCATTTAACCTCTGAACAAAGGTACTTAAAAGCTTTACCACATTCTCTAAATCGCGAAGTGAAAGAACCTCTACCGGGGTATGAAGATAACGCAGAGGCACCGAGACCAGACCTGCCGCTACTCCTGCTCGACTAATCTGAATGACATTGGCATCAGTAGGAGTGGCTTTAGCTTCTCCAGAAAGCTGGTAAGGAATGTTCTCTTCTTGAGCAATCGTCATGAGTAATTCTGCCACTTTAGGGTTTATATTAGCTCCTCGATAAAGAATAGCCCCTTCTCCTATACGTATCTCCCCTTCTTTCTTTTTATCCACTCCAGGAAAATCACTGGCTACTCCCACATCCACAGCAATTCCTACCTGCGGATTGATGAAGTAGGCTGCCGTTCGTGCTCCCCTTAGACCCACTTCCTCCTGAACGGTAGAAGCGGCAAATATGGCCGCTTCCAATGGCTTATCAGCGATCTCTTTTAGAACCTCGCACACCACAAAAGTCCCCATTTTATCATCAAATCCTCGCGAGCTCACCAGTTCGCCCTGGAGTCTTTCTAATCCTTCAGTAAATGTAATCGGATCTCCGACAGAGACAAGTTTTTCTGCTTCCTTTTTGTCTTTGACACCTATATCAATCCACTGCTCAGAGAGTTTGACTACCTTCTTTTTTTCTTCTTGCTCCATGATATGAATAGGTTTTTTCCCAACTACTCCCAATACCGGGCCATTTCGAGTGTGAATCTTTACTCTTTTCCCTGGAACGATATGTGCATCTATCCCCCCGATAGAGGAGAAGAAAATAAACCCATCCTTGTCAATATATCTAATCATAAATCCAATCTCGTCACAGTGTCCAGCCAGCATTAAACGGGGACTTCCCCGGGGATTCCTTATCCCGATAACATTTCCGTGAACATCTGTCTTAACCTCATCGGCAAACTTCATCATTTGTTTCCTAACGATCTTTTGTACTGGTTGTTCAAATCCCGAAGGACTCGGAGCTTCCACCAGTTGCTTTAAAAACTGGAAGGAAATTTCTTGCATCACTTCCCCCTCAAGAGAATCTCGGGACTCTTCCCCTCGATACGCGTATAAATCTTCCCAATACGAATACTTTCCTGGGACTATCCAGCCTACTCGACGCCTCGGGCTTGGGTTTAATCTTGGGAGGCTTACCTCCAGTTGCCAATGCCGATAAGATAAGGGTTGTTACCGCGAACATCACCGCCAGGACAATGATAACCTTTCCCAGAAAAGTAATGGCCCCGGAAGGACCAAAGAAAGTTCTTACTCCTCCCCCGAAGGATGCTCCCGTACTAGCTCCTCTTCCCACCTGCAATAAAATCACGGCTATCAAAAAAATACAGACCAATACATGGATAGTCAAAATAAATCCCATCTTCACTCCTCATATTTGACAATTTTAACGAAGGAATTGATGATCAGACTAGCTCCCCCTACCAGGGCACCATCTATATCTGGCTGTTTCATTAAATCCTTAATATTCTCCGGCTTTACACTTCCTCCATATTGAATACGTGTGGAGGAGCAAATCTTTTTTCCCCAAAGTTTCTCCAAGATTCCCCTGATGAAGCTATGCATCTCCTGAGCCTGGTGAGGAGTAGCAATCTTGCCTGTTCCTATAGCCCAAACTGGCTCGTAAGCGATAATTAATTTCTGCGCCTCCGGTGAATCAAGTCCTTCCAGGCTTTTTTTCACCTGAGATTCAACAACATTTTCTGCTTTACTAGCTTTCCTTTCCTCTAGTGATTCTCCTACACAAACCACCGGGGTGAGTCCCAGGGAAAGAGCCACTTTAATTTTCCGGTTTACTCCGGCATCGGTTTCTCCAAAATAATGCCTTCTCTCGGAGTGGCCCAGAATCACATACTTACATCCTGCATCGAGCAGCATAAGAGGAGATACTTCTCCAGTATAGGCACCTTTTTCTTCCCAGTACATATTCTGTGCTCCCAGGCCTATCCGGCTATCTTCGATAATCTTTTTTACCGCCCAAAGAGAAGTAAAGGGAGGAAAAATTGCTACTTCCACCCTCTTAACATCTCCCATTTCTTCTTTTAGCTGCTTCACCGCCTCGATAGATTCCTTCACCGTTTTGTTCATCTTCCAGTTGCCACCAAAGACAGGTCTTCTCAAGTTTTGCTCCTATTTCTTATCGCTCAGCGAGGTTACTCCTGGTAATTCTTTTCCCTCCAGGAACTCCAGAGAAGCCCCTCCTCCTGTGGAGACATAGCTCATCTTATCTTTCAAGCCCATCTTCTGAAGAGCGGCTATGGAATCACCTCCTCCCACCACCACTTTTGCCCCCGATTCGGCCGATATCGTCGCTATAGCCCGGGTACCTTCAGCGAAATCCTCAATCTCGAACCTCCCCATTGGTCCATTCCAAAATACTGTTTTTGCCTTTCTGATAGATTTCTCAAACAATCTTATAGTCTCTGGTCCAATGTCCAAAGCCAAATAATCGGACGGAATTTTGTCCTGTGGTACTATTCTCACCTCCACATTCTCCTTTGCCTCCCTGGCTATCCGGTGATCAAGGGGAAGGAGAAGGTGGGTACCTTTTCGGGAAGCCTCCCTCATTATAAGATCCGCATCTTTTACCTTTTCGAGATCCACAAGAGATCGCCCCACCTCTATATCTTTTGCTTTAAGGAAGGTGTAAGCCATCCCTCCCCCGATAAGGATGTCCTGACATTTCCCTAGAAGGTTACGCAACACTCCTATTTTATCGGAAACCTTAGCTCCCCCCAGGACGGCCACAAAAGGAGTCTCGGGTCGGGTAAGTATCTCTCCTAAAACCTCAAGCTCTTTGGCCATTAAAAAACCAGCCGCCGCTGGCAAAAACTGAGTCACCCCTACGGTAGAAGCATGGGCTCGATGAGCTGTTCCGAAGGCATCGTTGACGAAAACATCAGCCAGATCAGCCAACTTTTTGGCAAAGTGAGGATCATTTTTAGTCTCCTCAGGATGAAAACGGGTATTCTCCAAAATAATAATGGCTCCGGGCTTTAATTTGCTAACCGCTTCTTTTACTTCGGGTCCCACACAGTCACTCAACTTTAAAACTTTTTTTCCCAAAAGTTCGGCCAGACGATGAGCTACGGGGTCCATACGTAGCGATTCCACCACCTTACCTTTAGGTCTACCCAGATGAGACATTAAAATTAAACTAGCCCCCTGATCCAGTATGTACTTAATGGTAGGAACTGCCGAGACTATCCTGGTATCATCAGTGATTCTTCCTGCCTCATCTAAACTAACATTAAAGTCAACCCGCATTAAAACCCGTTTATCTTTTAAATTCAGATCTTTAACTGATAATTTCATCATTTCAGACCCTCTCAACCCATTTTCTTGTCCATATATTCAGCAAGATCTATTACCCGACAGCTATATGCCCACTCATTGTCATACCAACCCAGAGCCTTCACCATTTTTCCTTCAATTACCGCAGTAGAATCTGCATCTACAATGACAGAGGCAGGATCGGTGGTAAAATCATGAGAAACTAGGGGCTCTTCACAATACTTTAAAATCCCCTTGAGATTTTCCTCTGAGGCACGCTTGAAAGCAGAATTCACTTCATCAACCGTAGTCTCCTTTTCTACTTCAACCACCAGGTCTACCAGGCTCACATCTGGCGTGGGAACTCGGATGGCCAACCCATCGAGTTTTCCTTTCAACTCCGGAATTACCTTGCCCACAGCCACTGCTGCTCCTGTAGTAGTGGGAATCATGGAAAGACCGGCTGCTCTGGCCCTCCTAAGATCCTGGTGGGGACTATCAAGTAGGGCTTGATCATTGGTGTATGAATGAATGGTCGTCATTAAGCCTCGTTTTACCCCGAAGTTGTCCATCAACACTTTTACCATGGGAACAAGACAGTTGGTAGTGCAGGAAGCATTAGAGACAACATGATGAATAGAAGGATCAAACTTTTCCTCATTTACTCCCATAACTATGGTTAGAACTTCATCGCCACCTTTGGCCGGGGCAGTGATGATGACCTTGCTGGCCCCTGCCTTCAAATGAGAGGCTGCTTTCTCCTTAGTTCGGAAAAGTCCGGTGGACTCTATGAGAATATCTACCCCCATCTCCTTCCAGGGAAGCTGTGTCGGATCTTTTTCTTGACAAACTCTTATCTTTTTTCCATCAATAATAATAGAATCATCCTCAGCCTTTACCTCTCCGGGATAGGTTCTGTGGATAGAATCATACTTAAACAGATGAGCCAGTGTCTTAGCATCCACCAAATCATTTACCGCAACAAAGTCCAGTTTCGACCCCTTCTCTAGCGCTGCTCTTAAGGTTATTCTCCCAATTCTGCCAAATCCATTAATAGCCACTTTCCTCATCCTTTGCTCCTCCTGTAGCTTAATTGATTTTTAGTTTCTTACTTAGTAGACGCAGAAAAATGGTTGTATCCACCATCTTCTATTTTCGTTCGATTCCCTCCCCTCTTCTTCAAATATATTCCTTGGTCTCTATCCACAATTTCTCCAATTAAAGTATGGGGAAAACCAAGGGTTTGCTTAAGCTTTTCCTTCTTATTTGGAGGCACGGTAAAAAGAAGCTCATAATCCTCCCCTCCGTAAAGAATCCATTCTAACAAAGATTTTCCCATAACTTTAGCAAACTGCTCAGTAGCCGGAGCTGTCGGAAACTCATCTTCCCACAAAACTGCTCCTACCTCGCTTTCTTCAGTTAAGCGGTGAAGGTCAGAGGCAAGGCCATCGCTTAAATCTATCATGGAGGTAGCAATTTGACTACTGGCTATCTTTTGACCTTCAACTAGTCGGGGAGAAGGTATGAGGTGTTTTTTAATGAGAAACTGTCTTATTTTTGGCTTTACCTTCCCATTAGGGGCCTTTAAACAAGACAATCCAGCTCCTGAACTGCCTAACTGGCCTGTAACATAGATCAGATCACCAGGTTTCGCCCCAGAGCGAAGAACGATATTTTCCCTTTTTACCTCTCCCAGCAGAGACACCATAATGATAAAGCTAGGTGCACGAACTGTATCTCCTCCCACTATCCCCACCCGGTATTTAGAGGCAGCTTTTTTCAATCCTCGATAAACCTCCCTTACCAGATTCCTTTCGGTATCGGACGGTAAAGCTAAAGATACCAGACAATGGGTAGGATTTCCCCCTACGGCGGCAACATCAGAGATGGCTACTACCAAGGCCTTCCATCCTACCTGGAAAGGGGAGGTGTAATCCCACTTAAAGTGAACATCTTCTACTAGGCTGTCGCTGGTGAACAACAATAGTTTCTTGCCAGACATCTCTATAGCTGCTGTATCATCCCCTATGCCGACAATCACCTCTCTCTGAAAATCCTTTAAATCAGATCTAATAGACCTAATAACCCTGAATTCACCAATATCGCTTAGTTTCAAGGAAATAAAATCCTAAGTCCCCTTTGGCTGGGGCGGGAGGATTCGAACCTCCGCATGGCGGATCCAAAGTCCGCTGTGTTACCGCTTCACCACGCCCCATCCCTAAATGGAAGCCCCTAAAAATTTGGCGGCGTTAAGCCTGTTTTTACTTGCATCTTTCTATAACGCCGCTTTGATCTTTTTTACTCAAGCACAAGATCAGTTACTGTACTTTTAATACCTTTAAGAGTTCGCAGTCTATCTATTACAACCTGCAAAATATCCTCGTAGCTGTCAGCCTCAATCGAAGCCAGAATATCTTGGCCTCCAGTGGTCAAATCCGCCCCCTTTACTTCATCAAATCTTAACAAGGCATCTCTGACACTTCTTTCTTTTCCTGCGTCTACCTTGATCTTTAAGTAGGCCTTAGCCATACTTCTCACCTCTCTTCCTGGCTAATTTACTATAAGCTGATGTAACCTCTGCTTTTTCTTTCTAGCAGCTTAAGTTTTGTATCCAAGCACGTTCTTTCCATTTGATCAGCATGGTCAATAATTAGGATCCCTGAAAGATGATCGACTTCATGCTGAATTACATGAGCCAGAAGACCCTCACCTTCGACCTTTATTATCTCCCCATCCTCATTCCAGCCTTCTACCATAACTCTTTTTGATCTTTTTATCTTAAGGGTAATCTCTGGTAGAGAAAGACATCCTTCCTCCAGAACACTCTCCCCTTCTTTCAACAAAATTAAAGGATTGACTAACATCAGCAGATTATTATCACCCCGATCCACCACCATAAGCTGAAAGTCAACTCCCACCTGGGGAGCAGCCAGCCCTATTCCTTGAGCTCTGTACATGGTCTTGGCCATTTGCTGGAGAATTTTTTTCTCCCTGGCCCCTATTTTATCTACCGGCCTACACCGAGTCCTCAAAATTGGATCTCCATATTTTCTAATTTTGTAAACTCCCACTTTTTCTATCCTTTAACTGGTTTATTCTTCTCATCTACCAAGACTACTTTTGGCTTTAGAGTCCAGACTTCTTCCTCGGTAACTACTGCATAAGAGACGATTATCACTTTATCGCCTACCTCGGCCAATCTTGCCGCCGCTCCGTTCAGGCAGACTACGCCCGATCCTTTTTCTCCTTTAATAGCATAAGTACTAAATCGTGCCCCACTGCTCAGATTGAATATTTCTAGTCTCTCTCCGGGCATAATGTTGGCTGCCTCCATCAGTTTCTCATCGACGGTAATACTACCCTCATACTCAAGTTGAGTCTCGGTAACTCTAGCTTCATGTATTTTCGATTTATACATTATCCTGAACATAAAAACCCCTCTTTTTTTCTTATCTTATCCTATAGAAT
Source organism: uncultured Clostridia bacterium (assembly GCA_964543295.1). Taxonomy (GTDB): domain Bacteria; phylum Aerophobota; class Aerophobia; order Aerophobales; family AE-B3A; genus AE-B3B. The sequence goes on along the minus strand of CAZIXA010000068.1, from coordinate 63 downwards.
AGCAGAAGTCAAGATACTCGAGGGGGGAAATAGGGCTTCGCCGATTCCTTCGGAATTCCCCCC
>CAZIXA010000067.1:0-7343 GCA_964543295.1 uncultured Clostridia bacterium | reverse complement strand
GACTAAGCCAATGAAGAACTTCAGATAATTTACACACTAAACTTTACACGACCTAATGAAATGTCAACCCCCCTCCTTTTACGCTCTTTTTTCCAAAATTATCTTATGGTAAAGACTGCTATGATATTGTCAAGGATCAAAGTTGACAAAAAGCAGACGAGATACCATCAGAATCTTCAATTAGTGGCTGTTTCCCTTAAGCCTATTGATGGTCTGCCCTGGCCTGTAGCTTCTTCTCACCATTCCCATACCCCCTTTCTTTGGTCCTCATTCTAACATTATACTTGGACCAGTTTTTGGGGGGCACGTCATTCTCATCGGTTCCTCTTTTGAGTTCTGCAGGGTTAAGACTTCGGTAAAGCTGGGTTTTTCTTTGGTTTCCTCTGGGATGTGTTCTGATTCCATTATCCTTTGATAGGGAGTCAGAGGAGTATCGTACCTTCGGTGAACTTTACCTTTGTCCCGGATCTTTTCTTTCAGCTTCATTACTGGTTGAAAGAAGTTCTTATACAGCCTGAGTCCATTACGATAGAGGCTATTAATTAAAGCAAGCTCGATCTTTGTATCATATCTTAGGTGGCCAATGACAGCTCTGATGTGGGTTGAGTTTTTCTATTCCACGAAGCTGTTGTCGTTCTTCTTGTAGGGCCTTGATCGAGAAAATTGAATTCCTTCAGCTTCACAACAGGAAAGAAGATGCCAGTTAATGAAACTACCATCGTTATCAGAATGAGCATGGACCCAACTGAAGGGCATTCTCTTTCGCACTTTGCCTAAAGCATCACAGCTTCTCTCCTGTCCACTCCCTAGGACTGTCTCTCTTTCCCACCAGCCAAAAGCAATATCACAAGAGCTTACAGTATTTACATAGAGTCCAGAAGCTGATTGGCCACAGTGCTCTACTAAGTCCACCTGCACCTGACCTAGTAGAGTTCTATCCCAGCCCCCTGCTTTAACTGGTATCTTCTGGTAGATTAAAGGGTTTCTTTTTCGACAGTACTTCCTGTTTAAGTGGACAGCCTCTTTTTGGTGTTTTAGGGTTCTATCAATGGTTCTTGGACTAATTTTCTTTAGCTTTTCTGCTACTTCATTGGAAACGAAGATCTCCTCGAGCTGTCTTAATCTGTCTACCTCGGTCTTGAGTAGGGGAGCAAGTCTTTCTCCACAGGGCTCATCAAAGATATCCCAAATCTTTGCCAGAGCAACTTTCACATAACCATCGTAGATACATTTTCGCTTCTTTCTTTTCTTTGGTTTTGAAGAAAAAGAAGAGTTGATCCTACTGATAACATACTTTCTGTTCTGATTGGTGTTCTTGCAGTACTCATCAAGAATAGAACATTTTTCTTTTTTTGAGCGAGCTTGAAAGTACCTTTCTTGCAGTCTTTTGAGATATCGGGTTCTTGAGTGCATATCCATCTTCCTTTCCTCCCTGACTTCTCATCGAGTCAAGGAGCATGATACTAAATTTCGTTTAGATTTTAGAGAGCTCTAAAAAAGTCCAAAATCTGTATTTTCTTTAAAAAATGCCTCCACTTTGACACCGTTTTTAAGTTATTTTCAGGGACGTAGGCTCCAAAATAGTCATTTTGTGAATAGTTTCCTCCACTTTTGAAATCAAACCAGACTTTTTCAGAGGTCTCTTTTAGATGGCTTAACGTGGGGGACTTGACAAATTTGTAAAAGACTATATAATTTATTGTGACAATAAATTATCTAATGGAGGAGAAAAGTTTGAGAAACGCTATAGGAAATGCTGAGTTGATGAAAACAGTCAATACCTCAATTATTTTGGACGTTATCAGAAAAAATAAGCATATCTCGAGAGTGAAAATTGCCAGTATTAGTAAATTAAATCCTTCTACTGTCTCGAATATTACGGGTGGGTTAATTAAAGTAGGAATTTTAAAAGAAGCTGGCACCGGTATTTCTCAAAAGGGAAGAAAACCCATACAGCTATCATTAAACCCTGATGGTCCTTGTATGATAGGGGTTGAAGTAATAGGAGATAGAATTGTTGCTCTTATGGTTAATGTGGAAGCCAAAATAATAGCTAGAGCTAAGATAAATATAAATACTGTTACAGATGGAGAAGTAGTTATAACGAAGATAATTAAAACAATACATGAAGTAATAAGAAAATCAGGGAAAGATAAGAATGAAATTAAAGGTATTGGTATGGGAATTACTGGTTTGATAGATCCTAAAGCTGGAATAGCTAAGTTTTCTCCAAACATTGGCTGGAAGGACATCCCTATTAAGAAGTTGATAGAGGAAGAGTTCGAGATTCAAACACTTGTTGATAATGACGTAAAAGCTATGGCATTGGGTGAATCTTGGTATGGTTTGGCAAAAGGAGTCCAGAATTTAATATGTATAAATATAGGAAAAGGGCTGGGTTCCGGTATTATTATTGACAGAGAGATTTATAGAGGTGCCAACTGGATTGCCGGAGAAATCGGACATATCACCATTGACTTAAATGGTCCCAGGTGTAAATGTGGCAATCGCGGATGTCTGGAAGTTTTTGCCAGTGGGAGGGCTATGGTATCTCGTGCATTAGAAGCAATAAAGCAGGGCTGTAAGACGTTGATTACCCAATTAGTAAGTAATAGACTTGACAAAATTACACCGAGAACCATTTTTGCGGCTGCTGATATGGAAGATAAGTTAGCTAATGAGATTATAAGAGAAGCTGGTAGATATTTAGGTGTTGCTATAGCAAATGTTATCAATACTTTTGATCCAGAGGTGGTTATTCTGGGAGGCGAAATTGCCCAGTTTAATAACTTTGATTTAATGTTAGAATCAGGGAAGCGGACAGTTTTCAAGCACGTCTTTGGAGGAAAAACAAGAAAAACCGAGATTTTAAATACTAACTTAGGAGATAACTCCCCAGCTATAGGTGCAGCTACGTTAGTGGTTGAGAAATTGTTTAACCCTTTGAGTTTATGAATTAGCCATGCTTAACTCTTCTGAGCTAATTTAGGAGGAATTTATATGAAGAGTTATAATACACACAGGTCAAAGGAACTTTTTGAAAAGGCTTTGGATTTAGTTGCGGGAGGAGTATCTAGTAAGTCAAGATCTCCTTTTGAGGGATATGAACCCTATCCAATTTTTGTTGATAGAGCGGAAGGCTCAAAGATTTACGACGTTGATGGAAATGAGTATATCGATTATCTATTAGCACTTGGTCCTACCATACTGGGTAATGCCAATCCTAGAATAATAAATTTTGTCGCTGAGGAGATGAAAAAGGGGACAGCCTACGGTCTTCCCTATGAATTGCAATTGGAGGTGGCTAAAAAATTAATAAAATATGTTCCCAGTTTTGAGAGAGTATGTTTTGTGAACTCTGGTACAGAAGCTGATCAAATGAACATAAGACTGGCTAGAGCTTATACCTCAAAAAACTTAGTTGTGAAATTTGAAGGATGCTATCATGGATGGATAGATAATGTATGTTTCAACCTTAGTGGTACACCTCTGGAAGCTGTAGGAGCGGAATCAAATCCCAAAAAGGTACCTGCATCCTTAGGTATGTCAGAAAATGTCTATAAAGATATTATTATTCTTCCATGGAATAATATAGAGATATTGGAGAAAACCATTAAAGAACATAAGGATGAAATTGCTGCGGTGATAACGGAACCTTATATGTGTAACTGTGGCTGTATCCCCCCAAAGGATGGCTATTTGGAAGCTATGAGGGAGTTAACTCGAAAGAACAATATTGTACTAATCTTTGATGAAGTCATCACAGGCTTCAGGGTAGGCTTAAACTGTGCTCAGGGAAAGTTCGGAGTTACACCTGATTTAACTACTCTCGGTAAGGCTTTTGGAGGTGGATTCCCCATAGCCGCTTATGGTGGAAAAAAGGAGATAATGGATTTTATTGCTAAGGATAAAGTTTTGCGTGCTGGAACTTTAAACGCTAATCGGGTCGTTATAGCAGCGGCTTACGCAACCTTAAATTATTTAGAGGAAGAGAATGGAAAGGTATACGAGCATATATATAGACTTGGCCAAAGACTTATGACTGACATAAAGGATATAATCAGTCGATTGGGAGTCAGGGCTATTATCCAGGGGTTGGGACCTATGTTTCAATTGTTTTTCACTAAACTTCAAAAAATTGAGAACCATAGGGATAGCACCACAGCTAATGGTAAAGCTTATCATGATTTTACGCGGAGGTTGTTAGGAAAAGGGATACTTGTTCGCCCAAGTCATCTAGGAGAATTTTATGTATCAGCAGCTCACTCGGATGAGGATGTCGATAAAACGTTAATAGCTATTGAGGATGTGTTGAGACAAATGAAAGACGTACTGTAATGTACTATAAATGTCAAGCGAAGCTCCTCGCCGAAAGGTAAGGAAGACTTCAAATCTCTTCTTTCCCCTTAGGTTTGGTAGAACTGCCATAATCTGTATAGGTGAAAAGAGTTGCTCCATCGGGATGAGAGTTTGAAACTTGCTTAAGTTTGTGGTGACTCTTTCGTCTTTTCCTTGTCAGATGCTAATTTGAGCGAAAAAATTTTGTTTTGAACTACATTTGGCTTAAATATTTCGCCGTATAGGATTTTCAATAGTTTGAAAGAAATAGATGTAATAACATAAAAAGATAGAGTATGCGCCCGTTTTTTGTCCCCAGAGAGTTTAAAAAGAGAGTAAAGGTGATAAAATAGGGTGGGCAAGGAGAGCCTAAGAGAAGGTAAAATTAGCAAAAAGACGGAGTACCTGTAAGTAACTAAAGATTAAGTATTCGTTCTTTCAGCTGATGGATTGGTTAAGAGAAAGCTATGGTGGATTAAAAGTCAAGAGGGCCTAATCTCCTGGAGAAATAAGCAACTTCAACTAACTCCATTTCTCTCTGGCAAAGGGATGAGCGAAGGGGATCTTTTCCGGTGAAACTAGTTATGCGTTCTCTCCAGTGGCTAAATTTAGCCATCTCTTTCATTCTGCGAAAGAGCTTGTTTAAGATCTTCTTAAACAAAGGCTTGGTTCTGGTGGCTAATGCTTCATAGCAGGTGACTACTCTAAAATGTTTCGGGGGAATATGCTGGATGAGAATACTGATAAATTTCTCTACTGGAAGAGTCCACTTTATTTCCGGTTGTTCTCTTTCCTTGTAGGAGAAGTTCACCATGTATCCCCTGGAGTTGGACTTTTTACTATAGTCAAGGATTCTCCACTCTGCTAGAGGCGGTCTTTTGGCATAGCGAACGATATAGGAAACAGTGAAATCTTCGTGAGGCAGTTCAGCAGAATCATGAACAGACCAATTTATCTTAAGCAGAGGATCAAGGAAAGAATCAAGAATTGGGAGGATAAGAGAAGACCGAAAGTTTCCCAGGGTTAGGACTCTCTTCCAGATACTTTCTGATTGTCTTCTTCAGCTCCTGGATCAGCAAAAACCGGTATCTTTTGTGGAGCATCTTAAAGGGAATAAAGGAGCATCGTTTCCACCGGTTTAGCCTTTTGCTTTTAAGGTCTATTCCTCCGGAGCTCATGAGCATATGAATGTGAGGGTGGAACTTAAGATTTCTTCTAAAGGTGTGGGAAGATGAGACCATGGCCGGAAGGAAATGTCTTTCTGTAGACCAGGGAAGTACCGTCCTACTGGAGGCTCTAAAGAGGCAATTAAGTAAGAATCTATATTCATCAAGTAGCTGCCTTAGTTCTTTTGGAACGATAAAACAGATGTGATGAAAACCAGTGAGAGGAAAATCGTCCTCTATTCTCTTAACCCAGTTATCGGTAAGAACTTTACCACAGGAATTACAGAAGCGAGTTTTACAAGGACAAGAGGAACGACAATATACCGATCAGGATGCTCTTGACAAGCAAATTTGTGATAACCCAGCTTCTCGGGGTTACGGCAAGAAAGCATCTTCTCTATTGTCCAGATGACATCTCGGCGAAGAGAATCTTTATGCTGGGATAAATAATTCTTCCAATGCTCCTTGAGTATCTGTTTTATGGTGAAGCGATAAGAGCTTAGGTGCTCTATATCATAATAAATAACAGTATATTCAGGAGCGTTGGGAAGGCAATAAATGAATGCAGTATATATCAGAAAAGACTAAGGGAGAGAAAAGGGGATTTCAAGGGGAAAGAATTTCTGCTTGATTATCTTGGTATTTGATATAGCTTAAGGTGGTCCTGTAGCTCTTTAGTGGTTCTAAAACCATATCTGGGACCTTCCCAGGATCTTGCCAGTTTAATGGAGTTCTCTGAGTTGCCAGATCGTGGAACACTAGGCTCTTTGAGATAGGTGAACACATACTCACACGTAGGAACAGTGATAAATAGCTTGATGATCTTCTTAAAATGGTGATTTTTCTTGTGCCATTCTTCAAAGTATAGCTTATTCTCTTTCTCATAAGTCTCATCTTGTGATGAGTTATTTTCAAAGATGTCTCTTACTCGGTCTTTCAAAACAAGGATGTTTGTAAGAAGGTGTTGTTTACAGGATAGGATAATCTCATCCATTATTTTCTTATCCTTCTTAGTATACCTTTTAGGATGCTTTAGGAAAGTTCTTCTATAAGACCATACTCTTTTAGCAAGCTTAGGAAATCTTGTGTACCTTAGATAACGAGAGTACTCCTTCATAGCATTGTCCAAGTGACGGTTTACAGTTTCCCAGCTGTGAAAGTAATCGTACTGGATCTTTGCCTTAGGATAAACTTCATGTATAGCCTCTGGAAAAGATTTCCACATATCCACAATGAAGCATGTAACCTCTTTTATCCCCAAGTTTTTAAGGGTAATAAGATATTTTATTTCCTCCTATTCACTTTGGCTTGAAAGAGCACCGATATAGAGGATATACCCTTTTATTCTATCCGAGATTATAAGGTGCTTGCGAGTTGATCTTTCAGGATCAAGATCATCAAGGCAGAGCACTCTCGATGGTTTTAGCTTCTCTATAAGATCCTTAAAGTTTAGATTGGTAGCTTCTTTATGTTTCCATCTATCAAGAGTTGGCCGGGAACCGGTAACATTGAAAGAGCGAGCGAAACGTTTCTTTATATTCTCTGGAGAAGTATTATCTAATACATTGCTGGCTATCCCTTCTTTAAATCATTCGGTTAGTTGCTCTTTGGTACTTTACAATTCCTTTTACAGGCAAAGGGAAACTTTTGAGCTTACAGTGAGGATTTCGGCATTTAGCAGATATCACAAGCACTTTAAGCAAAATAGGATTATCGAAATCGAGCTCTTTTACTGTTTTCCAGTGCTCGTCCTTTTTCTTAAAGGTTTGTTTTAAACCACATACAGGACAAACACAATACTTTGGCATACGAGGCTTGATAATCTTAATCCATTTCTTT
>CAZIXA010000066.1:0-7510 GCA_964543295.1 uncultured Clostridia bacterium | reverse complement strand
TTTTCTTTATGGGTCAAGCTTTCAAGAATTTACACACTTATTAGTATACCACCTCTTTTTCTATTGACAAACTACCAAAAAGCGTAGCCCCCAAATACTTTTCTAAGATTGTCTCCCCACCACAAGCAGATTACTACTAGTAGCTCTTGCCAGTGAATGACCCCAAAGCAGAACTGTGGAGTCATTCACTTATTTATCATCTTTAAATATAGAAAGGTCAGAAGAACCATAGCGAAGAACAATATAGCAGCAACAGCCGATGCCAGTGTCATATTTAAGTCTCTGAAAGCTATTTCATAAATAAACATCCCAAATATTTCAGTACTATTTGCTGGACCTCCCTGTGTCATTATGAATACGTAAATAAAAGAATTAAGTGCCCACATAGTCAAAATAAGGATAACTATTATAATCATATTTCTCAAGCAAGGAAGGGTTATATATTTAAATGCTTTCCATCGACCTGCCCCATCTATCTCAGCTGCTTCCAGAATAGCTTTAGGAATAGCTTGCAATGCTGCCAGGAACATCAGCATAGGGAAAGGAAACATCCGCCAAGTGTTAGCTAATATGATACTTGGCAAAGCTGTAGTTTTACTTCCAAGCCACATAAGATACACATCCCCTCCGGTTATTAGAGACAGAATCCAGTTAAATACTCCGTAATCAGGTTGATACATCCATTTCCATGTGATTGCTCCTATCGGAGCTGCTATGACCCACGGGAGTAATATAATAATTTCGAAAAAAGTCTTGAGCCTAAACTTTTGGTTCAAGACCAGTGCTGCAGATAATCCTAATAGAAATTGACCAAAAACATTTATTCCTATCCAAATAACCGAATTTCTCATTACGAGCCAAAAAAGAGGAGTTTTGAAAACCTTTATATAATTATCTAAACCAACAAATCGAGCGGTAGAACCACCTTTTGCCACTTTAGAAAAACTAAGGTAAAACATTTGCCCCAGTGGATAGACCAATAGAATGCCTATCAGGAAAATAATAGGCCCAACGTACACTAGCCATTCTGTTTGCTTAAGTATTACACCAACCTTATTAGGGCTATGCATTTAGTTGCTTCCAGTATCCCGAGAAAATTCTCCCTGATTTGAACTACTTGAATATATTCCCCAACTTTATCTAAAACGCTATCCCAATAACCAACAAAAAATTCTAACAACTTATCTCGAAGGGCCAGGACGATATCTTGATTTAACAATACCTCATAAAGAAGATCTTCATATCCCCTAAGAAAAGCAGAGGTCCCAAAAATCCCTCCACCTGGAGAAAGCATAATCAAAGCCGAGCCACTGTTTTTGCAAAGGTGATGTGCCTTTTGTCTCAGGCCAGATACCCAACCCAGATCATAAGGGTCAGGCCAACGATATTTGTTTAAGATATAATCTAAGGACTTTCCTTGCAAAGGCGACTCAACAACTTCATAATAATAACTGTCTCTGGGTTTTTGATATTTAACACCGAAGTGGTCAACCCACATATTGTCTCGAAGGTTAATTCCTCCCCTCCACCTCGTCGGGGAACCAGGTTCACTTCCATAGATATCAGCATGAAACTTCTTTCTAAGCTTCTCGCAGGGGTTTACAATCATTTGGGACCATTGGCGAATCTCTGGGTCACGTGTCATTGTCTTTTATGCCCAAATGTGCTATTAAGTCTCGGTGAGCATCGATATGAATACTGATGGCATACGTCGCACCGAAATCAATCGGAATCTTATCCGGTTCTTCATGATTAATTGCCCTAAGAACCCGTTCCCTTTGAGTTAGTTCAATCATCGCAGGATCTTCCTTCTTTAATAAATCTATTGTAGTTTGACAGCCTTGCGCCGCTAATAGTTATCACTCATTGATATTATTTATACCACTCGACTCTTTTGGTTTTTCTATACGCTCTCTTCCCATTCTAAGATAAGTTGGAAAGAAGGCTCTGTTCCCTTAAATCACAGCAATAACGAACCTCCTACCTAGAATTCTTGGTTTTGTCACTGGAGTAACTTTTAGGAGGCAAAATCACTTAACCCTTTAAAGCTCCTGTAGTTAGCCCTTTTATAAAATATCTCTGTAAAAATAGAAAAACTAGCATCGGTGGCACCGTTACTAATATAGAGCAAGCCATTAATCCACCCCAATCGACCATACTTTCTTTAATATAGTACGTTATACCTACCGTTACCGGTCGTGCGTGCAAGCTGTCTGTAAGAACCAAGGCCAGCATGAATTCATTCCACGCTAAAATGAAACAATAAATGCCTACTGCAAAAATAACAGGAATAGAAATAGGGACAATAATTCGCCAGAGCACACCTAACCTACCACATCCGTCTAACCTTGCAGCTTCCTCTAGCTCTAACGGAACATCTTTAAAAAAAGCAGTGAGAAACCATACAGATAATGGCATACTTATGATAATGTATACAATAATCAGTCCTGTGTAAGTATCGAGTAAAGCCAGTCTTCCCATTATAAGAACTAAAGGGATGATAATAGTCGCCCTTGGAAGAATCCGACTAGCTAGTATCAGTAACAGTCCAATTCTTTTTGCAGGAAAGTTGAATCTAGCGAAACCATAAGCTGCTGTAGTTGCAATAATTAGGCTAATTGTCGTTGAGAATGTTGCTATTATCAAACTGTTCATGATAGTTCGCAATATAAATGACCATGTCAAAGTCCGAATATAATTACTAAATGTAGGTACTCCCGGTATCCATTTAGGGGGTAAACTGAATATCTCAACAGGTAGTTTAAAACTTGTACTAAGCATCCATAGAATTGGGAAAAAACTAAAAGCGGCAAATCCTATTGCGCCCCCGTATATTATTACATTTTTAAAGAAAAATGACTTCTTAATTTCGACCCCTCCAAAGATAGTCCCTGCTTCTTTTTTTTAAAATCAAAACTGTAAATCAAACAACACCCATCTAAAATTGCCAATTGCTTTGAGGAATTACCTCAACTATATTTGTGACTTGGTTAAACGTAAATACGAAGCAATAAAAACCAATCCAAAAATAACCAGAACGATAGAAGCAGCCGATGCCATCTCAAAATTATAATAAGTAAAGGCCTCTCTATAAATATAGTTAGCAAAAATTTCGCTACTCCTTACCGGTCCTCCCCTTGTCATTATATGTATTAATGTAAAGGAATTAAGCGACCATATTGCTAAAAGGAGGGTAACTACTACTATTGCGTTCTTTAACATGGGGACTGTTATGTATCTAAATAGTTGCCATGCACCTGCCCCATCAATTTTAGCCGCTGAATACAGCTCTTCAGGGATACCTTGAAGCCCTGCTAACATTATCAGCATCGCAAAAGGGTAAATCCACCAAACGTTTGCAACTAAAACAGCGGATAAAGCTATCCTTGGTTCCCCAAGCCATGAAGTGGACCAACTCTGTAACCCCAACCAAGAAAGGATACCGTTAATCATGCCGTAGTCGGAATCATACAACCACTTCCATGCATACGCAAGCACGACACCTGAAACGGTCCACGGAAGTATGATGAAAGCTCTAAAAATAATTCGACCAATAAATTTTTGATTCAGTATTAACGCTGCAGAAAATCCCAAGAGAAACTGAAAGAAAGTGGATCCACTTGTCCAAATAAGAGAATTTCTCATCGTTTGCCAAAAGTAAGAGCTTTTAAATACATTCAGATAATTATTAATACCGGTAAAGTGAATAGTTAGTGATGTTATTTCAAATTTTGAAAAGCTTAAAATAAAGACCCTATACATCGGATAAAAAAATACAATAGCTATTATTAATATACATGGTAATGCAAATAATAACCCAACATACCTTCCTAGCAGACGACCTTCTAAGTGTTTGTAAATGCTGATCCTTCCATATACTTTCATGCTTTATTCCTTCTAACTTTTCTTCTGTAAAAATTGGCCACCCTTTCTATTCCCCTAGCAATATCCAAGACATCCTTCTTAGATATTCCCTCATTCCAATTTATCAGTAACAATTCCTCTAATGCCTTTTTAGTACAGGGATATTCTGCCTTTCGATATTGAATATTCTTTCTTGCTCTAGGGCAACTCCAGGGACATCGAGAAGTACCATATGCCCTCCTCTCTCTGATTACTCCGTACTCGAAGAGGGGATTAGGAATAAAACCAAGACGTACCGGGACCCCTTCCGCATTTAAAGTTTTTCCAAAATCTGAAGGTGAAACATTTAATAGGCCACTATCAATGCTGAAGGGATACACCCACCAAGAATGAAGAACTCCGGGAATGATCTTTGGGGGGATAATGCCCAAGATCTCTTTAATTCGGTTAGTTAAAAAACGAGCCATTTTCCTTCTCCTCTGGACAATTGATTCTAGTTTCGCTAGTTGAGCCAGTCCTACTGCTCCTTGTAGTTCAGTCATTCGATAGTTAAATCCGAGGAACGGATGAACTCTTCCTTTTCGTCTTGGCCATGCCTTGTCAGCGACGAGTCTGGCTTTATCGGCTAGTTGATCATTATTAGTTATTGTCATCCCTCCATCACCTGTGGTCATCTGCTTTGACTGCTGAAAACTGAAACAACCTAAGTCTCCCATTGTTCCCACTTTTTTACCTTTATATTCAGCTAAATGCGCTTGACAGCAATCCTCAATCAAATAGAGGTTACAGCTTCCCGCCATCTCCAAAATAGGATCTAAGTCTGCTGGCTGGCCAAAAAGATGGGGGACAATGATTGCCTTTGTTTTACTTGTTACCCTTTTTTTAACCTCCTCAGCTAGAAGATTATTAGTTAAGGGATCTACGTCTGCGAAGATAGGGATACAATTACATAAAAGAATGGGGATTACAGTTCCGATATCCGAAATGGGGGAGGTGATAACTTCATCCCCTGGGTTTAGGCCTAAAGCACTCAAGGCAATATGGATAGCAGCGGTTCCAGAGGTAGAGGCAATAGCATGTGTTACTCCATACTTCTGAGTAAACTCCTTCTCCAATTGGCAAACTTTGCTTCCTACCACTCTATTTAGACGACCCGAGTCAATTACCTCAGCCAACAATCTTTTTTCCTCTTTTCCCAGGTCTCTTCCAGAAGAATTTTCAGTGGTAGGAAAAGGCCTTGTTCTTATAGGCTCTCTCCTAATGACCACTTTCTTTATCATCTATAAGTTCCTTCATACTTCCATCACCTCCCTTATAATACAGAAGATATTTATAAGGGGGGTGATAAATAGATAAACATCATCCATCATTGTTATTAACTACCTGCAAGCATTATATTTATTTCTCTCGCGGCATCATTCATTGCCTGCTGAGCACTTTTATTCTCAAGCAGTACATTTTGTAATTCCTCGTATATCCTCTGTTGTATTTTTGTCCACTCTGGTATCTGTGGTGGTAAATGACCATATCTTAACATCTCTACAGCCGGTTCCATAAGTTTAGTGTGAAAACGCGGATATTTAGCCGCAGACTCTCTTGTTGGAAGCGTCCGCTCAAACTCTGCCATAATATCCGTTCGTGTGAAAAATTTAATAAATCTCCAGGCTTCCTCAGGATTTTTTGCTCGCTCAGGAATTGTTATATTCCACTGGCTTATGGTAGTTGCGTACTGCTTGCCTCTCGGGAGAAGAGCAGTACCCACCATGTTTTGCTCAAGAAGATGGGACGCTTGCTCCTCTATTACCTGCAAATAAAAAGGCGACATTACAAGCATAGCAACCTTTTCACTCAGGAATAAACTTTTTGCAACATCTTCATCTACAGCGAGAGTATTTTTAGGCACAACTTGGTGTTTAGTGAATAACTCTGCCCAAAATCGCACTGCTTCAACAGCGGGTTTCTGATTAATTACCGCCTTTGTTCTATCTTCATTTAGTACGGCTCCCTCATTTTGCCATATATACATAGGCGTATAGAAGGAAACGTACGTGGGACCGTTGCCTATTATGACAAATCCATACTTTCCTTCTTCGGGTATAGTTAACCTTTTGGCATAACTAAGCAATTCTTCCCAATTCTCAGGTGGTTTTTCCGGAGAAAGCCCTACTTTTCTAAACATATCCTTATTATAAAATAGAACAAAAGAGTCGGTTCTATATGGGATACCGTAAAGGCTATCCTTGTATAAACCCCCTTTCCAATTTCCTTCAAAAAAATCATCTTTGTTTAACTCATTAATATGTCCATCTAAGTTTCTAAAGAAACCCCTCGCTGCGAATGATGTGAACCAGGCTATGTTCACATTCACTACATCCCCTGGCTTCCCTATTGAAAGCGATGCGTAAAGCTTGTCAGACATACCCGTCCACGGTAGCGGTACTAAGGATACCTTAACATCTGGGTTCTCCTTCTCAAATATTGGAATAAGTTTTTTTGCTGTTGCTTCATACCAACTGCCAAACCACCAACTTATTGTTGTCTTTTTTTCCTGAGCTAAAGCGGGAATTAAGCTGGACACGATCCCAACAAACAACGTCACACATAGTATCAATAAAATCATCTTTATTCTCTTACTTCTCTTATTCTTTTTCATTCTTTTACCCATTTTTCTCCTCCTGACTTAGTTTATCCTTGGGTGAAAACTCCTAAAAAGGAGAAATTAATTTTCCAGCGCTTTCTCCCTTTTTAGAAAACTTCCTTTCCCCAAAATAGATCGGCCTACCTACTTCATCACCTTGTCTTTAAAGTAGCTATTCACCTCCTCTTCTTCATTTTTGACCCATCTCCCTCATACTAAGAGCGCCTTGAGGGCAAATAGTAGTACATATTGAACAGCCCAAACATTTATCTTCGTTAATGTGAGCTTTCCCATTGGATATTTCAATGGCAGTGCAATGTCCGGGCCTTAGGCAGATAGAACAGCCATTGCACTTTTCTTCATTAACAACCGCCACGCCTTCTATTAACTTTATCTTATCAGGGGTGGTCAAATACTGTAATGCTTTTCCTCTAAAATCATCATAAGAGGAATACCCCTGTTCTTTCATGAATTTTTTAATCCCTTTATTAATTTTCTTAATTACTTCAAAACCGTTCCACATTATTGAAGTAGTAGCAGACACCAATGTTGCTCCCCACATCATTGCCTCAGCTGCATCTCGCCAATTTTCTATGCCACCAGAAGCAATTATGGGAATTTTAATACTACGAGCTAATTGAGCAACAACCTTATAGGTAGCAAATTTATTAAAAGGTCCTGTAAGACAATCAAAACTTACCCCTTTGAGAAGAGGAATAAGTGGTCTTGCCTGATTATAAATGTCTAACGAAGGCAGCCCGTTCGACCCTCCGCCAGCAACAGATATCCCATCAGCCCCACCTTCTTCACAAGCTATAGCAACCTCAGTCAGTTTTTGGGCAATTGGTGTGATTTTAGGAACTACAGGAATCCTAACCGCACTTTTCAATACTTCAGTTACTTTCTTTGCTAATTCGGGAATCTGTCCTACCATTACACCAGAGGTAAATTCATCTCTCACCTTTTCTCCTAACTCATAAGCAGCTAAGCCAATATTTGTGCAACAGA
>CAZIXA010000065.1:0-7529 GCA_964543295.1 uncultured Clostridia bacterium | reverse complement strand
AGGCTCGACTTGCTCGAGCCGTCGAGGGGGGATATTTCCCCCCTCGAGTATCTTGCGAGAGGATATAGATGGCCTATTTTTCTAAAAAGGGGAAATTATCACCGGGGTATGAAGATTCAGTACATCCTGACAGCGATTTAGAAAAAAATTCTCGATCATTAGATGAGGAAAGATTACTCAAAGGAACAAGGCTGAAGTTCGTTATTATCATTACCGCCATAGTGATGGGGATAGAAGTGGTGGGAGGTTTTCTGACTAATAGCCTTGCTCTCCTCAGCGATGCCGGACACATGCTTACCCATCTTTTTGCTCTGGGGATGAGTTTTTTTGCCATTGTTCTAGCTGCCAGGCCGGTTACCAAAGAGAAAACCTACGGTTTTTATCGGGCAGAGGTGCTGGTGGCCTTTGTCAATGGCATAGCTCTCTTATTTATGGCCGCCTTTATTTTTTATAAGGCCATCTTCAGGGTTATCTCTCCTCAGTCGGTAGCTGGGTTGGAGATGCTCTTAGTAGCCATTCTGGGTTTAGCAGCCAATGGAGCAGGGATCTTTCTCCTCTCAGGTGTGGGTAGGGGAGACATCAATGTGAAGAGTGCTTTCCTTCATCTTATAGGAGACACAGCTTCTTCTGTTGCGGTAGTTCTCGGAGGCTTGATTATTTATTACACCGGCAATTTTGTCGTGGATCCCCTCATCAGCATCCTCATCTGTGGCTTGATCTTGATATGGGCGGTAAGGCTCCTGGCAGAATCCATCAATATCCTCCTGGAAGCAACGCCAAAGCATGTAGATATTGATGAAATGGTGAAGGTCATTAAAAGAAGAGTTCCTGGGGTCAAGGCAGTACACGATGTTCACGTCTGGGTAATTACTTCTCGTATGTACGCTATGACAGCTCATGTCATTGTGGATGACATCCCTCTCAGCAGGAGTCGTGAGATTCTGGAAAAAATAAATAAGTTGATGAATGAACAGTTCAAAATCAGTCACACCAATATCCAGTTTGAGGTTCGGTGATTACGCTCTTTTTAGTTTCTGTAAGATCGGCTGATCTTGACCAAAGAGCCATCATTTCTTCAATTATAATAGCCTTTTTTCTCCCTCAATCTTTTTTATATCGGTGATGTCTTGGGTTACTTCTAAACATCCGAGATAATCTCCGTTTTGGTCACGGACGGCAAAGTAACGGATGTAAATAAGCCGTTCCTTTAAATTAATCCAGAACTCTGCTACATTCCTCTCATTGTTCTTAAAATCATTCAAAATCTGCTCCACTACGTGCAAGCTCTTTTGGGGATGACATTGCTGAACTTTACGGCCGATAACCGCCTTGGTTCTGGGAAAAATTCTCTCTTTGGACTGGCTGAAGTATCGGACTCTGTCTTCGTTGTCAACAAAGGTGATATCAACGGGTAAGGTGTTGAGAACTGTTTCGAGCTCTTCCGTTGAGAGTTCTCCTGTTTCAAATATTATTTGTTTTTTATTTTCTTTTTTATCAAATACTTCACTCATGATATTTCCTCCCAGAGTCAACTCTGTGGTTCTTCTATTTTTTTATCTTCTTTAGGCAATGACTACAAATTTCGTAAAAGTATGCTTGCACTTCTTTTCAATTTTTTCATCATAACACTTGACAATATCGATTATTAATTTATAATTATTATAACATAATAAAATGTTAGGTCAAGAAGAAAAGCAAATTAACAGCCTATCCGCTGAATACTATTGTAGATAAATCTGACATAATTAAGAGGGTTTTTAAGGAGATAGCCGAAAAGGAGGAAAAAAATGGAAGAAAAAGTAACTACTGAAGGGGGGGGACCCGTCTCTATGCCACGGCTTGGAGAACCGGCTCCAGCCTTTGAAGCTGTAACTACCCAGGGGACAGTGCGCTTGGAGGACTTTAAAGGTAGTTGGTTAATTCTTTTTTCTCATCCGGCTGACTTTACCCCGGTCTGCACCACAGAATTTATGGGTTTTGCTGAAATTCACTCGGAATTAAAGAAGCGAGAAACGGAGCTTTTAGGTCTTAGTGTGGATAGCGTCTCTTCCCATATTGCTTGGGTGAGAAACATCGAGGAAAAGATGGGAGTCAAGATATCTTTCCCGGTCATCGCTGACTTAGATAAAAAAGTATCCACCCTCTACGGTATGATCCATCCAGGAGAGAGCAAAACCGAGACCTCAAGATGTGTCTTCGTCATTGATCCGGAAGGAATCCTGCGGGCTATGATTTACTATCCCCTTACTACTGGACGCAACATGCAGGAGATCCTGCGCTTAATTGACGCTCTCCAGACCACAGATAAACATAAGGTAGCTACTCCGGCTAATTGGGAGCCGGGGGAGGCAGTCATCGTGCCCCCACCCAACACCCAGGAGATGGCAGAAGAACGTCTAAAAGAAGGGTATGAGTGTAAAGACTGGTACTTCTGCAAGAAGAAACTATAGGAGGTTTCCATGGCTTGCATCAATCCGGATGGGACCCTAACTTCCTCGGCCAAAGCAATCCTCTCTGCCCTGTCTTCACCGGCCGCCCTGGAAAAAGTAGCTAAATCCACGGGCCTACCGCTTTTCAGGATAAGGAGCAGTATTCGAGAGATGCTTGAGGCTGGTTTAGTAAAGGAAGAAGGGGGAAAGTATGCTGCTACTGGATTAGGACGAGAGAAGATTGGAGGGTAATGCTGGGGGAAACTTGCACCGATAGATTCAACAAGATCTTCAAGAAAAAAATAAGGGGGTGAAGAAAAATGGCTAAAAAGAAGGATAAAACGGTAGTTATACCCACGCTGTGTGCCTACCACGATGAGAAAGATGAGAATTTAATTATCGAGGTAGAGCTTCCCGGGGTAAAGAAGAAGGATGTGAAACTGAGTATGACCGACGAAGGTTTCTGCATCACTGGCGAGCGGGCTGATTTTATCTATCAAGTTTGCTACCGATTTCTCCACGTAATAACCCTGGATGAAGCGAAGGCCAATTTTAATAACGGTCTTCTCACCATTACCGTGCCCTTCCAGAAGCCAGTGAAGCCAAGGGAAGTCACTATTGAATAGAAGTACTGTTATACAGAAATAGAGGAGCCGAAATTTATAAAACTCTTATGCTTGCAAGCAGAGCAGGATCCATTTATTTCCTTAAGTCGGCAGATATCCCGGAGACGATGTTTGAGGTTAAGGCTGAGAAAATCAAAGCCCGTGAGTACTGCAACCTGCACGGGTTATGGAAAGGGGGAGAAAGCCAATGATCAGTAAGAAGATGCAAGGTGCAATGAATGAGCAAATCAAGCATGAACTGGAGTCTGCTTATCTTTACTTGTCTGTAGCGGCTTACTTCCATTCTCTGGGGCTTGACGGAATGGCGCAATGGATGCGGGTGCAAACCCAGGAAGAAATGGTACATGCGATGAAGTTTTTCGATCATATCCGAGACCGCGACGGTAGAATAGAGCTGTTCGCGCTGGCTCGGCCGAAGAAAGAGTGGTCTTCGCCTCTGGCGGCTTTTCAAGACGCCTATGAACATGAGAAGTTCATTACCTCCAAAATAAACGCTCTGGCCAAGCTTGCCGCTGGGGAAGTCGATTACGCGGCTAATACTCTCTTACATTGGTTTTCCGAAGAGCAAGTAGAAGAAGAGGCATCCACGTCTAAAGTGACACATATGTTAGAGCGGATCGGTGATTCCGGCACGGGCCTGATTATGCTGGACCGCGAGTTGGGTAAGCGAACCTTCGCCATGCCTGGTGCAAGCTAAACCTAAAGAAGGAGGTATATTATGGCCAATGTAGCACGAGAAATGGTGGAAAAGGCAGGGGTCAACGTTGACCAACTGGTGGAGCTTTTGGTCAAAAACGCCGCCGCCGAACTCACCACCTACTATTACTACACGATTCTACGGGTGAACCTCATTGGGCTAAAGGGAGAGGGGATCAAAGAAATTGCGGAGACGGCTCGCATTGAGGATCGCAATCACTTTGAGGCATTGGTTCCCCGCATCTACGAACTTGATGGGAAAATGCCAGAGAACATGAAGGATTTTCATGATACCTCGGCTTGTCCACCCGCCAGTTTGCCCCAGGACCCCAGGAATATCGAGGCGATGCTCAGAGTATTGGTGGAAGCAGAAAGGTGTGCGGTGCGGGGATATACCCACATCTGCAATCTGACGGCCGGCAAGGATCACCGCACCTACGACTTGTCTCAGGCGATTCTTAATGAGGAAATTGAGCACGAATCCTGGTTTTCCGAATTTCTCGGAGAGGGGCCTTCCGGTCATTTCCTGAGAAGAGGGGAGACTTCTCCCTTTGTCTCCAAGTTTCTAAGGTAAGAAACATATCAGGGGGTCCATCACCAGGGATCCCCTGATCCTTCCCTTTTTAAATTAGCTATTCAGGGGAATTCCAAAATGAGGAGATTTACCAGAAAAGAACTCACTCAGTACAATGGCAAAAATGGAGCTAGAATCTATGTTGCATATAAGGGGAAGGTATACGACGTCTCCGGGAGTTTTCTCTGGCAAGGCGGTAGACACCAGGTAGTTCATACCGCGGGAAGAGACCTTACTCATGCCCTGGCAGATGCACCCCATGGCCCAGAGCTCCTGAAGAAATTCCCGGCAGTGGGGATATTGGAAAATTCTTAAGATCGCTTTGCCCCAACCCACTCTCCCTTCAATTTCCAGAAAATGAAAGCCATTATTAGGCCGCCCAGAGGCACATTGACAAGAAAAATGTTTCTCCAGCCAAAATGCTGGGTCAGAAATCCGCCTAAAAATGGCCCCAGAGAAAGTCCTGAATAAACTGTAGCAACATTTATTCCCAAAGCTTTACCCCTCTCACCAGCAGGAAATACTGAAGTTATAACTGCTACTGCAGTACCAAAGATCATTGCCCCTCCGATTCCCTGCAAAATTCGGAAGCAAATAAGTATAACGGCAGAAGTCGAAATTGCCGAAAGAAGAGAGGAAACAGTATAAATCAATATGCCGTATGTAAAAATTCTCTTTCTTCCATGTATATCTGCTATCCTTCCAAAGGGGACAAGAAACATTGCCGCTGCTAAAAGATATGAGGTAGCAACCCAACTTAATAAAACTGCATCCATGGCAAATTCCCTCCCAATTGAGGGAAGGGCAATGTTTACCGAAGAGCTCATAAAGGATGTGAGGAAAGAGCCCAATGCAGCAACCAGTAAAGCAGACCTTTTATTTACAGCACTATTCATACTCATTCTATCCATTATAGATTTAAATGAGAGGATTTCTCATTAAAATCTCCCTATTTTTCATGGACTTACTTTCCCGCTGTTTTCTCAAGATGCATGGCATCTTCTTGTCCCATAGTCAAAATTACTCTCAGCTTCTGACCCAGGTGGAGAAGTTTCAGTCCCTCCTTATTGAAATGATAAGCTTCAGTGATTCTGGTAGTTGAACTGACTATGTGGTCATTATCATGGCAAAAATGGCTATTTGTCAACTCGGGTTACTTCATCTAGAAACCAACTTAGCGAGGATCTATCTCCTTGACGGTCTTCGCTTTTCCTATAGAATATAGCTGTATTAGTCCAGGTTTTTACTGGAAAACAAAGATCCGTTCGAAGGGGAAAACATAAAAAATGGAAGTATGTTCAAAGGCTAATGAAGTCTCACCTATGAACTCCAATAAAACAGAAAAGAAGAATATAGCCCTAGTTCACTATTCCTATCCTCCTGTCATTGGCGGGGTTGAATTCATCATGGAGGCTCATGCCAAGCAATTCGCTCAGGCAGGACATCAGGTGAAAATTATCACCGGAGTTGGCAGAAGCCTTGATCCGAATATTTCGATTCACCGCATCAAAGATTTTTCTACAGATTCAGAAGAGACAGAGATTGTTCAGGAAGAACTCAGAAAAGGATTTATCACAGAGCGTTTTGGAAAATTGAAGAATGGGCTCAAAAAAGAGATTCAGAAGGCCCTTGGTGACATCTCTGTCTGTTTTGTCCACAACGTCCTCACCATGCATTTTAATATGGCCTTGACAGCCGCCTTTTCTGAAATCATCAAAGAGGGGGGAGAAGAAAAAGATTTTTACATCTGGTGTCATGATGCTACTTTCAATAATCCTGATTATCAGATTCCCAACCGAGGTAAGTACCCCTGGAAACTATTGCAAGAAGTTCAACCTCACGGCCGATACATTACTATCTCCTCATGGCGAAAAAAACAGTTGAGCGAACTTTTCGGGGTGGATTCTTCTTCTCTTCAAATCGTTCCCAATGGATTGGATGTTAAATCTTTTTTAGGAGTTAGCGACTCCATCTGGCAGATAGCTCAGGATTTGGACCTTTGTCACCAGGAGATTGTCCTTTTTCTTCCTTCACGAATACTGAGAAGAAAAAACTACGAATTGGCAATACATATCACCCGTGCCCTCAATCGATTAGGAAAGAAAAGTCTGCTTTTGCTCACAGGTCCGCCTGATCCGCATAATACTAAAACTAAAAAATATCTTAATGAACTTTATGCTCTGATTAAAAAGCTTGATTGTGAAAAAGAGGTTATCTTTATTCATAATTTAAAAGAAAAATACGGACAGGATTTTAAGATCGGCTACACCCACCTTCAGGCTCTTTACAGTCTCTCTGATGTCCTCCTTTTTTCCTCTTCCCAGGAAGGATTTGGCATTCCTCTTTTGGAAGCAGCCAGTAAAAAGCTACCCATTGCCTGTTCAAATATCCCCTCTTTCACAGAAGTTACCAGAGAGCATGCTCTTCTTTTCGATCTTGAGGATGATCCCTGCGAAATTGCCCAACATATCATTGATTTTCTTAAACATCAGCCAACCTATCACCTCTTTAAGAAAATTATGAGAACTTATAGCTGGCAAGCCATCTATGAAAATTACTTGAAGAAATTAGTTAGTTGAGTAAAGGAAAAGTATTAGAGGCAGAAAACACAAAAGAAGGAGCCCCTATTTCCACTTTACCACTCTCTCTCGCCTGCGACTCTCTGGCAAAAGTCGTCAGGAGATTCTTTCCTGTCTTTGTTCCTTTTAGGGTTTTCATGTTATACTTCCTATCCTTCGTCTATTTTTTTGTCTTTTTAAACAATGGCTACAAATTCCGTAAAAGTATGCTTGCACTTCTTTTACTTTATGTCCATCTACCCATCCTTTTTCAGCCACTGGACAGCTAATCTCAATATCAAAAATCTTTTTGCACTCCTGGCAGTAAAAGTGGTGGTGCGGTTTGGGGTTAGGGTCAAAACAGGTCTTTTCCTTTCTGATGCTTAGCTCTTGAATCTCTCCTGCCTTTCTGAGGACCTGTAAGCTTGTATAGATAGTAGCCCGAGACACAGTGGGATATTTTTTCTTCAAGCTTCGGTAAATCTCTTCCACCGTAGGATGATGAGTGTTACTCTCCAAAAGCTCTAAGACAGCCAGTCTTTGGAGAGTCATAACTACTCCTTTTCTTTTCAGCCTCTCAATTTTTTCATTCAGAGACCTCTGAAAAATTAGGCTATTTTCCCGATTTTTTACCTTAGCTTGAATT
>CAZIXA010000064.1:0-7683 GCA_964543295.1 uncultured Clostridia bacterium | reverse complement strand
ATTACCATGGGAATTCTATTTACCATAGTACTAGGAATTCAGTTTACCATTTCCAGAAATGGCATTTTCCTGTCCTTACCTCTTTCCGAGAGAAGCAATCTCACTCGTGGAGACAATCTTATCTCCTCTTGGAGTTTTTTGATTTCAGTCGATTCTAATTTTTTGCCAAGAACATTCACCAAAACTTTAAATCGGACCGATGGTTCCTCTGACTTAAGCAGCTTGTCAATTATATTGTTCCTCATTTCACTTCCTGTCGGATTGGTGTCGTTTCTCCTAATGGTTTCGCATATGGCCAGTGGCGGATTTCGGAGCACATCTGTATCAACCGAGACAAACGCTGATGCGGGCTATAAAGCTTTGAATCCCCACATCCACCGCCATTGGCTATATGCGGTGTTGGGTAAAGTTGATTTTTTATATACATCATTTTTCTGCTATATGGAATTTCAATGGATAAGTTAGTCTTTTACTCTTAACATGTCTCAATCCACTTTTTGTAAACATATCTTTATATTCAGAAGTACTGTAAAAACTAACATGTGCTTTTTCTTTTTTCTGAACTTTACGATTTATCCAGCTAATAAAATAGTCATCTGATGTAATATCCAAAATATAAATCTTGCCATTAGGCTTTAAAACTCTGAAAATTTCTTTCAACACTATGTCTGGATGAAAATAATGATGAAATGAATTTGTGCAAATAATAGTATCAAAATAATCATTATTAAATGGAAGTTCTTCGGCGCTTGCTTTTAGAAATTCTACATTTACTAATCCTTTTGACCTACCCCCATTAATAGTACCACTTGTTAAGCGAGAGTCAATGAAATGATGGCCTCGGGAGCAGATGGTTGGTAGTTTAGGGTGCTGCCCGATTATTTCAGTCCTTCGATCCCGCTGAGTTTTCAAAATATGTTATGTAGTGTGAGTGAGCTTTCATGAATCACTTGATGGCCTAGCGGGCAGTGCCTCCCCGGGGATCCGCATCCCTTACAGAATGAGGATTTCGGCAGGTTCTTCGGTACGGTATGGAAGGGCACATTTGGTGTCCATATAGTGTCCATGTCAGGTACAAAATCGTATAAATTGGTACAAATTGGTGAGGAAAGAAAATTACTCGGAACGGTTGTGTGATGTGTGTTTACTGCTTCTAGACTTACTCTTGAGATTTGGCTTAGGTTGGTATTTGTCTGAATCTGTCAAATCAGGCTCTAACTAAGGGTTTTATTAACTCAAACTGGTAGGTGATATTGCGACCACAACATAAGGATGTTATGACCACCGGCCGCAGAAATCTCAAGAGGTCAACAGAGCGATTATACAATTTAGAAAATGAGTTTTGTGGCTTTAGTCAACCGGGTAAGCTTGCCTACTGAAGAGGTAGAAGTTCCTGAACGTGGATATTTTTCTCAATCGAGGGAATCACGGCCTCGTATTTCCTTAAGGATAACCCGGTCTTTTGCTACCTTCATGTCTCTTACGTAATCTTCCAGGGCTATTCTCAATAGCTCAGTTTTGCACCTTCCAGTATTATCGGAGATCCTCTGGAGTAAATCCCATCCACGTCGAGGAAAATAAGCAGTAACCGTCTTATATTTGTCTTTAGTAGAAGCTAGTAGAAAAGAGGGAGGTGTCCTAACAGAATACTCTTTCTTCTTTGTGAAAGAGGAGAGAGCCTCTCGGATTAGCTTGGATAACGATTCTTTTCTCTCTTTCCCTAGTCTATCCAGCCCTTCGTATTGATCTAGTGAGATTTTCACAAAGGGACGGACCATTGCTTTCGGTTCATTGTTCGGCGAGCTAGGCGAACACCTTATCGGTACAAAAACTCGCCTGATATTAATACGGAAGAGGACTTGAGTTGATTTCCCCCAATTGTACCGGTACGACGTGGTAAACATGGGCTGAGGGAAAAATCCAAAAAAAACCTTCCACGCAGACAGCCAAAAGCCAGATTTCTACGCCAAGCGTTTGTCAGATCCCAGGACTCTCAACCAGTTAGTTATCTGATCATATCTATTTTTAAAAAAAGAGAGTCTAATACAAGAATATCGGCACCAGACCTTATAAGCTTAGGAACAGTTTCCTTGTGGATTCCTCCATCTGCCACAATCTGAACATCCTCCCTTTTTGCATCTAACAGATATTTTTTGATCTGTCTTATCTTACTGTATGTTTCAGGCAAAAGAGAGCATGCTTTCAGTCCAGTGGGTGTACCCATAACAACAACGAAGTCAATTACACCTGCAAACATTTTTACCTTCTCTGTCGGTACACGTGAATCCAAGACTATTGAAACTTTTCTTCCCTGTTCCTTTATTTTCATTAGTGTTCCTTCTAGATTTTTGCAGGCTTTTGGATGAATTGCGAGAATATCAGCTCCTGCATCAACAAATACGGAAATGAATCTTTCGGGTTCCTCGATCATCAGGTGCACATGGAAAGGTACCGGAGTCAAAGGTCGCAGAGCTTTGATTAAATCCGGGAAAAAAAGGAAATTGGGCACAAAATGACCATCAGCTACGTCAAAGTGGAAATAATCTGCATATTCCTCTGACGTCCGTATAACTTCACCCAGATTTGTTAGATCTCCTGACCATAGAGAAATTGACATTTTCACTGTCTTATTTCCTACTACATGTTCTCCATGTTGAATATTGCGAGATGTTCAGGTGCAGCTATGCTCTAGTGTGAAAGGAAAACAACTGGAAACAAACGAATAAATTTGGTGTAAGTAAGTTCCCAGTATCATACCCAATGGACTTTAAAGCTTGTACTCTTTCATCTTCTCCCGGATAAACTTTAATCCCTGCCGGGGAATATCGTCAATACTGTCTGCCAGATTGCGCCAGACTGAAGAGGCTATGGGCATCTCCTTAATAGGTCCATAGAAACTCTCAATAACTAACCATCCATTATACCCAATCTCAGATAAGCCCTTAAAGATCTCATTCCAGTTTACATGGCCTGTCCCTGGGATGCCTCGGCCATTCTCACAGCAGTGCACATAACCGAGATAATCCTTACTCTTAACAATGGGGGAATAGAAGTCTTTTTCTTCAATGTTCATATGGTATGTATCAAGGTGAAGCTTCACATTGTCCCTGCCAATATCTTTTAAAAAACGAACTCCATCCTCAGCAGTGTTTAAAAAATATGTTTCATAGCGGTTAACAGCCTCTAGACAGAGAGTAACTTTTTTATCCTTGGCATAATCAGACATATCTTGGATTGACTTTACTGCAAGATCCCATTCCTCTTTGGTTCTCCCTCTTCCCTTTGACATCTCAAAGGTTCCGTAAAGTACCCCGGCCAGAGTATCGCTACCAAAGTCTGAGCAAATATCGATAAATTTCTTAAGATAGGCTTTACCTCTTTCCCTGATACTCCCATTCTCATCAATTAAATTCTCATTTTTACCCAGCCCTCCAGAACAAGTGCATGTAAGATTTATCTTCTCAAGCTCTTTTCTCATTCTCTCTATCAGCTTAAACTCGATCTCCATCGGATTAATCAGCGGTATCTCGACACCACCAAAACCCATGTCCTTTATTTTATGGAAGATCTTGAGGGCATCCTCATTTAATCTGGATATCCATATCAAAAGATGTGCACCAGTTTTCACAGCCATATAATACTCCTCTCTTAGCTTACATTTATTCTAATCCCTATAAAAATCTGTTTTTGGTTTAAATAAGCAAATTGTCCCTCTGAAAATAATACGTTTCGTATAACCGTTTGTGTGTACTAATGCTATCTCTGGTCTCTTGGGCTGACTTCAAGCTTTGTACGTTGACTTTTTTGACCGTGCTAATTAAACTTCTTAGGTTATCAACTGCCATACTACAAGCTCTCAATGGACCCTCACGATACGGAAATATATCCAAGCCAATCCATCCATTATAGTTAGAGTTAAGTAAACATACAAAAACTCGATAGATTCCCAAAGATGAAACTGTACCTGGCAACATGTCATCATCCCATTTCCCATATGCATCATTAAAATGCAACCTTTTTACAGCCTCTCTTATAACTTGAGCTCTCAATTTTCCTTCCCTTCGCGCCATCTCTTCTAACTTCTTTATCTGTGAAAGCCTATTATAGGAAAGATATTTTAGAAAATCTCACCTATTACCATTTTGAGATGATCCATTTTTTCAGTATACTCTGTATTCCTGGAGAGCTCGCCACATAGCCATGATATTCTCCGGAGGCACATCTGCCTGGATGTTGTGTACAGTATTGAACACAAAGCCACCCCCGGGGGCAAGATCCTCGATTCTTCTCCTCACCTCATCCCTTACCTGCTGAGGAGTACCATGAGGAAGAACGTGCTGAGTGTCAACTCCTCCACCCCAGAAGGTTAGTTCTTTACCAAATTCCTTTTTTAACTTAGCGGTATCCATTTTTGCCGCTGAAACCTGAACCGGGTTAAGAATATCCACACCAATCTCTATAAGGTCAGGAATCACATCATACACGGAACCACAGCTATGAAAAAAAATATAAACCGGCTGGGGAGCAATTTTCTTAATATAAGAGAAAAGCTTTTTTTCTCTGGGCTTAATGTATTTTCTATACATTCGGGGAGAGATCATTGTTCCATTTTGCTCTCCTAGGTCTTGTCCTTCCATTACTACCAGTATATAATCTCCCAGTTCTTTTAGCACGATCTCCCAGTAGGCCATTCTTATCTCCAACAATTTATCCATCAGGTAACAGGCCATAGAGGGGTTGGCAACCAAATCTATATAAAAGTCTTCAAAACCTCTGGTCCAGAAACCAAGTTCAAAAAAACCACCCCCTAAAGAACAGACTACAATTGCTTTCCCCCTTTCTTTAAATTCTTCCGCCTTTTTCCTTAATCCATCGACTCGGGCAAGACCAGCAGGACTGGGCCAAGGATAACTATCTACTTTTTCTTTATCAATTTCTCCTTTTAGAGGATGCTTATACATATCATAGTAATACCCTCTTATTTTGGGCATTCTCCATCCAATTCCCCATGGATCGGTAAAGTATCTATAATTGTTATCCTCCGTGATCTCCGGCTTCCCACCAGCTATGGTACTGGGCATTAGCCCTCGGGTATCAACCTTCAGCCGCTCCAGTACATCTTCATCCACTCCCGCCAACTGCTGGACAATGTCCACCACAGATATATGTCTTTTGGTAATCCCCAGATAAGTCAATAACCTTTTGTAGGCAGGCAGCATGATTCCGGTGACCAACGTGCTTCCCAGATCAAAGGGGACTCGATCCGGTTCTTTGTGCTGAAGAGCCAGCTTTACCCTTTCCTCCGAGGTTAAATTTTCAATCATTTGTACATTTCCTCCATCTTTGTGAATCCGTCTTTAATGTTATGAAAAGGCTGGCCTCCCTACTTCCATCTGCTATAATGGGACCAAAGACTAAGAAGGAGGTAAGTCATAGTGTACGCACATTAAATCACCTAAAAAGTAACCGAAATTAATATAAGATAGCGCGGGTAGCGTACTATCACACAGAAGGCAACAACTGAGGAGATAATAAAAACAAGCAGAGCCTCAATACGGAACAACTAACCGCCTTTAAAAGACAAGATGTGTTACGGGTTCTATCTTCTTTAGCCGTTGTTGAAGCTGAAGATCGAAGGAGCAAACTTTCAAATTCTTGAAATAAGGCTTAATGAAAAGGTCCTCAAATTCGGGGTTTATAACTCGCGCAAGGGATCCCTTTCTTCACACAAGGTAAATCCGCTCTGGACCCTCGGCGGATCGGACAAATTTTTTCTCACTCCTTTAGAGCTCCGCTCACTATTCCCCGCACAAAATGCTTCTGCAGTAAGATAAGAATGAGAATGAGCGGTAAATTGACAATTATGAGACTGGAGAATACCAGAGGATACTCATAGGAGTAAGCCCCTGCAAAAACATTCAATCCCAAAGGGATGGTGAATACCGAGGGCTCAGTCACGAGGACAACGCCCAGTGTAAATTCGTTCCATATGAATATAGACATGAGCGTTATCGCCGAATATATAGCAGGTTTTGATATCGGCAGGTATACACTTCTCAAAACCTCAAAATCGGACGCACCGTCAATCACAGCTGCTTCTCTCAAAGAACTAGGGATTGTAGCAAAGAACTCCCTCATAATAAACATACATAGAGGCATATGTAAAGCAGCGTAGGGAAATATTAGCGCCAAGTACGTATCAATAATTCCTAATCGAGCTGTAAGAAATGACATTGGGATCATAAGACTTGCGGGAGGGATCACTAGGCTCAGAAGAATGGGATAATATAGTACCTTACCTTTGAATTTCCCTATGAGAAAAAAATACGTTGCTGGAGAGGCACAAACGAAGGACAAAGCTACAGAGCTTATAGTAACGAATAAGCTATTAAGGAGAACTCTTCCAAAATTCCCAAGGATCCAAGCATCATGCAGGTTTTGAAAGTGTGGTTGGACTGGAAGTCCCCAAGGATTGATAAATATCTCGGGTTTAGTCTTAAATGCTGAGATAAAAATCCACAGAAGAGGGTAGATGCAGAATACAAAAATTAGTATAAGTATCGCATATTTCATAAACGTGACGGTGTTCTTAGCTTTCCAAACCGAATTTCTCATTTGACCAGACCATCCGATCATTCTCTTGTTTCTCTCATTACTCGAGTTAATACTATTGTCACACATATCACATAGAGAACTAGAATAAAGGCTATTGTAGCTGCTCTATCTGCTCGGAAGAAACGGAAGGCATATTTGTGGATAGTATACCCAAGTATCTCCGTAGAGCTACCAGGTCCTCCCATCGTCATAACATACACTAGAGGGAACAATCTTGCGGTCAGCACAACGCATAACATCGTACAGATAAAGAAAGTGCGACGCACTAGTGGTATTGTCACGTAAATTAGTTGCTGAAGGAAACTGGCTCCTTCAAGCTGAGCAATCTCATAAAATAAAGGTGATACCCCTTGAAGAGCCGCGATAAAGATGACGACGTAGAGTCCAATATACTGCCAAGTATAGGTAACCAAAATACTAAAGAGAGCAGTCTTGGGATTACCTAGCCAGATTGTGTTGCCAAGATATGACAGAAACGGTATCTCCCCCAGAATTAGGTTCATCAGGCCAATGCGAGGTAAAAATATCATGTTCCAAGTAATACCAACCGCCACCATAGGTAGAGCAAGTGGTAGCAAGAGTGCTGTTCGGAAAAAAGTTTTAACCCTAACGCTGTTAATCAAACAAGCTACGAGGAAACCAACAATAACCTGAGATATAAATGCTGCTCCACTTAGGATACAAGTATTAGAAAAGGAAATGTGGAATGTTTCATCATCCAGAATAAGGTAGAAGTAGTTATTTAGGCCCACGAATTTCCCTAGCCACCCAATACCACTCCACTCAAAGAAACTAGCTACTATCGTAAAACCTACCGGAAATAATAAAAATAGCATAAATAAAATAACACAGGGAGTGATGGCAACATAGGGTCCACTCAGTGCTTCCTTTACTCTTGAGACCGAGAACTCTGTCTTATCCTGCATCTCTACTTTTTTGAAACTTACCCCTTTTCTTAAAAAGAGTAGTTGAATCCCTTTCACTTAACTTCCCGAATGACTTCCGGAAATAGTTATCAGTAAAGGCATTGATTTTTGATTATACCCTACAAATCTCCCTATCCCTTAT
>CAZIXA010000063.1:0-7952 GCA_964543295.1 uncultured Clostridia bacterium | reverse complement strand
CATAAGATTAATTATAGGATGATTGTCTAATAGGTAAAACTTTCCCTTTAATTCTCTCCCTTTTAATATCTCATATTTCTTCTTGTAGGACATCTGAGACTCAAAAGTGCACTAAGTTAAGATCGGAATTCTTAACTTGATAGGCAGTGGTAAGTTCATTGTTGTACCGAATTTTGACTTCTGCTATTCCTGTCATTTCATCACAGATAATGCGAGGTTTATCCCTTTTTCTTAGGAGAACTTTTTCTCCTCTTTTGGACCATTTTTCAAGGCGAATAACACTACACAACTTATCTTTGGATAAAGACAAAAGAGTGCACTTTTAATTTTTGGCTTTGCCCCAAGTTTGATGGGGAATAGAGTTTGTTACCTTAGTTAGAGACGATGATCTTGACTTTGTAAAACATGTAGAGTACTACTTAAGAGGAGTGGAACCTATCTTTGAGGAAAGATGGATAGCTGTTAAAAAAAGAGGAAGGAAGAAGAAAAAGAAGATAAGAATATGCGGGATAAATGGGCTTTATCTGAGAAGGTATTCTAGGGAGGAAGGGAAAAAGATTTGGGTAAAGTCAACGCTTTGGTCCTCTATGATGAAAAAGATGAAAAAAAACTTAACGGGCGGGGTTGACAGGAAAGAAAAAACTCCTATAATGTATCTCAAAGGTTGGAGAATGGAAGAGATAGTGCAAGCTGATTTTGTTGTAGTGAAAGCGCTAGAAGATGGAGTAACCATCATTGGCTTGACTCGAGGAAAAGAGACCACAGTTCATCATACCGAGAAATTGGATGAAGGTGAGGTCTGGTTCTGTCAGTTTACTGAACATGTATCTGCCGTCAAAATAAGAGGTAAAGCCGAGATCTATTCCCGGTATGGAAAAGTACAATCCGGTAAGTGATTTCTAAATTTTTAAAGACTAGATAAGCCTGAGACGAGAGGAGGTGAGTGGATATTTTTTTAAAACCGGGCTCGTGGCTCGGTTTTTTGTATGGGTGAATTGGCTGTGATAAGAGGAAATAAGGCTAGATGTTCACAGGGGAAATCCTCCTCTCCTGGGTAAAGAACCCCCTTGAAAGGATGAAATTGTATTACCCTGAAAAAGAAGAATTTAAAAAGTTATCTAAGAAAGGGAATTTGATCCCGGTTTATCGAGAAATTCTCGCCGATCTGGAGACACCGGTATCGGCCTTTAAAAAACTCGATGAGGGGGAATTTTCCTATCTTTTGGAAAGTGTGGAAAGAGGAGAAAGATTAGGAAGATACTCTTTTTTAGGGAGTGGGTCGGGAATAATCTTCAAAAGCAAAGGGAAAAAGATCGACATAATAGAAAAGGGGAAAAATATTGCTTTAACCTGCCAGAAGGACCCTTTGCACAACTTGAAGAAGATCATGGGAAGGTTCAAGGTAGTTAATCTTCCCAGCCTGCCCCGTTTTTCGGGGGGAGCGGTGGGCTATCTAGGCTACGATATGATACGCTTCTGGGAAAAGATTCCCACGTTGAACAAGGATGATCTAGGTCTTCCCGATAGTTTATTTATGCTTAGCGATACCCTGCTCATATTTGATCATATTGATCATAAGATAAAGATCGTCTCCCATGCCTTTTTAGATGGGAAAGAGGCCCCTTACCTGACCTATGAAAAGACCAAGCAAAGGATAGAAGAGGTAGTTGCCAGACTGAAAAATCCTCTTCCCTCTGGTTCCTCTACCAGTCTGAAGCATAGGCAAAGGAAAAAAAAGACTGATATTCAGTCTAACCTTACTCCGCAGCTTTTTATGGAGGGAGTAAAAAAGGCCAAGAAATATATAAGACGAGGTGACGCGTTTCAAGTAGTTCTGTCTCAAAGACTAAAGAGAAAAGTAAATGTTCTCCCTTTTGATATTTATCGTTGTTTAAGATCTCTTAATCCTTCTCCCTATATGTATTATCTAAAATGCGGGGATTTCCAGATAATAGGAAGCTCTCCGGAGATTCTGGTAAGAAAAGAGAAAAATGAGGTTATATTACGGCCTATTGCTGGGACCAGTCCCAGGGGAGGAAATGAGGCCAAAGATGGGCGTCTGGCCCAGGAACTTCTGGCCGATCCCAAAGAAAGAGCAGAACATATAATGCTGGTAGATCTGGGCCGCAATGATCTGGGCCGGGTTTGTGAAAGTGGCACCGTAAAAGTCACCGAACTATTAGGCATCGAAAAATATTCTCATGTCATGCACCTTGTCTCTCACGTTGAGGGAAAATTAAGAAAAGGGATGGACCAATACGATCTTCTTAGAGCAAGTTTTCCTGCGGGGACTGTCTCCGGAGCGCCTAAGATAAGAGCCATGGAAATTATCGAAGAAATTGAGCCCTGTAAACGAGGTCCCTATGCCGGAGCTTTAGGATACTTTAGTTTCACGGGAAATCTGGATAGCTGTATCATCATTCGTACCATCCTCGTCAAGGATGGGTTTGCCTATGTCCAGGCAGGAGCAGGAATTGTGGCTGATTCTAATCCTCAGTCCGAATACCAAGAGACATTAAATAAGGCCCAAGCCCTCATCAAGGCGATCGAGCTAGCTGAAGAGGGAATAGAATGATTCTGGTAATAGATAACTACGACTCATTTGTCTATAATCTGGTCCAATATCTAGGAGAGTTGGGGAAAAGAACCGAAGTCTACCGAAATGATTATCTTAGCCTGAAAGAGATAGAAAGGAAAAAACCGGAAAGTATCCTCATCTCACCTGGTCCGGGTAGACCGGAAGAGGCCGGGATGTCTAACAGGATAGTAGAATATTTTGCTCCCCGACTACCCATTCTAGGGGTTTGTCTAGGCCATCAGTGTATTGGGCAAATCTTTGGGGCAAGAATTGTGAGGGCAGAAAATTTGATGCATGGGAAAACCTCGCTTATCCATCACTATGGAAAAGATATCTATCAAGGAGTGGAGAATCCTTTTGTGGCTACCCGCTATCACTCCTTGATCATTAAAAATGATAGCCTACCCACCTGTCTGGTAAAAACTGCCTGGACTGCCAAAGACGAGATTATGGGCGTCCGACACCGGGAGTACCCTGTCTTTGGAATGCAATTTCATCCTGAATCCATATTAACCAAGGCAGGCAAGGCGCTGCTGAAGAATTTCCTTAATCTTATAGAATGTATACATCTCAAAACCTGGCAAATTCCGATTTGAACGACCTGGAATGAAGAATGATCAAGAAGACTTTAAAAATCCTGGCGGAAGGCAACAATTTAACAGAACCACAGGCAAGAAAAGCTATGAATATAATAATGGAGGGGAAAGCTACTGCCGCTCAGATTGCCTCATTCCTTACTGCTCTTAGAATGAAGGGCGAGACGGTAGAGGAGATTACTGGTTTTGCCAAAGCTATGCAGGAAAAAGTTGATACTTTCAGTCTGGAAAAGGATACCCTGGTCGACACTTGCGGCACCGGAGGAGATAGCCTTAACACCTTCAATATTTCCACAGTGGTTGCCTTTGTAGCAGCGGGAGCAGGCCTGGTGGTGGCCAAACATGGTAACCGAGCTCTTTCCAGCCAATGTGGTAGTGCCGATGTTCTGGAAACTTTAGGGGTAAAATTAACTGTATCCAAAGAAAAGGTGAGGGAGTGCCTGGACAAAGTAGGAATCAGCTTTCTTTTTGCTCCCTCATTTCACCCGGCTATGAAATATGCTCTTTCGCCCCGACAGGAGATGGGGATTAGAACAGTCTTTAACATCCTCGGTCCCCTTACCAATCCCCTGGGAGCCAACGTGCGCCTTTTGGGTGTCTACCAGCCCTCTTTGACCGAGCCCTTAGCCAGAGTATTAAGAAACCTAGAGGTGAAGGGTGCCTTTGTTGTCTGGGGGGAGGATGGGCTTGATGAGATTAGCATTACTGGAAGAACAAAGATAACCCAGCTTAAGGAGGATAAGATAAACACCTACTATGTTCAGCCTGAGGATTTTGGGATAAGAAGAGCTTGCCTCGATGAAATACGTGGAGGCAGCGGAAAGGAAAATGCTCGCATCTTCAAAGATATTCTCGAAGGTGCCAAGGGGTCCAAAAGAGAGATTGTCCTCATTAATGCTGCTGCCTGTCTGGTAGCGGCAGACCTAGCTAAAGATCTGAAGCAAGGAGTCCAGATAGCGGCAAATTCTATTGACTCAGGAAGGGCTAAAAAGAAACTGGAAGCATTGATTGATTTTACCAATAATTAAAAGAGAGGAATTTTTTGTTCTTATCAAGAATATTAGAAAATAAAATAAGGGAAGTGAGGAAGCGAAAAAGAAAAGTTCCCTTAGAGGCTCTAAAATCAAGAATAACTGATGAAGCTCAGGGTAATAATTTCAAAGAAAGCATCTCGTGTCGGGGAAAAATTAATATCATTGCTGAAATTAAGCAATTCTCCCCCTCAGCCGGGACTCTAGTGACAAATTTTAATCCTGGGAAATTAGGCAGGATCTATGAGGAGTATGGTGCCTCAGCTATCTCCGTATTGATTGATCGCAGGTTTTTTGGAGGCGACCTGAAGAATATAGTCGAGGTGAGAAAAGTTAGCTCTTTACCCATACTGGCCAAGGATTTCATCATAGACGAGTATCAAATTTACGAGGCAAGAGCTTTGGGAGCCGATGCTGTTCTCTTGATTGCTTCCATCCTGGAAAGAGAAAAGTTAAGAAGTTATTTGGATTTGGTGCAAGAATTAGATATGCACTGCCTGGTGGAGATTCATCGGGAAGAGGAGTGGCAGAAGATTAAGGATCTTCCCGCGCATATCATTGGTATTAATAACCGTGACCTTCAAACTTTTAAAGCGGACCTAGGAGTTACTTTTGATCTCATCCAAAAGATCCCGTCTTATAAGGTCGTGGTGAGCGAAAGCGGAATTAAAACTGAAAAAGATATTGAGAGATTAGAAAAATCAGGAGTAGACGCTTTTTTGATAGGTGAGAGTTTACTGAGAAGTAAAAATCCAGGTAAAAAATTAAAAGAGCTTTTAGGAAATGACTCGCATTAAGATCTGTGGAATAACCAATAAAGACGATGCTCTGTGGGCAGCAGATTTAAGAGTTAACGCTCTGGGCTTTATCTTCGCTGAAAGTCCCAGAAGAGTGGGGCCTGAAGTAGTATGCGAGATCGTTAAATTTCTTCCCCCCTTTGTTTCCACGGTAGGGGTTTTTGTCGATGAGGATAAGGAAAAAGTGAAGAAAATAGCAGATCTATGCAGCCTAACCACTCTACAATTTCACGGAGAAGAATCTCCCGCCTATTGCCAGGGGTTTAGGCAAAAAGTCATAAAATCATTTCGGGTTAAGGACGAGAACGTGCTAAAAAAAGCTGCCAGCTATAAAGTAGACGCATACCTTCTGGATACCTATCTTAGGGGCAGGTCAGGAGGAACCGGAAAAACTTTTAACTGGGAAATTGCCGGGAAGGTCAAGAGGCTTGGGGTTCCTCTTATTCTCTCCGGTGGTCTAAATCCGGACAATATCGCCAGAGCAATAAGTGAGGTTAGGCCCTACGCAGTGGATGTAAGTAGCGGGGTGGAATCAAAAGAAGGAAAGAAGGATTATGAAAAACTGGAGAGGCTGGTGAAGATGGTAAGGAAGGCAGGATGAATTATTATTTCCCAGACAAAAAGGGACATTTTGGAGAGTTCGGAGGAAAGTTTGTTCCGGAGACAATTATGCCGGCTTTGCACGAGCTGGAAAAGGCCTATCTGGAGGCAAAAGAAGATAAAAATGGCTTTCAGAAAGTATTGGAACTATATCTTAGAGATTATGCTGGTCGTCCTACCCCTCTGTATTTTGCTGAGAGATTAACTCAGGATTTAAAGGGAGCCAAGATTTATCTAAAAAGAGAGGATTTAGCTCATACGGGCGCCCACAAGATTAACAACACCCTGGGACAGGTACTGTTGG
This sequence comes from uncultured Clostridia bacterium, assembly GCA_964543295.1. GTDB lineage: Bacteria > Aerophobota > Aerophobia > Aerophobales > AE-B3A > AE-B3B. The sequence goes on along the minus strand of CAZIXA010000063.1, from coordinate 2,046 downwards.
CAAAAAAAATGGGCAAAACCCGTATCATTGCTGAAACCGGAGCCGGTCAGCATGGAGTGGCCACCGCTACGGCAGCAGCTGTTCTAGGCCTACCCTGCCAGGTCTACATGGGAGATGAGGATATCAGGCGCCAGAAGCTCAATGTATCGAGAATGAAACTTTTAGGAGCGGAAGTGATACCGGTATCTTCTGGAAGCTGCACCTTAAAGGAGGCTATCAACGAGGCTATGAGAGATTGGGTAACCAATATAAGAAGCACCTATTATGTCTTAGGCTCAGTAGTAGGTCCTCACCCTTACCCTATGATGGTGCGTGATTTTCAGTCGGTCATCGGAAAAGAAACCAAACATCAAATTTTAGCTAAAGAAAAAAAACTCCCCGGCTATTTACTTGCCTGTGTAGGTGGAGGAAGCAACTCCCTCGGACTCTTCTATCCTTTTTTAGAGGAGGAGGTGGAGCTTATCGGAATCGAAGCAGGGGGATTAGGACTATCAACCTCTCGCCATGGAGCAACGTTAGCCAAGGGAAGCATTGGAGTGCTTCATGGAAGCAAAAGTTATCTTCTGCAGGATAGAAATGGTCAGATTCGCTCTACCCATTCAGTAGCCCCCGGACTGGACTATCCGGGGGTCGGCCCAGAGCATTCCTACCTTAAGAAAAGTGGTAGAGCTAAATACTATACTGTTACCGATAGTGACGCATTAGAGGCTTTTCGATGGCTTTCCAAGATAGAGGGAATCATTCCCGCCTTAGAAAGCGCCCATGCCATTGCCTACCTCAAGAAGCTTGCCCCCCGACTGAATCGAGATGAAATCGTGATAGTTAATCTTTCGGGAAGGGGGGACAAAGATCTGGAGGAGGTAGATAAAAAATGAGTCGTCTCGAGGCAAGATTTAAGAAATTAAAATCTGAAGGAAAAAAGGCTTTTATCCCCTTTATAACGGCCGGGGATCCCAATTTAGACCTCACCCTATCTTTGGTATTAGAACTGGAAAAAAGAGGAGCAGATGCCATAGAGCTAGGGGTTGCCTTCTCTGATCCTATCGCCGATGGACCGGTAATTCAAAGATCTTCTCAAAGAGCGTTAAAGGAAGGAATTTCTCTTCTTAAAATTCTCCAGTTAGTTAGAGAACTGCGCCTGGACACAGAAATTCCCCTGATTCTCATGGGATATTACAACCCTATTTTTAAATTCGGGGAAGCAGAATTTGTAAAAAGATCCTCTCAGGTAGGTTTGGACGGATTAATAGTTGCCGATCTTCCTCCTGAGGAGGCCAATGGGTTAAAAAAGGAAGCGGACAAAAATAGTCTTGATATCATCTTTCTTCTCACCCCGGTTAGCTCGGAAGAGAGGATAAAGCTCGTCTCGGCCTCTAGTACAGGATTTATCTACTGTGTCTCTTATACCGGCATAACTGGCGATGAGAGAAAAGGAGAAGAGGATCTAAAAGAATTGATAGGTAAGACCCGTGGGCTTACCTCAAAGCCTATCGGGATAGGATTTGGGATCTCCTCACCCGAGGCAGCAAAAAAAGCTGCTTCTTTAGCCGATGCAGTAATTGTGGGCAGTGCCATTGTTAAAAGAATAGAAAAATATAGGGACAGCAAAAACCTGCTAAGCGAAGTGGGTACTTTCGCCGAAAGATTAGCCCGGGCAATAAACGTTAGCTAAATTCTTCATAGTCTTTCTGTTCACACTGTTTCTTGGACAGTTCTTGTCTTTTCGTCATTCTTCCTAAGCTCAACAAACATCGAATTCATAAAAAACTCTCGGGCGCCCTCAATCATATTTCCAGGGGAAAAAGGTATCTCGAAGAACGTCTTTCAAGGTTTTCTTTTGGCCCTCTTCTTCTCTTTTTGCCTCTTTTCTTATCTCCTCCCCGGTATATCTTTTGGCTACTTCAATGAAGGCATTGCTTTGAAGAAGAGCAATTACACTTACTCCTGCCAGAAAAATAACTCCCGTAATAGAACAAAGCAAAAGAATAGTTATTTCAACCCAAGTTTGACAGTAAAACGCTATTTTCGGGCCTTTGATTCTCTGTA
>CAZIXA010000062.1:0-8097 GCA_964543295.1 uncultured Clostridia bacterium | reverse complement strand
AAATTCAAGCTAAGGTAAAAAATCGGGAAAATAGCCTAATTTTTCAGAGGTCTCATTTGCTTTTCTTGACACCTGAAATGACCTCAATTATTATGAAAAAAGTTGTCAGGGGTGAGAAGATGTCCGCCAAAAAGATCCTGTTTATTAATCCCAATCAGCTAAAGCCGGTAGTCTGTCCCATTGCTCTGGATTATCTTACCCTTTCAGTTAAAGAAAAAGATAAAACCTTCCCGAGTTGGGGTAGTCATAGGGATAAGGATTTATCCGAGGATTCGTCTTTCTGAGATGGTTTTAAGGGAGGGTAGTTTGGAAAATAATAAAAATCTTTACGGCAGGATTAAGAAAAATGAGGATTTCTTTGAGCCAATTTTCTACGTTTCATCTTTAGTAGGAGAAAAGATACTGCCCTTTGTAGCTACCCTGGTTGGAGGAGACGAAAGGTTTTTTCTTCCCACCACAGAAGACGTGGATGATAATTACAATTACAACGACAACTCCATCTTAGCAGCTGCTATCAAGAAAGGCTACCGGGGAGCCTTCTGGGGTATACTAAGAAGAGTCCATGAGAATAAGTAAAGGAAAAATCCACCGCTCTAGACAGGGGTAAGAACTTTGGTTTCTTCCCTTTTTTTCTTTTCTGTCTTCTTTTTCCACTTGTCTAAGACGGATCTTTTAAACTTCCAGCCACCTCGCTGCTTGGAGCAGAATATCTTTCCCTCTCGTGCTTTTTGAAGTAACTCGAGAAGGGAAATATCCAGGTATTCGGCTGCCTCTGGAGCACTCAGAAGTTTATCGGGATACTTTTTCTTTGAGGAAAGGTGTTTTTCTGACACTATCAGGTGATCCAGTTGCTCCTTGACCTTTCCTAAATTTTCAAAAATCCGCTCTATCTCATCGAGCTCTACCCCTTTAAGGTACTCCAGGTATTCAATCTTCCAGTCTATGATTTTTTCCTCAATTCTCTCTAACATTTTCCTTATCTGCTTCATGCGGATTTTACTTCTAGAACTTTTGGCACCCCAGGTGGCAAGAACAATAAAAGCAAAAACAGAGCCCGCGATAAGACAAGCAATGAGAAGATTCCCAAGGTCCAACCATCCTTGCATCATAATTAAACCTCCTCTCGCGACCCCAGATTTGCCAACTTCTGGGACTTTAAAACTTGGTTATCTAAAGAGATTCTCTCCCATTAAAAGAGAATTCCCCAAAAATTTGTCGAAGACCATCTTTTTTCAAAAAGTCTGAGAATGGCGGCCTATAAGTACCTTATTTCCAAGAAAATTGCAACGCTTTGGGTCACACTTGCGATATTCATTGTTGGTGCTATAATTCCTTAAGGATCAAAGGAGGTGGTATACTTGGAAAACGCCCAGTTCAGAGATATGAGAAGCGTTGCCAGAGCCTTCCTCTTAATCAATGTTGCGACTGGTAAAGAAGATATCATTGTGGAAAAACTCCTCAAGCTTAAGGAAATACATGAGGTTCATATCGTTCCTGGTGACTATGATCTTCTAGCCGTCATAGAAGTAGAAACTGGTCTTATTAAGCCCGCTCCTGAGAAACTCGCAGAGATTGTCAAAGGAAAAGTTCGAAAAATTCCCGGTATTTCCCATACCATGACTCTCATTCCTCTGGTTTCCAAGGTCAAAAAATAGATAATTGGACCATACTTTTCCCCCTGTTAAATGATCCAAGGGAGATTTCTTACCTTGAGCTTTAATTACGAATCTGTCTCTTTTTCTGCCGGAACTCGACGAGATGATTCTTACAGGGACTGAGTTGACTAGATGTCGATCGACTCTAGGTAGAAGTATGGGTTGCCAGTTCGCTACTTTACCAGTGTGTTTTCACATAAAAAAATAGCAGAATAAGAGAAAATTGTCAAATTTCTGGCTGAATTTAGAACCAATGCCACCACTGAAGGGTATGCTACTACGGACAGTCCCTAGATCCTTCTATGCAAGAGACACCAGAGAAGTAGCCCGGAATCTATTGGGAAAGACTTTGTCCTGCAGAACCCCTGAAGGCATGGTCAAAGGCAGAATAGTTGAAACTGAAGCCTATTATGGGGATAAAGATCCAGCCTCCCATGCCCATAGAGGAAAGACTCGTCGGTCGAAGATAATGTGGAGTAGACCAGGAGTAGCCTACGTATATTTTGTCTATGGGATGCATCACATGCTTAATGTGGTCACTGAGCCGGAAGGAACCCCAGGGGCTGTTTTAATAAGAGCACTTGAGCCGGTAGAAGGTATTGAGCTAATGAAGAAAAGAAGAAAAACCCAGAATATCAAGAATTTAACCAATAGTCCCGGCAAGCTCACTCAGGCGCTGGGCATCACTATTGAAGATAATGGAGATGACCTTGCGGGTAGCCACCTGTGGATTGAAGAAGGTAGACCAGAGAAATTTGAGATAGTTTCTACAGAAAGAATTGGTATCAAGGTTGGGAAAAATCTTAAATTAAGATTTTATATAGAGGGAGATGAGCACGTATCGAGAAAATATTAATAGAATCTCAAAGAATCCTACTCCATCGATCCTAAGAAATTATCAGCGAAGTCATATCCGGCTTTAAGATCCTCGGAAGTTAGAGTTCTGTCTTCTACAGAGGATTTCCTGAAAGCCCAGATAAGAGAGACAGCGGTGCGCTTCGTTTTCACTCTTAAAAGCTCAGCATTTGAGGTGATCGTCTGAGAGACCTTTATCCCGGCAAAAAAGATACTTGCCGCTAAAATTAGTAAAGCAATGATTATACCAACCGTTCCCCACTTTACTTTCATACTCCTCCTCCGACTTTTATTTTCTACTTAACCACTATCTTTATTCTGAGAAATTCCCTTATTATCTTCTCCAGAGTTGCCTGTCCAAACATCTATACTGTAGAGCCTCTGAGATGTGAGCCGAATTTATTTTTTCCTTACTGTCAAGGTCAGCTATAGTGCGGGAAATCTTTAAGATGCGATGATAGGCCCGAGCAGAAAGACCAAGCTCGGAGATAGCAGATCGTAGCAAATCCTGTGCTTCTTTTTCGGGGCTGCAGAACCTGCGAATATGTTTTGGATTCATTTGAACATTACAGTAAAGGGAAGTTCTCTTAAATCGCTCAAGCTGAATATTCCTTGCTTGGTTAACTCTTTTTTTAATCTGCGGCGATGGCTCTCCCACTCCTTTTCCTAAAAGATCCTCGCGTCTCACTCCCGCTACTTCAATATGGATATCAATCCTGTCTAACAATGGCCCGGAAACCTTATTCAGATGTTTCTGTACCTCCAGGGGAGTACAGCTACATTCCCGCCGAGGATCACCAAAGTAACCGCAAGGACAAGGATTCATAGCAGCTACCAACATGAATCTGGCCGGATATGTCACGGAGGTAAGAGCGCGGGAGATAGTTACCAAGCCATCTTCCAGAGGCTGACGGAGAGATTCTAAGACGTGGCGAGGGAATTCGGATAGCTCGTCCAAGAAAAGGACTCCATTGTGGGAAAGAGATATCTCACCTGGTCTGGGAATCCTTCCTCCCCCGATCAATCCTGCCTCAGAAATGGTATGGTGGGGACTCCTGAAAGGACGGATGCCTACCAGGGCTTGATGAGTGAAAAGAAGGCCGGCCACTGAATGAAGCTTGGTAGTCTCTATGGCCTCGTCCAGAGTAAGATCAGGCAAAATAGTAGGAATGCGGCGGGCCAACATGGTCTTTCCTGCCCCTGGAGGACCGATCATCAAGATGTTATGAGAGCCTGCTGCAGCAATCTCCAGAGCTCTTTTTACATGGAGTTGACCCTTAACCTCTGAGAAGTCAACCTCATAGCTTGAAGCCTCCTTTAAGGCCTTTTTTAGATCATATTTATAAGGTTGGATTGATAGCTCATGGTCTAAGAACTTAGCCGTCTGAAGAAGGCTCTTTACTGGAAAGACCTCTAGCTCTTTTACCACCGAAGCCTCCCGGGCATTCTCCTCCGGGACAATGAGCCCCTTAACGCCTCTTTCTTTTAATTCTAAGGCAATGGGCAAGGCTCCATTAATCCGCCTCACCTTTCCATCCAGAGCCAGTTCCCCTAAGATGGTATAGTGGTAAAGCTCGTTTGTCTTTATGGCAGCGCTGGCCTTTAAGATCCCTATGGCTATGGATAGATCAAGAGAGGAGCCTTCCTTTTTGATATCAGCCGGAGCAAGATTTACCGTGATTTTCCTCACCGGAAAATCAAACTCTGAGTTCTTGATAGCCGAGGTTACCCTTTCCTTTGACTCCTTTACCGCAGCATCGGGAAGCCCAACAATGTTAAACTTAGGAAGGCCTCGGGCAAGATCTACTTCAACTTCCACCGGGTAGGCATCTATTCCCTGAATCCCACTAGAGAAGACTTTGGCCAGCATCCCTTTTATCCGGTTATAGTCTAGTGCACTTCAGGAGTAATGTCAAGAAACATAGATCCAGGAGTTTCCCCAAAATTTTTAAAAGGAGGAAATCTCGAAAGGGAAAGTCAGTTGTGGCGTTTGACTAGCAGGTAACTCCTTCGAGCTCGAAAATTTTCCTCCCCAAAGAAGATTATAGATCCCATCACAAATAGCATACTGTTTAAAGGGTGGTATTTCGAATAGCCTTTTTGCTTTCTCATACACTTTCTTAAGAAGTATTCTAAGCCTCATGCCTGCTGCCAGGACAACGCTAACGAAAAAGAATACCGCTATCACAAAAGACACCGTGTTCCTTAAGGCTGTATAACTCTGAACTCTCACATCCTCCAGATTGTAGCTTTGTTTTATGAAACGAAAGCTCTCCTCACACTTCCAGCGGGTAAGCTAGATCTCTAAAATACTAAGAGGATCCTCTTTGGCTTCATCAAGATTAGTTAAAAGCATAAGAGGGTTCTTTCCATACCCTTTGACTCCGACCAGAGTTAAGAAAACAAGTACCGGCATCTGTCAATACACAAAATCCTAACGCTGCGATAAATCCATATTGCCTAAAAATTAAAACCATGGCTATAATTAACGGCAATGATAAAATTGTCCCGATAACAGCCACCTGGACTAAGTTTGTTTGTGTAGCTTTTGTTATAACATCGGTCATTCCCGCCATTATCGGACATACGATGAATAATGCAAACGCAACCGACACTATTAGCAATGGATACATCTTACGACCTCCAACAGAACTTTCATTTTTCATGCCTCATCACTTCCATTTACAAATCACTCTCCTGCCTATTATCTATTTTTGCGGAGCTCGATTACGCCTAATTCCTGTTATATTTCCCGAAGAGCTGAAATTTAGTGCAACGTCCCGAAGGGAAATTTCAGAGTTCCGCCACCGAGTAATAAATCATTTTATCAAAAAGATTTATCAAAAAGATGCAACAAGTTATCCTTGTTTTCCTCTGATAAATTAGGGCATTGTGATAGTTTTGTTTTACCTGTCCTCAAATCAGCAGCATAAGCCATACACGTTGAGTAACCACATTCCTTACAATTTAACTTGGGCAAAAGTTTGTAAATATCCATTAGAGTTGGAAGTTTCCTTTGTTCAAAGTTAGGTCTGATTTCATGTCGTCGTTCCCAAATTTTGTTAACAACATCAACCAAGTCATTGATTAATTTGTGACCTTCTTCCCTGTCCTCAACAGGCGCAGTAGCGATTTCGTGAGGTCTAAATGCATATTTTCTTCCTTTAGCCTCCCATATCAAAACCTCTGAATTATGGTTATAATCCGCGCCCTTTAGTTCGGCATTTAGGTATGGCAATACATCAGTAATATCATCTTGTAAATGAGCTTTCGCACTCCATGTAGCAGCTCCTGGGACGCACGGAGGTTCAATTAATTCCAAATCATAACTACTAATCAATTGACGTATTTTCATTTTTGATCCCTTTCCCTAGAGAAATAATTGGTAAGATCTTCCATCCATTTAGATAGTTTCACATCAGAAGGGGCATCAAAGACAGGGTTATAAGGTTTTATATCAATTATTGGGCTACCATCAACAGCATCTAGACCTTTTACTTTTAGCATGTTTTCTTTCCGTTCTAATAGTTGTGCTGTTGTTATACATAGTGGGTTGGGCCGAGCTGGAGAACGGGTGGCAAAAACTCCTACTAAGGGATATTCTTTTTCCCCTGCTGGGTGAAGCTTGGCAACATAACTCCCCTCTTCACTTATCTTGTGTGACCAATAGATCACCATTATATAGGAGAATTCTTCTATTCCATCCAGGCACTCTCTATACTCTTCTTCAAAAATAAGGTCGGATAGGTTTCCCTGTATCCGTTGCTTAGCTAATGTTTCATGATCAAGCTCTAAATCTTGATTTTTAAGAGTTAAGGAAGCCTCCTTATGACTACTTCTTACTATTCCAATAGGTTTAAGCACGTAACCGGACATCTGCTATTTCCCCCAACAATTGCTTTTTTTCATCATTATAATATTTAATGGGAGTTTCCCCAAATTCTATCTAAAATCTTAAGCTTTATCGCGTAGAAAGTCCTTTTCCACTTTATTATCTTTGAAGTTCCCTTTTAATTCAGCATCTTGAGAAAAGAGATATGAAATTTTGGGGAATCTCCAGTCACCGCAGCTATTGACAGATAATATTAAATTATTATAATGTTAATTGTCAAACCTCTGGAGAACCCACAGTTTTTGTGGGTTGCTCCAGATTTTTTTATTTATCGCCTTCCTCAAAAATAATCTCTCTTTTCAGCTTCCTTAGATCAATGTATTTTGCTCTTTTTAGAAGCTCTCTTGAAATATGGCCTCTGGTGGACATAACGATAACTCATTTCCTTTTTTCTTTAAGTTTATCCAAGAGAGGAGCAAAATCACTGTCACCAGACATCAAAATACAAGTATCAAACTCCTCAATATTCTCTAAAGCATCTATAGTGAGATTTACATCAAGGTCTCCCTTCATTTCATAAGTATCTGGAGCAATTTTGATTCTTTTAACCTCCTTTGCCCGCACGGTATAACCGTAACTTTCCAATTTGAGTAGAAACCTCTTTTGCTTATTATCCTCCCCAATTTTCCCGGTGTAAAAGAAAATCCTCTTCAAGTCGCATTCTTTCTGGAAATAGGCTTTAAGCTTTTCATACCCTATTCCCCAACCCAGAGTTCGCTGGGAATATAGGATGTTTGCAGCATCAATGAAAACAAAAATTCTCCCTTTTACGAATTTTCCTACCATATCTTTATTTAGGGGACTTATTTTATTCTACTACTTATTTAAAGACTCCCGGATGATGCTCCCTGGGAGATGCTTCTCAAAAACTGGGGGTGGCGATAGGATTTTTATACTCTTGTACTCTTTTAGGGGCAAGAGATGGCGTTTATCTCCAGAAACAATGTATTGCACCCTGCCTTCAACTCCACACTTTAAGATACGATTATCATCCCCATTCTTTTTAATAGCTGAGATATTCTCTTCTGGTTCTACTAAAGCCGCCTTGAATTTTTCAATAGCAGTTTGAATTTTTTCCTCATCCCAACTAAATTTCTCTTTAAGAACACCCCTTACCCCTTCTAAAATAAAAGAGAAGATGCAAAGCTCTATTTGCTCTCCCCTTATTAAATCTAAAATCTCCCTTTAAGATAAGACCAGGGTGAGGCTTAAGCTATTCTAAACTATTCTTCAGGTGCTGGCCCTGAGACCTTGCCTTGTTTAGCCCGTGCCAAAGCCTGCTCAGCAGCAATCAACGGCACAACTTCAAATTCGGTAAAGGAGTGCATAGGCAGTTTGGACAGCAGATCATCGAGTTCCTCTCTCGAGCTTACGTCATAGATAAGGAAGCCGCCTGGTTGATCTACATATGCATATGCTCCCAAGATTTTGCCTTGTTGCCGAAAGTTAATGACAGTTTCCCATTCCTTTATCACATGTTTCAACAATTTATCAGGTGGAAGTGGGGGTTCCTCTTTCTCTTTCGGTCCCCCTTTTACATAGAATAACATCGTTGTCACCTCCTTTTTTATTTTGGTGGTTTGTTTCAAGACACGAGTGCCTTGAATCCTTCATCTATCTGTCTCACCCCGAGGCCTTAGCACTTATTCGTCGTTCTATGTCAAGACCTTCCCACTAACCCTCTGACTTTTCTTT
>CAZIXA010000061.1:0-8503 GCA_964543295.1 uncultured Clostridia bacterium | reverse complement strand
GCAAAAAATATTACTACTTTAGTCAGGTCAGCCAGACTTTTTCAGAGGTCTCCAAATTTTTTTTTGACAAATTGGATCATTTGTATATGATAAGTCAGAAATTAATTCATAGGAGAGTCTTAAAAAGAGAGTTTTTTTGGTGAGTGGCAGGTGAATTTCAACCTTTGCGGAGGAGATAAATGAGTCTGAAAGACGAAGTGGGACTTTTTAGCGGAAGGGCAAATCCGGCTCTGGCAAAAAAGATAGCCGATTACCTTGGAATTCAGCTAGGAAAGATGGAAATTAGGTACTTTAGCGACCGCGAAGTATATGTTAAGATCAATGAAAATGTGAGAGGAGAGGACGTCTATTTACTTCAGCCTACCAGTCCTCCTGCCAATGAGAATATAATGGAACTACTTATAATGATCGATGCCTTTCAAAGAGCATCGGCAAGGAGAATCACTGCCGTCATACCCTATTACGGATATGGCCGGCAGGATAGAAAGGACCAGCCCCGAGTCCCTATCACTGCTAAACTGGTAGCTAATTTAATTACCACGGGGGGAGCGGAGCGTGTGCTCACCATGGATCTTCACGCTGCCCAAATCCAGGGATTTTTTGATATCAAAGTGGACCATTTGTTTGCTGCTCCGATAATTATAGATTATTTTCAAAAAAAGAAACTTCAGGATTTAGTGGTGCTTTCCCCTGATGTGGGAGGAGTGAGAAGAGCCCGTGCTTATGCCAGAAGGCTGAATGCATCTTTAGCCATAGTGGATAAACGAAGACCAGTGGCTAATGAAGCTGAAGTGGTACGCGTAGTAGGTGAGGTAAAAGGGAAGGAGATTCTTATCGTTGACGACATGGTTGACACGGGGGGGACTCTGATGGCGGCTATAGAGGTTTTGCAGAAAGAAGGTGCCAGGGCTATCTATGCTACTTGTACTCATCCGGTTCTTTCTGGAAATGTCTACGAGAAAATTGACAAATCGCCCTTGAGAGAGCTGGTGGTTACCGACACTATCCCCCTGAATAAAGGAAGAATAAAATCTAAAATAAAGGTTCTTTCAGTTTCTTCCTTGCTGGGAGAGGCTATAAAACGTATTCATGAAAATAGATCGGTGAGTTCCCTGTTTGTTTAACCAAAAATCAGGAGCTAGTGTTCATTGAAGGAGAATTCTAAATGGAAAAAAGAAAGCTAAAAGTAAACTTAAGAGACAGGACAGGTAAGGAGTATGTAAAAAAATTAAGAAAAAATGGAGTCTTACCTGCGGTGCTCTATGGCCCCCATCTTAAAAAAAGTCTGCCCCTCGAGGTAGATATAAAGGAGCTCCACAGTTTTCTTTCCCAATCTGATAAAACGAAGATCATCACTCTGGAAATAACTGATCAGCCCACGGATAAACAGCACCGCGTCATAATCAAGGATTCACAGCGGGATTTAATAAAAGGTGATCTCCAACACCTTGATTTTTATGCCGTTACTCGAGGAGAGACCGTAACTACCATTGTGCCAATATCCTTTGTGGGAAAATCCCAGGGAGAAAAAATCGGGGGTGTCGTAGAACATCTGGTGCGAGAACTAGAGATAGAATGTTTACCCAAGGATCTTCCTTCAGTGATTGAAGTGGACGTAACTCCTCTCGGGCTGGGTGATTCTCTCAGCGTGGGAGATATAGAGGTTCCCTCGGGTATAAAGGTTCTCACCCATCCCCAGGAGTCAGTAGTCTCCGTAGTTTCACCTGTGAGAGAAGAAGTCAAGGTAGAAGAAAAAGAAGCAGCTGAAGAGGTGGAAGTGGTTGGTAAGGAGAAAGAGATAGAAGAGGAGGAGACCCAGAAAAAGGGTGAGGGTAAGGAGTGAGGGTGATATTCGGACTGGGCAATCCAGGGCCTGAGTACCGAGAGAGTAGACACAATCTGGGGTTTCGGGTGGTGGAGAATCTTTCTCAAAAATATAAGATTGAGCTGAACTCCTATTCTCATCAGGCTTTAATAGGAAAGGGATATATAGGAAAAGAGGTGGTCATCCTGGCCAAACCCCTCACCTTTGTAAATGCTGCTGGTGAGTCGCTTTGCCAGATCAAGCAAAGTTACCGAGTAAACTGCGAGGATATCATACTGATAAGCGACGATGTGGATCTAGATTTAGGAAGACTCAGAATCAACAGCAAAGGAGGAGACGGAGGTCACAAGGGATTAGGGTCAGTTATTCGGTCTTTAGAAACGAACCTCATACCACGCCTCCGAATCGGAATAGGCAGGCCCAATGAAGAAGTAAATTTAAAAGAGTATGTACTGGGTCAGTTTAACGCTCGGGAAAAGAAAGTAATTGAGGCCGCCATAGATAGGGCCAGCGAAGCTATAGAGACGATAATCAGTCAGGGAATAGATAAGGCTATGAGCAAATATAATTCCAGTGATGAACAAACAGAGGAGTAAAAAGAAAAAATGTTACACATCATTGTCTCAGCAGCAGTGGGGATAATTGGACTGATAGGGGTGAGTTTTCTGGTGAGAGGAATTCTCAGAGCAGATGAGGGGAATGAATTAATGCAAAAACTTTCCAGGTCTATTCAGGCCGGAGCGAGAGCTTTTCTTCTTACCGAGTATAAAGTGGTGGCCATAGTGGTCATTTTGGTGGCTATTTTTTTATGTTTGGCCCCTTTTTTTGGTCATGGAATCCAGGTTAACTGGCAAACAGCCTTGGCCTTTGTGGCAGGAGTGGGTTGCTCAGCTCTGGCTGGCTGGCTGGCTATGAGTATAGCTACCAGAACCAACGGGAGAACTACCCAGGCTGCCACGCACGGACTACCATCGGCTTTGAATGTTTCCTTTTCGGCAGGAGCTGTGACTGGCCTTTCCATAGTCTGCGTGGCTTTTCTGGGTCTGGTGATTATTTCTCTCGTATTCAAAGGAAAAGCGGTTATTGTCAATGGATATGCAATGGGAGCTTCTCTAATGGCTCTATTTGCCCGGGCTGGAGGAGGCATTTACACTAAAGGTGCTGATATGGGGGCGGATCTGGTGGGAAAGGTAGAGGAAGGTATCCCTGAGGATGATCCCCGCAATGCCGGAGTAATTGCAGACAATGTAGGAGACAATGTGGGGGATGTCGCTGGACTGGGGGCTGATCTTCTTGAATCATATGTAGAGTCCATTATTGCTACTCTGGCCATTGCCGCCAGCATGGTTCTTATCTCATCTAGCTATCGTCCCTTGAGTTATCTTCCTTTTTATCTGGCTAGCTGGGGAATTATTTCCTCCTTGATGGGAATTGCCTGGATTAAAGGGGTGAGGATAAAGGATCCTCAAAATAGATTAAACAGTGGAACCTATCTGGGAGCCATCCTCATGATTGTCGGATCCTTCTTTATTATTAGGTATCTTGGCATAGCATATGAGAACTACTCTGTTCTAGGACCCTTCTGGGCTATTATCGCCGGAGTGATTTCGGGTCTAATTATAGGGGAAGTGAGTGTTTATTATACCTCCAGTAAATACAAGCCAGTTAAAGACCTGGCTAATTCCTGTCAGACTGGTCCGGCAGTAATGGTGGTAAGCGGTCTGGCCCTGGGGATGCACTCTACTTTAATTCCCGTGGCGGTGGTAGCGGCAGCCACTCTCATCGGATTTCTTTTTGCGGGAATGTACGGGGTAGCTATAGCTGCCCTGGGGATGCTCTCCATCTTGGGCATTACTCTGGCCGTCGATTCCTATGGGCCGGTGGCCGACAATGCCGGAGGGATTGCCGAGATGGCTTATCTTCCTCCTGAAGTTCGTCAGGTAACCGACAAGCTCGATGCAGTGGGAAATACCACTGCGGCCATTGGTAAAGGATTCGCTATTGGATCAGCGGCTTTTGCGGCCCTGGGGCTAATAACTGCCTACCGGGCTACCATAAATTCCCTTTCTTCTCATCCTTTTGTTCTTTCTCTGGCTGATCCTAAGCTTATTGCGGGTCTTTTGGTGGGCGGTATGGTTCCTTATCTCTATGGCTCTATGTTAGCCAGAGGAGTGGGAAGGGTGGCTTTTGGGGTTGTAGAGGAGGTAAGGAGACAGTTTAAGGAAATTCCAGGTCTTATGGAAGGCAAAGGCAGGGCAGACCCTTCTCAGTGTGTAAACATAGCTGCCCAGGGAGCACTAAGGAATATGATGCTTCCCGGGATTCTGGCCATAATATTTCCTATAGGTGTTGGTTTTTTTTTAGGACCGGTGGCTCTGGGGGGATTTCTGGTGGGAAGTCTGGTAACCGGTCTTCAATTGGGAATCCAGACAGCTAATAGTGGTGCTGCCATGGACAATGCGAAAAAGTATATCGAGGAAGGAAATCTTGGAGGAAAAGGTTCGTACGCCCACAAAGCTAGTGTGGTAGGGGACACAGTAGGGGATCCGTTGAAGGATACGGTCGGCCCCTCTATTAACATCCTCATTAAATTAATGTCGGTAATCTCTCTGGTTCTAGCCCCCGTGTTTGTAATTTTTCATTAAAAGGGGAGAAAAATGGAAAAGATGGTAAGGACTCCGGCAGTAGCCGGTACTTTTTATGAAGGGACAAAAAAGGCTCTTTTAAAGCAAATTGAGGACTGTTATACCCATCCTTTAGGTCCAGGGAAACTTCCAACCCTATCCTCCAAGAAAGAAGGAAAAATCATGGGTTTAGTTAGCCCTCATGCCGGCTATCTATATTCAGGCCCGGTTGCTGCCTGGGGATTCTACCAGATAGTTAGAAAAGAAATCCCCGAGGTAGTAGTCATTCTGGGTCCTAATCACCGCGGCTTCGGGGCGGGAGTGGCCATAGCCGGAAAAGGTCGGTGGCAAACACCACTGGGTGAGTCCCAAATAGAGCAGCAGCTAGCAGGAAAAATTATGGGGCTTTCTCCTTTTATTCGAGAGGATGAAAAAGCTCACCAAAGAGAACATTCTCTGGAGGTCCAACTTCCTTTCCTCCAGTATAGCTATGGGGAAAGATTCAAAATAGTTCCTATTTGTATGATGCAGCAGGATCAAAGTACCTCCCAGAAAGTGGGAGAGACCCTTTCAGAGGTACTTAAAGGAAAAAACAGTTTAATTATTGCCAGCACCGACTTTACCCATTATCAGCCCAAAGAAACAGCCGAGAGACAGGACAAAAAAGCTCTGGAGGCTATCCTTTCCTTGAGCCCAAAGGGTCTCACCAGGGCAGTTTCCCGTTATCGTATCTCTATGTGTGGCTCGGGTCCGGTAATGGCCATGCTCACCGCAACAACTCTCCTGGGAGCCAAGAAAGCAACCCTTCTAAAGTATGCCACCTCCGGTGATATCACTGGTGATTACGAGGCAGTGGTGGGTTATGCTTCAGTGATTATAGAGAAGTAACTTTGCCACTAGAAGAACTCGCTATTGGAAGAAAATAATCCCGTCCCTATTTTGCACCTCCCAACTTATCTCTCTAAGATTTACGTATTACGAAAATTGCAGCAAAGAAAGCTACAGCTGAGAGCAAAAAAAAGATGTACTGTATCCCCGCCACATCGCTTATTACTCCACACAAGAACTTGGAAGCGGCTCCAAAGCCAGTCCCAATTGAGAGCTGTATTCCATAGGCCAGTCCTAAATCAGTGGTTTTGATTTTACCAGTAAGGACAAATAAAGCAGGTAGAATCATAAAAAATGCAATCCCTGCAGGTAATAATACAAGAGTTAGGGAAAAGGCAGGAATGAGGGGAATCAAAATTAGAAAAAAGGAGGTGATAAGAAAGCCTATACTTATAATTCTCCTCGGGTCCCGTATGTCAGAATATCTGCCTCCGATCATCTTACCCACCAGGCCCGCAGCTAAAAATAACGCTAACATCCCACCTGCAGTGCTAACCGAGAGTTTATATACATCAGTGAGAAAAAGGGGTAGAAAAGAAACCATGCCCCCACCAACGAAGCCGAAAAACCCTTGAGCCAAAGAAACTGTTTTAAGGTGTGAATAATAATGAGACAATTCTCTTTTTTTGGAAGGCTCTTTATTATTATTTTTTTTCTCATTACTTTTATTCCTTCCCCCATCACTTAGTTTGTTTTTTAAAGAGAGTCGGTAGAAAAGAAAAGCCGTTGCAAAAGCTGGGAATGCCCACAAGGTGTAAACGTATCTCCATCCGAGATAGGATCCCACCACTCCTGCCACTAAAGGAGCTATGAGTATACCAACACTTCCTCCTGCCTCAAAAATACCGAATACATTTCCTGTGTTTTTAGAGTATTTATCGGATAAGTAAGAGTACACCGAAGGATGAAAGATTCCTATGGAAAGAAAAAGGAGGATTAAAAGTAGCAGAGTGCCGGTTAGCGTAGACGTAAGGATTATAGCACTGGAGAAAATACCTGTTAATAAGAACATGGATAAAATCAACTTGATTCTATCAATTTTATCCGAGATTATTCCAGCAGGGATACCAGAAAAGGCCCAACACAAACCTAAGGCAAAAGTTAATATTCCCACTGCAGTATAGGAGAGGTCAAATTCTACTCGGATAAGAGGAAGCAATGGTGCGAAGCTAGCAGGAAAAACGTGAATTAAGGCATGGGAAAACGTAATTAAGCCAAATCGAAGTTTATCGTCATCTTTTATTCTCATAACTATTGGTAGTATAATAAATATTGTCTCTGGTGGTCAGTACTCATTGTTAATAAGGATAAAAATTGCTATCCTCCATATTCATCTCCTTAACCTTTACAGAAAGTATATATATGGGATGAATATTTAAATACATGCTAGAACTTGCGTGGCGTGAGAGCTATTTTACTGCATTAGCCATTATGACTGATGCTTAATGCTGATTTATCTCGAAAAAAGGAAACGGCTCTGAAAGATTTTGGTTTAATCCATAGCAGCCATATGTTGAAGTGCCAGATATAAAGCCTGTGTTCCTTTACGTCCAGCACCAAGAGCCTGTACAGTCACATATAACTGGTGAACAAGAGCTAACGCGGGTAATGATATTTGCATTCTTTGAGCCTCTTCCAGAGCAATACCCATATCCTTAACGAAGTGATCTACAAAAAATCCCGGCTCCATATCACCCTTCAAAATTCTTGGAGCTAAGTTATCAAGGCTCCAACACCCGGCAGCTCCTCCAGAGATTGAGTGAAGCATAGTTTCAAGGTCTAATCCAGCTTTGGCACCATAAACAAGAGCTTCTACCATTCCAATCATAGTTCCAGCAACCTGTGTTTGATTACACATTTTGGTGTGTTGGCCGGCGCCAGGACCCCCCTGGAGAATGATTGTTTTTCCTAGCTTTTCCAGGATAGGCTTTGCAACATTAAAAGCTTTTTCGTCTCCACCGACCATAATAGAGAGTATGCCCTCACGGGCTCCTACATCTCCACCTGAAACTGGGGCATCCAGAGAAGATACCCCCTTCTTTTTGAGAGCCTCTGCAATTTCCATGGCCATACTGGGTTTGCTAGTGGTAAAATCAATAAATATGGAGCCCGGTTTGATTGTGTTTATAATACCCTCTTTCCCAAAAACAACTTCGCGGACATCCTGGGGATAGCCCACCATAGTGCAAACAAGATCCTGGTCTTTAGCAGCCTCTTGAGGTGAGTTAGCCCATTTGGCTCCAGCATCAATTAGCTCTTTAGCTTTACTTTTGGTTCTAGTGAAAACGGTTAAATGGTGACCTGCTTTAATTAAATGAGCGGCCATTGGTCGTCCCATGACACCTGTTCCTATCCATCCGATATTCCTCATTTAGTCCTCCTTTGTCCATCCACTACTACTTTTATCCCTTGTCCTTTTATTGATTTTATTTCTCTACTTTCTCGTCTTGCCCGCCTTAGTGTGTTAATCTCACAATGCTTCTTTTAATACTTCGTATCCTTTTAAATAATCCTCATAATCTATAGGAGCTTTGATTCCAAACTCTGAAAGTAAGTCTATAGTTTCGCTTACGGAAAGATCTAATTCTTTTGCTACCTTCTCCAGTGATAACCTGCCTTCTCTGTACAGTCTTATCATCAGGTAAGTTAATCCGCAACCTATCAACTGCCGGGTTATGGCGGATTTATCTTTTTCTTCTTTCCTTGCCATTTCTTCAATAAGCTTCCTCTCTTTTTCCTCTAATCTTAAACTCATAACATTCATCCGGCTAGCCTCCTTTTATTCTTCTTTACCTTTTTCCCTTACCTTTGCTACTTTACAGCTTGGACTGATAACATCTTGATAGATCAACTAGTTATTGGAATAGACGTTGATTCAGCTACTCTAAAAAAGAAATGTTTTTGAAGTAAAAGGTAGGGGTTTTTGTGTATTGAGGTTTCTCGAAGCATTACTTATGCTCAGTTGATAGTTGCCAAACAACTTTTTCGAGTCTTGGCTCTACGAGTCTCGAGAGAGATGGTTTTAATCCTTTTATAGGTACAAAGAGGAGAGGTTGTCACTTCTCTTGATATTTCCTTGATAGTTCCTTACTCCACTTATTAAACTCATTACGGTCGTGTAAAGTTTAGTGTGTAAATTATCTGAAGTTCTTCATTGGCTTAGTCT
>CAZIXA010000060.1:0-8747 GCA_964543295.1 uncultured Clostridia bacterium | reverse complement strand
GCCGAGGTTTACTTCATAACAATTCAGAGAAATTATTGAAATTCCTATGCCTTAAACTAGGTATAGACACACGTTTTTCTATCGGAAGTGATATGGTAAGTAAAAAGGGAATAATAGCCTTGTCGGTTACTGTCTTTATCTGGGCAAGTACCTTCACCGTAATCAAAATTGGACTGGAGCGCATCACCCCCTTAAATCTATCATTCGTTAGATCTATTTTAGCTACCTTTTTCCTGCTGGGGTGGCTTCTGCTCAAGGGAAACCGGCAGGGAATAGCTAGAGCGTTAAAGTTTCATTTAGGGTATGTTATTGGTTTAGGAGTAGTTGGCGTTGCCTTATTCAATATCTTTCAAAATATTGGTATTGGTCTTACCTCATCGGGGATAGCTTCCTTATTGGTCGCCTCCAATCCGGTATTCATTTTAATTTTAAGCGCTACCTTTCTGAGCGAAAAAATCACCAGAAGTAAAGCAGCTGGTATAGTGCTGGGTTTTGTCGGAATCATCACGGTCACCTTCTTGGGCAAGAATATGGCTATATTATTAAGATCAGGATCTTTCTGGGGTAATATTTTGGCTTTGCTTTCCGCCGTATGCTGGGCAGTTTATTCAGTTATGAACAAAAGCGCTCTAGAAAGATACACTCCCCTAACTTTAACTGCTCTAGCCTATGTTTTCGGATCCCTCATTCTTTTTTTCTTCTGCTTTACCTTTGAGGATGTATCTCTTATTTTCCAATGGTCACTTTCCTCCTGGTCAATACTTCTCTATCTAGGCATTCTTGCTTCAGGAGTCGCTTTCTATCTCTGGAATTACGCCTTAAGTACCATGGAGGCATCCAGAGTCTCGGTCTTCATTTTCCTGATTCCCGTAGTGGCTATCTTCCTGGGAAAGGTGATTCTCAGTGAAACTATTACCAGTTTTACTTTCCTGGGAACTGCTCTGGTCTTATTGGGAATCTATTTGATGGAGAGATAGATCTTCAAAGAGGAAATTTCCCAAAGCTATGCCTTTTTACCGCGCACTCTTGACGTCAAAACAAACTAGAGTATATTATGTTGAAGCTAAGTGAACTCAAGTGGAAAGATTTTGTAATGAACAAATAAAGGTAAAATTCCTGGTGTTAAAAGGGGATATTTTTGGAGATTCAAAAAAGAGATTTAGTCGAAGGTAGAGAGCCGAAAAAATGAGACTATAAACGTGAACAATAAAAGTTAAAATGGAGGTGAATTATGATTCTGAAATCCGGGGAGGAAAAAAGACGAGAAGAGGAGGCTACTGTCCAGGAATTTAAATGGGCGGGGAGTCTCGAAGAGGCACTCCAGGGGAAAGGAAAAGTTTATCTTACTACCCACAGATTGATTGTGGAAAGAGAATCTGAAGGAAAAATGGCAAAGGTTTTCGAGTTTCCTCTGAAAGCCGTTCAGCGGGTGATGACCAAAGGATTATTTAGCAAAATCCTCTCGCTTGAGGTTAACCTCTCAGAGGTGGAAAGTGACGTTAAGAAGATAAGCTCTTCAGAGAAAAAAGGTTTCGGCATGCTTCAGATCAAGGTAAAGGATCCCAAGGCCTGGGCAAGCGAGATAGGTTTCCGAAGTAGGAAAGAATAAGGAATTCCGTCGGGAAGAGTGATGGATCTTAATCTATATTTACCTTTGATCTACCCGGCTTTGGTGACTCTTCAAAACCTACCAGTTTTCCCTATGATATGGAGGATCATGCTGGAGTAGTAGACAGGGTAATCAAGACCCTAAATTTAAGGAATCTTCACCTTATCGGGCACAGCATGGGAGGAGTTATCGCTCTTCTCTACCTGGATGCTGCTCCCCATCATGCTCTTTCTTTCATTAATCTGGAAGGAAATCTTTGCCCACAGGATTGTACCTTTAGTCGGCAAGCAGCCAATGCATCCTGGAAAGAATTTGAAAGTTCTGTTTTTGACCAAATTAAAGAGGAAGCGCGAACCTCCGAGAATAAAGACTTAAGAGAGTATTACGAATGCCTGTGTAAAAGCAGCCCCTATGCCTTTTATCAGAGTTCCTGCTCCCTTGTCAAATATTCAGATAGTGGAATTCTTCTTAAAAAATTTCGCCACTTAAGAGTGAAATCACACTATGTCTTTGGGGAGAAGAACAAGAAAACGGAAATTATAAAGACTTTGAATGACCATCGCCTAAATCTTGCTTTCGTTCCCCAAAGGGGTCACTTTATGATGAATGATAATCCAAAGGCCTTCTATGTCATCCTTTTAAGTCTCCTGCAAAAAGGCTAACCGAGGATTAATCAGCATCTCGTTTTTCTTCCTTGTTCTCTCTTAATAATCTCCATACAAAAAACCAAACTAGAACCACCTTCACAATCGAGTTATTCTCCAAATCCGAAGCTGATAATGAATCACTTGATTTTTCGCTTATCTGTGGTATAGTATAGTTCCAATAAAGTCTCAGTCGACTCCTTTCAACGTTGACAGTTATTTTAAGTTTAGGAGGGAAAAATAAATGGTAAGGGAAATTTCTGTAGTGCCTGATTTTACACCAGGGTTCGTGGAAGTGGGCGGTAGAATACCTAAGTTTCAGTATTCTCGATCCTTAAGGCAAGAACTGGAGGAGGGTAATCTCACCCAGGAAAGGTGCCTGGATTTACTTAAATGTATGCTTTTCATCAGAAACCTGGAGGAGATGATACGGGAGCTACGAGAGAATAGGGGTAAGTACGGTCCCATCAAATTTCTTTATAGCGGTGCTTCCCATCTTTCCATCGGTCAAGAAGCAGTCTCCACCGGAGCTGTAGCAGCCATCAGGCAAGATGACTGTATTACTAGTAGCCACAGAGGACATGGAGATAGCCTGGCCAAAGGCTACTTTGCCATTAAAGCTATGGACCGCGCTGATCTGGTAGAACTCATTACCCAGGATGAAAAATTACGCGATTATCTGAGCCTGAAAACCGACCTCAAAAGCCATGAGGAGCTAGCCGAGGAAGCTCTTAAGCTACATCTTTTTCGAGCCATAGCAGAGCTTTTTGGAAAAGAAGCCGGCTACTGCCGAGGAAGAGGAGGAGGAATGCATATCGCCGATTTTAGCAAAGGCCATCTGGGAGCCAATGCCATTGTGGGAGGAAGCCTGGGCATGGCTGTGGGTGCTGGTTTGGCCTCAAGAATTCTGGAAGACAACCGAGTGACAGTATGTTTCGCCGGAGATGGTGCCTTCAACAATGGAATCGCCCATGAGGCCATGAATATGGCTGCTATGGCTCAATTTACCAATGGATTGATGAGTAAGAAATTCGGCATTCCCACTATATTTGCCGTGGTCAACAATCAATATGGAATGACTGGCCAACAGCGCGGTGAAGTTACGGGAATAGAATACCTGGCTGAAAGAGGCTTTGGTTATAACAAGGAAGGGATGCATGCGGAAGTTGTTAATGGTATGGATGTATTAGCTGTATATGATGCTACCGCGAGAGCGGTAGAGCTAGCCAGACAAGGTAAGGGTCCCGTCCTATTAGAATTCTGGTGTTCCCGCTATAAAGGTCATTCTTTAAGTGATCGATTGGATAAGGCCGAGGATGAAACCTATCGAACTTTAAAAGAGCTGGAAGAATGGCAAAAAATAGATCCTTTAGAGACTTTCTCTCATAAGCTGGTGAAGGAAAAAATTATAAGTGAGACAACCTTGAGAAAATTTGAAGGCAAGGCTAGAGAAAGAAATGAGTGCATGGCAGCCAAGGCAGCTGAAGCACCCAGTCCTGATCCCAAGACTATGTACTTTGGCCTTTTCAGCCACACATCTTCGAATGAGGTTCCTTCTCAGTTTAGAGATACGCCCATTCTAAAAAAGCCCAACTTTCTTGATAGAGACCCAGAGGTAGAAATTACCTACAGAGAAGCGGTAATAGAGGCTCTCTTTGAAGAAATGAGACGTGATCGGCGGGTCATACTATGGGGAGAGGATATTGCTGACTACGGTGGAGCCTTTGGAGCCACCCATGGGCTTCTGGATTTTTTAGGAAGAGGCCGCATTTTCAATACGGCCATTTCAGAAGCAGCTATTGTCGGCAGCGGCCTGGGAGCTGCTATGACGGGCCTTAGGCCCGTAGTAGAAATTATGTATATCGATTTTATTCTGCTGGCCATGGACCAACTAGGAAATCAAGCAGCAAAGTGGAAATATATGTCCGGTGGTCAGCCGACCATACCCTTAACCATAAGAACGACCATTGGTGGTGGTAAAGGATACGCTGGGCAACACTCCCAGAGCCTGGAAGCTGTGCTGCCGCATTTCCCGGGACTCAAAATTGCTACGCCCTCGGATGCTTATGAGGCAAAGGGTCTCTTAAAAGCAGCCATTAGAGATGATAATCCGGTGATTGTCATAGAGCATCAGAATTTATACCGCCATCCCTTAGGAAAAAGCCAGGTTCCCAAAGAAGATTACCTCATCCCACTGGGAAAGGCAAAGGTCAAAAGAGAAATTGATACCACCAAAAATGGCAGCAGCGTCACCATCATTGCCTGGTCTTTTATGGTGTCTCTGGCCATGAAAGCGGCTGAAGAACTGGCCATGGAAGGAATCGAAGCCGAGGTCGTTGACCTTCGCACACTTTATCCTCTTGATATCGAGACTCTGGTAAAGTCAGTTCAAAAGACCAATAGAGCCGTGGTAGTTCATCAAGCTGTCAAGTGCATGGGCTTCGGGGCAGAAGTGGCCGCTCAGCTTCAGGAAAAAGCCTTTGATTACCTGGACAGTCCCATAGTAAGGGTAGCTGCACCCGATACTCCCCCTCCTTCGGCACCGGTTCTGGAAAAAGCTTTTTTGCCTAATGAAAAAGACATTGTAGAAGCGGTAAAGGGCTTGGTGTAATTTATACAACTATTAGGGGTAGATTCGGTATAAGGTTCTAGGAAAGGGTATGACCTCTCTTACGTGTTGTGTGCCGCACAACCAGGCAACCGTCCGCTCAATGCCCAGTCCAAATCCTGCATGGGGCACCGATCCATAGCGTCTGAGATCTAAATACCACTCAAAGAGTTCCCTGGCCAAGGAATGCTCATCAATGCTCTTCTCAAGATGTGACAGTTCCTCATCTCGTTGGCCACCCCCCACGATTTCTCCATAGCCCTCTGAAGCAAGCATATCCACAGAAAGAGAGAGGCGCCGGTTCTGGGGATCTTTTTTCATATAAAAGGCTTTTGCCTTGGCAGGAAATCGATGAACGAGAACTGGTTTATCGAAATTGGACGAGATTATGGTCTCATGGGGAGCACCGAAATCATCTCCCCATTTAAAGTCACTGCCCGATCTTTTAAGAATCTCTACCGCCTCAGTGTAGCTTATTCTGGGAAAGGGAGGGGCAATCTTTTCCAGTTTAGTAATATCTCTATCAAGGATCTCCAGATCCCCCTTTCTTTCCTCGAGCGCCTTCTGCACAATCTCTGTAACCAATTCTTCGGCAAGCTTCATGATGTCATCCAGATCAGCATAAGCAACTTCAGGTTCAGCCATCCAGAATTCTGTCAGATGTTTTCTTGTTTTTGATCTCTCGGCTCGGAAGGTTGGTCCGAAACAGTAGACTTTACCGAAGGCCATGGCAGCCGCCTCCAAATAAAGTTGTCCGCTCTGAGAAAGATATGCCTTATCACCAAAATAGTCGACCTCAAAAAGAGTTGAGGTTCCTTCGCAAGCTGAGGCAGTTAAAATGGGAGCATCAACCAGGGTAAAATCACGACTGTCAAAGAAGTCACGCACAGCCTTAATAACCTGACTTCTAATTCTGAGGTTAGCCCACTGCTTTCTGGATCTAAGCCAAAGATGCCGATTCTTAAGTAAGAAATCAGACCCGTGAGCTTTCTTGCCTAGAGGGTAGGTGTCGGCTAACTGAACAATTTCGACATTACTTAAAGCAAGCTCATATCCACCGGGAGCCCTTTTGTCTCGGTGTACCTTACCGCTGACAATTAGAGAAGACTCCTGAGGGATGTGGCTGCACTCGTTGAAAAGGTCTTCACTAACATCGCCCTGAAACATAACCCCCTGAGCAATGCCTGTCCCATCACGGATCAAAAGGAAAAGAAGCTTGCCCTTGGAGCGGCGATTATAAAGCCAACCCTTTATCATTACCATCTCATCAAGATGTTCACTTAATCGGCTAATGGTGGTAAATCGCATCTAAACCTGCATCATAAAGTGTTCAAGAGAAAAGTTTTTTCATTACCGAAATTACTTCCTCAATATCGTCTTTGTCCACACCCAGGTGAGTAACTACCCTTATCGAACGACCACTCTGAGGAAGAACCAGAACTCCCTTACCTTTCAATTTATTTACCACAACTTTTGAATCCATTCCTCTGTCAATAATATCGAAATGAATAATGTTTGTCTGGACATTGTTCGGGTCTATCTTAAAAGACTTAAATTCGCTTATGGCTTCTGCCAGTCTTTTTGCATTGACATGATCTTCTGCTAATCTTTCAATGTGATGATCCAGAGCATAGATACCTGCTGCAGCAAGATATCCTATCTGTCTCATACCACCACCGAACATTTTTCTGAATCGATGTACTCGCTTAATGAACTCTCTGCTTCCGGCTACCATTGTGCCAACGGGAGCCCCTAGACCCTTAGACAAACACAAAATCGTTGAGTCCACATATTGCATATATTCCTTAGGATCAATCCCCAGGGCGACAGCAGCATTCAACAATCTTGCTCCATCCATATGCACCAGCAAGCTATTCTTTCTAGCTACTCGGAAAATCTCTTTCACTACTTCCAGGGGATAGACAGACCCACCGCCTCTATTATGTGTATTTTCAATCCAGATGAGGCGAGTCACCGGTCGGTGATGGTTACTGGAATCACGGATTACCTCTTCTATCCGGGAGGGATCGAGAATCCCACGGTCACCCTCCAGAAGATAGAACTGTACCCCAGATAAGGCCGCTCCCCCTCCACTCTCAGAGTTAAATATGTGAGAGTCCTTCTCGACAATTATTTCATCTCCAGGTTGAGTTTGAGCCCTGAGACTGAGTTGATTAGCCATGGTTCCGGAAGCAACGAAGAGAGAATTTTCCTTTCCCAAAAGCCTAGCTACTTTTTCCTGCAGCCAATTGGTGGTGGGATCTTCACCAAACACATCATCTCCGACCTCAGCTTTAAACATGGCATCAAGCATTCCCGCAGTAGGTTTAGTCACGGTATCACTACGAAGATCAATCATCTCTTACTTTCTCCCTGAAAAGCTCTTTCTTAATTCTTTTGAGTTATATTCCCTTAGAATAGATTCTAAAAATGATTTCTTTTAACCAGTCTCAGTATATTTTTTGGGTTCTTTTTCAAACTTCTCCTTACATCCTGTGGAACAAAAGTAGTAAAGTGTACCATGATGTTCCACTACCCCGGCTGCTTTCCTTCTAGAAATTTGCATTCCGCAAACCGGATCTCTAACCTTACCAAAAAACATCTCCCTCACCTCCTTATCTACCTTTTCACCTAGTCCTAGGTGGTCTCTTCTGGTGGCCTTTCATCATTCTACCCCGCTAAATAGGAATGTCAAGAAAGCCACTGTCAGTGTCAGTGCTTTTGTAAAAATGGTCAGAGATTTGTGGTTAGCAAAAAAGGGGGATTCTCGTTGATTCCTAAGTAAATGGGCTCTTTTGCTGAAGGATTCTTATTTGGTTAGTTAATGTGCTAAATTCTATCTGATTCCCATCACGGGTGATGTAGAAATTGATTTTAAAAATAGCGAGCTTCCTTAACTAACTCCTGGCCACTTTTTGCCTTGTCTGATAGATCTATCTCCAGATAGGCTGCCTGAGAATTAAAATAAGGCTCACCTTTTCGGGAGAAAATGGTCAGCACCTTTCCCTTATGATTTAGAGAAGTTCCCTCACAGGGCTCGTGACTTCTGATAAGAGTGCATACTCCTAGTTGGTCCAGAACCTCCCTGGTCATTTTCTCACCAAAGATCCTACCAGCTCCTCTTGGCGAGGGATAACTTTTTGGAGTCTGCCCAGGATCACTCCAGAGAATTTGTTCTAAATATCTTTTGTCTGGATGGTACTGATGAGCATAGGCTATATCACTAACTGAAGTAATGCCTTCCGGTAGTCCTCCATGAAGCATCAAATATTTTTCTCTGACGATAACACCGTGATGTAGACTGTCAAATAGTTCTCGCAGAGACTTATAAGTCTTCCTCCATTCGTCTGCGTATCTGACTCTCAAAAAATATGGCAGATCATGGGGTCGAACTCCTAAATCCCGGGGTCCTTCATGATTACCTCTTAGAAGAATAACTTTTTCCCTGGATATTGACTTCAGGCTAAGGATGAGATAATAGACCTCAACCGACTGAGCTCCTCTATCTCCGTAGTCCCCAAGAAAAACGATATACTCTCTGGCCTGGGGCGAACTTCTAATAAACCCACTGCGCTCCAGGATAAAGATCAAGCTTTGAAGATCACCGTGAAGGTCTCCCACTACTATGGTCTTACCCTGAGAGGGAAGGAAAACCAGACCACCCTCAATTTCTAGCTCGCCGCTCCTTCCTCTGGATCTTTCCTCAATTAACGTCCCAACGCTGGTCTTAACTAGATTAGAAAACTCCTTTGCTGTTGAGGCGGCAGCCCTCCTGGTAAGTTGTGATATCTTCATTTAGTCCTCTTACGAGAATGTCTTTCTTCAAGATACTCGAGGGAGGAAATAGGGCTTCGCCGATTCCTTCGGAATTCCCCCCTCGACGGCT
>CAZIXA010000059.1:0-9192 GCA_964543295.1 uncultured Clostridia bacterium | reverse complement strand
AGGAGATCTTATTCCGGAATTCGAGGCAGCTACAGGAATAAAAGTCGATTGGAACATATTCGCCGAACCTGTATTAAGGGAAAAGGTATTAGTTGACTTGGCCTCCCATACGGCTATATATGACATATTCTTAATAGGAAGCTGGGTAACTGCTCAATACGCAGATGCCGGATACGTCATACCCTTGGATAACCTCATCGCAACCAAGAAATCCGAGTATTTCGCTGAAGATTTTGCTCCCAAATACCTTGATGCCCTGAAATTCAACGGGAAATTGTGGGGTCTTCCTTACTATGGCCACATAGGAATCCTGATGTACCGCAAGGACCTTTTCCAGAAATATGGAATTTCTGTACCCGAAACGACCGATGACTTGATGCAGGCAGCCGAGAGCCTAACTCTGGATGAAAATGGTGATGGAGGAATCGATATCTACGGTATGGCCATGCGGGCCGTAAGAGGAGAAGACAACCCCATTATCTCGACTTCGTGGACCTGGGTACATGGTGGAGAATGGCTTACCCCGGACATGAAGCCAGCCGTTACCAGTCCTGAGTTCGTAGCGGGAGTCAAATGGTTTGGTGACATCTTGAGAAACTACGGACCTCCTGATGTGTCCCGATATAGCTGGTTAGAAGTTCAGAATGTTTTTGTTACTGGACATTGCGCGATTATATTCGATGCATCTGATTTTATAGGACGAATTGAAGATCCCGAGATGTCTCAAATTGTGGGGAAAATTGGATATGCACTTGCTCCAGCTGGCCCTGCTGGTCCCGTAACTGAGCGCTACGCGTCTCATTTATTTACGGCCGGGATGGGGATAAATGCTGATTCGCGATCAAAGGAGGCCGCCTGGCTCTTTCTCCAGTGGATGACCAGCGAGGACGTTCAAATGCGTACCATGCTCGTCGGCCATCGCACTGGTTTAACCAGTGAATCGGTGCTGGGCAGCGAAGAATTCGGCTCCACGTATCCGGGGGTACCGGTGATTCTACGGGCTCTGCAATTGGCCAATCCCGAGTATATGCCTCACATTCCCGAGTATCCGGAAGTTTGCGAGATAATCGGAACTCAAATCTCACGAGTAGTAGCCGGAGAAATAAAGGCGGAGGCAGCCATGGAGAAGGCATCTGACCAGATCTATAAAGTTCTGGACCTGGCAGGGTACTATAAGTAGTGGAATTTGGACAGGTCACTGATTTAATGTTGGGGTGGCTGGAGGCGACCCACGGTTGTCCTCAAGGCCACCCCCGCAAAGGCTTAAATAATGAGACTCAGAAGAAAGAATTTCCTACTACTGATTCTCCCTGCCATTATCATTCTTGTGGGAGTATCCGTGTTTCCCTTTGTCTATTGCATTTACAACAGTTTACACTTTTATGATCTGACCAAGCCGGCGCGAGGAACCCCCTGGGTGGGAGTCACGAATTACTCCCTGTTGATACAAGATGCTCGCTTCTGGCACTCTCTAAAGATTACCTTTTACTTCGTAGCTGCGGGGGTAAGCATTGAATTGGCTTTGGGATATGTAATAGCCTCACTGTTAAACGAAGTGAAGGCGAGAAGGGTGCTTCTTCCTTTATTTCTTATTCCCATGATTATCCCGCCGGTCGTCGTTGGACTCATTTGGAGACTTATGTATGATTTCACCCTTGGCATAATTAATTATTTATTAGGATCTGTCGGATTCCTACCGCAACCCTGGTTAGGTACCGCATCACTGGCCATGCTTTCCATTATTATCACCGATGTATGGGAGTGGACCCCACTTGTGGGACTGATACTGCTGGCTGGGCTGCAGGCCCTGCCCCAAGAACCCTACGAGGCAGCTAAAATAGATGGAGCAGGAATGTGGGATGTCCTCAGGTATATAACCTTACCTATGCTGAAACCGATAGTATTGGTTGCCGTTCTTCTTCGAACCATGGATGCGTTTAAATGGTTTGATACAATTTATATTATGACCTCAGGAGGTCCGGGTATTGCTACCGAGACAGCCAGCTTGTATTCTTATCTGATTGCCTTCAATTTCTTTAATATTGGCAAGGGATCGGCTTTTTCCATTATTATGATAGCCATAGTGATACTATTCTGCACGTTTTACATTCGGATGATTACCGCAAAGGAGCACGTATGAAGTCAACAGTTAAGCCTTGGGTAACATATATCTCGCTGGCGATTATTTTAGCTTTTTTCCTCTTCCCTGTTTTTTGGGTGATTACGACTTCTCTTAAAACCAGAATTCAAGCCGTAGCTATGCCGCCGGTTTGGCTGTTCAAACCCATGTTTAGAAATTACTTTAAGGTTCTTTTTCAGAGTCCTTTTCCCAGATACTTTGCCAACAGTTTAATTATTAGTTTATCGGCAGTTTTTATCTCCATAGCTTGTGGTACCCCTGCAGCATATGCTCTTTCTCGATTTGAGTTTCGACATAAGCAAGATCTCTTGTTCTGGATATTGAGCACACGGATGGCTCCTCCTATAGCGGTAATAATACCCTTTTTTATGATGTTTAGAGCCGTCTACATGCTTGATTCCCACTCTGCACTCATTATTGTGTATATAACGTTTAATCTTTCTCTGGTTATCTGGTTGATGCGAGGGTTCTTTAGCGAACTACCTGAGGAGCTGGAGGAGGCTGCCCTGGTAGATGGCGCCTCAGAGTTAGGTGTTTTTTTCAGGATTGCTCTTCCTTTGGTTTCCCCAGGGATCGTTGCTACCATGATCCTCGGATTTTTGTTTTCTTGGAACGAATTCTTCTTTGCCCTGATACTCACCCGGAAAGTAGCTCAAACTGTGCCGGTAGCCATAGCAGGATTTATTGGCTTTATGGGAATTCGATGGGAAGAAATGACGGCTGCGGCAGTTATATCTTCTCTACCGACCCTGATTTTAGCTATTGTTGTTCATAGATACCTGGTGAGAGGTTTAACTCTGGGAGCTATAAAGTAAGAAGGAGAGTAAAAGGAGAGAAGCTTACATGTTGCAGGCAATTACCAGGAGACCGGAGCATCTTGTATTTCAGAAAGTACCGATACCTAAGCCTGAAAAAGGCCAAGTATTGGTAGCCGTAAAGTGTTTAGGAATATGCCGATCCGACGTTCACGCTTATTATGGGAAGCATCCCTTCACTTCTTACCCTATCATCCAAGGACACGAATTTTCTGCCGAGGTGGTATCAGTAGGGGAGAGCGTGGAGAATCTGAACCCGGGAGATAAGGTGACTGCTGAGCCTCAGGCTACCTGCGGCACTTGCTCGATGTGTCGATTGGGCAGATATAATATATGTGAGACATTAAAGGTCTGGGGATTTCAGGTAAACGGGGTCGCTTCTGAGTATTGTATCCTCCCCATAGAGCGGACGATTAGACTTCCAGAGGAGATCACCTACGAGCAGGGTGCATTTCTTGAACCTCTGTCAGTTGCGGTTCATGCTGCCCATAGAATAGGAGGGAAGAGTAGTAAAGTTGTTGTGATTGGAGCCGGGACGATAGGACTTTTGGTGGCCCAAGTCTTGAAAAGTTTGGGGGCGCAGAGAGTAATGATATGCGATATGAAAGAGAAGAGATTGAGGTTAGCGAAAAATCTAGGAATAGATCTGGCAGTGAACATAGAAAAACAGCCATTAGAGGACATCATCGATAGTGAATTTGGACCGGAAGGAGCCGATTGTATGGTAGAATGTGCGGGTTCTCAATCAGCACTAGAATCAGCGGTTTCAAATGCTCGAAATGGTAGTAGAGTTGTTGCTTTAGGTGTCTATCCAACAAAACCAAAAATTGAAATGGGATTTATTGTGGAACGGGAGCTAGAACTGATAGGATCAATGATGTATACCAGACAAGATTGGCTACGGGCTATTTCGTTGATAAAAGATAAGAAAGTCAAAGTAGATCCTCTTGTAACTCACCGATTCGATTTTAAAGATTATCCTGAGGCATATCGGGTTGCACACGAAAACTCAGATGAGGCTGTAAAAATAATGATTAAAGTCAGTTAGAACTATATCGAGTGGTTCTCGAATCAATATCAACTAATGAGGTTTTCTTTTCTTATGAGAAAGCACTGAATTGTTTAATAAGTCAAAGACGCGGCACCACAAAATGTTTGAGGAATTTTTTTTGAGAAGAGCTAATCTACAAGGAATGAAAAATGAATCGTCGCCAACGAGTTCACTTGGCTATCCAACATAAAGAGGCAGATAGAGTTCCTACCGGAGAGTGGATTATTGATAGAAATCTCATGGCTAGAATACTAAAGAAGAATATCAAGGAACTTGATTCCTTTGGTGACCTTGTCAGGGTCTACGAATTCCTGGATATCGATCTGAAAGGGGTAGACTCTACTTTCGAAGCCAGTCCCCATAAAGAGCTTTTGGGAAAAAGTAAATCCGGAAGACCGATTATCAAAGATGGTTGGGGCGCCGTGTATGAAGATTCTGAGTTTGGTTCCCTGACTTCTAGTTTGCTGGAATTTCCCATAAAAAGACTTAAGGATATCTATGAGTATAAGTTTCTCCCCATCGGTTACTACTAAAGAAACGCCAGGGAAGTTGAGAAGTGGGTGAAGGAAACAGATTTTTGTATCGGTGCGAAGATGTGTGGGGGGGGACGGGGTATGATTACTCCCTTGATGGGACATGAGAACTATATGACTTGGTCTCTCACTCACCCTGAGGAATTAGGATATATCATTAGAGAATTCACTAAATATAGTGCCGAAATAGCCAAAATGTATATAGATGCGGGAACTCAAGTGATAGTTGTTGATGACGATTTAGCTGGAAATATGGGTCCTTTTCTATCTCCAGATTTTTAGGGAGAGATACTACTGCCTGCAGTTAGGGAAGAAGTGGGAATAATAAAGGAACATGTCAAAGAGAACAACAAAGATAGTGTAGTGTTTTTTCATTCCGACGGTGACATAAACTGGATAATTCAGGATTTGGTTGAGGTAGGTATAGATGGATTGCATCCCCTGGAACCAGCAGCCGGAATGGATATTGGTCTTGTGAAAGAGAAGTACGGGGATAAATTGTGTCTCATGGGGAATATCGATACCCGCTACGTCCTTCCCAGAGGAACACCGAAAGACGTAGAAAAGGAGGTAAAAAGAATCATCAAGGCTGCGGCTTCTGGTGGGGGACTTATCATCTCCAGCGCCAATGTGTATACTGCCGATATCCCGGTGGAGAACGTCTCGGCTGTTTACCGAACGGTAAAGAAATATGGTGTGTTTTCGCCTTAGAGAAGTAATTTTTGAGTTCTCTCCGAAACTTCATGGAAATATTTGTTCACCAATGAAATTATGTTTGAAGGATCAAAGATCTCAATACCCTTACCTAACTCAACTTTAAGGGTATGCGAGGTCAGGGAAAAGGTAGTAGACAAGACCAGGACTACCAAAGATAACAACCTACCTAGTCCTACCATGCTCATGATAGTACAGAAGGAGGAAAAAATGTTTAAGGTGGGAATTATAACAGACCAGGTAAGTATGGACTTTGAATATGCTTTGAAAGTCATCAACGGACTTGGAGTAAAATACGTTGAAATACATTCACTTTGGAATAAAACCATCGAGAACCTCACAGTAGATGAAGCAGCGCGGGCTCAGAAACTTATCGAAAAATACAGTCTACAGGTATCCAATATTTCCTCAACTCTCTTTCTTATGTGTCATCTTCAGGAAAGTGAAACAGAACTGGAAAGTTTCGATGATCATTTTATCACCAAAAGTGGAGATTACCGGGAACATATGAGAGCTTTAGAATGCTGCATTAAGCTTTGTGAGATATTTGCTACTGATAAAATACGTATTTTTGGGTTTCGAAAGAAAAAATCCCTTAATGATGACACAGTAGTAAAGATGGTTATACAAAGACTTCAACAACCTGTGGAGTTGGCTGAAAAAACAGGAATAACACTGATATTGGAGAATTGCCCTCATACCTATTTGGGAAGTGGATCGCTAACTCGAAAGGTAATAGACGAGGTAAACTCCAAAAATCTCAAAGGTCTCTGGGATCCGGGAAATGCTTTACGCACAGGAATAATCCCTTATCCCGATGATTATAAAAAGATAAGAGAGTGTATTTTACATATTCATGCCAAAGATCTCGTCCCAGAAAATTCAGACTATCAACCTGTTTCCTTAGGAGAAGGAGAAATAAACTATCAGGGGATAATAAAAAACCTTGTGGAAGATAACTATGAAGAAATAATTTCTTTGGAACCTGAATATGAGGATAAAACAGGTGGACGGGTGGAAAGTAGCAGGCAGTGTCTTGCAGGGATAAGAAAAATACTGAGTTCTTTAGGCATCCAACTTGAGAGTTATTACGAGTGACTTATTTTATTTAAAAGGAGAGTAAAAATTGCACTTAAGTATTGACAATTTTGCCAAAATGATTGAGTTCAGTCTGGTAAGACCTGATGCAACAGAAAAGGACATAGAGGAGTTTTTTCACATTGTTAAGGAAAATAATTTTGCAACTGCCTGCGTTAATCCAGTAAATGTAGCTCTTATGGCAGAGCTTTTTAAGGGAACAGATATAGATATCTCAGCCTCCATTGGATTTCCCTTTGGTTCCCACATTCCGGAGATAAAAGCTCTTGAGGCTAAAAGGGCCATTGAGATGGGAGCAACTCAGATAGACATGGTGATAAATATAGGAGCTTTAAAATCAGGAAAAGACGAGATCGTTTTCGAAGATATAAAGAGAGTTGTTGATGCAGCAAAAGATTGTCTGGTAAAGGTGATTCTGGAGAATGGATTTTTAACCGATGAGGAAAAGGTAAGAGGATGCAAAATTGCCAAAGATGCAGGGGCACATTTTGTAAAAACATCTACAGGAGTTGAAAGTAAGTATCTTCTTGAGAGAGGCTCTGAATCTATAGGAGCAACGGTCAAAGATGTTAAACTAATGAGGAAGGTTGCAGGAGAGAAAATGAGGGTTAAAGCATCAGGAAGGATATACACTCTTGATTTTGCCTTAGATTTAATCAGAGCTGGTGCTGACAGATTGGGGACCAGCAAAGGTCCAGGGTTAATCCAGGAGTTTAAGGATAGATTTGGAAGCTTTGTTGAAGTCTAAAGCTTGGATGGGTTTAAGGAGAAAAGTTTGAGAAAAAATCTTTTTGTGATAGGGGTTGATGTCGGTACTAGCTCCACCAAGGTTGTTGTCTTTGATGAGGAAGGAAACCCAAAAGTCGAGGGAAGAGCTTCTTATCCTCTTCTTAGACCCCGACCTGGCTGGGTTGAGCAAAAAGCAGAATGGTGGTGGCAGGCTTTCCAGAAGGCCACGAAAGAAGCTCTAGAAGACGGAACAATTAATAAAAACCAAATTGTCGCCATAGGTATAACCCACCAGAGAATCACTACCGTACCGGTGAATGAGACGATAGAACCCCTTCGCAATGCTATTCTCTGGAATGATATGAGATGCACGAAACAAAATGAGTGGGCAAAAGAAAAAATAGGTACAGAGAAGATCTACTCCCGCACAGGAAATTTTCCCAGTATCTGGACAGTCTACAAGGCTATGTGGCTCAGGGAAAATGAACTGGAGAACTACAGAAAAATCTATAAATTCCTCCTCGTCCAGGATTACATAATCTATAAACTAACAGGAAAACTAGTTACTACCTCAAGTTCTGCTATCCAGACTGGCTGCCTGGATGTGGCCTCACCTTCTAAGTGGGCCGAGGATATTCTTGATCTTTTCAATATACCGATAAAACTCTGGGTGGATGAGATTCTTCCCGGAGGGGAGATGGTGGGGAAGGTCACCCAGGAAGCGTCGGCTCTTACCGGTCTTCCTGAGGGGCTTCCGGTAGTGACCACTGCTGGAGATCAACCCTGTGGAGCATTAGGAGCCGGGGTTAACCAGGAGGGAATGCTGGCCATAAATGGGGGAACTTCCTGTTCTCTGGAATCTTATGTGAAAGAGCTTAAACTGGACCCAAATTTGAACTACTTTATAGAGATTAGCCCTACCGGGGACTATCTTTTAGAGGATTCTATATGGAGTGGGGGATCGGCTCTTATGAACTGGTTTAAAGATAACTTTGCAGGAGAGGCGGTTGAAAATGAAGGACAACACCTCTGGAATAAGCTCTACAATTTGGCTACTCAAGCTCCTCCCGGTAATAAAGGGCTCATGTTAATCCCCTATTATTCTGGTGCATCCTCTCCCTACCGGGATCTCAAGGCAAGAGGCGTTATCTTCGGATTTCTTTTGGATCACGGCAAACCTCATCTTATAAGGGCTATCCTGGAAGGACTTGCTTTTGAGTCACAGCGTAAAAAAGAATTTATGGAAAAAGGTTCCGGAGTTCCCATTACCAGGGTAAGAATGTACGGGGGATCGGCGAAAAGTCCTGTCTGGGATCAGATGTTTGCTGATATACTGGATGTCGAGGTTTCTACTTTGAAAACTGCAGAGACCACTGCCCTGGGAGCAGCGATATGTGCAGCAAAGGGGGGCAGGGTTTATCCCAGCTTTCAGGAGGCAGTTGAGGCGATGGTTCATGTAGATAAAAGATTTTTGCCGGACCCTGAGAAAAAGGGACTCTACGATAAGCTGTACTCTGAGGTTTATAGTAAATTTTACGATCGAGTACAGGATCTCATCCATACCGCTTCTGGCATCGTAGAGTGATCTCTTTTTAAAAAATATGAGAAGGTCTGGACAGGGGTCTTTCAATCCTACAAGGTCAGGAGCCTACCGGGAGAACAACAACGTCGTAGTTATTAAATCCTCCCGGGCTGCGGCAGATTTTACCCAGGAGTTTAAAAGACTATGGCAGGAACCACTGTCTTCTTCTAGATCGGCTTTTTCTCCTCCTGAGCTTGACGAAAGTTTGGTTGAAACCTATTTCTCTTCTCAGGATAATCTAGAAGAAGCGATCATCAGAGAGCTCAAAAGGGCCAAGAAAAGTATCTACTTTGCTCTTTTTACTTTCACTTCCAAAAAAATCGCCCAGGTTCTGGTGCATAAATATGCCGAGAATCTGGAGGTGAGAGGAATAATGGAGAAATATCAGGACGACCCCTTTTCTCAATATCGTAGTCTAAAGCGTTTTTGAAAGAATAAAGGGAAAAAGATGGAAAAGCTAAGGATATGTCTTATAGGAGCTGGAAGGGTAGGAAAGGTTCATGCCCTGGGCTTAAAAAATAATATCCCAG
>CAZIXA010000058.1:0-9559 GCA_964543295.1 uncultured Clostridia bacterium | reverse complement strand
AATTCAAGCTAAGGTAAAAAATCGGGAAAATAGCCTAATTTTTCAGAGGTCTCTGGAGACATAACCTATGAAGGGGCAAGAAGCGTCATTGGCCCCTATCTAGCTTTTTTGGGTGCGAGTGCGAGCATCGTGGGCTTAGTAGCAGGAGTTGGTGAGTTTATCGACTACGTACTGCGTTTGGCATCCGGTTATCTTGCCGATCGCACCAAGGCGTACTGGCCTATAACAATTACTGGTTATGGATTACTCATCTGCGTTCCCCTGTTAGCATTCGCCGGTTATTGGCAACTCGCAGCTTTCCTTGTCATTTTAGAACGGATGGGGAAGGCGATCAGGACTCCGGCAAGAGATGCAATACTTTCCCACGCCACAAAGCGGATAGGAAGAGGTTGGGGATTCGGTATCCATGAAGCACTAGACCAGGTGGGTGCTCTTATCGGTCCTTTGCTTTTTTCTGCTGTATTTCTCTTTAAAGGGGATTATGGTGAGGGGTTTTCTCTTCTATGGATACCTGCTCTTTTGACCCTGATCACCCTCCTAATAGCAAGAATTAAAGTCCCCTCACCAGAGAAACTGGAGACTCCCGATAAAACATTGAGACAAGGGACTAAAGGCAAACTCCCCGGGGTTTTCTACTTCTATACATTGTTTACCTTCTTAACTGTTGCTGGATTTGTTAATTTTCCGCTAATTTCCTATCATTTTAGAGTCCAATCAGTTATTTCAAATGTCCAGATTCCCCTATTTTACGCTATTGCAATGGGTGTGGATGCTCTAGTAGCTCTTATTATCGGCAGGGTATACGACAAAATTCGATTAAAAGTGCTTTTAACAATTCCTCTGCTAACTTTCTCCATCCCGCTTTTTGGATTTTCCCGAAGTTATAATCTTGCCCTGATAGGTATTATCCTCTGGGGCACGGTAATGGGAATTCATGAAACTATTATGCGAGCAGCGATTGCTGACCTAACGCCGATCATCCAGCGGGGCCATGCTTATGGTATCTTTAATGCAGCGTACGGCATATCCTGGTTTTTGGGAAGTGTGCTTATGGGTTTACTTTATGATATGTCTCTTAGCTGGTTAATTTTGTTTGTGCTTGTAATGGAAGTTACTTCATTGCCAGTGTTCTTCGTAGCTAAAAAGGTGCATCGGCTTTGTTAGTTTGATATTTTTATCAGGAAACCTGATTATCGCTTCTTTTAGAGGATTTGACAGGGAAGCTTCCCCTCCTTCATTCTTCTCCTCATAAGCTTTGAAGAGCACATGAACCTTCTCATCGATTCCTCTTTTCAGCTCTGCAGGGTTAAGAGTTAGGTATAGCTGGGTTAATCTTTCCTTAGTTTCCTGTAGGATATGCTCTATTTTGTTAATAGCAGAGTCAATAAAGAAAACCTCTCCTGCTTTCTGGGAAAATCAGGAAAGAGGAAAGTTTCCCCTAGCGGCTAAGTTCTTTGAGGCCAATCTTTTCTCCAAGAAAGGCAAGCGGTTCCTACCTATCTCTGTGATTGTCCTTCGAGAAAAAGATAAACAGGATGAGCCCTTAATTTTACTTACCTCTTCTCTCGTTACCGAAGATAACCTTCAGGAGATTGTATCTATCTACAACCGGCGGGCCAGAATTGATACCCTCTTTGAGACCTTAAAACAGAGCTTTGGTCTGGAGCGGATTATGGTGAGAAGATGGAGGGGAATACACATTATGATTATGAGCTGTCTTTTATCTTTTATCCTCAGCCTCTGTATGTTCCTCACGCTAATCAAAACTGCCTTTTCCACTATAAAAGAGTTCTGTGAGAAAAAATCAGTTCTCAAAAAGAAAACCTTAACCATAGGAAAGTTCTCCTGGGCAACTGCCCGGATGCTGCGAAGTCCACCCTACCACTCCTTATTTAGCTTCAGGGTTTAGTTAAGTATCTCCTTCTGAAGCAGCAGGAAATATTTCTTTTTTCTTTTTCTCTCCTATTTTTCAACTCCTTGGCTCGAAAAGAATTGCCTACTATTCGAGATTTTTCCAGTATTTGCCCTACTGCGACCTATCACAGTCATCATTTTTGTGTTTTAAGTACCCTTGCTACCATTTTTCGGGAAACTGGAGGCGAAGACTTGACTTTTTTTTATTTTATGTTACAATTTTCAAAATAGTAACACAAACAAAGAGGAGTGGGCACGTGAATGAGATAGTGAGGTTCGGGGTATCTATGGAAAAGAAACTGCTGAAGGATTTTGATGAGTTGCTCTCCAGAAAAGGATATGCAAATAGGTCAGAGGCAGTGAGGGATCTGGTCAGGGCTCATCTGGTGGAAGAGGAGTGGCGCATAGACAAAAAAGAAATGGTGGGAACAATTACCCTGGTTTATGATCACCGTATCCGGGGACTTTTAGATACTCTAACTGATCTTCAGCACCATTCTCATGATATGATAAAATCCAGCATGCATCTGCATTGGACGAGGACAATTGTTTGGAAATCCTGGCAGTCAAAGGGACGGTAGATAAAATTAAGGCTATCGCAGATAAGCTGATAAGCATCCGCGGGGTAAAACACGGAAAGTTAACCATGACTACTACAGGAAAAGAGCTCTCTTAACGAATAAAATTATTAGGTTAAAGGAGGAGGTTGAACGGATGAAAAATTGCAAAAGAAGATTTTGGATAAAAACTTGGGGTATTGCGGTAATTAGCATCATCTTATTCTCTTGCGCTGGCTTTGCTAGTCAAACTATAACTGTTATTGATTCTTTGGGAAGAAAGGTGACTCTTCCTTATCCTGTGAAAACCTGTATCGTGGGAGAAGATAAATTTGCTGATTATATAAAAATACTTGGTGTGGAGAAAACAGTAGTGGGGATAGAGGAAGGAATACCAGAGCGCGGTTGTTTCTCTGAGATGGAGGATAAACCAATTATTGGTGGTGCCTGGCAAGACTTTAATTATGAAAAAATAGCTCAGCTTAACCCGGATGTTGTAATTCTCATGGGGCACGCAGGTGCAACACCAGCTATTTTAGGGGGGTTGGAAAAAATAGGTGTTAAAGCCCTATGTGTAGATCCTTTCCTGGGCGAGGAAAACAAACCGTTAGATGTAAAAGATATGGACTTAACCGCTGACAAACAAGTTCAGTGCCTATGGCTTTTAGGAAAGATCTTTGGAAGGGAAGAAAAAGCTCAACAGTTCTTAAACTGGCGCAAAGAAAAAATAGATATTTTTATGAATCGTCTTAAAAATGTGACCGAGGAAGAAAAACCTCGTGTTTGCCTTATGTACGCTACTTCTGATCTTTTTGTTGGGGATGGGAAAAAAGAAGATATAACTTTAGATATGGCTGGACTGCGTAATGTTATGGAAATCTATGGTCAGAAAAAGATGAGTCCAGAATGGATTCTAAAAAAAAGACCCGGATTTTATTATTATCACCACCTACGGAACTCATGATATAGTTGGCTACAATGTAACCGACCCTTCCCTTCCTGAGAATTTTATAAAAGGTATAAAAGAAAGGCCCGAGTTTTTACCCACTAAAGCGGTTGAGAAAAATAATGTCTATGCAATTGCAGGCCTTTTGCTTGATTTAAAACCATTCATTGGGGCTTTTTATCTTGCTAAGATAGCCTATCCTGAGAAATTTGCTGACATTGATCCTGAAAGAATCCATGAAGAATACTTTGAAAAATGGCTCCGGGTAAAGTATCAAGGGATACATTTTTATCCCAAAAAATGGTAAGGAGGCTTAAAAATGCTTGTAGACGCACATTGCCACCTGCAAAGAGTGGAGGATGATTTAGATAGGGAGCGTATCATTAAACGGGCAGAGGAAGCAGAAATTTGCATGATCACCTGTTGCCATGATAGCTCAAATCCATTTAAAGTTAAAAAGACCTTAGAGATAGCACAGAACCATGAGAATGTCTTCCCAGCGCTTGGTCTTTATTACTTTGGTGGAGAAAGGCTGAAGAAAATGGATATGTATGTGGATGAGGAAGTTGTGGAAAGAGCAATGAATACGATTAGAAAGGTGGCAAAAAATGATAAGGTAATTGTTGCTATTGGAGAGGTGGGTCTTGATTATCAGCTGACAAAAAATGATAACGAAAAGAAAACTCAAAGAGAGCTATTTGAAAAATTTGCTAACTTATCCGGTGAGCTGGATCTGCCTTTGATTGTTCACTCATCAGCTGATGCAGTAGGAGATGTGATTGAAGTTCTAAAGAAAGATCAACGGCCCGCTCTTCTTCATGGCTTTAAAGGAAGCTTAGAAGAGGCAAAGGAGGCTATCTCACTTGGCTGCCTGATTGCTATCTGGCCTAAAATTACTTACTCCAAGTACCTGCAGGCTCTGGTCAGCAAGCTACCCTTAGAATGTTTCGCATTTGAGACCGACTCTCCCCTCTCACACTCTGCTCCCTTCCCGGGCGTTTCGAGAAATGAGCCAGCTAATATAGTATTTACTGCCCAAAAAATTGCTGAGATTAAAAAAATTCCTCTTGAAAAGGTGGAAGAGGTTACTACACAAAGTGCGGCCAAATTTTTTAATATCCCCCTTGGAGAAGCTCTACCTTAAAGATAAATGAAAAATAGGAACTTAAGATAAACATCCAAGAATCCTACACACAATTTACAAGGAGGAAGGCTTTTTTCACCTTCCTCCTTCTGAGTCTACTAATAGGGGTAGCATCCTATTCCCTTTGCGTTGGTTCAGTTTCTATCAGATTAGAAGATATAGTTACTACAATTTTTTCCAGAATTTTTCCCCAGCATTTAAGCTCCACTCCTCTTAACCAGGTAGTTATTTGGAAACTGAGACTACCCAGGGTTTTAATGGGTATAGTTGCCGGAGCAGGACTTGCTGTAGCAGGATGTGTCCTGCAGGGAATATTAAGAAACCCCCTGGCCTCCCCATATACCTTGGGAATCGCATCTGGGGCAGCTTGTGGGGCGTCTTTTGCCATAGTACTGGGGGCAGGTATAATCCAGGGAGGTTATGGAGCAGGGCTACAAATCCTCAATTTTTATATGCTTCCAATTTGCGCCTTTGGGTTTTCTTTAATTCCTGCATTCACAGTTTTTTCCCTTGCAAAGTTTAAGGAAGCCAGCCCGCAAACTATAATATTTGCCGGAATCGCTATGATGTACCTTTTCTCAGCAAGCACATCACTTCTTCAGTATATGGGAACCGAGGAGCAGGTTGCAGCTGTAGTTTACTGGATGTTTGGAAGTCTATCTAAAAGTGACTGGACAAAGCTTTCACTGGTATCCCTTGTAGCGTTTGTTAGTTTACCGGTTTTTTTAAAATGGTCCTGGGATTTTAACACCCTCTCTTCCGGTGATGAGGTGGCAAAAAGCTTAGGTGTTAATGTTGAGAAGGTGAGGCTGGAGGGATTAGTTCTTGCCTCTTTAACAACCGCCATGGCAGTTGCTTTGCTTGGTACTATAGGTTTCGTTGGTCTTGTTGCACCTCACATAACGCGGATACTTATAGGAGAGGATCACAGGTTCCTGCTCCCGGCTTCCTGTCTAATGGGAGGTGTTTTAATGGTGGCGGCGGATACAGTTGCCAGAACCATCATTTCTCCTCAAGTTCTACCGGTGGGAATTTTAACTTCTTTTATGGGGGTTCCTCTCTTCCTTTACTTGATAATAAAAAAAAGAACAGGGTATGGATAAGGCAGGAAGGATAATTTTGACTGTCATGAAGGCTAATGCTTCAAGATATCAGCTTTAGAAGAAAATAAGATGCTCGCAAGGAGTTCTGTGTCTTTGTTTTTCTTGATATAAACAAAAAGGAGACACAAGAGGTGAGGTTAGAAATTAAAGGCGTGAGGTTTAGCTACAATAGCCTGCCAGTATTAAAAAGCGTAAGTTTAACTCTGGAAGATAAAGAGATTCTGGGAATTGTAGGACCAAATGGCTCAGGGAAAACCACACTGTTAAAATGTATTAATAGAATCTTAAAGCCGCACATAGGAAGTATTTTAATAGAAGAGGAAAACATAAACAGCTTTGAAAGGGAAGAGATTGCCAGAAAGATTGGATATGTTCCCCAGATAGAGGTAAGAAGCTTTCCAACCATTGTATTTGACATGATTTTAATGGGTAGAAAGCCTCATTTCAACTTTAGGCCAACTACTAATGACCTGAAGGTGGTCTCAGATGTTATAAAGACGCTGGGGTTGCAGGAGCTTGCCATGCGTGACATAGGGGAGCTTAGTGGTGGGCAAAGGCAAAAAGTTATAATAGCAAGGGCTCTTGCTCAACAGCCAGGGATTCTCCTTTTGGATGAGCCAACCAGCAACCTTGATCTAAAACATCAGCTGGAGGTTTTAAACATAGTAAAAGAACAGGTGAGGAACGGAATCTCTGCGGTAATGGCAATTCATGACTTAAACCTTGCAGGAAGATACAGTGATAAGCTTATAATGTTAAAAAACGGAAAAATTTTTGCATCAGGAGGCCTGGAGATACTATCTTCAGAAAATATAGAATCTGTTTATGGCGTAAAAGTTACTGTTAAAAATTATTCAAAAAAGGTAGTGGTGATACCAGAGGAGCCTATTACTGCCCGTTGATTCAAGCCTGTTGACCTTTTAGATGTTGCATTATTTAAAAAAGTAGCACAAAGTAAAATAAAAGGGGGAGAATATGTGCCAGTCAAATGCTTATTTAGTTAAAGATGGCAAGGAAGAGCTTCTCCTGGAAGATGTTGTATCAATTGAGCCTGAAGGAGGAAAAATAATACTGAGAGGTATCTTAGGAGAAAAGAAACTCATCTATGCCAAGATTAAAACGATCGATCTTCTTCACCATAAGGTGATTTTAGAGAGGAAAGTGCAGAAGGGAGAGAAGTGAAAAGGAAGGATATGGAAAAGCTCAAGATACTGTTGGGGCACTGGATTGAGCATAACAAAGAGCACAGCAAGGAATTTCAAGAATGGGCAGAGAAAGCAAAAACTTCCGGCGGGATGGAAGTCCACAATAGTATAGTAGAAGCTATTGATAAGATGCGTGAGGTAAGTGAATATCTGTCTAAAGCCTCAGAGAAGTTAAATTGAAAGAGAAATTGCAAGGAGATATACCCATGAGTAGTCCAAGAGATGTGATTGAAAAAATGATTGATTCTGGTGACATAAAGGGGCTACTTGAAAAAGCGGGCGAGCTTCACGGCCATTTTTGCCCCTTTTTGGCCCTGGGGGTAAGGGCGGGAGTTATAGGTATCAAAAACTTAGGAGTAAAGACAAAGGGAATGGAGAATGTTTTAGCTATTCTGGAGACTAACAGCTGCTTTGCTGATGGTATTCAAATGGCCTCAGGGTGCAGCTTTGGCAATAACAGCCTTATATACAGAGATTTTGGAAAAACAGCAGTAAGTTTTGTGAGAAGGGATGGTGAAGGTGTAAGAATCCGTGTAAAAGTAAGCGATGACTGGCTTAACCGAAAATATCCTGATGCTATGCATCTTTTTGATAAGGTGGTAAAGAGAAGAGAAGCGGATGAGAAAGCAGAAGAAAAACTGCAGGAGGTGTGGCAGAAAATTTCCTTTGATATGCTGGGATTTCCTGATGAGGAGCTTTTTCTGGTAAAAGAGGTAAAAATTGAGGTCCCCGAATATGCTCCCATTCTGGAGAGCTTGGTATGTTCTGAGTGCGGCGAGAAGGTCATGGAATCAAGGACAGTAAAAAAAGATGAAAAGATTCTTTGTATTCCTTGCTCAAAAGAAGGGTTCTACCAGATGGATGGGAAAGGTATATCCTTTTGCAGGGGAGAGAAAAAACAAAAAGCCTTCCCTGTATACCCTATAGGCTATGTTGAAAGTAGCTTCCCTGAGCCAGATGATCCTGCAGTAATGCGAGAAAAAGAATCCTCCCTCATTATTTATCCAGAATACCAGGAAGGTCTTTATAAAATTGAGGAGTCAGATTTTTTAGATGTGATTTTTTACTTCCACAGATCATCTGGGTACATCCTTAAGGGAAAAAGACGGGACGGGAGAACAAAAGGTGTATTTGCCTCAAGAAGCCCTTACCGTCCTTCTCCCCTAGGACTTAGCAGGGTAAAACTTCTTAAAAGGGAAAAGAACAGGCTCCGGGTAAGGGGCCTTGATGCTATTAACGGGACACCCATGTTGGATATAAAGCCATCTAT
Organism: uncultured Clostridia bacterium; assembly: GCA_964543295.1. Taxonomy (GTDB): domain Bacteria; phylum Aerophobota; class Aerophobia; order Aerophobales; family AE-B3A; genus AE-B3B. The sequence continues at coordinate 1,420 of CAZIXA010000058.1, read as the reverse complement.
CACATCTAATGATGAATAATGGTAAATTTTGCAGGTCTTCTGGTAGATGTTCAGCCGGTACAGAGCAGGACAAAGGCAGCAAAGAAGATAACCGCCGTTGATGGGTACCCGGTAGGGTATTCAAGGAAAGTTGTGGAGTGAAAAATAAAATAAAATAAGAGGAGTTACCCTTCATCCTAAAAAGATTCTGGTAGGAGGATGCAAAAGTCCTGAAGAGGCAAGAAAAACTCTTAACGAGATAAAAGATCTGATCAACAAAACCTACCATAAAAAAGATGAGATTAAACCAAGTTACAAAACCCGGCCCAAACTAACAGCTCTTAACATTTACAAGCTCTTACCCAGAACCAACTGTGGAGAAGTAACCTGCATGGCTTTTGCCAGTAAGTTGGTGACTGAGGAAGTGTCCATTGAACAATGCAAGTCTCTTTTTGGCGATGAATATAGAAAGGCTAGAGAGAAGCTATTAAAAGTTCTGGGTGATGCGGGATATTCTACCCCTAAGCAATAAGCCAAGCTACTTTAACTAAGATATAAAAGTGTTTACTTTCTCTCCGGCAAGATTTGTCCATTTACCGCCATCTTCAGACTCGCCTACACTTCAAAATCCTAACTTTACCCGGCAACGCAGGTTATTATCTCTCCAATTCTAATATCTGACCAAGAAACTAGGAGAGGGCAAGGCCTAATTTTCCTTGACAACCTTGCTTTTTAGGATTATAAATTATACAAAACTTTAGAGTGTATAAATATGGGAATGAGATCGCTTGTTCCCGTAAGAACAGTCCTCTCGAGGGCACAAAGGATCTTTGCCTACCTCACACCCTGCGAGGTATCTCTCCTGGCTGAAGAGGCAAAAAGGGGAAGAAAGGGTGAAAGGGACTCTCTTTTAATTTTGCTCCTTTTCCAAACGGGCCTGAGGATCTCTGAAGCTCTTTCTCTCACCCCGGCCAACATCTTTCAGTTTGAGGGAAGGCCTGCCCTAGACATTGTGGGAAAGGGGAAAAAGAAAAGAATAGTTGCCCTGCCAGAAAGGTTAAGCAAGAAACTCCAGGCTTATGCGTATAAGAAGAAGCTGGGCCCCATGAGAAGTTTTCCCCTATTAACAGACAGAGGGCCTGGCAAATTTTAAAAGAAATATCTAAAAAGGCAGGGATCAACAAAAGAGTGTATCCTCATCTTTTGAGACACTCGGATGCTATCGAGAGGTTAAGACAGACAGGACACCCCAAAGCCCTCCCGCACCATTTGGGTCATTCTTCCCCTGCGATGGTTACGAGATACCTTTCTACCTTGACCCAGGAGGATTCTTTAAGGATCCAGCAGGAGGTTGAGTTTGGGGAAAGATAGGTAAAATAGAGAATTTTTGGGTATGTTATGATGTACGTAGAAGTATTATGACATAACTACAGTAATGTTC
>CAZIXA010000057.1:0-10464 GCA_964543295.1 uncultured Clostridia bacterium | reverse complement strand
TCGACATTGTAGGTTATTATCGATCCAGCAATGGTAGCAGGTCCGGTGCCTCCAACTATTGTACCGCTTCCCACTATTATAGGAAACCCCGCTTCAACAAATCTAAAAAGGGACTCAATTTAGAGACAATTCTTCCATCTCCTCGTAACTCTAATTATGTTACCTTGCTAATGCATTCCTCAAGCACTAAAAGGGCTTGATGTATCTCATCTTCAGTTATGGTGAGGGGTGGCTTTATTTTGATCACACTGCCCTCTCCATACCAAGTGGTGCCAAATATGACTCCTCTTTCCAAAGCCATCGTAATTATTTGTTTGGTTTCCTCCACTGCTGGTTCTTTAGTTTCTCTATTTTTAACTAACTCTACGCCAATTGCTAAGCCTGGTCCTCTCACATCCCCGATGAGCTCGTACTTTGCTTGCATACCGTGGAGCTGTTCCATAATGAGTTGATTAAGTTTCCTAGCTCTAGCAGGTAAATTTTCTTCCTGTACTACTTCTATGGTTGCTAAAGCAGCAATTAAGGAAACGGGAGAGTGAGCAAAGGTAAAAGAGTGTCTCGCTGTTTTAAATCCCTGCAGATTCTCTCGAGCCATAAAACCACACAGAGGGTAGCCTCCCGCTACTGCTTTTCCAAAAAGGAGTATATCGGGAACAACGCCGTATAAATCTGCGGCAAACATCTCACCTACTCTACCAAAACCGGTTTGAATTTCATCCCAGATTAATAGGATATTATTTCTGGTGCAGATTTCCCGAATTTGCTTATAAAACTCGGGAGGAAAATCTATTTGCCCTCCATGTCCTTGTACCGGTTCCATGATTAGTCCAGCAACTCCTCCATTTGTTCTTTTTTGTATAGTCTCCTCGATGAACTGGGCACACTTTAAATTACAATCTGGATATTTTAGCCCAAAGGCACATCGGTAACAGTAAGCTTCAGGAACTTTTACGATATTACCCATATAACAACAAGGATAGGTGGGCTCACCGTCGGTGAAGCTTGCCGCTAAGGTAGCAAAGCTTCTCCCGTGATAGGCACGCTCAAAAGTAATAAAACAGCTTGCGGGAGCTTTGTTTTCTAAGGCAAGCTTCATTGCTCCCTCTACTGCTGCTGATCCTGAAAGGCAATAACTCACCCGATTAATATCACCGGGAGCAATCTGAGCCAATTTGGAGGAAAGTAAGAGCAAAGGGATATTGTCCCACCCATAAGCAGTATGGACAATTCTCTTGATTTGCTCTTCAACGACTCTGGTTACCTTGGGGTGAGTCGCTCCTATGGTATTAACGTAAACTTGGGAGTGACAATCAATGTACTCTTTTCCTTGATGGTCCCAGACCTTAGCTCCTTTAGCCCTGACGAGAATAAGGTTGGGCTCCGGTCGTTTTCCCTCTCCAAACCATCCATCCAGGAAAGCTTTTCGTCCAGCTGCAATCTTCTTCTCGCTGATACTCTCATACATTTTATCCTCCTTAATTAGTATGTTCCATAGTCCTGTAAAGCCTCCCACATAGCCATTATATTTTGCGGGAGTACTTCCTCCTGAATATTATGAACGGGATTAAAGATAAATCCTCCGCCGGGGGCTAAGTCATCAATTCTTCTTTTAACCTCATCTCTGACTTGCTGAGTGGTTCCCCGGGGAAGCACCTGCTTGCGTGTCAATCCCTCCCCAGAATACAATATCTTTTCCGAATTCTTTCTTTAATTTCTTGGTATCCATGTTAGCAGCGCTTACCTGGGCAGGGTTTAAGATATCCACACCTACTTCTATTAAATCGGGGATGAAATCGTATACTGATCCACAACTGTGCAAGAAAATATACACCGGGTGAGGAGCTATTTTTTTGATAAAACCAATTAGCTTTTTCTGTCGAGGCTTGATGTATTTTTTATACATTTGTAGTGAAATCCGTGGTCCCCTTTGAAGAAAAGTTCGGCTTGGATATCAAAAGTCTCAATCTCTATTTCTTCACATGGGCCTGCTTGGCCACTGTTAAAGCCTCTTCACATATAGTTAATGTATGCTCCACATCTTTCTCTGTGTGAGATAAGGATATAAACCAATTATGTGCCGGATGCAAAAGTATCCCTTTCCTGATAACTCTGGTAAAAAAATCCCGGCGGATGGCTTCTCTTAACTTTAAGTCCTCATATTTGAATCTTAAGAATGGCATGGGTGCGAGAGGCCACCCCGTCGCCTCTGCTTCTATTTTCATGTTTTCCGCCAAACTATTCAACCCGGCTATTAACTTCTCTCCTAAACTCCAGAAATGTTGTGGTCCTTGGAAAGTCTCTAATTCCTCAATCGTAGTTAAGGCAGCAACAATGGCAATTGTCTCTGGATTAAATGTTCCTGATATAGCAGTCTTTGTAAAGGCTTCCATAATTTCTTTTTTTCCTACCACAGCTGCAATAGGAAAACCGTTAGCCATTCCCTTGCTTACCGTAGTTAAATCAGGAATCACTCCCAAATATTCCTGGATCCCACCCAAGGATATCCTAAATCCGGTCTTGATCTCGTCAAAGATTAAAACTGCCTCGTGCTCATGGGTAATCCGTTTAATCTCTTGTAAGGTTTGTTTAAGGGGGGATAAGACTATTTCCTCGGGAGCTATGATAACTGCAGCAATCTTACCTTTATTCTCCACCAAAATTCTCTCCAGCGAAGTTAAATCATTAGCATCGTACTCATAAATATCCTGTTTAATACTCGGTGGTACACCTGGTACCTGACTTGTCTTCTCAATAGGGGGACGTTCCCAAGGCACAGTCGTCGTTCCCCCACCTCTCACGCACCAATCATGCCATCCGTGGTAACCACACATAGCAACTTTATTCTTACCAGTGAAGGCTCTCGCAATACGGATGCTAGCTGATGTGGCTTCAGAACCAGTTTTATGTAAAGTAGCCATCTCTGCACATGGTATTATTTTGATTAATTTCTTTAAAAGCTGATTTTGAAGAGGATGGCTAAAGGTGAGAAGCACTCCTTCTTCTAATTGCCTCTTGACTACTTGGTTTACCTTAGGGTATGCGTACCCCAAGATGGTGGGACCAAAGGAAAGAATAAAATCAATAAACTCGTTACCATCCACATCCCAACAGCGAGAACCTTTTCCTTTGGTAATATAAACTGGAGAGGAGCCATAAATAAGTTGAAACCTAGAGGCTTGAACTCCTCCTGGAAAAGCTTGCTTTGCTAATTCCAGCATTTCCTCTGATTTTTCAAAACTGTAAAGTTGCATTTCTCATCTCCTCCTTTTTTTCTAGTTTATGTTCTTCACGAAACTCGGAAATTAGCTTTATTACTACATTTGCGGATACCCTATTTTTTTTGTCCTCCTCTATGAAAATCTTTACCAAATAAGGGTTTCAAAAACCAATTTTCCCCTCCTTTAAGGAAAAAATTTCTTTTCCCCTAAGATAAATTTGCTAACAGATATCCTCCCCGCCCGCAAAGGGCGGAGTATCCTGAAAAGGCAAGGAGTAGGGCTTTCTGGCAATTTTGTAAGTTTTTTTAGAAAAACCCACGAGAAAGGGCAGAAACTTAAATTACCTTATTCTTTTGCGTATTTGTTTTCAAAATTATGCAAAATCTGGTTTATTTCTTCCTTAACCTTTAGCGACAAAGACTTTGGATGATAAGAGTTGAGAATTTCCTGTACCTTCCGACTCGCCTTCTCCACGATATTAGGAGACCCCGCTTGTTTCCAATGCTCGTATATTTCCCGATTGGACAAACTGGGTTCCCAATGTTCTTTGCCTCTGAGATATTTTAAGGTATGCTCTTCCATGAGGAATTGTCCTCTGGGACCCACTCTCTTCATTAGATCCTGGGCTATTGTGTCCTTCGAAACCGTTATCCCTTCGATGAATCGCTCGGCCATACGTACTATCTCGTGATCCAGGATGAGTCGCTCAAAGCTAACGTTCAATCCAGCGGCAAACATACCAACACCACCCATGAAATCGACTGCAGAGTTAAGAGCACTAAGGATGGCAAGAGTTCTCTCCCAAGTATTTTGCTCATCGTCACATTGGGAGTCTCCTACGTCTATACCCGTATGGTAAGGCATCTTATAAAAATCAGCCATTTGTGCTCCGGCTATCCTTAACAAAGAGGTTTCTGGAGATCCAGTTAGCACATTGGCTTTTTTCATATCAAAATCAGTCCAAGCGCTTCCGTAAACTACAGGGGTAGCCTTCCTTACTAGTTGAGAAATCATAACACCAGAGAGGAGCTCAGCATTATGCATGGTTAAAGTTCCTGCTAAAGTAATGGGAGCGGTAACCCCTGAATAGGGCTCCGGGAGGAGAACACAAGGAACTCCAGCCTGGGCTGTTTCAATCAAAGCATCTCCAGCTCCTCTCTCCCAGCTAAGAGGAGCAGTGGGAGATAACTGACAAGTTAGTATGGGATGAGTTGATAGATCGTCCTCATTTGCAACCACTCTTGCCATATTAAATATGGCTTTGGTCTCTTCGACGCTTGCAGGAGAAAAAAACAAATGTTTCTCTGTATTGTTAAACACTACCTCAACAGCGTGAAGTAAGATTGACTTTTTATTAACATCCTGGGGCATGGCTTGTATGCCCACTATATTTATACTATCCAGGGCATCTGCTAGCCTAGCAAAATTACCTACATCTTTTTTAGTAGCAGGTCTTCTATTTCTCTTACTTGGATCAAAAACATATATAGCATTATGTCCACTTCCCACTAAAGGTTGCTTACCTCCCAATATCGATGAGGATTTCTTATCCCGGGTATAAAGAGAAATTTTGGATGGAACAGTTTCTAAAGATTTTTCAATTAATTGGGAAGGGATTCTTACCTGGTTTTTGTCGAAATTAACCTTTGCACCCACTTCGTTCAACAAATGTAAGACCTTCTCACTGTAAATAATCATTCCCGCTTCGGAAAGTAAATTGACGGAAGCTCGGTGAATTTCCAAAATCTCTTCCTGAGACAAAACCTGGAACTCGCTTAACTTCATTTTTCCTTCGTTGACGAAATACTATGTAGCTCTTTTAATGGTGAACCCAAGTCAGTGCTCTGCTTACGAGGCATTTACTCTACTCCTAAATTATAAAAAAAAGATTATTGATTTTTGACTCTTATGCTGAAGATTCGACATATTTTCTTCTGCTTCAGCGATAATTGAGCCCTAAAAATGATTCTTATCAGCCCTTAACCGCTCCCAAGGTCATTCCCCTTATAATGTGCTTTTGTAGAGATATAACCATCAGCCCAAGTGGAAGTAAACAAATTACAGCTGCTGCACACATCGCTCCCCAGTCAAATCTAGCCTTCTGTTTAAAAGCTGCGAACACCACTGGTACAAGCACACTTTTGGTACGACTAAGAGCCAAGGGGATAAAAAATTCATTCCAGGAAAATAAGAAAATAAATATAGCAGTAACTGCAATTGCTGGTTTTGCTATAGGAAATATAACTCGCCATAGCGTCATGAACTCACCACAACCATCTACTTTTGCAGCATCATCCAGCTCATGGGGAATCTCAGCAAAAAATCCTCGTAATATCCAAATACTGAAAGGCAGGTTAGGGATCAAATTAGCAAGAATTAAAGCAATATGTGTATCTAATAAGTTGGCAAACTTAAACATAAGGAACAAAGGGAGCAAAATGGCTACAGGGGGTAGGAAACGGTTGCTTAAAATCCATATGGGGAGAAAATCTTTACCAATTCTATATCTGGCAAGACTAAATGCTGCGATACTACCCACTCCAATACATATAGCTGTAGTTCCAGCAGAAACGATCAGGCTATTCCATACACTACCAAAAAAATCCCATACTGTATATAACCTAACATAGTGATTTATAGTGGGCTGGAATTTAAACACAGGGGGACTAGCAAAAATAAGTGGAGTAGGTTTAACCGAGGTTATAGCAGTCCAGATGAAAGGGAGAAGATAAATGATGGCCAATAGAAAATAACCCATAAAAATAGTCACTTTTGCAACTTTTGTTTTACTAGATTTCTTATATCTCATGCCTGTTTTACCTCCTCACGAAGAGTATTTATGAAGGATACAACGAACACGTTTATAAGTACAACCATAAGATAGGCATAAGCTGCTGCTTTCCCTATTTCAAAATATTTGAATCCTAACATAAAAGCATTAAAAGGAAGAATTGCTGTTTTCACGCCTGGTCCTCCATAGGTAAGAATGTACACTAAGTCCATTATTCTGAATAATTCTATTCCTCTTATTAAGATGATTATCAGCAGGGCTCCTTTTATTCCAGGCAGAGTAATGTACAAAAATCGCTGATATCCTACTGCTCCATCTACGCTAGCAGATTCTAACTGCTCCACTGGAATGGAGAAAATAGCAGCTAACAAAACCAAAAAAGAAAAAGGAGTCCATTCCCAAATATCTGCTATTATTAACGAAATCATACTCCACAAAGGATTGCTTAACCACTCTGGTGTTGGAAGGTTAAGTACTCCTAACAAAAAATTAATAAGACCAAAAGAACTCTGATACATATATCTCCATATGTTACCAACTACAACTGGGGCTAGAAGCATAGGAATGATTATCATTATTCTCAAAAATTGAATATTTCGCAAGGATTTCCTAGAAAACATCACAGCACCTCCGAGTCCAAGCATGACCTCTAAGATCAAACAGGTTCCCCCAAAGATTAAAGTAATCCACAAACTTTCTGAAAAATTTATGCCTAATACTTGCCTACCTACTAGTAAATTTCGAAAATTTTCTAATCCTACATAATTAATTCCCCGGCCTGGATCAAGAAGGCTATAACTATGAAGACTAAGCCAGAAAGAATAAATCAAGGGATATATCCCAAGAGCTAGCAAAATAGCAACAGCTGGCACTACCATAAACCAACGTAAGTATTTTTGACTTTTCATCCAAAACTCCTGAGAAAGTAAAGTTTTACTGCCCTGAGGTAAATCCCCAGAGCAGCAAAACTTTTCGCTGACTTATTATTTTTTCATTCTACCAGCCATTATGGTATAAAGCGCTGCATTGGCATCATCCATAGCCTGTTTAGCAGATTTATCCCCTAAGAGGACATTCATGATCTCCACACCTAATACTTGTTCTACTTGAGCAAATTCAGCTATGACAGGTCGTGGCCTACCGTACTTAGAATTTTTTGCTATAGCTGGAAGATACGATGCTACTTTAATGTTTACAGGATCTGTCAATGCAGAAACTCTGACTGGCTGGCCAGTATAAGAAACGAGCATCCTCTGATTCTCCTTCGCAGTATAGAACATTATAAATTTCCAAGCCTCGTCCTTATGCCGGCTTTTAGCATTTATTCCTAAGCCATATCCTCCCAGAGGTACTACAGGAGGTTTACCATTAAAGCCAGGGGGTAATGCAGTACCAATCTTATCTGCAAACTTTGATATATCAGGGTTAGTAAGTACATTTCCTCCCCATGCGGTCGGACCTATTGCTATAATACCCGCATTACCCATAGCTTCATTATACTCAGACTCCTCCCAGGCTATAGCATCCGGTGGTGACCACTTATAGATTCTTTTCATTATTTCTGTAGCTTTCACCCCGGCTTCACTATTAACCTGTGGAACGTAATCCTTATCCCAATACCATCCGCCTGCACTGACGAACGGAGTAAACCACATATCTGCTGCGTACATACGTTTCATGTGTCCACCAAGAGCGTATACCTTGGGTGGATTATGTAACTTTGGAGCAACTTCAAAGACCTCGCTCCAATTCTTTGGCAATTCTACACCTGCTTCCCGAAGAAGGTCTTTTCTATAATACATTATATGAACATTACCATCGTTGGGAATTGCATACCAGTGGTCCTTATACTTATACATGTTGAGTACAACAGGATAAATGTCGCTTTGAATGTCCTTCCAAAAACTTGGGTTTCCCAGCAAGAGTTTATCTAGAGGATATAGGTAATTAGCATCAGCGTAACCTCCGATCATCTTGTAGTCTATCCATATAATATCGTACACTCCTCCTCCTCCGGCCACATCCAGAGATATCTTCCCAAAATACTCCTCCTCAGGATACCCCTCGTGCTTAATCTCTACGTTAGGATTTACCTTCATATATTCCTTTATCATACCGTTTGTCGAGAGGCCATATCTTGGTCCTGGCATACCAATCGAGACCAAATGCACTTTTGGCTGTGCCCCAACTGAGCAGCCTAAAGCCACTGCTAACCAACCTGCTGCAAACAAAATAACTGGAATTCTTCTTTTTCGAAACATCTTATCACTCCTTTTTTGGCATGGTTCATTTTTCTATGAAAAGCTCCCAAAAAAAGAAGTTAATCTTTCAACACTTCTCTTTTTGGAAAGCCTTCTTTTATTTCCCAGCTAATGGCCATATTTACTCTCTCACCTCCCCCTGGCCTTATTTTTAGCTCTTTTCTTGCCAAAGAGCTATCCTACATAATTAATTCCCCGGCCTGGATCAAGAAGGCTATAACTATGAAGACTAAGCCAGAAAGAATAAATCAAGGGATATATCCCAAGAGCTAGCAAAATAGCAACAGCTGGCACTACCATAAACCAACGTAAGTATTTTTGACTTTTCATCCAAAACTCCTGAGAAAGTAAAGTTTTACTGCCCTGAGGTAAATCCCCAGAGCAGCAAAACTTTTCGCTGACTTATTATTTTTTCATTCTACCAGCCATTATGGTATAAAGCGCTGCATTGGCATCATCCATAGCCTGTTTAGCAGATTTATCCCCTAAGAGGACATTCATGATCTCCACACCTAATACTTGTTCTACTTGAGCAAATTCAGCTATGACAGGTCGTGGCCTACCGTACTTAGAATTTTTTGCTATAGCTGGAAGATACGATGCTACTTTAATGTTTACAGGATCTGTCAATGCAGAAACTCTGACTGGCTGGCCAGTATAAGAAACGAGCATCCTCTGATTCTCCTTCGCAGTATAGAACATTATAAATTTCCAAGCCTCGTCCTTATGCCGGCTTTTAGCATTTATTCCTAAGCCATATCCTCCCAGAGGTACTACAGGAGGTTTACCATTAAAGCCAGGGGGTAATGCAGTACCAATCTTATCTGCAAACTTTGATATATCAGGGTTAGTAAGTACATTTCCTCCCCATGCGGTCGGACCTATTGCTATAATACCCGCATTACCCATAGCTTCATTATACTCAGACTCCTCCCAGGCTATAGCATCCGGTGGTGACCACTTATAGATTCTTTTCATTATTTCTGTAGCTTTCACCCCGGCTTCACTATTAACCTGTGGAACGTAATCCTTATCCCAATACCATCCGCCTGCACTGACGAACGGAGTAAACCACATATCTGCTGCGTACATACGTTTCATGTGTCCACCAAGAGCGTATACCTTGGGTGGATTATGTAACTTTGGAGCAACTTCAAAGACCTCGCTCCAATTCTTTGGCAATTCTACACCTGCTTCCCGAAGAAGGTCTTTTCTATAATACATTATATGAACATTACCATCGTTGGGAATTGCATACCAGTGGTCCTTATACTTATACATGTTGAGTACAACAGGATAAATGTCGCTTTGAATGTCCTTCCAAAAACTTGGGTTTCCCAGCAAGAGTTTATCTAGAGGATATAGGTAATTAGCATCAGCGTAACCTCCGATCATCTTGTAGTCTATCCATATAATATCGTACACTCCTCCTCCTCCGGCCACATCCAGAGATATCTTCCCAAAATACTCCTCCTCAGGATACCCCTCGTGCTTAATCTCTACGTTAGGATTTACCTTCATATATTCCTTTATCATACCGTTTGTCGAGAGGCCATATCTTGGTCCTGGCATACCAATCGAGACCAAATGCACTTTTGGCTGTGCCCCAACTGAGCAGCCTAAAGCCACTGCTAACCAACCTGCTGCAAACAAAATAACTGGAATTCTTCTTTTTCGAAACATCTTATCACTCCTTTTTTGGCATGGTTCATTTTTCTATGAAAAGCTCCCAAAAAAAGAAGTTAATCTTTCAACACTTCTCTTTTTGGAAAGCCTTCTTTTATTTCCCAGCTAATGGCCATATTTACTCTCTCACCTCCCCCTGGCCTTATTTTTAGCTCTTTTCTTGCCAAAGAGCTAACTTCATCACCAAAACCTGGTTCAATTTTTCCTGCAAGCTCCTTCAGAGGAATTTCCCATTCTACAGGGGTGCAGTTCAGTCATCAGGGATGACACAGCTAAAATATCGGCTTTATGTCTTCTTACCGCCTCTACAAATCTCTCACTGGCAACATTGATCCCCAAGTCAATTACATCAAAACCCTCGGTGGCGAGGAATGTGGATACCAAGTTTTTTCCTATATTATGGATATCTCCGTAAACGGTTCCTAAAACAACAATACCTACAGTTTCGAATTTTTCTGTTTCTCTAATCTCGCTCTGGATAACCGACATAGCACTTTTCATAGCCTCC
>CAZIXA010000056.1:0-11913 GCA_964543295.1 uncultured Clostridia bacterium | reverse complement strand
CAAACTTTAAGGAGGTCTCCGAGCAAAAAAGCGAGTTTTCCGGAAACTGGAGTTTTACCCACTTGACAAAAAAGAAAAATGTGTTATAATTAAAAGTGGAAAATTAAAGATTTTAAATTTACCGACCGTTACAATGACACAAAAAGAAGAGAAGTCTACAATAATCCGGAGAAATATAAACGATCAGATCTACGATTTTCTTAAGGATAAAATCCTAACTCAGGGATATACACCCGGTGAAAGATTACACATTGACCAATTAAAAGAAAAATTGGGCGTGAGCTCTACCCCTATTAAAGATGCTCTGAATAAACTTGCAGGGGAAGGTCTGGTGGAATCTGTACCTCGAAGGGGAGTTTTTGTAACCAAACCTTCTAAAAGGGAGATGAAAGAATCATTTGACGTGCGATTAATGATGGAGACTTACGCCATTGAATTTGCTCTTAAGAGAAAAATTCAAAGGAAAGAAATTGGCGTCCTCAAAAAATTTCTTAGTGAATCCGCGGGAAGCATTAAAAATAATGATTACAAGCGGTTTATGGAAAAAGACAGAGAGTTTCACTATTTATTAGTGAAAATGTCTAATAACAGGAAACTATGCGATCTCTATCGACAGCTCAATATCCATATGCAGATCGCTCGTAGCTATTACGTAAGAAACTACAAACGACTACAGGAGACCCAGAAAGAACACGAGAAAATTCTGAATGCTTTGGAAAAGCAGGATCCCGATTTGACGAAAGAATGTCTTACAGCTCATATCATGACTGTAAAAAGGTCAGTTATGAGAAAAGAGGGAATAGGAGAAAAGAAAGAGCATCTATTGAAAACTTGAGATGGGAATCTACATAACTTGAGATATAGAGTTTTAGCATGGAGTTATGAAAATGCAGCGCATATCGCGAGAGAAAAGCCTTAATTATGTCTTCGATAAGGATGTGCCTCCTTTAATAAAAGTTGACCCTGGAGAAAGATTCGTCGTTGAAACAGAGGATGCTTTCTCAGGACGCATTCAATCAGAAACAAATCTTCCTACACCGGAGAATCTGCGTCCGTTTTCAGATTTCGAACCAGAAACAGCAAATCCACTAGCTGGACCCGTTTATCTAAGAGGAGTAGAAAGAGGAGATCTTCTGGTGATAAATATCGAAAAGATAATCCCTGATGAAAAAGGGGTGACCGGGATAAAACCTGGACAAGGGGCCTTGTCGGATTCTCATCAATGGTCTGAAATTCATCAAACAGCGTATACCCATATTATTAAGCACCAACCAGGACCAAGTGGCACGACAAGCGACGGAAAGGCTTTCTACACAGACAAAATTTCGTGGGATCTAAAACCTTTCATTGGCACAATCGGAGTTGCTCCTGACATCGAGGTAGAGACCAGCGCAGTTGGCCAGGGTGTATGGGGAGGAAACTGGGATTGCCGGGACATAAAAGAAGGGTCTCTACTATATCTAAATTGCTTTCACGAGGGAGGATTATTGTATCTAGGAGATGTCCACGGAACACAGGGCGATGGGGAATGGTCGGGCATAGCCAACGAAATTCGAGCTGAAGTTACCTTAAGCTGTGAAATTGTCAAAAACAAGAGGATTCCCTATGCTCGTATAGAGAAAAAAGAATCCATAATTTCTTTATATGCAGCCAAACCTTTGGAATACGCAGTCAACCAAGGCATTACTCACTTATTAGAATGGCTAGTCAATGAGTATGGCCTGAATCCGCGCGATGCCTACATCCAAATTTCGATTAATCCTGGGTTTAAGATCAACATCTATCAAATGGTCACACTGGGTAAAATTCAGTACACAGTTGGTGCTGAATTCCCCAAGAAATACCTTTAGAAACTTTTCAAAAATCATCAAGTGGCGAACCAACTGTTTGCTCCGAGATAAATACACAAATGAGGAGGTGAGAAATAACTACAAAAGGCCATAGCTGGCGAGTATCCTGGAGTGAACAACAAAAAGGACAGACCGATGAAAAATATTTTTAGAAAGAAGAAAGGTGCGTCAATAAGTCTTCTAGCGCTGGGGATGGTGATTAGCTTTTCGTTAGTAACCACGGCGCAAATGGTGGGGGCAAGAGAGGCTAACATAAACTGGCGTCAATTCGCGGGAGAGACAATTTATGCTACCATGTGCGTTCACCACTTCACCACCGCACTCAAGAAGGAAATAGGAAAGTTTGAAGCGCTGACAGGAATAAGGGTCGTTTTGAATGAGCTTCCTGAGGAAGAATTCTATAAGAAAGTGACGATCGAGCTCTCTTCAGGAAAACCGTCCTTCGACGTATTCATGCTAAATCAGGGTTTCGTAGCCCAATACGTTGGAGGAGGCTGGGTGCAAGCTCTCGATGATTATTTGCAAAACCCTGTGTTAACAGATAAGGACTGGTACGATTTAAATGACTTTCCAGATGCAGCATTGGATAAGCCACTGTACAAAGACAAACTCTATGGTATTCCTATATCGGTGGAGCCGCAGATTCTCTTTTACAGAACAGATCTTTTCAAAGAGAAGGGATTATCTGCTCCTGAGACAATGACTGAATTTTACAATGCGGCGGTCAAACTGCGCAACCTTCCAGATGTGGCAGGAGTTGTGCTGAGACTAATGCGTGGAACAGGTTCTTGCTGGCCATGGCTAGGTTTCGTGAGCGCCTACAGAGGATACTGGATAGACAAGAAAGGTAATGTAGGTCTGACATTACCCCAAACTATAGCGGCAACCAAGATGTACATAAAAATTATTAAGGACGGAGGTCCAGAGAAAGCCCTTAATTACGGATGGTACGAATGTTTAGCGTCTTTTCAGCAAGGAAAAGCAGCTATGGTAGCCGATGCGAATAGTTGGGAAGTACCCTTCCAGGATTCTGGAAAATCAGCAGTGGTTGGGAAAGTTGGGTGTGTTCCACTACCTGCAGGTCCAGATGGTTATAGACAGGCTGCGGGAGGTAGCAGCTGGATGCTTGGTATCCCTGTAGCTTCACCTCGCAAGGATGAAGCCTGGCTCTTCACACAATGGGCAACTTCAAAGGACATAGCCTTGAGAATAGCTATAAACAGTGGAAATATTGGACGAGACTCTATTTGGACAAACAAGGAATTTGTGCAAACCTATCCTTACGTAGACTGGATTACAGCAAGTAGAGACACGACTTTGAAATACGGCAGCACGTATTATCTTCCTGAAGTGATCAAGTTTGGCGCCGCTGCAGATGCAATCGATATAGCTCTGGAAAACATATATGCCGGTTCACCCGCCGAAAAAGAACTGGAGAAAGCCCAGCAGACGACGGTGGAACTTCTAAAGTAGCCACCTAAACATGGCGTTCCAGACTCAAAGATTCCCGAGGAGACGTTTTAGACGTTTTTTCCTCCTCGGGAATCTTTGTTAACGAAAACGGAGGCATAGAGCGATAATATAAAGCAGCACTATAACCAAACTAGAAGGGTTAGCATGAAGAAAAAGAAATCTCTTTCAGATATAATTCAGAGCAGACAATTTTTTCCCTATTTTCTACTGACTCCTGCCCTCTTTGTTCTCGTTGTCGTCATTATGTTTCCCTTTGGCTACAATGTTTGGCAAAGCTTGTATAAATATAATCTAGTTTATCCAATGGATCTATCTTTCCAAGGTGCTGGGAATTATCTAAAGATACTTCTAAAGGACGATATTTTTTGGCACTCCCTAAAAATGTCAGGCTACTTTACAGGGGGATCTCTCCTTCTGGAGCTACTGCTCGGTCTTGGAGTTGCACTATTGCTCAACGAGGAGTTCAGAGGAAGAAACCCGGCAAGAGTTCTTCTTATGCTTCCTATGGCTGCCACCCCTGTAGCTGTTAGCTATATGTGGAGAATAATGTACAATCCTACTTTAGGACTCATTAATCATTTCCTAAGAATAGTCCATCTACCTCAGTGGGCAGGCATTTTTGATATGTCTACAGCCATGCCTTCAGTTATAATAGTGGACGTGTGGCAATGGACCCCATTTATGGCCTTAATCATTCTGGCTGGTCTTATGTCTCTTCCTAGAGAGCCGCTAGAAGCTGCTGAAGTGGATGGAGCCTCTTTTCTGCAATCTTTTTGGTATATTACGCTTCCTCTTCTGAAACCAGTGGTTGTCATCGCTGTGTTACTCAGGGTAATAGATCTCTTTAAAACCTTTGACATCATCTATGCCCTTACAGGGGGTGGCCCCGGAAGATCCACTGAGACTTTAAACATATATACCTATCTTACCGCTTTTCGTACCCTAGAAATGGGATATGCCAGCGCTCTAACCCTAATAGCCTTGGGTGTAATCATAGGCCTGTGCACTGTGCTTATTCGGGTAGCTAGAATAGAGACATGACTACTGAAGGATCTTTATGGATCAATCAATTAAATCCGGAAAGAAAATAAAGGGGCTAGATACACTACTAAGAAGATTCGCTATTACGGTTGTTATGCTATTGGCAGCCTTTCCCATTGTCTGGATGATCTTAACGTCCTTCAAAACTGAAGTAGATGCTCTCGCCATGCCTCCTAAATGGCTTTTCTATCCCACATTGCAAAATTATCTCGAAGCCATGGTGGAAACGGGCTTCTCGAGATATTTCCTAAATAGTGTTATAGTGGCCTGTGCCTCTATTCTGATCGTATTGGCGGTAGGCATTCCAGCTGGTTATAGCCTAGCAAGATTTAATTTCAAAGGTAAAAGGGACTTGGCGTTTTGGATCCTCAGTACTCGCATGGCTCCTCCCATTACTTTTCTAATACCCTTTTTCATAATGTTCCGCAGTTTAGGACTCATAGATACCCGTCTGGGATTGATCATTCTTCATATAACCATAAATTTGGCGCTTGTGATTTGGATGATGCGCGGATTTTTTCAGGAGATACCGGTAGAAATAGAGGAAGCTGCACTAGTAGATGGTTGTAATCGGGTCCAAGTACTTCTCAGGATAGCACTACCCATTTCTGTTACAGGTATTGCATCTACAGCTATTTTGAGTTTCATTTTTTCCTGGAATGAGCTAATGTTTGCCATTGTCCTTACCAGCAATATTGCCAAAACAGCTCCCGCGGGAATATACAACTTTATTGGGTATCAGGAAGTCCGCTGGGGTGACCTGTGTGCAGCAAGCGTAGTAGTGCTCGTACCTGTGTTTATTTTTATTGTGTTGGTACAGAAGCATCTTATTCGGGGTCTCACTTTCGGAGCCATGAAATGAAAAACTTTGAAGGGAGCTTGCAAGACCTATTCTAAGATGGTTCAAAAGTCATTATCGCCAATATCGGCACTTTTTAGGATGCCGAAAAATCTGGTTATCCAGCCAAAAAATGAGACCCTAAAACGCCACTAACAACTCGCTTATCACCGGTTCATCGGATGGTTCGCAAGCCTTGAGCAGGGACCTAATAAGGAGGTGGAAAAGTCTTGAATACTCTACCTTTGGAAGGAGACAGCTACTATGCGAGGGATCCAAGTTGTTGGTCCAAATAGGTTTGTCCATCGTAAGGATATCAAAGAAAGAAAATTAGAACCTGAGAAGGTGAGGATCCGAGTAAAAAGTGCTGGACTATGTGGTTCTGATTTAGCATTATTTGAAGGGAAAAATCCCTTCGTTAAATATCCTTTGATACCAGGGCATGAGTTTAGTGGGGAGATAACTGAGGTAGACAGGGGATCACGTTTTAAGACAGGTGACCGAGTCTGTGTTATGCCAGCAACAAGTTGTGGGCAATGCAGTTTTTGTTTGAAAGGAGAAATCAATCATTGTCAGAATCTGAAAATAATTGGTGTTCATCTGGATGGTGGATTTGCCGAATCTGCTGTGGTAGAAGAGAATCAATTACATTTACTTCCAAATGGGATCAGCTTTAACATTGGCGCGCTTATGGAACCATTGGCAGTAGCAATTCACTGTATAGAAAGAGGGGAGGTTTCACCCGGAAAACGGATTGCTGTATTTGGTTCTGGCACAATCGGAATATTAATTACAAGGATGGCGTATTTGAAGGGGGCCGAGTACACTGTTACAACTGATCTTTTTGAAAATCGATTAAGAATGGCTGAGTTTATGGGAGCACATAATACGTTCAATGTTGCTGAAGGTAATTTTAGGGAATTCTTTAAGAAAATGGAGCGCTTCGACGCTATTTTTGATGTGGTTGGCTCTGCAGAAACATTAAGGGAAGCCGTTGAGATAGCAAAACCAGCAGGAAAAATAGTAATTGTTGCCGTACCTTCTATGAATTTCGTGAGCTTTGATGTTAAAAATATATTTGCAAAAGAACTAACAGTAAAAGGTTCAAGAATATATACGAATCGTGATTATGTTGAAGCGATTTCTGCTGTTCAAAATGGAAAAGTGGATATGACGAAATTAATTACTGCAGTATACCCTTTGGAACAGATAGAAGATGCACTAGAAGCTGCGAGAAAAAATGGAGACAAAAATATAAAAATAATGTTAGAACCCTAATATCAAACTTATTACAAGGTAGTGTCGGATTACATCAAGCCTTCATATAATCTTAAACCAGTGATGCATTAGTTACAAGGCAGGTGTATCTAACCATTCTGGCGAAAGTACTAAATTTCTGTTTCTAACAGGCGATTTCCTGTGGCGGAAATTCGGGTAAAATTTGATGATAAAGAGAAGCTAACATGACACCTTTACAAAGATTCAAAATAGCAGCTAAGCTAGGGATACCCGACCAGGTACCGGTAATGCCTTTTGCCACAGGACATTACATAGCCTGGTTTGCCGGAATCGATGAGAAAGATTACTGGTGGGATCCGGTTAAGAAATTTAAAGCTCAGTTGAAGCTTCAGGATAGATTTCCAGATGTTATGTTTTATCCAGGGATTTGGCCTGACTTTAGTATTGCAGTCGAAGTATCATCCCTAGGATGCAGAATAGAATGGCCACAGCATGCCAGTCCCCAGGTTCGCGAACATATAACCGATATAGATACTCTGGAACCACCCGATCCCTGGAAAGATGGCTTAATGCCCAGGGCTTTGGAAACCTATCAGTATATGTTAGGAAATATGCGTTCTGACTACAGAGAGCAATACGAATATCTTGACGGCTGGGCAATATCTTTAGGTCCCATAGACATGGCAGGCCTTTGTATCGGTTATGATGCTCTTTTTCGTAATTTTTGCCTAGATCCTGAAAAGATACATAAACTAATGGAGATAACTACAGAGACAGTTATTAGGTACATAAGGGCTCAAGAGAAAATTGGAGGAAGATTAAAGAGATATGAGGTAGCAGACGATGCCATTGGTCTCATCTCACCCCAGCATTTTAGGGAATTTGCCTTACCCTATCTAAAAAAAATATTTGCTACTTTTTCCTATGCTATTGGAATCTTTCATTGTGATGCTAATACTTCTCATTTGTTGGATGATATTCCCAGTATAGGCATGGATGTATTCAATTTTGGCCCTGAGGTGAATCTCCAGGAGATCAAAAGCAAAATAGGGAAAAAGATCTGTCTTTTAGGTAATGTACCTACTATAGATATAGATGATATCCCTGCCTCGTCTACTTTGTTAAGAGGAACACCCGAAGAAGTGGATGAGGTTTGTCGATACCAAGTAAAAGTGGGCAAACCAAATGGAGGATATATCTTAACTTCAGGAAGCGGTATGGCTCGGGGAACACCGGAGGAAAATATAGAGACAATGATAAGAGCAGCAGGAAAATATGGGAAATATTGAATGCACATCAAAGCGAGATTTGGCAGCTATCATATTGGAATCTCTTCTGGGTGTGAAGCCAAACGAGAAGAAAAAATCCTCATCTCCGTGGAAAGGACTTTTTGTATGATAAACTCGAGATTTTAGATAGAATTTGGGGAAAGTCCTGGGGTTTTTCTTAAAATAGGTGGCAGGCTGTCAGGTGGTGGTTACCTATATCCTTTAGCTTCGGCTCATTCTCTCGACAGATAGACTTAACATATCTGCACCTGGTGTGAAATCTACATCCCGGGGGAAGATTTATAGGGCTGGGAACATCTCCCATCAAAATTGTTCCTTTTTTTCTAAATCGCGGATTCGGTATAGGTATTGCAGAAAGCAGAGCTTCAGTGTAAGGATGTTTTGGATTATCAAATAATTCTTTCTTTGGAGCCATCTCAACTACTTTGCCTAAATACATTACGGCGACTCTATCGCTTATATGTTTTATTACACTTAGGTCATGAGCTATAAATAAAAGGGTAAGCCCGAATTCCTTCTGCAAATCCTGCAGGAGATTGATGATCTGAGCCTGAATGGAAACGTCCAGAGCTGATACGGGTTCATCTGCAACTATGAACTCTGGATTTGTTGCCAAAGCTCTTGCAATCCCTATTCTTTGCCTTTGACCGCCGCTGAATTCATGAGGGTATCTATTTATTTGATCAGGCGTAAGACCAACCTTTCCCATAATTTCTATTACTTCCTCTTCTTTCCCCTTTTTCGAAGCAATCTTGTGTACTTCCATTGGTTCAGCAATAGCCGCTCCTACGGTCATTCTTGGGTCGAGGGAGCCAAAGGGGTCCTGGTAGATAATCATCATTTTTCTTCTGAATTTTATCATTTCTTTTCTTTCTAAATGGGTTATATTGTGGCCGTCGAAGTAAATACTGCCGGCGGTGGGATCTACTATTCTTAAAATTACTTTTCCACAAGTTGTTTTCCCGCATCCGGACTCTCCCACAAGACCAAGAACCTCTCTCTTTTTTATATAGAAACTCACATCATCTACAGCTCTAACGGCTTCTTTCTTCCCGAAAAGTACGCCACCTCTCCAGAACCATTTTTTTAGATTTTTAACTTCTATCAATTTCTCCATTCCATTTATTTCCTTTAACTAAATGGCATTTTACCAGATGATGGTCTTCTACTTCTATCAACTCAGGCATCTCTTTAATGCATTTCTTCAAGCAAAAATCACATCTTGGATGGAATGGACATCCTGAAGGGACATCGAGAAGATTGGGTACCAGACCTCTAATTGTATCCAGATGTTCAGCTTCTGCATCGAGTCTTGGTATTGATTTATTTAATCCTTTGGTGTAGGGGTGAAGTGGATTGCGGAAAAGTGTATCTATATCTGTATACTCTATGATGTGTCCTGCATACATTACCGCAACATAGTCACACATTTCGGCAATTACTCCAAGGTCATGAGTTATCAACATCACCGAAGCACCAAATTTCTCCTTTAGTTCATTGATTAATCTTAGAATCTGAGCTTGAATGGTAACATCCAGGGCAGTTGTTGGTTCGTCAGCAATAAGTAAGGTAGGATTACAGGATAAGGCCATAGCAATCATGGCTCTTTGTCTCATTCCTCCGGATAACTCATGAGGATAGTGGTTGATACTTTTTTCTGCATCGGGCATTCCTACGATTTTCAACGCTTCTATCGCCTTTTGTCTTGCCTCTTCTTTTTTCAGCCCTTGATGTAATTGAATCGATTCCATAATCTCATGACCAATGGTAAATACTGGGTCTAATGAAGTCATAGGCTCCTGAAAAATCATAGATATCTTTTTACCCCTTATTTTTCTCATTTTCTTCTCATCTAATTCTAAGAGGTTCCTACCTTCAAAATAGATTTCTCCACTCACAATCTTTCCCGGAGGGTGGGGAATTAGTCTCATAATGGACAATGCGGTGACGCTTTTACCGCATCCAGACTCTCCCACGAGTCCCAGAGTTTCTCCCAAGTTAATGTCGAAACTAATCCCGTTTACAGCTTTTACCGTTCCTTCATGGGTAAAAAAGTGTGTTTTCAGGTTTTTTGTTTTAAGTAGTTCTTTCATATAAAGCCTTTTTTTCCCTTTAATCCTTTAATTGGTAGCCGCAAGGCTCAGAGCCTGCATCTTATCTCTTACGCAACCTAAAGGTTGCGGCTACCGCTTTCTTTTTCCCTCTTAATCCTTATGTTTTAAGCCTTGGATCCAAAATATCTCTTAAACCATCACCTAACAGGTTGAGCCCTAGTACCGAAAATAGTATAGCTATCCCGGGGAAGGTTGCTGCCCACCATGCTCCACTTACAATATACGAGTAACTTTTGGAGAGCATAGCTCCCCATTCCGGTGTTGGAGGTTGAGCACCCAGGCCCAGGAAACCCAGTGCCGCGCAGTCAAGAATAGCTGTGGCTAACATCAGGGTTCCGTATACAATGACGGGTGCTATACTGTTTGGCAAAACGTGACGAAAGATAACTCTCCAATTACTGGAGCCTATTGCCTTTTGAACTTCGATGTACTCCATCTCTTTAATGTAGAGTACCGAACTCCTTATAATTCTCGCCATTTGGGGAGTGTAGACTATGCCCAACGCGATCATGGCTTTATCCAATCCCTGACCTATAACTGCCACAATTACTATCGCCAAAAGTAAAGCTGGAAATGCAAACATAATGTCGACCATTCTCATAATCGCAGCATCCACCCCTCCCCCATAATAGCCTGCTATTAATCCAAAAGTTATGCCGAGAAGCAGCGCAATTCCAACAGCAACAAAACCTACCCTCAAACTAATCCTGGCTCCATAGAGAATTCTGCTCAAAACGCATCTCCCTAGCATATCTGACCCTAGCGGCATACCTTTAATTCCGTTATTGCTCCAGAACCCGGGTTTTAGGCTCTTGGATAGTTCCGGAGGAGAAGGAGTGGGATTATTGGGGGCAATATAGTTTGCCAGTATGGCACAAAAAACAAGCGCAAGAACAATTACCAGACCAAAAACTGCCGATTTATTGTATTTAAACCTTCTTATTAATTCTCCAGTTTTTGTCTCTCTTTTCCTTTCCATTTTATCCTATTTATAATGAATTCTCGGGTCGATATAGACATAGATAATATCCGTTATTAAATTCACAATTACAAACAGGAAGGCAAAAAATAGTATACATCCTTGCACAGCAGGGTAATCCCTCATACCCACTGCATTTACCACATATCTACCTATTCCAGGCCAGGCGAAAACTGTTTCGGTTAAGATAGCTCCTGCCAGCAGCAAGCCAAAATTCAATCCAATTACTGTAATTACAGGAATCATTGCATTTCTCACCGCGTGCTTGTAAATTACCACTCTCTCTGATAATCCCTTTGCTCTTTCCGTTCTTATAAAATCCTGTCTCAATATTTCTAGCATACTCGACCTGGTTACTCTGGCGATTGTGGCCATGGGTATGGTTGCCAGAGCAGCGGAAGGTAGAATTAAATAACGAAGCGTGCTTGTTAAAGCCGCAAAATTGCCGGTAATTATACTGTCGAGGATATAAAAACCTGTGATACGATGGAAAGGGATGACAATATTTATACGCCCTCCTATAGGGAGCCATCTCAGGAATACTCCAAAGGCCATCATAAGCATAATTCCCAGCCAAAAAACGGGCATTGATACCCCGAAGAGTGCTACTCCCATAAATGTGTAGTCGAGAGCAGAATACTGCCTGGAGGCAGAGACAATCCCCGCCATGGTGCCTATAGCTATAGCCAAAATCATGGCGAAGAAAGTAAGCTCAAATGTATTGGGAAATCTATCAAGTATCTCTTTAGTTACATATTCGTTAGATACAATAGAGCGACCCATATCGCCATGTAGAAGGTCATTAAGCCATATCCCATATTGAATATAGAAAGGTTTATCTAATCCATATTTTTCCCTTATAGCATTGATTGTCTGTTGAGATGCGTGTTCGCCAGCTATCGTTCTGGCAGGGTCACCGGGGGCAAGATGTATTAAAGAAAATGCAATAATTGAAGTTCCCAGTAAAACTGGTATTAACATTAGTAATCTCTTTACAATATACCACTTCATCTATTAGTTCCTATTGTAGAAAGCTCAAGATACTCGAGGGGGGAAATAGGGCTTCGCCGATTCCTTCGGAATTCCCCCC
>CAZIXA010000055.1:0-11913 GCA_964543295.1 uncultured Clostridia bacterium | reverse complement strand
TTTTTCTTTATGGGTCAAGCTTTCAAGAATTTACACACTTATTAGTATACCACCATTCTTTGGCCGTACTTGCCATTCCAACCGCAAACCGTAGGTCTTCTTTGAGAAACAGCCAGACCTCCTCGTACTTTTTATTTTCCAGATCATCAATAAAATCCAGAAATGATTTTTTCTTTATGGCTCCGAAGAATGTTTTCCCTTCAGTAAAAAGGTTTCTTTTGAGATTGAATTGCAAGACAATCTCTTTAGCCAGGTCATCTGAAATAGCTTTTTCCGCCCCTTCCAAATACTGTAGTAATCTTTCAAAGTCTTTCGGGGACAATTCAATAAACATCAGGAGTCTGACAAGCAATTCGTCGATCGCTTGATCAAAATAGCATCGCATTTGGAGCTCAAAACTTTCTTTTGCCAGCTTTTCAATCTCGGGACGATTCCCTTGAACACGAAATACACCGAGTTTCATAGAGTTGAGGATAGCTTGGTTTCTTGGACTTAACTCTCCCCATTCGATAGCTTTTTGTTCCACGACTTCAATTTCAGTTAACAAGCCCTCTACATCCTTTTGGAGTTTTTCTCTGTCTGCATCTTGAGAAAAGATGCGACCTTCTAAAATCAATAGCTTGGCATGGTAGTTATGAATTCTGTCAGGGTTGAAATGTATTGCCTGCTCAATGAAGCTCTCAGCTCTTGTTTGATCTCCTGATCGTTCAAGAAAAAAGGCATATAAGCGATAGAAGTTCGATTTTACTCTGGGATCATTCGGAAAAGTCCGCTCATCAATCTCTTCAACATCAATTTGGTTGCCCAGTCGATACTCTCGCGCCAACTTTTCCAATCTCAAAAGCCAGTGACCGCTATCAATTCCTTCAGCCTGTTTTAGTAATCGCTCGTTTTCTTCAAAATCTTCATTATCGAGATGAATTTCGGCTAAATACAAAAATGCTCGAGGGTCATCTGGATATCTCTTGCAGAGACTCTCATATTCTTCTTTTGCCTCCTTTGTCTTTTCAAGTTTTGACAAAGCTCTAGTTTTGAGTATTTCGTAGTCTAGGTCGAGGTTTTCATCTCGCAGATTAGAGAGGATATCTTTAAGATTTCCTAGGGCTTTTAAAACAAATTTCCCGCTTCCTCTATCCATATCGACTTCTAGTTTTTTCAAATGTTCTCGGGCGATGCGCAGAGCATTCCTTGAATCAATATCAAATCCCAGAGCTAACATTTGTTCATTGTTTAGTGTAAAGAAAATCTTTTCTAAATCTTTCGGTGTCAACTTCTTGAACTTTATATTTTGATTATAGTTCTTTAATTCTGCTAGGGCTTTTTCAATCTCAATACTTACTCCAGTTCCTTTGTCATTAAAAACAAAATAGAATGTTTTTATTTTTGATATTTGATCCCAGCTCTTTTTTAGCTTCTCAAAGTCTTTCTTAAGTTTTTGTGCCGCCTTTGCATCCTTTTCTTTTTCTTTTGGATTCTTAGGGGCATAGACTTGATAATAAATTCCTTTAATTGCCCTATAGCCATCATTGCCTGCATCGCCTTTCTTGCCATAAGGTCTTATTTTCTGAAAATCAGAAAAAGTCTCTTGCATTATATCTTCAAAAAAGCTATGAAACTCGGTTGCATTTTTTTGATAAACTTTATTCCAGAATTGCAGCCGCAAATAATTCCTATCAATTGATTCCATATTGCTTTAATGTAGTCGTTTTTTCTGCGACTCTAGAAGCAGAAAAAACACCATATACCCCCCCTCTAAAAATAGAATCAAATTTGTTCGTTATAGAAAAATGTAGCCATCAGGCGAAAAGAAAAAGTGTGTTTAATAAAACCTGTCATATATAATTTAATTAATAGGAGTCAACCCTCATAGTTTCCCCAAGAGAGACTATCATCGGCAGCAAAAACGGTGATATGGCTTTTGTAATCCTGAAGATCTTGTCATATACAGTCTCCGTTTCGTCCTCAAATGTTTCCTTTTCAGAGGGTTCAAATTCTCGTAATAGGGCTAAGCCAATGAATACCATTCCGTATTCATAACTCGCTTTGAGTAGGCTCTCTCGGCTAGCATCCGTTTTCAACTCTGTCTGCAAGTAGATATTGTCAATATTTATATAGAAATTGACCTGCCCCCATAAATTGTACCACTTGTTAAGTTAGAGTCAATGGAATCGTGGCCTCGGGAGCAGGTGGTCGGTAGTCTAAGGCACTATGCGGTCTTACCTGGTTGTATTCCTTGCGCCATTCTTCAATGAGTATCTTCGCCTCAGTCAGTGTGGTAAATATCCCCCGATCAAGAAGCTCATCTCTTAGTTTTCCATTAAATGACTCTATATATCCATTCTCCCAGGGACTACCTCTTTCAATAAAGAGCGTATTCACTTTGAGATCATTCAACCATCTACGTACTGCCTTGGCGGTGAATTCAGGACCGTTATCCGAGCGAATGTATCCAGGAACATCTCTGAATACAAACAGATAGAATAATTGCTCGAGAACATCTTGAGAAGTGATCCGTCTCTGAGTGAGTATTGCAAGGCACTCCCTCGTGTATTCATCAATGATAGTAAGTATCCTGAATGCTCTTCCTTCAGCTGTCCTTGCCATCATGAGATCATAGCTCCATACATGATCCTTATACTCTGGCCGAAGCCTCGTGCAGGAGCCATCATTAAGCCAGAGTCTACCCCTTTTTGGCTGCTTCTTGGGAACCTTCAACCCCTCCTTTCTCCAAATTCTCTCTACTCGCTTATGGTTTACTTTCCAACCCTCCTGTCTGAGTAGTGCGGTTATTCTGCGATATCCATACCTACCATATTGTGTTGCCAGTTCAATGATACGAGCTACCAATCTTTCCTCATCATTTTTGATGTGTGGACTGTGACGCTGGGTAGTCCTGGCCTGTCCCAAAACACGACATGCCCGTCTCTTGAGAGACCTTAAGAGTCTTCAAGACCTTATCTATTATCTTACCTCTCTTAGACGGGCTTAGGAGTTTCCCCGGGATGCCTCCTTAAGGATTGCATTATCCAAGGAAAGATCTGCTACTAATCTTTTCAGCCGAGCATTCTCCTTTTCAGAGGTCTTCTGAGCCGTTTCACTTGCTCAATTCTCATACCACCGTATTCCCTGCGCCAGCGATAATAGGTCTGTTCGGTGACTCCTATCTTTCTAGCAGCTTCGCCTACGGTAGATCCTCGACTGAGAAATACTTCTGCTTCTCTCAACTTATTGATGATCTGCTCTGGCCTGTAGCTTCTTCTCACCATTCCCATACCCCCTTTCTTTGGTCCTCATTCTAACATTATACTTGGACCAGTTTTTGGGGGGCACGTCACACATTTTTTTTAAGCCACTCTAGTTCTACCTTTAATTGTCCAACCTCTTTATAGAGTTCCTCGATAAGAAGATTCTTCTCCTTATCTTTCCGTTGATGGTTGTCGGTAAACAGCTCATTGACTCCATCTTTTACTATTTTTCTCCACCGTCTGATCTGGGCCGGATGAACTCCATATTGACTGGCCAGTTCTGCCGATGTCTTCTCTTCCTTGATGGCTTCCAGGGCCACTTTGGCCTTGAAAGCTACTGGATACTTCTTCCTCATGGTCCCCATATTCGGATCCTCCTTTTTTGACCTTACCTGTATCTTAGCATATTGTCCGAATTTTGGGGTCCACTATAGGAAAATCTTGGGAAAGGAAATCTTTTGCACGTAGCTATTCGTGATGCAGCTATCCGCCTGGTTTCAGCGCTTGGAGCATCGGCTCAAAGGGCAACCAGATCTTGTGAAGAAAGTCGGGCACTAAGAAGAATATCAAGAAATATCTAAAAGCAAGGTTCGGAAAGGTACTAGTAATGAACACCATGAGGTTTACGTGACACATTCCTTGGTCCTCGACACGATGCGCCTGTTAGTCCAACACCCATGTGTCGCAACACAGATTCGGCGCCACACACGTAGGCCTGGCTGCCACACTTACTTCACATGGAGGACAGCGCCCAGTTTTATGAAACATTCTTTTTGCGCTAAAACCAAGCCTCAGCGCTAGCAGGGACAAGTTCCTCATAGAGTCTCGCAGCAGCGATATGCGCCTTAGGTGCAGCCTTCGTTTCTTTCTCTGCTTATGCCCTTCAGCCCGGCGACACATTAGTTGGTGGTACACTATGTATTGAAAACCTGGGTTTATTTATCACAACTATTCCGATTGCTCAGCTGATCTTCAATAAGATCGCTCTTCGATAATACGCTATTTACCTCATCTTCAGAAACCTGTTTTCCAAGTTTTAATGGTATAGCATGTCTCCAAACTTCTTCGAAATAAGCTGACAAGACCGCTACAAGCCTTGGATGCTTAATTGCGCACTTTATTGGGAAGACCGCGCTGGCAAAGACAACTTCCTGCTTGTCAATTATCATGTATTGTATGGGTGGTACCTCTGACGATTTATAGTATGCGCACGAATAACCTTCGGCATTCTCCTCTAAACGCCTCTTCAGCTTTTGGATTCGGCTCTTCCTATTAAATATAAATACCTCTCTATATTGTAGTCTCTTCGATATTTCGCTGATACGACTCTGATAGGCTTCTTCTACCTTCTTTTGAACAGGTAAGTGCTGCCGCAAACTGAGCCTATGACTCCAAGTTAGATCATCCACGCTTTCCTTTGCATTTTTTAGCTGCTTTACGATGTAGTTCATCAACTCAGTGTTATTTGCAAAAGTCTTAAATTCTACTCCTGCTAGGGATTCTATGACAGTTGAGGTATTTTTCTCTATTATCCCAGTCAGATTTTTAAAACCCTTTTTGTTATCCTGACTTAAACGCTCAAGATGTCGTCTTCTTTCAAGTATAAGGTATGTTGCTACGAGAGCAATCGAAAGGAGTATTAAGGTTTCTTTTCTTTGGATAAGCCAAGAACTTCTGTCAAGGAGACCGGTGAAATCGGCGATTGATACAAATGCGCTTATCAAAGCGACACCGCTCAAAACCAAAATTTCCAGGAAATTGATCCAATTGGCGAACGTTGTCCTTTTCTTCATTTGCTCATCCTAAATAATTTGTTTTACTCGTCGAAGTCATCATAAAGCCTCGTATAGCTAAAGACATCTAATAAAAAATGATATCTGATGCTGAACTAGCCTATCCAAAGCATCGTTCTGTTTGTAATCGTGATTAACTCCTAGAAGGATCTTCAACTCCACGGTATCCCCCAAAAGGAATGCCAATCTCTTACTCTGGCGAAGAGGCACGATAGTGTCATTGTCTCCGTGAACTATGAGAACTCTCGTATTCATCCGCTTACAAAGCTCGTATATGTTGTACCGAAAAGCCTCTAGGTATGCTTGATACCTAAAGCCCGTTATCGGACTAATCCCCCTTTTTCGCCATATTTCCATCCCATCTTCGCCATGTTCGTTCTCATAAGCCTCAGGTAAAAATGAAGCCGGTGATTTCAGCCCAATTGCTTTAAAGGACATATCTAGAGCATTAACAATCAGTGCAGCGGTTCCACCAAAGCTTGACCCAAGTATTCCAAGGCGATCGCAATCCACCCATGCCTGGGTCTTTACGAATTGAACTGCATCGCGTAAATTCCTTATTGCGAGGGTTATAGACAGATCGCAGAGCTTACCATCGCTCTTTCCCAGCCCGTGGAAATCAAAGATAAATACTGGAAGTCCACAATCAACAATTCCTTTGATCAAAGGATTCCATGTAGAGCTACCTGAACCTTTTCTGCCGTCCCCTGTTGTCATTATTACAACGGGCCACTTTGATTTGGAGGAGAAACCGACAGGTAGATGAAAGGCTCCTCGTAATACTGTATTGTCGGAAATAAACTTACAATCTAAAACCCTCTCATTCTTTCTTATCATCGCTAACCACCTTATGTTGTTGTGCAAGTAAAGATGGATGCTTTAGATGAAGGAAAACATACAACGATAAAGCATCTACAGCAGACGGAATCTCATTGCTACTCAGAAGATTTGCTAGGTTCTCAAGTGGAATTATTCGTAAAACCATGTCCTTTTCGGAAATTTCCCTTGCCGTATTACATTCCTCAAGACTATCAGCATAATAGACAAAAACCTGTTCATTAGTTATGCTTGGTAAGGGATACAATGCCATTAGGAAATGGAGATGTTTGGCCTGAAACCCTATCTCTTCCCTCAACTCCCTCATGGCAGCACTTTTTGGGTCTTCCCCTCGTTCGAGACGACCTCCTGGAAGCTCCAAAATCCTTTTACCGACAACATGCCTATACTGCTCAACAAGAACAATCGATGAATTCCAAATTGCAATAATGCCAATCCCACTTGGCTTTCTTAGATATGTATAAGTGTAGCGCCTGCCCGAATGGTTTCGTGTATTGTCCTCTACTACTGTGAATCTCGGTGTTTCAAGAAGCGTTTTTCTGTTTATCAAATAACGAGCTTTGCCGACCATACTCATATCCTGCCTTGTATCTTACGTATATACAAGTCCGCTATTGCCTTTATGCTACTTCTTGTAAAGATTTTTCCGTGCACAAACAGTGTGTCAAGAATCGAGAGTCCTTCGTACAAACTACCAGACTGGTAATCGATATCTCTACTTTTCAATTGAACAACCCGAATGCCGCATTTAGAAAGCCTATCGATGTCGTGGACGGTAGTAGCTCCGCCCCAGCCAACTAAGAGATAGTGCGTACCAAGCGTGCTACAAGCTTCAACAATCCGCTCTGTACGATCATCCACTTGTACAACTTTACTGGACAAATGGATATTGGGAATATCGAGTTCAATTAGGGCGAAGATAAGTTCGATAAGCTTAAGATTGAGATCTAGCAGTCTGTCAATCTTTTGACCTAGCAAATAGTCTATCCGGTTCCAAAAGTCCCAAAAGTAGGGAGCTTTGCAATACGTCTGATACAGAGTTTTCTTTGCCTTTTTTAGCGCATTTATTTTTGCAATTCTTACCTGATTAATTCTCAGTTTCGTTGAACTTGTAACTGGTATGGTCAGTAAAAATGTCCTACCCCACCTGTTCTTAAGTCTTGTTCGGTTTTGATAATAATACTTTCTGAATTGAACATCATCTAAGACTAGAAAGTCAGAAGCAGATGCTATCTTGGCTATATATGGCAACCATGGTAAGAAATGCGGCTGGTACATCACTAACGCATTTGGAATTTGAAACGAACCACACATTTGATTTTCCTGTAGATCAGCTCAGAACAACAAAATGGGCAAAAAAAATCAATGCTAACATTCTTATTCTCCGAATGCTCGCTTTATGGCAACTAGGTGTGGGTTTTGCCACCTTTTTCCTGTAATACCAAGAACGCTCAAATTGATTTTTCGGCCTTCGTGTATATGGATAAGCGCCTGTATACACGAAGCGGGTCTCCTTTCTCGTTCAAGGTCAATGATACAATTTGTGTCCAACGTTACATTCATTATTATACACCATCATACGAGAGTATTGGTAAACTTGGTACTTTTATCCTTTTTGACGATTTTAGGTTTTTTGGATTGGCTTTAACCTAAAGCATATACTAATCCCTCTCACCAATCCTAATCTTTTTCCTTGCCAATTACAGCAATCTGTTTTTACTGATCCGATAAAACTATTTTCTTCTCAACTCAGCAAATTTCCTATCAATTTCCTCTCTTAATTCTTCACCTACTTTTTGGAATACATCTAACAATTCCTCATAAATGTTGTCGCTCGCAACAAAATTCCAGAATTCTTTTCCCACCATGATCTCATTCTTTTCTAAATCGTATAAGCCCTTTAGTGTCCATCGTTCATAAAGCTCTGGATGGTACGGATTATAAGGAATGGCAAGTCTTGTAAAAACCTTAGCGTTTTTCTCTTGGCTTAGCCTTAGACCTATCCATCTTAAAAGTTTTAGTTTCAAAGCTACAAACTCTTTCATATTTGGTTTTGCGCTTGTTATATCAAAACAATTTTCTTCTCCTCCTATTTTTATGAATAGGTCAACTACTGAATCCGGATCAACTTTTCTCTCCCCTTTCTTTATCTTCTCTCGAATTTGCCTTATCTCAACCATTTTGTCTGGAGTAATCTCTCCTTTCCTTAACTTGTAGTGGATCTCGCTAATTAGATTTTCTGTAGCACTATCTATCTCCCCGAGTAACTTGTACTGTCTTTCCGCGTAATTGCCTGCTCCTTTAGCCAAAACCACAGCAACCTGCTCCCAGATAGACACGCCAAAGGTGGTATTTATTGATTGAATAAAAGAAAACATTGCATACCTGTCTTTACCCAAAAGTCTATAGTGAAAAGGCATGTACACAGTTTCGGGTTTATATTTTCTTAGTTTTTCTCTGATGGTTGCAACAAGAAGTTCTGCAATTTTATTTGCTGTTTTTGATGATAAACTCATACTTTATCCTTCTTTTTCATTAACTCTTCGAGCCCCGAATAGTATGGGTAATGCGTTTTTAGAGCAATCGTATCTTTTGCATCAACTATCTTTTTTCTAATCTCTTCGGGTACCCTTTCTAGTACACATTTATAGTGGTAATGTAATTTATTCGCATACTGATGTTGAGCATATTTTAACGTCTCGGCTTTATTTCTAGAATACTTTGTATAAGGACAATTTCCTACTGCGATTTCCTCTTTAGAATATTTGTCACATTGCTCTAAACATCTAATTTCACTCTTTGTGATTTTCTGCTTGAAGTTAGAGTAAGTTTCTATTACAAAGTCACAAAATGGGATCCATCTTTTGCATATAGGGCACCTATCAGATACTCTAGAGTTTTCTGTATCGATACTTGCTGTTGGGATAGCGGTTTGCAAGGAAAATGAACCTGATTGAATTTCTTTTTTTCTACCTACCTCAATACCATATATGCGTTTTTCATGTGTGATAATTAAAAAATCGGGTGGCAATATACTATCATCAAATCCCATTAAACGTTGAGATAACAATAAGGGAATAATATATCCAAGATTGTTTCTAAGTAAGAAAATATAAACCAATAGTTCATGCCACAAGCCTCCTGCAGTCTTGGGAAGCATAGAATCAAAATACTTATCTATATATTGTGGGGCGGGTGATTCTCCTCTTTTAAGTCCTACTGCCCCCGGAAAATCTTTAAGGTTATCATAGTGTTCTTCGTCTTTAATTTCTGGAATTTCCTGTCCTAGTTTCTCTAAGACTTTCTTCCTTAAATTATTAGAAATCGTCATCGCTTCGTAACATATTAATAAATTAACAAAATGCAAGATTGCTTTGACGAAATTCTCTTTATCTTTTGTTGATTGGATAGAGTAATATCCTCTCCCTAAAAAAATATATTCAATAAGGTCCGCCAGAATCATCTGCCTACCTCTCCTGCCGTATAGTTGGTTGTTAAAATTTAACCGATCTAAGAGTCTTCTGAGTTCTTCCTCATTTTGTTTATATATTTTGTAATCCGGTTTTTCTTCAGCATTAAAGTTCTCCTCGTTTACGAAAACTTCATGGAGAATCTCGAGATGTCTCAGAACGTTGTTCATTCTTTCAAAAATATCTTTCATTTTTAGTCGGTCTTTTTAAAATAGAATATGGATTCAAAATACTTGTTAGAATCTCTTTCTGTTCTCATCAAGACTGGCCGGTGAAAAATATCCATTAATTTGAACCCACAGAGTTTGCCAATTTCAGGATATAAGTTAAATTTATCGTTTGCCACAATGAGTATTTTAGCATTATCTACTAAATATTTAGAAACATTTTTAAAGACTTCACTGATTCCTTGTTGGTATTCTTTTTTTGCATTTCCGTTTTGTCCCTTTCGAGCTGGGCCTATTTCTAATTCATCTTGTCTCGGAAAGTCAAATAGCTCATAAGCATATCTGTGTTGCTCATGATAATCTATCACTCCAACATAAGGGGGAGAGGTAAATATCCCATCAATTTTTAAATTAATTGGCAACTTAATAGTCCTTGCATCTCCCTGATAGATTTTTATAAAAGTATTGGTCCGGATTTCATCAAACTCCTTAATTCTTTTTATCGTATCCCAGCTATAGCGGTTAATAAATTTCAGTGCTTCGTTAATCGGACAACAAACTCTTTTATGCTTTATACACCAGTAGGATCCTCTTACCGGCTTTTTAGGTCGCGCCAGATCATAGTGAGGGATAAGTCTTGCAGATCGAGCAGATCTTGAGAGAATAATCTTCAATATATCTTGATTCTTATAGTCCTTTATTATATTCCTATAAAATAGAATCTCCTGGATGGCTCTATCAGAAAACCATGTTTTTAAATATTCGTTATTAGTTTCGAATTTAGTAACTTTACCCTCAAAAAAAGTAAGTTGCTTATCGCCTCGTAATTTTCTGCTAAATGCCTTTAACTGTGATAAAGCATCTTTTATCTCTTTTTCAACTTCAGAAATACTGTATTCTTCAGCTTTGACTTTTTGGATCAAAACATTAAAAGGTGATAACTCGATTCCAACAGCATTCATTCCTAATACATTCGCTTCAATTAGAGCAGTACCCGAGCCAGAGAATGGATCAAGAATTATATTTCCTTCTCTAAAGTATTTTTTTAGGAACACTTCTACCAACTGGGGAATAAATTTACCAAGATAAGGATGTAATCTGTGAACATGTTTAGTTCTTTTGTATTCTCTAACTCCAATAAACGTTAAGTCATCACCTAAAACCTCAATATTCTTTTGGATATCTACTTTTTTTTCGATTAAGCGAATATCTATATTGAATTTTTTTGCAGCTTTTATGTTTTCTTTAAGCATATTTTACCTTCTTTATCCCCAATCGTAATATTAGCCTTTTACACTTGACTTGGTTTTTCTAAAGTTATTGCATATTCTATGCTAATGATTTTCCTTCCACTATCAGGCAAAAGGAGTTTGCCTTTAGCTGTGAGCATAGATATTAGTTCCCCTACCCTCCCTCCAAAATCTTCTCCACGGTGGTCTTTCCTAATTTGGCAATCTTGAGAAGAATCTGTGCTGGTGGAATAATCTCTCCCTTCTCGTATTTACTTACCATTGGTTGAGTGATCCCTAGCTTTTTCGCGAATTGCTTCTGATTTAAATCTAGATCAATAACTCTAATCTTCTTAATTCTTCTTCCGGCGTTTTTCTTATTGATATTCATGATACCCCTTGACAATATAAATATTTAGTATATAATATAAGTAAATGGAATAAATAATAAACAAGATTACTTATTCATAATCTAGTTTATACAAATATTCGCCATTGTCAACCCCATGATCTCACAAAAGGCTCTGACATTGGCTGAAAGGAAAGGGAATGAATAAACTCCTTATAGACGTGAAACAACTCTCAGAGTCAACAGGATTAAGCGTTTTTACGCTCTATTCCTGGATTAACCAGAAGAAGATTCCTTATGTTAAAGTGGGAAGGCTTGTTCGGTTTGACCCGAGAAAAATTGAAAAATGGATTGAAGGAAATAGCGTAGAAGAAAAGAATTTTTAGGGAGGAGGTTTATGCGTAGCTTTCAAAAGCAGGGAATAGTTTCTGTGGGGAATCCGGACAGATTGGATATAAAAGTAAATAGGAGAAAAGAGGCTCTTCGCAAGCTGGCTCAGTACCTTAGAAACGAGAGGGACTATTCGGAGAATGAGATCAGGAAGTTTATGGCTAAATCCTTTGTTGGAAAATTAGACTACTAATTCTCGACGATTGTACTGAGACTGATCCTCCCAGCTAAACGCATAAGAGGAAAAGATGGGTGTCTATAAAAGAGGAACAATCTGGTACATAGATTACTACGCTGGTTACAAGCGAATAAGAGAAAGAATTGGACCCAGTAGACGTCAAGCTGAAGTAGTATTAAAGAAAAGAATGGTGCAAATTGCGGTCGTGTAAAGTTTAGTGTGTAAATTATCTGAAGTTCTTCATTGGCTTAGTCT
>CAZIXA010000054.1:0-12385 GCA_964543295.1 uncultured Clostridia bacterium | reverse complement strand
AATAGTTCCTAAAGTATCTGAATCTTTAAGTTTTTTCAGCTCTGCACGTAAGTATTCCCCCATTTCCCGAGCCCGAGCAGGTAAATTTTTCTCTCGAAGTTCTTCAATACAGGCAATTCCCACAGCACTAGCAAGAGGATTACCACCAAATGTATGTCCATGGGAAAATGCTCTATCTGATCCACCACCCCAAAAGGCCTGTTCTACTTTATCTCTAAAAGTTATAGCTCCTAATGGGAAATAACCACTTGACATACTTTTTCCTGTAACGAGAATATCTGGAATGGTATTAAAGGTTTGAGCAGCAAACATTTGTCCGGTACGGCCAAATCCATTAATAACCTCATCGAATATAAGAAGAACATCATATTTGTCACATATCTCACGTAAGATAGTGAAATACTCATTTGGTGGAGTAATGATCCCACCAGTGTTACCTATGGGTTCTAAAATCATTGATGCTACCGTCTCCGGCCCTTCCATCTTTATAACATCCTCAACTATAGTTGCACATCGAATACCGCAATCTGGATATTCTAAACCGAACGGACAACGGTAACAAGTAGGTGGAAACACATGGATAAAACCATTCATGGTAGGCTCAAAAATAGCCTTACGGTGTGGAAATCCAGTAGCACTGAGAGATCCCATAGTAGCTCCATGATAGCCCCAGTAACGAGCTATTACCTTATATTTGTTAGGATTCCCCGTTTGACGATGGTATTGGCGAGCAAGTTTCATTGCAGCCTCAGTAGCCTCGGAACCTCCACTGAGCAATTTAACAGTATTAAGATCTCCCGGGGTTATTTCTGATATCATTTTGGCATATTTTACGGCGGGTACATTAGTACCATGCAGAGGAGGTGCAAAACAGATCTCCTCCATTTGTTTTTTAATAGCTTCTTTAATTCGAGGGTTATTGTGACCCACTTGCACTGTAAAAACCCCTGATAAGCCATCTAAGTATCTCTTTCCCTCCATATCTTCATACCATACACCATCTGCCTTAACCATAATCAGAGGATTCTTAATGAACTCCTTCATTT
Source organism: uncultured Clostridia bacterium (assembly GCA_964543295.1). GTDB lineage: Bacteria > Aerophobota > Aerophobia > Aerophobales > AE-B3A > AE-B3B. The sequence continues at coordinate 11,339 of CAZIXA010000054.1, read as the reverse complement.
GCTTAAAATCTAACACAATGTGCTTTAAATCCTCTGGAACTATTGAATAGTCCAACATACCCTTTTTAATAGACATTGAACCCTCCTTTCTACGAGTAAATTTTCAAAATAGTTATTCATCTTCGTATTGTTTAAATAAATTTAGCCCTCTTTGTGCTACTGCCTCTGCACTGGGGGCTACCTTTCTCCATATAGCAGTCATCCTAGCTACTTCCTTAATTGCGGGAACAAAGGATTCCACCACAGCCCAACTATTGTAATTTAGCTCCTTTAGAGCTTTAAAAACTTCTTTCCAAGAAACATGTCCGGTTCCACGGATGCCCCTGTTATTTTCACAAAGGCATACATGGTATAAATACTTCCCTACAGTCTTTATAGCCTGGTAGAAACTTTCCTCCTTGATGTTAAGATGGTAGGTATCCAAATGAATTCTAACATTGGGATGATCGATCTCTTCTACCAGCTTTCTGGCATCTTCTGCTGTATTTTAAAAGTAGGTCTCGTACCTATTTACCGGTTCTAAGGCTAACAATACGCCTTTATTCTTAGCATGTTCAGCAGCTTCAAAGAGACACTCTTTACAACGCTTCCATTCCTCTTTGGTTCTCATGTCTCCTGTGAACTCACCCCACGCAGCATATATAACACCTCCTAGAACATCACTTTCGAGTTCAGAAGCAATATCAACTACCCATTGGAGAAATTTTACTCCTCGATTCCTTTTCTCCTTGTCCGGACTGATAAGATTATTGTCCCTGTCAAGCGTTGCGGTGAAGGTACACCTCATTCCAGTCTGCCTCATTTTTTCTTTTATTTTTGACTTGGGTAAGGTCGAAGGGTGATTTAAATATATCTCTATGCCATCAAAACCCATCTTTTTTAAATCATCAAAAAGATGGATATCTTTTTCTAAAAACTCTGGCGTCCACATTAGCGAATGAGCGGCGTATTTCATACTTACTCCTTTCAGAATCAAAATTTTTTAGATGTAAAAACCTAGGATGTTCTACCTAAGAGGACAAAAAATAATGACTATTGTCTTTCTTTCAGCTCAGCTTGTTTTTGATCCTCTCTCCAAGCTTCCAATGAGCTATATATCGCGGCTTTTGTTTTTTCTAAATTTCTCTCTTTTATTCCCTGAATAATATCTCTGTGAACCCCTACAGTTTTTTCCAATGTATATTGTGAGCTTTTCCCAATTGAAGGTGCAAACATCTTCCAAATGGTTTTAGCTATTTTTACTATTAGATGGTTATGAGTTGCCCCTACAAAGGCATGATGGAAGGATAAATCGTGGTTTTCAATTATTTTTCTATTTCTTTCCCCCCTTTCATCATCCTTTTCCATTAATTTTATCGCTTTTTCCATTTTTTCAATATCTCGTTGAGTAGCATTCTTCATAAGGATCTCTAAAATCCCTATTTCCAACATTTCTCTCAGTTCTAAAAGATTCTCAGGAGTTCCGTCGTCTAAAATAAGGCTAAAGATTAAAGAATCGACCACCGGAGAGGAGATATTTGTAGCAATACAAGTTCCTCGTCCTTGTCTTATTTCAACTACCCCTGTTGCCTTTAACATTTTCATTGCTTCTCTTACTGCGTTTCTACTTACCGAGAATTTACTCGCCAACTCCTTTTCTGATGGAAGCCTATCACCCGATTTCAGAAGACCCTCAATTAGTTCATCCCTAACATGATTAATGATTTTTTGAACAACGGAAAACCTATGACTTAAGTTTCTTTTTTTCATCATTTTAATTAATCAACATGTAGTATATCCTACCTTTTAGTTTTGTCAAGGGTCACTCTCGCGACCGAAAAATTGAAGGTAAACTTAGACCTTAAAGGATTTTCAGGAGAAATAAAAGAGATATTGTCCAGTCTCCCGTGAGCGCACTCCCAAAAATTCGTAATTATTTTACACTATGAGAAGTTTATTTTAGTCTGAAAATTTGGATCCAAGCATAAATAAAAGACCTACTTCCCTTATGCTTTTCATCTATGGACTGAGTTTCTTTTCCGATCATCACCTGGCAGACTGTCAGGACCTTTCTCTGATAAATATAACTCAAAATTTTCGTTTTTGCTCTTCTTATATGGCAACAATATCCTATAAAAGATGACTTACAAAAGAAAAAGTGTAAAATAATTATGAAGAGGCACCCTGAAACCTTGAAGATAAACCAAGCAGTATTTCAAAAAAGATCAACGACTTTTTGATTGGAAAGTAGCAAGGATCGTGAAAGGATTTATCCTGTATTAGACAACTGGGAGCGAATGGCAAAAAAAACAATACCTTCTCTTTCGATGGCCGAAATAATCCCTTAAATAAAGACTGAAGGAAATATTGGCTTACTGAGAAGAAAGAATTTTTTCCTTGAATGAATTCTGTCCTTTAGGGACAATGGCTTCTTTGGGACATACTTGAGCACAGAAACCACAACCCGTACACAGAACCTCATCTATCAAGATAACCTTTTCATTAGCCCTTTCCTTGTAAATGGCCGGACAGCCAACTTTAAGACATCGGCCGCACTGGGTACATCTATCAGGGTCTATGGTCCAGGGGCCTTTCTTTGGTTTTTCTATTAGAACGCAAGGATGTCTGGAAATAATTACCGAGGCGGCTTCTTTTTTAACTTCTTCTTGGAGGACTCTCAAAGTCTGGCCAAAATCCAAAGGGTCGATAACTCGAATATTTTTTATTCCACAAGCCCTGGCAAAATCTTCCGGGTATGCGGTATAAGTTCTCTTTTTCATCAGGGTTCTGCCTGTACCAGGATGATCTTGAAGGCCAGTCATCGCCGTAGCTCCGTTGTCAACAATTACAATGGTAGAAATTCCTTTATTATATGAAATCTCCAGAAGCCCCGTCATCCCGGCGTGAAAAAAAGTAGAATCTCCCACAATTCCGATCAAGGGCTTGTCTCTAAATCCTGCTTTATCCATGCCTTGAGCTACAGTTATTCCTGCTCCCATACAAAGAATGGTATCTAATCTTTCATAAGGAGGAAATACTCCTAAGCTGTAGCATCCTATATCTCCGCTTACCACACAATCGATTTGGGAAAGGGCATAAAAAAGGCCTCTACTTGGACACCCTGCACAGAAAACCGGAGGCCTTGCTGGAAGAAGGGTAGCCTTTTTATCTATTTTCTTTTCCACTAATAGCCCAGTGCTATTCTCTATCCTGTCATGTCCCTGAGCCACTTTATCCGGGTCTAACTCTCCTATCCCCGGAAAAAAGTCTCTTCCCTTTGTCTTTATACCCAAACTGTGGATATGCTCCTCCAGAAAGTTATCAAGTTCCTCCACTATAATTAATTCTTCAAAACCGGAGGCAAATTCTCTAATAAGGTCATCGGGAAAGGGATAATAAAGACCGAGCTTCAATATGGAAGCTTCCCCAAATTCCTCCATAGCATACTGAAAAGCGATCCCTGAGGTTACCACTCCTACATCTTCTCCTCTGATGATTACCCGATTCTCCGAACACTGGTTGGTATAAACTTGCAGTTGTGCTAATCTCTTCTCCATCCTCTCTCTCATCTTCCTGGCATAGCTAGGAACGGCTACGTACTTTTGGGGGTTTTTGAGAAACTCGATTTTCCCCTGGCTAGCTTTCCTTTCCCCCAGCCTAACCACTGATTTGCCATGTGAAATGCGGGTAGTAGAGCGGAGGATAACTGGGGTATTGAATTTTTCCGATAACTCAAAAGCCGCAATCATAAAGTCCTTTGCTTCCTGACTGTCAGAAGGCTCGAATAGAGGAATTTTGGCAAATCGAGCGTAGTTCCTGGAATCCTGCTCATTTTGTGAAGAATGCATACCAGGGTCATCAGCCACTACCACTACTAAGCCTCCCTCAGTTCCCATATAGGAGAGGGTCATCAAAGGATCAGCGGCTACGTTCAATCCCACGTGTTTCATAGCGGCCATGGACCTGGCACTTACCAAAGACGCTCCAACAGCGACTTCCAGCGCTACCTTTTCATTAGGGGCCCATTCGCAGTAAACTTCGTGGCCATACTGTGCTAGAGATTCCAGGATCTCAGTACTGGGAGTTCCCGGATACCCTGCCGCGAGCCTCACCCCAGCTTCATAGGCTCCCCGCGCAATCGCTTCATTCCCGCTTAAAATCCTTGATCTCTTTTTCATTTTTTAGGTTGCATTTCAATGTATTTTTGAATAGTTTTGTTGGATACATTGCCAGCAAGTGTTTTTAGCATAGCAAATATCTACAAAAAGCCAAGGGCAATTTATCTCTACAGCTAAGACCAAGAGCTTTCTTGCCTGGATTTCTCTAAATCATAACTTACCTCCAGGCTGTCCTGCATAGCGGAATCCACAACGTCAAATTTGATCATTTTAACCATCTATTGTCTCCCCATTGAAACGTTATATGGTGGGGTGGGGTTTCACCCCACCCCACGAAAGTCACGCTTTTGGCCAAGCTCTCTTATGCCTCAGGGATTTTGGGCAGCGAAGTGAGCGCCTCCTTTACCTTTTCTTCGGGATAAGCGTAGTCTTCCAGCCCGCCGTGGAGATAAGCATCATAGGCAGCCAGGTCAAAATGACCATGTCCACTGTGAGCTATCAGGATGGTTTTTGCTTCACCTGCTTCCCTACAGCGGAGAGCTTCATCAATGGCTACCTTGAGGTTATGGCATGGCTCTGGAGCAGTGATAATGCCCTCAATTCGGGCAAACTTTACGCCTGCCTCAAAGGTGGCAACTTGAGGCACAGCCCTGGCCTCAACTAAGCCCAGGTTATAGAGGTGACAGATGATTGGTGCCATTCCGTGGTAACGCAATCCTCCGGCATGGACTGGTGGTGGAATAAACTTATGCCCCAAAGTATACATCTTGAGCAGAGGAGTGAGACCAGCTTCGTCACCGAAGTCGTAGGTATAGGGGCCCTTAGTCAGGCTAGGGCAGGCTTCAGGCTCAACGCAGATGATGCGCAGATCTGGTTTCTTCCCGCTAATTTTGTCCCTGATCCAGGGTAGGAATTGTCCAGCGAAATTTGAGCCGCCGCCAATGTTGCCCACGATAATATCGGGATAGGCATCTGCCATCTCCATTTGTATTCGGGTCTCCTCTCCTACAATGGTCTGATGCAGCAGGACATGGTTGAGTACACTGCCCAGAGAATATTTGGTTCCCTCGTGACTGGCGGCATCCTCTACCGCCTCACTAATGGCAATGCCCAGGCTCCCGGGACAATCAGGATCTTCCGCCAAGAGACGTCGTCCTACCTTGGTATCCTTACTAGGACTGGGGATACACTTAGCTCCCCAGGTCTCCATCAAGATGCGGCGATAGGGCTTCTGGTCGTAGCTAATCCTAACCATATAGACCTTAATCTCAATGCCGAACATCGCACCAGCCATGCTCAAGGCACTTCCCCATTGCCCGGCACCGGTCTCAGTGATTATGCGTTTGACGCCCTCCGTCTTATTATAGTAGCACTGAGCTACGGCCGTATTGGGTTTATGACTACCAGCCTGGCTTGTCCCTTCATATTTAAAGAAAATCTTTGCTGGTGTGTCTAAAGCTTTCTCAAGTCGATATGCTCGATGTAATACGGTGGGTCTCCAGGTGCGGTAAATAGCCTGCACTTCCTCAGGGATTTCAATGTAGCGCTCAGGGCTGAACTCCTGCTGAATCAGTGCCATAGGAAAGATAGGTGCCAGATCATCAGGCGTAACTGGCTTGCCCGTGCCTGGATGCAAAACCGGTGGCAATGGCTCCGGCAAATCAGGCAGGATATTATACCAACGAGTTGGCATCTCCTTTTGATCAAGAAAGTACTGTGTTCTCTCCATTTTATTCTCCTCCTTTTGAAGATTTTTTGAATTCGGGTTTTAAAACCTAACTTTAGTCTATATTGAAGACCCACACTTAAGGTTTATCCTTCTGCCCCCTTGCGGGGGGCCAGGCTCGTCGTGAATAAAGTCGAGCAGACATCCTTCCTCCTTCGTTAATAAAATTTTACTTTAACTGAGCCCGTTGACTTAGATGAGGATAAATCAGGGCAAAATACCTTAGGGAGAAAAGGTAGATTGAGAGCTATTTTTATTTAATCTATTTTTTTATGGAAGGATGGGTAGATATGCGGTGTGATAAAATACTCGAAGGCCCTCGACTCTTCTCATCTAATCTCAACTGTCTCAGCTCATCTCAAAGATCTATTCTATTTAATCACATATTTATTTTTTGTCAAGAATTTAATGAAAAGTCAAGACCTACCTTCAAAAAAGATAGGGAAAATAAGGGCTTTTCAGAGGCTCGTATTGACAAGTCCTCATGAAAAAGCTAGGCTAAAGTTGGAGGCAAGTCCTGACAGAAGAAAAATGCCCATGCGCTAGCGCATAAAAGGCAAGCTAGCTTGCCAGTCGTGCTGAAGCTAGCTTCAGTGTTGCTGGCAGCACAAGGTAGCCAGGGGTTTGCCAGAGTTCCCCGTCCATACTCTTTTAGGCCACGATAGACGTGACAACCACTGAACTTTACCTTAATTTATCCCCAGAGGATGCCATCAGAGAATTTTTGGTAACGGATTGATGAAAATTCTTCAATGTTAATAAAATATCTTTCTACTTTAACTCAAGTTTATGAGCACAAACTTAACATCACCACCAGCATTGGGATTGCTATCTATCCTGAACATAAGGAAGACGCAAAGGCCCTGATAAGTTGTGCTGATATTGCCATGTACCAGGTTAAAAAATTTGGCCGGAATAGCTGCCAGCTCTACAATCCAAATATGAGGCTTGAAACATCCAGGTAACTTGTAAGGTAGCTAAATTTTTTCTGTTTTTGGAGGTAGAGAGAATAGAAGATAAATATAAGACAAAGGATGAACTTATAGAAGAGTTGGTAAAGCTGCGCAGACGAATTGCCGATTAGGAAAAGCTGAAGACCAAGTGTAAGAAGGCAGAAAAGGCCTTACAGGAGAATAAGCATAACTACAGGACCTTATTTGAAAATACCCTTGATGGGGTATTTGTTGTTGATGCGGAAACAATGAAGGAAAACCTACCAGTGAAGCTCTGGCAAATAAGGATGGAAAGAGCCGGGGAAACGGCAAGACTTTATGTGGTTTCGGTCCACAAGCCCATGTTGGTGTTTGAATCTTATTTTGGCAGACTCAGAAGACGGTTCGAGATAACCACCTTAAAGAAACAGGACCCACCGGTGTTTTACCTACTTGCGGGAGAGAAAGCCGAGGTAGAAAAAGCCACAGATATGCACGGTTTCAAGCTCAAAGCCATTACCGAAAAGTACATAATCTTAGAGGTGGAAAATCCAGAAAATAAAAATCTTTATGAAATTTCTCTTTTTAACCCTCGATTAAGGGGCTTCTGGGGAAGAAAGTACGTTCTCTCAAAAGACAAGAGAGAAGCAGCCAGTTTTGCCCAGCAATTTAAGGAAGACTATCACGTCAGTATAAAGAAAGCAGCTAAAATTGACAGCTACCCGGTAGAGGTAGTTGAAAAAGACCGGATAATTCTCACCAGGCAGGCTTGAAAAATTATTGGAAAATCGGGTAATATGGGAGCAAAACGTCCACTTAAACCGGATGTAGAAGGAAGGTATAACCTCGCCATCAAACATGCTAAGCAGAGGCTCAAAGAGATGGATGTGGCTGATATTTGCCAAAGAAGCAAGGCGAGTTATTCCCCAAAAGAAGGCTTTTTTCTCCCCTATCTTAATTACACTCTGCGCATAGATCCTCCAAATTTCGCCGTTTTTTCAATCGACGCTAAAAAGTCAATAGATCCAGCACTTGAAGTGCTGATTCTGCACTATCTTAGAGATGCCCGAACTACAGGGCCAACTGGTAAATGGGCAAGTTACCGGGAGTTACCCAGCGGAGGGTTCTACCATGCAGTTTTTCGAGCCCGGGCAGAGATTCCGCTCATTAAGAGGTTTGGAAGTCAACCAGACTTATTTAAAAAGGCTGCTTGCAGCTTGGGAGGAGAACCGGCTCAATACGGCGATCTCGCTTTTAAAATTATCACTTTCCCCAAACTTCCTTTGGTCTATATTCTCTGGACAGAAGATGAAGAGTTTCCGGCCAATGCTTCGATTCTCTTTGACAGCTCAGCCGAAAATCACCTGCATATTGAGGATCTTGCTTATCTGGGAGAGACAGTAACCAGGGAGCTGATAAGATCACCCCAGCGAATATAGCGAGCCGTATCACTCCCCACTTACCTTTTGCCATACCTCCTCGTAGGCTTTAAGGTCCCTATCAGAAAAGAGGACAAAGCGTACCTCTTCAAAGCCGTGGTGCTTAAGAAAGTCTCGAACTGTTGAGAGAGCAATCCGAGCAGCATCGTGGATGGGGAAACGATAGGCACCGGTGCTGATAGAGGGAAATGAAATAGATTTAATACCCTTGTTCTTAGCCAGAGTGAGACTATTGCGGTAAGCATTCTCTAAAAGCAGATTCTCATTCTGGCTTCCTCCCGACCATACAGGACCCACCGTATGAATGACATATTTGGCTTTGAGTTTTCCTCCCGTGGTGATGACCGCCTCACCGGTAGGACATCCTCCTTGCCTTGCCCGAATCTTCTTACATTGTTCAAGGATCTCGGGACCACCGGCTCGATGGATTGCGCCATCTACTCCACCACCTCCCAAAAGACTGGTATTGGCAGCATTAACAATAGCTTCGGTGTCCTGCTGGGTTATGTCGCCCTGAATCAAGCTAAGCTTGCTATTGTTTACTTTGATCTGCACTGTTCACCTCACGATCCTTTAGATATCTTCTGAGCTCTCTCCCAAACTCTGGGTTCTTAAGAGCAAAATTAATAGTAGCTTTTAAAAACTCTGTTTTTTCGCCGCAGTTCCAATAGGTACCTTCGATCTTACAGGCACAGACGGTCTCATTTCTACAAAGATTCTTCACCCCATCTGCTACCCAGATTTCGCCTCCTTTTCCTGGCTTTGTTTCCTCCAGTGCTTCAAAAATTTTTGGGGTAAACACATATCGTCCTACGCTGGCCAGATTAGACGGAGCCTCATCAGGATGAGGTTTCTCGACGGTGTCTAAGACCTTGTATACCCCTTTTTCGATCTCTTGGGGCTTTATTACCCCAAATTGGGAAATTTTTTCTCTGGGCACCTCCATTACCCCCATCACTGAACATCGGTGCTTTTCAAAGACCTTGATCATTTGACCTATGGCTGAGGTCTTCGCCTCTATTATGTCGTCTCCATAGGAAAAAGCAAAGGGTTCATCATCCACCACAACTTTAGCACAGAGAAGAGCATGACCATTTCCTAGAGGCATCTTTTGTCTGACATAAACAAATTTAGCTAGACTAGATATTCTCTTTACTTCCTCTAGCAGGTCCAGCTTATCTGCTTCTTTTAATCGGTACTCGAGTTCAAAACTTCTGTCAAAATGGTCTTCTATGGATCGCTTGTTTTGACCAGTAACCAGGACAATTTCCTCAATACCAGCGTCCACCATTTCCTCAACCACATATTGAATAATGGGTTTATCAACCACGGCAAGCATTTCTTTGGGCTGAGCTTTTGTCGCCGGGAGAAATCTAGTACCAAATCCAGCCACTGCAATAACTGCTCTTCTTATTTTTGGAGTCATTGACTACCTCTTAACCGGAAGGCTTATCTTTATCTTTTAGTCCTTGGGATATTTTCTTCTCAAATCTTCTCCCCGTGGGTCGATAATACTTGCTTTTTTCCAAGCCTTGGGGTAGATATTGCTGCTCTACCCTGGCCTCAGGAAAATCGTGAGGATAGCAGTAATTCTTTCCATAACCTATTTTTTTCATCAAGGGAGTGACGGGGTTACGAAGATGCAAAGGTACCGGCAAATTCAAAGTTCTGGCTACATCTTTTTTGGCTTCTAAGAGTCCAGCGTAGGAAGCATTGGATTTGGGAGCAGAAGCCAGGTAGGTAGCAGCCTGAGCCAGATTAATTTGAGCCTCGGGCATTCCCACGAATTCTACTGCCTGAGCTGCTGACGTAGCCACCGACAAAGCCTGAGGATCGGCATTACCCACATCCTCAGAGGCAAAAATAACCATTCTTCGGGCAATGAAGCGGGGATCTTCTCCGGCTTCAACCATGCGGGCTAGCCAGTAAAGGGCAGCATCTGGATCCGATCCTCGCATTGACTTAATAAAGGCAGAGACAACATTATAATGTTCTTCCCCTGTTTTATCATATAAAAGAGCCTTGCTTTGTAGAGCCTCCTCAGCTTCCCTCAGGTGAATTTGACGAAAACCATTCTTACCCGGTTTACTAGTTTCAGTAGCTATCTCCACTGCATTTAAGGCCACTCTGGCATCACCGTTGGAGCCATCAATAATTAAATCCAGAGCCTCCCGGTCAATCTTTATCTTATATTCACCGAGACCCTTCTTTTTATCTTTCATGGCCCAGTCCAGGATTTTTTTAATCTCCTCCGGGCCAAGCCTTTCCAGGGTGAAAATCCTGGTTCTAGAAAGAAGTGGTCCAATGACCTCAAAACTCGGATTTTCGGTAGTAGCGCCAATTAGAATAATGGTTCCTTTTTCTACATGAGGGAGAAATGCATCTTGCTGTGCTTTATTGAACCGATGAATCTCATCGATAAAGAGGATGGTCCTCTGATTATAGACTTTCAGCCTGGCCTGGCCTTCTTTTACCACTTTTCTAACATCGGCGACTCCTGAAGTAACCGCAGAAAATTGAACAAAAAAAGACTTGGTAAGATGAGCAATAATTCTGGCTAGAGTCGTCTTTCCTGATCCTGGGGGTCCCCAAAAGATGAGAGAGGCCAGCTTATCTTCCTTTATCATCTTTTGCAAAATCCTTCCCTCGCCGACAATGTGTTCTTGACCCACAAACTCATCCAAGCTCTGGGGTCGGATGCGATCAGCAAGAGGTGCCTGCCTTTTTTTATCTTTTTCTTCCCCTGATTGAAATAGGTCCACCCTCATAAATTTTACCTTTCTTAATTTATGACCTTTTCGGGGATTTAGTCACTCTAACTCAGGTACCCTTCCCTTAAGTGTTTCTATTTTTTGAAAAACCTACATCCCCTTAGCATTCTACAACAAAAAAGGCTTACGTCAAATAAAAATTAAAGTCACCCCCCGCCTCTGTCCTTGCCCTTTTTCCGGTTTTCCTTATAATCTCACAGTTTCTCTTTAAACTCGTGTTTTCACTGTAGCTTGGTCTAGATTAAGAGCTAGAATCTTGAAATAAAGTAAATTTATGCTATGCTCTCCTCACACTTATCCCTCTAGCAAGATACTCGAGGGGGGGAAATAGGGCTTCGCCGATTCCTTCGGAATTCCCCCCTCGACGGCTCGAT
>CAZIXA010000053.1:0-13359 GCA_964543295.1 uncultured Clostridia bacterium | reverse complement strand
CTGCCGAGGTTTACTTCATAACAATTGAGAGAAATTATTGAAATTCCTATACCTCAAACTCAACAAACCCAATAAACCCAACAAACCCAAACCGTGTTCATCTGTGTGAATCTCTGGCTAAACAATTACAACACAGCAAAGGAAAGAGGGAAACGTAAGCCGGGTTCTGTTACCGAAAGGAAAATATTCCTTCGGTGGTGACCATTTATCTAGGACCCAGGTTACCCTAGGCCTCCAGCAGCCTACCCGAGGGTTAAACCCTCCTATTTGGCCTTGCTCCGGGTAGGGTTTATCCAGGTGAAAAGTCACTTTTTCACTGGTAGGCTCTTACCCTACCTTTGCACCCTTACCGCAGCAGTCCTTCCGACTACTGCGGCGGTTTGGTTTCTGTGACACTTTCCGTAAAGTTACCTTTCCTGGGTGTTACCCAGTACCCTTTTTGGGAGCCCGGACTTTCCCCAGAATACCTGTAATAAGGTATCCCGCGGTCACCTCATTCCCTCTTTCCTCTCGCTGCCACTTTAGCCAGTCTATCCGCTTGTTTATTAGCACTTCTTACAACGTAATTGAAGTTCACCTTTTCAAAGAAGCTCTCAAGATGCCTCACTTGAGAATAGAAAAGCCCTAACTTCCTGTCCTTTACCTTGTAGGTTCCCTCTAGTTGTCTTACAAGAAGCTGGCTATCCAGAAAACATTCCACTTCCTTTGCTCTTAGGTAAAGAGCTTCCTCCAGGGCGAAGATTAATGCCATATATTCGGCTACATTATTGGTAGTTATCCCTATGAATTTAGCTATCCTTTTAATCACTCTTCTATCCTCATCGCAGATAATCACTCCTATTCCGGCTCTCCCTGGATTTCCCAATGAGGCCCCATCACTGTAGAGGATAATCTTATCCGACTCTTTCACCCCTTTACCCCTTAGAAAGAAGGCTCCGTCCGCGCGCCTCGTTAGAGATTTTGTCTCTAACGAGGTTTACCTAACTTGTGGTTTCTTGCCTTTTAAACTTTGAATCTGTAATTCCTTTGCCTTTATATCTTTTTTTAGTCGAGTAATCCTGGCTCCCAGTTTTTTAAGTTCTGGATGGCCAATTTTCTTTTGAAGGTGTAGCTCGTATGTCTTTTCCCCCATCTGCTCAAACATATTCTCTATCTCTTTTTCCCTCTGTCTTATCTGGGATCTGAACCTGGCAATTTGACTAAATCCCTTTGTCTCGGTGGCAAATCGCTCTATCCCTTCTTGAGTAATCTTTTTAACTTTATCTCCTAAGTCATCCAGCTTTTCTCTCCAGTCCTTGGCTTCTCTAGCTGTCTTTTCTACCCCACTTTGAGTAGCTGTCTTGATTCCTTCAGCCAGCTTGTCTAATCTTCTTCCTAATTCTTCAAATCCTCCCATTGGTATCACCCCCTAGCCTTCTAGCAATCGGCTTTGCCCATTGCTTGACGCGCCTGAGAGGAGTCGAACCCCCAACCCACGGATCCGAAGTCCGTTGCTCTATCCAATTGAGCTACAGGCGCAAGAGCGGGAAACGGGACTTGAACCCGCGACCCTCAGCTTGGGAAGCTGATGCTCTACCACTGAGCTATTCCCGCCTACCATAAGGTTCCTTCGAAAATCCGCCAACTTAGAGCAAAACTATTATATCAAATTTATCTCAAAAGGCAACCGATCTTAATGAGACGCATGACCCGCTCAGTGGCTTGCCTCAGAGTTTGCCTTGCTTCCTTCATAGCTTCAGCCAAAGGTAAGATTCTATCCACACAGCTAACTACCGCATCTACACCCCTTTCATACAAAGCTTTAACATCTCCTCTAATTTCTCCTCCCATAATAATGACCGGAATTTTTTCTCTTTCAGCGATTTCGGCTACCCCTACCGGTGTCTTTCCATAGGCAGTTTGCTCATCAATTCGTCCCTCTCCACTGATTACCAGATCGGCTCCCTTTATCCTTTCCTCCAGTCGGGAAGCCTCTATTATTAACTTTATTCCTGGGGTAAGCTCAGCCCCCAAAAAAGCTATTAAACCTGCTCCTAAACCCCCCGCTGCTCCAGCCCCCGGAATGTTTTTGACTTCCTTATTTAAATATTTTTTGATCATCATGGCGAAATGAGCCAGATTTTTTTCCAGAATCCCCACCGCCTCTGGAGTAGCACCTTTTTGCGGGCCATAGACCCTTGCTGCTCCTTTAGGTCCACACAAAGGATTATCTACATCAGAGGCAACCAAAACCTCGGTTTTTTTGACCCTGGAGTCAAAAGAACTCATATCAATGTTTACAATCTCCCCTAAATTTCCTCCCCCAAAAGGGATTTGTTCCCCGGATTGATTTAAAAGCTTAGCTCCTAGTGCTTGAGCCATACCTGCTCCCCCATCTACAGTAGCACTTCCACCGACTCCTACAATTATTCTCTTGCAACCTCTATCCAGAGCTGCTTTAATCAGCTCTCCTGTTCCATAGGTAGTAGTCAGCAAAGGATTACGTCCAGAATGTGGGACAAGAGATAATCCAGAAGCCTGTGCCATCTCGACAACTGCTGTGAATCCATCGTCTAATATTCCAAAATGACCTTTTATCCTTTCCCCTAAGGGAGAAGTAACTTCTTGTAGTATGATCTTCCCCCCTCTAGCCTCAACCATGGCTTCAACTGTGCCCTCTCCTCCATCGGCCAGAGGGATCTTTGTCACCTCTGCTTTGGGAAAAACTCTCTTTATCCCCTCTTCAATGACCTCTGCTGCCTCTTTAGCCGTCAAACTCTCCTTAAAAGAATCTGGTGCTACCACAATCTTCACTTTATCACCTGCGTGCCAATTCCCCTATCGGTAAAAATTTCCAGCAAGAGGGAATGAGGTACCTTTCCACTGATAATATGTACCTTCTTTACCCCTGCTCCCAGTGCTCTCTGACAAGCTCTTGCTTTGGCCATCATTCCCTTCTGGATCTTTCCTTCCTTAATCAAGTCTTCGATTTGATCTACCTTGAGGGTGGAGACAAGACTTTTCTTGTCCAGGGGATCTTTCAGGATTCCCTCTACATCAGTAAGAAAGATCAATTTCTCCGCCTTCAGGGACCTACTAATTTCAGCAGCTACCACGTCAGCATTTATATTGAGCGTCACTCCCTCTTTGCTTACCCCCACCGGAGCAATGACTGGAATAAACCCTCCTCTTTCCAGAACCTCGATAGGGGTGGGATCTATTCTTTCTACCTCCCCTACCAAACCTAAATTCCTGTCTTTGCATCTTTTAGCCAGAATCAATCTCCCATCCTTACCTTCTAAACCTATGGCCCTGCTCCCAAATTGATTAAGCAGGGAGACTATGGCTTTATTTATCTTTCCTACCAGAACCATCTCCACAATTTCCATGGTCTTCTCATCAGTAATCCGATTGCCCTCGATAAAATGGGGTTTTATATTGAGTCTTTCCATCATCTCGGTTATGGTTTCCCCTCCACCGTGAATGATTACTGGTTTTATCCCCACATATTTCATCAAAGCAATATCTTCCGCGATCCCCTTTTTCAAATTTTCCTCAGTCATGACCTTCCCACTATATTTCACCACCACCGTCTTTCCGAAAAACTTTCGAATATAGGGGAGCGCCTCTACTAAAACTTTAGCTCGATTTGTGGCTTTCTCCATCCTCATCCTCTCCGACAAACAATAATCTTTTTGTGGATTTTGTCAATTAATCACAACTCATCAATGTCAGGGACTTTTCCACTCGATAGTCTATACAAAACTTCCCCTGCATTCCTCACCAAAAGAATACCTTCTTTTTCTTTACCGGCGTAATCTTGAATACTAATTTGAGCAGGATCCAGGTAGTCCAGATTTATCCTTTCGCACCTTTCTTGTGAAATCCTGGTAGCTAAAACTACTTTTATACGGGGGATCTCTTTTCCTTTCCGATAAGTGCCGATCCCTTTAACATGAGTAGAATGAGCTAAAATTGCTCCCGGAATATGTTTGAACTCATCGAATTGTTTTAAAAAATAATCCCTCGTATGATACCCTATTTTCTCGAGGTATTCCCCATGAGTGCAGGAGACTTCCTTTATATGAGGCGCATAGATTATAAGCATACCTCCATCTTCTACCACTGGTTCTAATTTATACATGCACTTGCCTGCTGTCCATAGATCCTCATACATCCTGGGAGCTATGGAAAGAACGGTATGGAAGGTCTTGTCTACCCACTTGATATTAAGCCGGGAAGAAAGATCGCTCGCCCTTGACCAGGTTTCTTCCTCTCCAGCATAGAATCCAAAAACATTTTTCTCCTTCACTACAAAACAGAACTGGGTTATGGGAATATCAACCAAATGGGTGGCTCTATTAATTACCTCCCTTATGAGAGTATCTTTCACGCCGTTGATCTTAGGGTTAGTTATGAGTGCTCCCAACCAGTGGAACCTGTTTATAATCTCGGGTCCGGCAATCCCTGGGAACAGGTATTTATATCCTCCGGAAAATCCCACCACCTCATGAGGAAATACCGGTCCTACTATGAGGAGTTCATCGTAGTCAAAGATTTTCTTATTTATCTCAACCAATATAGGTTTATCCATCAACCCATGAGAAATACGCTGAATTTGAGAACGGCTAATGGTTCCAATACACTGAAGCTGTTCTGGTCTATCCCAGTGATGCTGGAAAACGTCAATATCTCCGTATTTGGTTTTTCTCTCCTGGGAACTTATCCCTAAGAGTCTGTTTATCTTTTCTTCACTCATTAAAGGGTGGGTACCCAAGGCAATCATAAAATCCAATTTTTTCGCTTGCCTCGAAAGACTCTCACAAATAGTTTTGAAAAATAAATCTGTGGGTCCGCTACGAGTGGCATCGGGAATGATTACTAAAACCTTTTTACTGTGAAAATCTTTCTTCCGAAGAGCTTCTCGACATAACTCTGTGAGTTCTTCTTCACTCAAAAATCTGTCTTGGGATCCCTTCCCTACAATCACCTTGCAAGTTCCTCCTATCTCGATTTTACTCACATCCTTATATAGCACTACTAGGAGTAAGCGTCAAATGAATGGTGAATGGGGTCAGGTCTCAACATTTGACATTAAGAAAATTTTATGATACTTTATTTGCACTATGGCAAGACATTTAAGATTATCTTTTGAGGATGCTACCTATCATATAACTGCAAGGGGAAATAGAAAAGAGAAGATATTTCACTCAGATAAGGATAAAGGAACTTTCTTGAACAAAATGAAGGAAACTTTCGAGAAACACTCCTTTATTTGTTATGCATATTGCCTTATGAACAACCATTACCATCTATTTGTCAAGACACCTCTTGCTAACATAGTAGATGGTATACACTACATTAATACATCTTATTCTAACTGGTTTCGAGCAAAGCATAAAATTGTGGGTCCTGTATTTCAAGGAAGATACAAGTCAATTATTGTTGATGAGAATAGTTATAGCTTAATACTTTCAGTGTATATTCACTTAAATCCAGTAAGAGCAGGAATAGCTAGCAACATCAAGGAATATCCGTGGAGCAGCTTTTTAGACTATATTGGAAGGAGAGAACCTTTAAATAGGCTTGATGCTACACTCATATTAAGCCAGCTTGATAATGATTTAATCAGAGCAAGGAAAAAATACGAAAGATTTGTGCTTGAAAATATTGATATGAAAAGTCCCTTAGAGAATCTATATAAAAATGTAGCTCTCGGCGATGAGCTCTTTAGGAAAAGAATAGAGAAAAAGATAAAAGCCGTAGGTAGAAAAAGGGAAATTCCAGAAACCAAATTTATAGAGTCATACACACCGGATGAGATAATTGATGAAATTTCAAAAAATCTTAAAATAGAAAGAGACGAGATATTTAGAAAACAAAGAGGCAACATGCATCGTCAATTAGCACTGTATTTAATTAAAAGATATACCCCCATGAGCCTAAGTGAGATAGGGAGACTATTTGACATGGATTATGCTGCTGTCTCACAAGCAGTTAATAGGTTTGAGAATAAGACTAAAAGAGATAAAGAGGCATTAGGGATAAAGGAGATGGTTATAAAAAGATTAAAAGGAAACTAATGTCAAATGTTGAGACCTGACCCCTCATGAAAGGAGAAACAGAAATGGTGAGTGAAACACTGAAAAAGGCAAGAGAAAAGTTAAAAAATTTCCCCGGAGCGCAGAAATTTCTCATTGCCATCGACTCTGACGGATGCGTATTTGATTCAATGAATCCCAAGCAAATTGTAGTTTTCCATCCTAAGATTATGGAATTTTATGAGTTGTGGGGCATTGAATCTTATCTCCGAGAGGTGGCCGAATTCGTTAATCTTTTCTCCAAGACCAGGGGATGCAACAGGTTCATTGCCTTGCAGTATATCTATCGATTTTTGAAGGAAAGGCCTGATATGGAAAAGGTATTATCAGAGAGGAGTATTTTGCTCCCGGATACCACTAGCCTGGATGACTATATCAAAACCTATAAGGACATATCATTGGGCAATCCCACTCTGGAAGAATATACCAAAAAAATCTCTGAGCCATCTTTATCCAAATTCCTTGAATGGAGCAAATCAGTAAACCTGACCATAGCCAAAAAGATTAAGAATATTCCTCCCTTCAAATGGGTCAGAGAAAGCCTTGAATTAGCTTCTAAAAAAGCCGATCTGGTGGTGGTCTCGCAAACACCTTATGAGGCTCTGGATAGAGAATGGAAAGAACATGGCTTAGATGGTTATGTAGATGCTATTGCCGGACAGGAAATGGGCAAAAAGGCAGATCACATTAGAATAGCCGCCCAGAAGAGATACCTCCTTGATAAAATGCTGATGATCGGCGATGCTCCTGGAGATAAAAAAGCAGCCGATGCCAACGATACACTTTTTTATCCCATCGTTCCCAGCAGAGAAAACCAGTCCTGGGAGAAGTTGTTAGAAGAAGCATTGCCAAAATTTTTTGAGGGAACTTTTGCCGGAGATTACCAAAAGGATCTTTTAGCAGAGTTTGATCGAGCGCTTCCCTTTGAGCTACCCTGGTTAGAGACAAATTATGATCATCGAGAATCATACAGACAAAGACAAGTTCTAAGAAAAGCCCTGTACGAGACGTTTGATCCTCGGGGGAAGCTTCTGGTAATGGAAGATTAACTGAAAGTATGATTAATATGCCACTTTTAACCAGAAAACCACCTGATTTAAAGGTAAAAATATTGGCCATTGGTGCCGGAGGATTGCAAAGAGCTTTAACCCATGAATGGGTCCACGATTTAATCAAGGTAGGTAAATACGATGGGGGAATCTTTGTGGGCCAACCAAGACACACCACAACTGCGAGAGCACTCAGCCAACAGGGCGGATTATACCACGTGGTTACCTTTAACAAGGGTGGAGTAGCTGGAATAAAATTAATAGAAAGTGTGGTGGGAGCTAGTAGTCTATCTACAGCAGAAGGAAAAGAGAAGTTCCTTAGTTGGGTTAAAGGCAAGTTAGACTTAATTCTGGTGGGAGTTACCGAAGCAGGGGTAAGAAAAGGACAAATTGGAATGGATATGCTCGGTGAAACTCTTTTTAGATACTATAGTCAACACGGTTCAGACAGTACTATCTCGGTGATGGATACAGATAATCTCAGAGGTAATGGCAAAATCTTGCGGGATATTCAGTTGGAATATGCCAAAGAAAGGGGAATTGATCCCTATCTTTCCTGGCTTGAAAATAAGGTTGATTTTCTTGATGAAATGGGCGACAGATTGGTACCAAATCCCGCTGCTGTTCCTGAAGCAATAAAAAAAGAAGCTAGAAGAAAAATAGGAAAAGAAGACCATCTGGCCACTTATACCGAAGAGATGCCTGACCGATGGTCATTGGTAATTAGCGATCCCAGGAGGAGATTAAGAGTTCCCTTTTCTGAACTTGCTCACCGGGGAGTCGTCGTCACCGCTGGTAGTATTGACTCTTATCATGATTGGAAATTGAGATTACTTAATTCGGTTCATGTTCCCTTCGTAAGCCATCTGGCTCAATTATCTGGATATAAGCGCATTAACGATGCGGCACGCGATCCTCTCATCAGGCCGTATCTGAGGTCAGTGGTTGAAGGTAATGCCCGAATTGTGGAAAAAGACATACCCATCGAGGGGGAGAATGCAGTAAAATATGCTTTGAGTTTTATAGAAAGAATCAGCAGTCTAGAAGATGATGCAGCCAGAATTAATATTAATCATACTTTAAAACTGAGGGAGAGGATATCCGGAACAATTGTCTCACCCAATTATGCTGTTGCATCGGAGGATCTCAAAGATAAATTGGCCTTCGCCATAGCTACCGTTTTTAGATATTTAACCGCTGTAAATCAAGAAAGAAATGCCTGGGTTGGCCAGACTGATACGGGAATAACTTACCAGTTTACCGACCCCAATCCTACCCTCCCTACCCTATTGGTAGGTGCTATGGAAAAGAGTAAAGAATGGGTTGAGAAAAAAGTAAGACGGATATTTTATGATTACTCCCTCTGGACTCCTCCCGGGTCAAAGCAAAAAGTAAATTTAAGTGGCAATCCGGATTGCATGAGGAGAGTAGCTAACTTTTATCGTAGGATGGTCAATGGGCAGAAAGCCCTCGATATAATAAAGAGATTACGAACACGCCGTTAGTCACAAAGCCTGTGACTCTTTAGCCACAGATTCACACGGACTTTGTATATGGTAATAAAGAAAAATATCAGCGTAAATCTGCGGCTGAATAGTAACTAAAGCTTCTTCAAACCAAAGCCATCCAGATGGAGTCTTATGTGGCGGGCTATAGTTTGATAATAATCCTCTAAGTTTTCACTCAAGATCCCTATCATTCTTTTTCCAAACTTTTGTAGCAAAGCCCCGTAGGCAACATGAATAACCTGCCTCCAATCATCATTTTCTGTTAACCCTTCCACTGCCTTAGTTTGATTCAATTCTCTAGCTTCGGGGACGTTAGCTAGATTAGTGGTTAGGTGATAGGTTTTGCGGTTGAGCTCAAATGTTTCCAAAGCATGTTGATGGAGCTGGCGATAAAGAGAAGGATTGGCCTTGGCTATCACCTTAACTGCCTCAAGATAGCTGGTTCCCGCAGTCTTCACATGAAACATTCCCTCGGTATGTCTGCTGATTATAGGATAGGCGGTAAACTTATCACTTCCTGAATGGACACCCAATTTATAAGGACCCATTTTTCTAGCAATCAAGGCATGATCTTTAACATTGTCCTCAAACCTCTTCAAATCCGCGGGTGAAGGTTTTCTACCATTGTTAGTTCTAATATCGACGCCTTTTTCAAATCCGGCGTCAAACCTTGGCGCCAAGCTGGTTAATCTTACTCCAGCATCGCGCAACTCTCTAATGATCAAGTAATGGGCTAGAGCAGTTGTGGGGGTCCTGGTTTCGTCAACAGACATCTCAAAATCAAAATCAGTCGTGCCTTTATGGTGAGCAATAGCAGCATAAGCATCACTGGTAAACCTTATTGCTCTTAGATATTGTACCGCAATTCCCATTACCTCTTCTTCGTGGTACTCAATTTTCAGAGTATCAGTTGGGCTGGCCATTAGTCGACTGATGGAAAGATATTTCTCCATGAACTTTTTGGCTTCTCTTCGGGTGCTAAAAAGAGTCAGAAAAGCTCCCCTCAATTCTTCCAGACCCATATTTACAGGAGTATCATTAATGCAGCGGGATGGATCAACGGTGAACATGGTAAATCCTACATCAACAGCCTGGCCCATACTGACTAAATCCATTAAATGGTCAGCATCTGCACCCCATTGGCGTTTATATCCTTCCTGGAAAACACCCCAGGTAGCGTCATCAAGAACCTGCCGGAAAGTTCTTCCCGTCCTGGCATTTTCCCTGACAGACTGCTGAGCCAAAAACACGGCCACATCGTAATTCTTGGCTGCTCTGATGTGGCCCGGTGTAGCACTCGCTGCTCCCCCTATTCTATCACCGGTACCAAAAGCAAATTTGGTGCTTAAAACACTGGGCGAAGTATAACCGAAAATCTCCCTTATAACCACGGCATTATCGTGAGTTAAAGGACAAACTTTCACCGTAAAATTGTTCAGATTTAGAACTTCACTCACTGTAAATCCATCATTGGCTTTATTCCTGGGAGCAACGGAAAGTAGTCTTCTTTCTCCGTCTTGGTTAATCATAAAATAAACTCTCCCTTTGAAGGTCTCCAGGGAATCACAATAAGGATAAAAATTTAATTTCAATGAAGAAATCGTCTCTCCCATCATCTTTTTTTGCGCGGGAGTGATTTCAGAACCACTAAAAACTCCTTTAAGTTCTAGGGTTCTCACTAAACTGTCAATTCCTTTTAACATGGTCATCTCCAAAATAAAAAAATGGGGACGTGATTGTTTCCCCTTTTTCTAGTTCCAATAATTGTTTTTCCTTTCCAAAAATAATCACGTCCCCATTTTTCCTATTCTTTACCTGGCAGCTCTGGCCACTCCACCTTCTTGAGCACGCTCTACTTCTCTGGCTACTTCAGCTAAGCTAGCCATACTGGTATCCCCAGGCGTAGTTCCTGCTAAGGCTCCATGGGCGGCAGCAAATTCAACGGCTTCTTGTGGACCTTTATCGGTCAGAATGGCGTAGATAAATCCCGAGGCAAAACTATCCCCCATACCCACACGATCATAGACTTCTAGACCTCTTCTGGGCGTTGCTTCGTAAAATTTCCCATTCATATAGAGAATTCCTCCCCAATCGTTTATGAGAGCAGTTTTCGCGTTCCTTAGGGAAGTTAGCACCGCTTTAAAATTAGGGTACTTTTTTGTTGCCTGTTTAGCCATTAACTGGAAACCTTTGGTCCCCCCAATATCCATTTTCTTGCTGATATCCACTGCTTCAACCTCAAAACCTAAGGCTGCCGAAAAGTCTTCTTCGTTACCCATCATTACATCAACCAGGGGAGCAATTCTCTGATTAACTTCTCTTGCCTTTTTTTGTCCTCCTATGGCCTTCCAGAGCGATGCCCGGTAATTAAGATCATAAGAGACTATGGTATCGAATTCTCTGGCTACTTCCATAGCCTCAATAATTACCTCAGGTGTTGTTTCTGAAAGAGCCGCATAGATACCCCCGGTGTGAAACCACTGCGCACCCTCATCTTTAAATATCCTCTTCCAGTCAATGTCTCCTCTTTTCAGTTGAGAGACTGCAGTATGGCCTCGATCATATTCGGTTTTGGCACTCCTTACGCCATAACCTTTTTCTGTCCAGTTTAATCCGGTGCGAGACTGTCTTCCGACGCCATCAAAAGGAACCCAAACTACATGGCTTAAATCGACCCCCCCCTGCGTCATCAAATCTTCACATAAATGTCCACTCTCACAGTCCGGAAGTGCCGTTACTACGGCAGTATTTAGCCCAAACACCTTCTTAAGGGCCCTGGTAACATTGTACTCTCCGCCACCTTCAGAGGCAGTAAAAGTTCTCGCAGTTCTAACCCTTCCTTCATTAGGATTTAACCTGATCATAATCTCTCCCAGAGAAACTGCCGCATATTTACAATCTTCTTTTGGCCTAAGCCGCAGTTCAGCCATTTTCCTCCTTCCTTTCAATAGTTATTTATCTATTCTTATTTCTGGACGCTCTTTCAGCATCCACTCGGTATGAAATACCCCTTCCTGATCAACTCTTCGGTAAGTATGTGCTCCAAAGTAATCCCTTTGTGCCTGGATGAGATTTGCCGGCAGCCTGGCGGTTCTGTAGCTGTCAAAATAAGCTAATGCTGAGCTAAAGGCAGGTACCGGTATACCTGAATCTATGGCGGTAACGACAACTTTACGCCACTTATCCTGGGCCCGTTCAACGGCTTCTTTGAAATAGGGATCTAGCAATAGGTTGGTCAGATTCGGGTCCCGAGTGAAAGCCTCGTTTATCTCGTGAAGAAATCTGGCCCGGATAACACAACCACCCCTCCAGATCATACTTATTTTGCCCAGATTAAGATCCCAGTTATATTCTTTCCCGGCTTCTTTCATCAGAGCAAAGCCCTGGGCATAGCTACAGATCTTAGCAGCGTACAATGCTTCTTTAATCGCCTCCAGCAAATCAGCTTTCTTATCCTGGTACTTTCTGGTCGGACCTTTAATGACTTTTGCTGCTTGAATCCGCTCCTCTTTGATGGCTGAGATGCATCTGGCAAAGACTGCCTCTGCAATGCTCGGTGCTGGTATCCCTAGGTCTAATGCTGATTGACTGGTCCATTTGCCGGTGCCTTTTTGAGCGGCTTCATCGAGAATCATCTCTACCAGAGGATTTCCCTTAGTATCTACCTGAGAGAAGATATCGGCAGTAATTTCAATAAGATATGAATTTAGTTTGGCTTGATTCCATTGGGAAAATATTTGGTGCAGCTCTTCGGCATTCATCCCCAAGGCATTTTTCATGAAGTTATACACCTCAGAGATAAGCTGCATATCACTGTATTCAATACCATTATGAGTCATCTTAACGTAGTGACCGGCACCATTGGGACCAATATAAGAACAACAGGGAACGCCGTCAACCTGGGCTGCTATTTTGGTAAAGATCGGTTCAACCAGGCGGTAAGCCTCTAATTGACCACCCGGCATAATGGCAGGGCCCTTTAAGGCCCCTTCTTCACCCCCACTGATCCCGGTACCAATATAGAGGACATTCTTTTCGGCAAGGTGACTGCTCCGTCGGATAGTATCTTTAAAGAATGAATTGCCTCCATCGATAATCAAATCACCGGGATCTAAAAGAGGGAGGAGTTTGCGGATAAAATCATCTACCGCTTGGCCTGCCTTAACCATCAACATTATCTTTCTGGGTTTTTTCAGAGCCTCAACTAGTTCTTCTATGGTATGGGTCCCAACTATATTTTTTCCTTTGGCTTTACCTTCCAGGAATTTATCCACTTTTTCTACAGTTCTATTATAAACTGCCACTGAAAACCTGTGTTTTTCCATATTTAAAACTAAATTTTCACCCATGACAGCCAGCCCTATAAGGCCTAGATCATATTTTCCCATCTTAGATCCTCCCTTTTCGATTGGCAAAATCTCTTAATAAGAGCTTCTCGTCATATAAATAAGTTTCCGAGGTGAAATTCTCACCCCTAGCCTGAACATTTACGGATTTATGGTAGATGTTTTTCCTGAAAAGTCAACTTCTACCTCCCACTCCCAACCTGTCCTCATCACATATTTCATCATAGAGCCTCATTTATACTCCAAGTGCTCCTTTAATCATTCTCTTAACAGGGTATCTCCGCAGCAAGATACTCGAGGGGGGAAATAGGGCTTCGCTGGTTCCTTCGGAATTCCCCCCTCGACGGCTCGATCGGCAAAGCCGACTCTCGCTTCG
>CAZIXA010000052.1:0-14509 GCA_964543295.1 uncultured Clostridia bacterium | reverse complement strand
TCTGCCGAGGTTTACTTCATAACAATTCAGAGAAATTATTGAAATTCCTATACCTTGAGATTATCCCCTGCCCAGAGTTCGTGATTTCCCCACCTCGGCCATGCTTTTCATATTGCAGCACTAGCCTCGCCATCCGTCTAGGTGTACCGTATGTTACCAGAAGTCGTGTAGCGGGTCAAGCGGGAACACCTCAGGTCTTGACAAATATTCCTTGTCTACTATAATAAGAGTGCGCTATCAGATACTTGGACATGGCTACTAGAGAACTGGACCTTTGATAATCGTTCAAGAGCTAAGAAGGATATGACCGACAAAGGCAAACTGTTCGAAAGAATAAGGCGCAGAACCACAGGCCTTTTAAATGGAGCTGGGTCACCGAAGTTATATCCCGAGTTGCAATTGCCCATTCTTTCGAATGAAAGAACGGGTTTTTTTATTGAGCGGCCTGGCGAATTACCAGAATACATGGAAATAGGATTTTACAAAATTGAGGTGGTTTAAGAAATAGACTTATAGGCGCATCCAAAGTCGCGAAACCAATCGCTCTACATTAGAACAGCCTGAATAAACTACCAGAAGAAAAGTTAGGAAAATTCTGGTGATAACCAAATCGTTTGATGCTCCGGCAAGCCAACACTTTTGGGCTCCAAGGTCCTCATATTGAGAACTATCTTATCGTTGCTTTGATGAGTCAGTAACCTAAAGTATGTTTAACATGACCTGAACGAGGAGGTGAGGAAATATGTGTAAGACCTGTGGTTGTACTTCCTGTGGGTGTGGCAGAGACATAGTGGACGGAGTCTGTGAGGGATGCGGCAAGCCGTATGATGATTGCACCTGTGAGAAGAAATAGTCTTCAGCACGGCAAAGAAAGTCCTCAAATCGCGGTAGTACGTATCTAAACTCTCGCTGCGGAAAAGAACACTGGGGAAATAGAAGATCAACCGAACATTTGACAGTGCCGGAGCTACGCATGCCTAAAATGAGATGAGATGGCTGCATTATGATGAAGTGGATGGCTTTCCAAAGTTTTGGTTTTCCCTACTCATTCAAAGAGCAAATGACGCTCGAGGAAATAACGGGCGCCTCACCATCAGCGTGCCCTTCCAGAAACCAGCAAAGCCCAAGGAAATCACTATTGAATAGGAGTGCTGCTGTCGAGAAACAAAAGCCTCTGAATCCTCAACGACATACCCAGGAAAGAGAAGCCAAAATTTGTGAAAACTATGAGCGGCCTGCTTAAGCAAGGTGGAAAATATTTTTTGGGCTGTTTCAGCGATAAAAACCCGACTTGGGAGAAAAACGTCTCAAAGAAAGAAATAATGGATAATTTCTCCGGATACTTTGACATTGGAAGAGTCTAAGAACAGCCTCAGGGGAGAATATGAAAATGAAGAAGGTAGCTTTGTTGACAGTCCCTATATCTCTCCTGGTTCTGGTCAGTGCGACATTGGCCCATCAACCACGAATCGTTTCCGGTGAACTCACCCAAATAGAGAATCCCGAAGTCTCTCAGGCTTTCTATGGACAATTAAAGGGAAAACCAGATTACTACCAAATTAAATCAGACGGTCCTTTTAGCTTTTATGTAGGCATTCTCGTACCAGACTTACAAGGTATCGGAAAGGACATCTCTGTTGAAATTAGGAAAGGACACGAACATGAAAAAGGCGAAATACTATTCTTCCTGGACAGCTTAGAGCACGAATGGACGTATTACTACGAAGAGTTTGGGGGAGATTCTTACTACAAAGGACCGGAATTGAGAAGCAATCCTGATGAAGAAGGTCTACCGCGGGGAGTCGATGTAGATGAAGGAACGTACACCATCTAGGTCGGCTTGTCTCTAATAATCGACTACAGCGCCTGACCTTCTCGAGAAGCACATCTCAGACACTGGCTCCCCGGGCAGGACGTTGTTAGAACTTTTTTCGAAGAAAAGATAGAGATCCCAATGTACGACATTCCGCTATAACAGCGGGTCATAACACGCTAACCCAAATCTCAGCACTTGTCAACCTGCTTGGAGGAAAGCAGCGTGGTAGAAACCGGCTCGATTCAAATCCTCCCTTTCCTCAATCCACATTCTAACATTATACCTGGACCCGTTTTTGGGGGGGCAGGTCACTTAAGGTACTCATTTCTTGAGTACATATCCATTGTCCTTTCCTGCTTGACTCATCATCAGGTCAAGGAGCATGATACCACATTTCGGTTACATTCTAGCTGATTCAAATCGCATGTTTGACTATTTCCGTAGATGAGATAGTATGGATGCGTCTTACCAACATTGCACAGTGAGGTGAAATAAATGATAGGATGGGTGTTATTAGGAATCATGGTTGTGGTGGTTGTAAGTATAGCAATATGGATGATTGCTATTTACAACAAATTGGTGGGTCTTAAATTTCGAGTCGGGCAAGCTTGGTCGGACGTGGATGTACAGCTCAAGAGAAGATATGATTTGGTCCCTAATCTAGTGGAAACAGTTAAAGGATACGCCTCCCATGAGAAGAAAACCCTTGAGGAAGTAACAAAAGCCAGGAGCATGGCCATGCAGGTGACTGAGCCTGGCCAAAAAAAAGGTGAGGCAGAGAATTTTCTTTCCTCGACGCTCAAGAGTCTGTTCGCTATATCCGAAAGCTACCCTGATCTCAAAGCTAATCAAAACTTCATGGACCTGCAGTCGACATTGTCAAAGCTGGAGGAGGATATCCAGCTTTCTCGCAGATACTACAACGCGGTAGTCAGGGATATGAACATAATGACCGAAGCTTTCCCCAGCAACTTAATTGCAGGGCGATTCGGATTCAAGAGGGCTGAATACTTCTTGCTTCCTTCAGAATCAGAAAGAGATATAGTCAAGGTAAAGTTTTGATTAAAGTAAGAACGGAGGGCACATGAAGAAGACAAGCAAGTTTATTGGCCTGAGTTGTCTTTTGCTGGTCTGTTTCTTCACGTCTAGAGCCTGGGGCTGGACAATTGAGAACTTCACCTCCGAAATAACCCTTGGCAACGACAGTACTCTTACTGTCAATGAACACATCACCGTAGATTTTCAATTGGAATCCAAACACGGAATCTACCGGGACATTCCCGTCAGGTACAAGAGAGGAGCTGTCAACTATAATCTTCGCCTAAAAGTTATCTCAGTAACCGATGGAGATGGAACCGATCGCCCCTACGAAACCTCCAGAAAGAGAACCTACACAAGTATAAGAATCGGTGACCCTTCCCGATATGTTCGAGGAATTCAAACCTATAACGTTTCTTACCAGGTTGAGCGAGGCATCAACTATTTCAATGACTATGATGAGCTCTACTGGAATGTGACCGGGGATGAGTGGGATGTCACCATCGGTGAGGCGAAAGCCTTGATCAATCTTCCCGATGAAATTGATCAAAAAGAGGTAACATGGAAGAGTTTCACTGGTCCCAGGGGCTCGACGAGTTCCAAAGCCCGAGTTTATTGGAAGGGTTCACGCCTGGTGGCTACCCTGGATAATATAGGACCAAGGGAAGGCCTGACCATTGTTGTTTCTATTCCTAAAGGACGCCTGATTCAACCCGGCATCTTCCTCCGGATCCTTTGGCTAGTTCAAGATAACGGATTCTTTCTTGTTCCGGTGATAGTCTTCGTCCTGATGTTCCTGCTCTGGTTCACCCGTGGCAGGAACCCCAAAGTCGAGCGTTCGATAATGGTCAAATACCGTCCCCCGTCGGAGCTTACCCCTTCGGAGGCAGGCACCTTGATGGATGAGCGAGCCGATCTAACCGATATCACCGCCATGACTATTGACCTTGCGGTAAGAGGCTATATGAAAATTAGGCAGACAACCTCGACCAAACTGCTCTTTCTGTCCAAGAAAGATTACTATTTTACTCTTCTGAAAAAGGATTATGCCAGCGACCGCGATTTAAAAAAACACGAACTGTCATTTCTCATGGGAATCTTTGAAAGCGGAAAAACGGAAGTGGCCCTTTCTTCTTTGAAAAACAAATTCCACGTTCATCTTCCGTCCATCAGAAACTCCCTCTATCAAGGACTGACAAGAAATGGCTATTTTTCTGGTCGTCCCGATAAGATGAGAAAGACCTATATAGGTTTCGGCATGGCGCTGATAATAGGTGGTATTTTCTTGACCCTTTCCTTTGGCAGACTGGATCTAATGGTATCCTTTCCTCTTTCAGGAGCTATCGTCATAGCTTTTTCCTTCATAATGCCTCGACTGAGTGTAAAAGGGGTATTGATGCTTTATGAATTGCTTGGTCTGAAGGAGTTCATCAATAGGGCTGAGAAGGATCGTCTGGAAAGACTATCCAAGGAAGATCCTACGGTATTCGATCGAGTTCTCCCCTATGCCATGGTAATGGGAGTAGCTGATGAATGGGCCGAGGCCTTCAAAGATCTGTATAGAGAACCACCCGGCTGGTATGAATCTTCAGCCTGGCCAGTAACTGGATTCTATACTGCACTTCTGGTAGCAGATCTGGGTGAAGGGCTGCGAACCATGGGTGCTACATTCTCATCCTCGCCGTCGCGAACTTCCGCAGCATCCGGAGGAAGCGGTTTCAGCGGAGGGTTCAGTGGTGGAGGCTTTGGAGGGGGAGGAGGAGGATCGTGGTAGGTCAAAACCACTCACCGACACCAGACTATTCGGCAACAGTGCTTTGAGAAGAGTCCTGTCAGTATCCACGGACCAACAATGAATGCCTACCAGCCTCGACCCTAAACCTTACTTTTTCTGCAAGTACCTGCTGAAAGCAGCAAGGTTGTCCATCTACCTTAACAGAACTTGCTTTCTTGGCAAGAAGGAGTTATTTAGGAAATGACTAAAACCTTCGCCGGAGGGCTTCATTGTAGAGGATAGTGAGGGACCGCGATCATGGATTCAAATCCACTCGAAAAAGAACGAGGCATGACCATTTTTTCAAAAAATGCCTCTTTTTTGTATAAAGGCGTCCAGTTTAACATAGTTGATACGCCAGGTCATGCTGATTTTGGAAGTGAAGTAGAAAGAATCCTTAGAATGGTAGATGGTGTCCTCTTACTCGTAGATGCCTGTGAAGGTCCTATGCCTCAGACAAAATTTGTTTTAAAGAAATCCCTTGAACTACATCTTGAACCGATTCTGGTTATAAATAAAAAGAAAGAAAATGGCAAGAAAACTAGATAAAATATACATAGTAGATGTAGAAGCTACCTGTTGGAAGGAGAAACCACCTGATGGACAGATAAGCGAGATTATACAGGTGGGAATAGTAGAGTTTGATTTACCATCGGGAAGTATTTCTTCAAAGGTTGGTCATAATATAAGACCTCGGTATTCGGAAGTGAGTGAGTTTTGCACTGAGTTAACAGGAATTACTCCAGGGGAACTTGAAGGAGAAAAGAATTTTTCTGAGTTTCTTGATATGATAAAAGAAAGGTTTCCTCATCTTAAAAACTATACCTGGGCGAGTTATGGTGATTATGATAGGAAACACCTTAAGAAGATGAGTGATTTGCACAAGAAACCTTATCTTTTTGGAAATACTCATATAAACATAAAAAACCTTTTTGCCTTAAAATGGGGGTTAAAAAAAGAGGTGGGTATGAGGAAAGCACTAAAGATCTTAAACAAAGAATTAGTAGGACAGCACCATAACGCCTTAGATGATGCTTTGAATATAACAGAGATTTTTAAAGCGTGCTTACAAAAGGGAGTTATTATTGAAAAGGCAAACGGCAGCAAGATATTTCACTGTATTTATTGAAGGGAAAAGCGAATGGGGCTCTTATAGATTTTCTGGCCAAGGAATTCGGGATGCAGAAATCAGAGATAGAAATTATGAGTGGTCATACGAGCAAAGTTAAGAAAATTAAGGTGGTAAGGCAGGGAACGGGAATTCAAAAAACGATAGATATACTGGTAGGTTGACAAATTTGAAATTTGTATTACAATTGTTGAAAAAGTAAGGAGAAATAATATGCAAGTACTAATATCCCCAAAATATCAAATTGTCATTCCTAAAGGAATACGAAATAAATTAGGATTGAGAAAAGGTGAAAGAATGCACATTAGAGTTAAGAGGGACTCTATTATCCTTGTGCCTGATAAACCCATCCAGAGCTTTCGGGGAGTGCTAAAGGGGACTAGATTGGACGACATCAGAGAAGAAGGAGAGCGACTATGACAGTTGTTGATTCTTGTGGCTGGATAGAGTATCTCGCTGATAGTTCACTGGCTACTCAATATGAAAAATATCTTCAAAAACCTGAAGAAGTGATCACTCCTTCTCTTGTGATGTACGAGGTATATAAAAAGGTAAAAAAAGAGAAAGGAGAGGAGCTGGCTTTGTCGGTAGTGGCACAAATGGAAAAGACAAAAGTAGTTACTCTTGATGAGGAAATTGCCTTGCTAGCAGCGGACCTCAGCATTGGCCATTTACTTCCCCTTGCCGATGCTGTAGTCTACGGTACGGCAATGAGAGAAAAGGCTAAGGTCGTTACGTCTGACTCTCATTTTAAGGATTTGGATGATGTTGTTTTTCTTCCTTTATCAGGATAACCTAAAGGACGAACTGTTCGGGAGGTCAGGAGGTGGAGCCAGAGACCTTGGAATAAAAGAAACAGAGAGAGCCTAGTGGCTAAATCTATTGATGAGGGTAAAAATGGGGGTATAAAACAATATGAAAAAGACCAAAGCAATCGAGATTGGTAAACTGGTGATAAGCATAATCATTTGCCAGATGGCAGGTGTTATTGGTTCAGTTTTTACAACACCGTCAATTCCCACCTGGTATGCAACTCTCAAAAAGCCATCCTTCACCCCACCTGGCTGGTTGATTGGTTCAGTGTGGATTACCCTATTTTTTCTCATGGGAATATCCGCCTTTCTCGTGTGGCGTAAGGGGTTAAATAACCGACAGGTCAAGATAGCCCTAACCGTGTTCGCAGTTCAACTAATTCTCAATGCCTTGTGGTCAGTAGCCTTTTTTGGTTTTCAATCCCCTCTTGCAGGACTCGTGGTAATTTCAGTGCTCTGGATCGCCATATTATTGACGATCATCAAGTTCTTGAAAGTATCAAGGCCCGCGGGGTTACTACTTTTACCTTACATTCTATGGGTAAGTTTCGCCACACTTCTAAATACCGTGATATTTGCTATAAATCTTTAAATGGAGTAACTTACCTTGTTTTTTAAAATGAGCTAATCTAGACTGAATTAAGAGATAGGGAGGAAAAGATGAACTTCAAGGGAGTGTTGATTGTCATTGGGATAGTAGCTCTGGGTGTTCTTATCACCTCTGGAGTTGAGGAAATTAGATTCAGAGTTATAAGTAGAGCTCTTGTAACCGAAGTCGGAACTCTCCAAGAAAAAAATGAGAACCTACAGGGCGTAAATGATACCCTTTCCGAGGAGATAAAAGCTCTGAAAGCTCAACTGGAGGCAAAAACGCAAGAATACGAAGAAAAAATTTCCCGGTTAGAAGAAGAGGTAAAGGGACTTGGGACAGCTAGTCAAAATGTTGCAGCTCTCAGAGCTGAGATTAGAAGCCTCAAGGAGAAAAATCAGGATCTCCAGACCAAGCTTGAGACCGCTAATCAAAAGACAGACACTCTTGTAATCCAGATTAGGAGTCTCGAGAAAAAAAATCAGAGCCTGGAGGCCAAAAATGATAATTTTTCCAAAGAGATAAGGACTCTGAAGACTCAACTGGAGCAAAAAGCGCAGGAATACGAAAAGAGAATTTCTCAATTGGAAGCCGAGAGAAGAAATTTTGAACAAAAAGTCACCCAATTGGAGGAGGTGATAAATAAAGTCCGGGCTATTTTGGGTCCGGTAGAGTAGCTCTTACAGATGGTCTTGGTCAAACTTAACAACTTCTGGACAGGAGGCATTCCCACCATGGATAAAGTCAAAAAAGGCGTCATCATTTTAGTACACGCTTTTGTCGGCTGGGCTACTTGGCACTTACCACTATTCCTATATCGTCCTGGATATATGGGAATGGGAATTGGAGAAATCTTCGGCTGGATACTGAGTTTATTAACTGGAAGCAGTCTTCTAACCTGGCTGTACAATTCCACCAGATTAGCCGCTCCATGTGGAATGTTTTCTTTACCTTTTCCACTCACTACCCCAAAACAATGGAACATGCTTCCCGGAAGATAATCCTCACCTATGGAGCAATAGACAAAGTATTATGATGCCTTCTCAAGGCAAAGCAAAGAAGAGCTGTTCTTTTCGAAACTGTATCTGATATTTCCGGTAATGGCCAACTATTTTGGAAGTCTTATCATTACTGCTTATTCAGCTTTCACACCTGCAATCGCCAAAGTCTTTTATCTTGCAGATTACATTGAGCAATATGGTAGCGGGACGGTTCGGAGGGTTGAGTGGATGAAAGAAGTGGGTTTTCCTGAGCCAGAATATAAAGAGGAATTGGGTAGATTTTCGGTATATTTCTACAAGGACATTTACACAGAGGAGAATCTGAGAAAAATGGGATTAAACGAGGGGTAGATCAGGGCGGTGATGTATGTAAAAGAGCGGGGGAAAGTTACGAATAAAGAATATCAGCAACTTAAGGAAATACTTGTTCCTTGACCCCGAGCAGCAAATGATGCTATTATGTGAAAAACTATCCGGGGACAGATAAATGCTTAAGTTTGGGGTTCACCAAGCAAAAGAAAAGGCTTTGGAAGAGGATATGCGAAAGTTCGGGGTACGTGAAGACGATTTGATTGAGAAATTCATTCACTCTGGAGGCCCTGGAGGGCAAAATGTCAATAAGGTCGCTACATGTGTTTACCTCAAGCACGTTCCCACCGGATTTGTGGTAAAAATCCAAGAAGCTCGATCTCAAGGCCTCAACCGCTTCCTGGCCAGAAGAGAACTGGTGCGAAAGATCAAGAACGATGTACTGGGAAGGAAAAGTGAAGAAGAGATGCGCCGCCAGAGAATTCGAAGGGCAAAGCGCAGGAGGTCCAGACGAGCCAAGAGTAGAATGCTTGAGCAAAAGAAGCTGCAAGCTCAGAAAAAGGAACTTCGAACAAAGCCCCAACCGGACAAAGAGGTTTGAGAAGAAGGGCCTTGCCTTAACTGCAGCCTGCCATACAACGAGGAGTGGCCGGACATCGGACACCATGCCTAAACCCTTAAAGAGATTAAAAAGGACATCGATGAACTCGTGGCAAGTTTTGAGAAGCATAAGGAAGGAGGTTTCCAGCTTACA
The DNA here is from genome assembly GCA_964543295.1 of uncultured Clostridia bacterium. Lineage (GTDB taxonomy): Bacteria > Aerophobota > Aerophobia > Aerophobales > AE-B3A > AE-B3B. Next base: position 5,287 of record CAZIXA010000052.1, on the reverse strand, counting down.
GAAATTGCACAGTTTACCTTTGAAGCAGGAACAAAGCTTGTTGAGGCAGTGGAAAATGTCCAGGGGATTTCTGGAGAGCAGAAGAAAGAGGTGGTCATGTCTACAGTTAAGGAAATTTACCAGAGGGTCAATCCTGACATTCCTCTGATAACAGAGCCGTTTGAAACATTGATAGAAGACATCATGCTGGATAGGGCACTGGATGTGTTTATAGACTTTATAGTAAGCAAATACGAAGATAAGAGGATATTCAAATAATATCGAAACTAATGAAGAAAGTAAAAGGGAACCCTATAGGTTGGATACTGGTTGTCCCCGCTCTTCTTATTCCAGTGAAAGTGTTCTTTGCGAAGAAATCTGCTTAGATACTGATAATTTAGGCTTTGAAAATGGGAAAGAGAATTGGAGGGGAAAAGATGCGACGAGTTTTACTTCTGATGATAATAATTCTTCTTGTGTGTGTCCCGGCTACCTTTGCCAGCGAAATAGAATTTCAGGAAGGTCTGAATTCATTTTTCGGCTTTATGCCGGCTGGATTCGATTTTGAACATGCCAGACAAGCAGAGGGTTATTGGGATAGACCATTTTTTGAATTATTCGAATGGGGCATTATAGAGCCTGAAGAAGGCCACTTCAGCTTCCGAATGACTGATGAATATGTGAGGAGAGCTCAAAGATACGGTTTTCATATTCTGGCCAATATCCACCCTTTTGCTCAATGGGACCAGGATTTATGCCATAGCAACTTGCCCCGCATAAATACTCCTATGGGTCCTCAAACGAGAGGAAAGCCCTGCAACATTGAAGCATATAAGAGCTTCGTCATCAGGCTAGTTGAAAGATATGACGGCGATGGCCAGGACGATATGCCGGGCCTGAAATATCCTATAAAATATTGGGAAGTGGCCAATGAACCAGAGATGCAGCGGGAACCGCTAGTTTTTTTTCAAGGCAGCCCCAAAGACTACTTTGAAATCCTCAAAGCCACTTACGAGGCAGTCAAAGAGGCCGATCCTCAAAGCTACGTGGTCCAAGGAGGTATGGCCGGGATGGACCAATGGATGGTTTCCTTCTGGCAGAGCGTATTTGACCTGGGCGCTACTTCCTATTTCGACATTGCCAATATGCACTCTATCGGCCATGGAGAACATCTCAATATACCTGCTTTCAAGAGGTTTCTTTCCAGGAATAATGCCTCAGAAAAACCATTTTGGATAACGGAAGTCCAAATTGAAGACAGGATAGATAAGAAAACACCCCGAGAATATGCAGACTCCCTTGCCAGAAGTTACATCTTTGCTCTTGCCAATGGAGCAGAGAAACTCTTTTATGTCAATTTGAGATTACCCGAGCATCTTCCTTCCGAAGCAGAGGGTGGGCCCGGTTTTTCTGATTTATCCACCCTAATAGATTCATCTGGTAAGCCAACACCCCTTTTCTATGCTCATCGCACCGTAGCCCTAAAACTGGCAAATTTCCAAAAGATAAAGAAAATCAAGGAAAAGATAAGAGGAAAAATCATTCTGGAGGGCCAATATAGGTTCATCAATGATGATAGAGTGATTTATGCCCTCTGGGGTAAAGGCAGGCTTCCTGCAGAAATAAAAGGTGAGGTAAGGCTAACAGACATCTCTGGAAGCGAGAAAATTCTCACCTCAGGCTCAATTCGGCTCACCAGTAGCCCTATCTTTATAGAGATAATAGAGTAATTCTAAGGAAGAAGGAATAGAAAGATCTTACTCCGGAAAATACCAGCAGTCAGAATGGTAGTCAAAATAGGGACAGCGCCCATTATTAATATCTATAGAGAAGGAAGGCGTATGCCTAATATCATTCTTGGGTAACATAGCTAGTACAGTAGTTGTCTGTATATGGAAAAACACAATATCATTGAAGGAGGCAAATTGAAATTCTTAATAGTGTATGACTCCAATTTTGGTAACACAGAACAAATAGCCAGGGCTATTGGCGAAGCTGTTACTCCATGGGGTGAGGTAAAGGTACTCCGGGTGAGCAAGGTGAATCACTCGGAATTGGCATCTATTGACTTCCTTATAGTTGGCTCACCCACTCATGCCGGTAGAGTAACGAGAGCCACCAAAGAGTTTCTCAAGAAAATCCCCGCAAATGCTCTTGAGAATGTCAGAGTGACCTCATTTGATACGAGGTTTTCAGCGAAAGATAAAGGCGTTGGAACACGCATGTTGCTCAGAGTTTTAGGCTATGCTGCGGGGTGCATCACGGAGAGCCTAAAAGGTAAAGGCGGTTATCTAGCGGCGGAGCCAGAGGGCTTTATAGTAGAAGATAGTGAAGGACCACTGAAACAGGGAGAGCTGGAGCGAGCTGCCATTTGGGCTAAAGGAATTGTAGAGAGCAAGAAGTAATTCTGTAATGTTCAAGGGCGTATCAAGACCTGACCCCAGGTACAAAGAGATTCGTAAGGAAATTTTACCTCCTGAATATTCAAGCTGTTAAAATTGATGATCCCAAACAAGAATAAATTTTCTTCACTGTTTAGAAAAATGATGCCTCGTATTGTATTTATGAATAATCTTAGGGGCAAACTGGAGTATATTTGTAAGCATGCGGAGAAATAAAAAAAGAGAGGCATTGCCGCGGGACAAAACCCTTTGGATAGCCTCTCATCGTGATTCATTAATAATTATAGTAAATATAATTACTTTGTCAAGGGGGGAGGTGAGCCCCCGGAAAATTGAAAGTGAGGAGAAAAAGAGCCTTACCTTAACTCCAGCTGTCCCATACACCCATACAAGGGAGAGTATCCGGACATGGGACGCCATGCCTAATCCTTATTATTACTGCTTTTTCAACAAGGTGATGAAAAGAGATATGAGAACTCTCCATCACTAGCAGGCTCATTCTCCTTTACTGACTCAAAACCTTTATCATTAACCAGCTTTTCTTCATGCAATTCCAAGAAAGAGGTAAGTGTGTCGCTTCTGAAAGGATCTCTTGAAGTGTTCCTTGACCCCGGGTAGAAAATGATGCTATTATGTGAAAAACTATCCGGGGACAGATAAATGCTTAAGTTTGGCGTTCGCCAAGTAAAAGAAAAAGCTTTGGAAGAGGATAGGCGAAAGTTCAATGTGCGTGAAGATGATTTGATTGAGAAATTCATTCACTCTGGAGGCCCGGGAGGGCAAAATGTTAATAAGGTCGCTACATGTGTTTCTCTCAAGCACGTTCCCACCGGATTTGAGGTAAAAATGCAAAAAGCTCGATCTCAAGGCCTCAACCGCTTCCTCGCCAGGTGAGAACTGGTAAGAAAGATCAAGAACGATGTACTGGGAAGGAAAAGTGAAGAAGAGATACGCCGCGAGAGAATTCGAAGGGCAAAGCGTAGGAGGTCCAGACGAGCCAAGAAGAGAATGCTTGAGCAAAAGAAGCTGCAAGCTCAGAAAAAGGAACTTCGAACAAAGCCCGAGCTAGATAAAGAGATTGGGACTAAGCTAGCCTCATGGGATAACGAGAGAGAAAATATGAATGCCCCCCAAAAAAGATAGAACTAAGAATACTCTCAAGAGACTCAGAATGCGTAGCTACATAACAGAAGGCAAAAAAAGTCCTCAGCGCCAACTCGGGAGAATAAAGAAGCCCTTAAAAAAGGTATTCAATTGCTATTTTCTATTGGGCCTGTTAAGTCTGGCGTGGCTTATGGTAAGGACAGGCACCAAACCTACAAGGGCACTCTATCCCTGTCAAAAAGTAGCTCTAGCCAATGCAGGCTCTTGGTTATCCCTTTTCGTAATTCCTCTCTTCTGGGGATCGACCGGCAGCAAGCCAAAAAAGAACTCCCATACAAGAAGGGCATTCTGGGGATTAGGCCTCGTATTACTGCTGGTCTTGGCTATATTTACCTTCAAGATCCTTACTGGTGGTGGCAGTGCATCCCAGAATAGTCCGAGTGGTAAGGAACAAGGAAAAATGGCATCTCTCCAAGGAGTTTTCTCGGATCTCTTTGTGGTAGAGAATACTGACGGAGCAGACAACGGTTTTGAAAAGCTAATTGCTTTGATGAAAGACCAAGGGTTGAGTTTCTACCAGCGAGAGGGAAAGAATACCAAAAATGGTGGCCATGGCTTGATTGCAAGAGATGACGTTATTATCATAAAAGTCAATAGCCAATGGGATCAGCGTGGTGGAACCAGCACTGATTTGGTGAAGTCCATTATTGAAGCTATTGTTGAGCACCCTGACGGCTTTACTGGTGAGATTGTGGTAGCCGACAACGGACAGGCTCAATTCGGAGCAAAGGGAAGAGGAGGCAGTTTGGATTGGGATGAGAATAATGCCCAAGATAGATCTCAGTCAATGCAGAAAGTTGTGAAAATGTTCTCCGGAAGCTACAAATTTTCAACTTATCTGTGGGATAGGATTACCGAAAACAGAGTAAGGGAGTATTCAGAAGGAGACCTGGAAGATGGCTATATTCTGGATTCCACTTCTACCAGAACCAAAATTCAAATCAGCTATCCCAAGTTCAGAACCAAGTTCGGCACCTATATTAGCTTCAAGTACGGAGTTTGGAACGAGGAAAGAAAAACCTATGACAGCGAAAAATTGAAAGTACTTAATGTGCCAATCTTGAAACCTCACAGCATCTACGGAGTTACGGCAGCCATCAAACACTATATGGGAGTGGTTTCTGATAAGCTCACCAGACATACCGCCCATAATAGTGTGGGAAGGGGAGGAATGGGAACGGAGATGAGGGAAACCAGAATGCCGGTGTTAAACGTCCTGGATGCAATCTGGATCAGTCCAAGATCTGGACCAGGGGTTTCCTATTCTCAAGCGCTCGAGAACAATATGATTGCAGCAAGTACTGATCCAATTGCTCTTGATTACTGGAGCTCAAAGAACATACTGATGAAGGTTGCCAGAAGAGAGAATAATCCCTATACAGATTCTATGAACCCAGATATTGTGACTCGAGGCTCCTTCGGATATTGGCTGAGATTATCAATGGATGAATTGAATGAAGCGGGATACCAAACAACCCTGGGAGATGAAAACATAAGAGTCTTCTTCTCCCCAACTTAGCAGGTATCTTTACTAAGAGCTTTTGAGGTCATAGCGCGGTAGACATAAATCCCATCTATAGGCGACCCTTTTATAGATGAACCCGTTCTTTCGTGCAGGAAGAATGGGTTTTTTGCCGGGAAAATACCGCATCATAAGTGCTGGTTGCCCATGTATAAATAGGCAGAGTATTTTGAGGCATAGGAATTTCAATAATTTCTCTGAATTGTTATGAAGTAAACCT
>CAZIXA010000051.1:5707-14559 GCA_964543295.1 uncultured Clostridia bacterium | reverse complement strand
GCCTGGAAGATTTTAGAGAGAAGAAGGGAAATCCCACCTCTGTCTTGAAAATCATACCCTAATGGGAGAAAGATTTATTCTAGCCATTGACCAGGGAACAACTGGCACAAGGACAATTGCGTATAATCGGGATGGCCATGTTGTTTCGCATTCCTATCGCCAGCTCACCCAGTATTATCCTCGGCCCGGATGGGTAGAACATGACCCAGAGGAAATCTGGCAGAGCTGTCTATTTGTGGTCGAGAAGACTCTCGCCAGAAGTGGTCTCAAGCCCGCGAAAATCGAGGCCATTGGTATTACCAATCAAAGAGAAACTACCCTGGTCTGGGACAGGAATACGGGTGAGCCTCAGTATAAAGCCATTGTCTGGCAATGTAGGCGGACAGCTCCTCATTGTGATGAATTAACCTCAAAAGGACTAGAGGATCTTATCAAAGAAAGGACAGGTCTGGTAATAGATCCTTACTTTTCGGCTACCAAGATTGGGTGGATTCTAGATAAGGTACCGGGAGTAAGGAAAAAGGCAAAGAAGGGGGAAATTGTCTTTGGGACTGTGGATAGCTGGTTGTTGTGGAAACTTACCGGGGGAGCTTCTCACCTTACTGAGTATACTAACGCCTCCCGCACCATGCTTTTTAATATCCATAAGCTAGAGTGGGATACTGAACTTTTGGACCTTTTCCAGATTCCTCGCAAGATCCTTCCTTCAGCCAGACCCTCCGGCAGTATCTTTGGTTACACTGCTAAAAATGGCCCCCTAAGCCCAGGAATTCCTATTGCCGCTGTTTTGGGTGATCAGCAGGCAGCTCTTTTCGGCCAAATGGGCTTTAATCCTGGCACGGCCAAAAATACCTATGGAACTGGCTGCTTTCTATTGCTCAATTTAGGTAAAAAGTCGGTCACTCCCTCTAAGGGATTGGTAGCTACTCTTGCCTGCGATGGTGAAGGAAAACCCATTTATGCTCTGGAAGGGAGTGTATTTATGGCTGGAGCTGCTGTTCAGTGGCTGCATGATGGATTGAGGTTGGTAAAGGAAGCAAAAGAGACAGAAGAGGTGGCTGAAAGAGTCAAGGATACAGGTGGTGTATACATGATCCCTGCCTTTACGGGGTTAGGGGCCCCTTACTGGGATTCCTCAGCCAGAGGGGCAATTTTAGGAATAAGCCGGGGCACAAAAAAGGAACATGTCATTAGGGCTACCTTAGAATCAATCGCTTATCAGACACGCGATGTCCTTGAAGCTATGGAAGCTAATGCCAGGCAGAAGCTTAAGAAGCTGCGAGTTGATGGGGGAGCGGCAAAGAATGACTTTTTAATGCAGTTTCAATCTGATATCCTGGGTATCCCGGTGGAAAGGCCGGTGGTTTTAGAGACTACCGCTCTGGGAGCAGCCCTTTTAGCTGGTTTGACCACCGGTTTCTGGAAGAATAAAGAAGAGCTTACCCATCTCTGGAAGCAGGGAGCTTCATTTACGCCACAGATGGGCAGTGACAGAAGAGAAACTCTCTATGCAGGTTGGAAAAAAGCAGTGAGTCGAGTTCTTAACAAAAAAGCGTCCTCCGATTAAGACTCGTTTAGCCTCAGAGATTTCAATGAATTTACTTACAATGTGAAGAATGTTCTTCTCTATCTGAGAATTATTAACCTTCAGAGAATCCCCCCTTATTTCTTTTATTTTCCTCTTAGAAATCCGTCATCTCCTTCAATTTTCGTCTCTTGCGGGGCATTGCTGACTTCATAAAAAACGAAATCAACAATAAAGAAAGCTAAGTGTTTCACGTTTTAAGTAGTGGTATTCTTAGGTTTGAACCTAGCTTTCAATTTTCCAGCCTTTTTTGAGGCGGACTTGACATATCAAAAATTTTTATTAAAATAAAAAACAAAGGGAAACAAAGAAAAAAATATCTGAAAATATGGGTTAATCCAAACTATTTATGCCTAAAACAAAAATAGGAAAGAGCATGTTAAGTGGTGAGCGGAGATTAAAAATAATAGATTTATTGGAAGAGAAGGGAAATGTAATAGTCTCGGAGTTAAGTAGCTTGCTTTCAGTTACTGAGGAGACGATTAGACGTGATCTGGAAGGTCTGGAAAGAGAAGGATTATTGAAAAGAACTTATGGAGGCGCTATACCTACCAACAGAATTAGCCTTGAGTTGTCTTTTAAGGCAAGGGAAATAGAGCACAGGCAGGAAAAGAAGGCAATTGGAAAGGTTGCTGCGGGATTAATTGAAGATGGGGATGCCTTAATGTTTGATGCCAGCACTACTGCTTTAGAGGTAGTAAAACAGATTGGGGCAAGAGAAAGATTAACAGTGATATCCAGCTCTTTAGCTGTAGTTTTGGAATTGATTGGTAAATCTGAGATCACGGTCGTTTCTACGGGTGGCGTCTTTCATTCAAGGTCTCTTTCCTATGTAGGACCTCTGGCAGAAAAGGGAGTAAGAAACTACCATGTAGACAAGCTATTCCTCGGAGTAAAGGGAATCACCATTGACGGAATAACTGATTCTTATGAAGCAGAGGCTCAGTTAAAGAAAACAATGATTGAATCAGCCAAAGAAGCCATTCTTGTTATCGACAGCAGTAAATTTAATAACATAGCCCTGGTGAATATCGCTCCCTTAGAAGTTATAAGTAAGATTGTTACTGATAAGGGGATTTCTTTTGAGGATAAAAAGTTACTCTCTGAACGAAGCATAGAGGTAATAATAGCTTCGTGATTACTTTGGATTTAGAAGGTTTATATATAGCCTTTCATAAAGTTTTGTGAAAGGTACTACTTGTGCAAGAAAGGAGGTGGTGTAGGAGAGAGTAAATAGGTGTTAGTTTTTAGAGCGTAAGGCCAAAAATTAACTGTAAAGGAGAAAAAGTGATGAAGAAACTACTGATGGTGTTAATGGTAGTTATTCTGGCCATAGGGATGGTTTCAAGTTGTGCGCTGGCTAAAGTCAGGATTGCTATGGTGGTTAAAAACCTGGGGAATGCCTTTTTCGAGGCTTGTAGAGACGGCGGTTTAGAGGCAATTGGACTCGGAGAAGATATTGAGTTGATTTTCCAGGGACCAATTACGCCTACGGCTGAGGGTCAGATAGAAATCATTGACTCACTTATCGCTGAGAAAGTGGATGCTATTGCCATTTCCGCTAATGATCCAACTGCCCTGGTTCCCGTTTGCAAGAGAGCTATGGCCGAAGGTATTAAGGTAATGTCCTTTGATTCAGGAGTTGCAGAAGGTGGACGTATATTGCAGTTAGACCCATCTGGTCCTGAGTTTATTGGCAGACAGCAGGTTCAGATGATAGCTGAGATGATTGGTTACAAAGGGGAAATTGCTATCCTCAGTGCTACATCTCAGGCTACCAATCAGAATATCTGGATTGGATGGATGAAGGAGGAACTGAAAAAGCCTGCTTACAAAGATATGAAGCTAGTAGCCACTGTTTACGGTGATGATCTCTCTGATAAGAGCTACCGGGAGGCGTTGGGATTGTTTAAATCCTATCCTAATCTAAAGGGAATTATATCACCCACTACAGTTGGTGTTGCAGCAACTGCAAAAGCACTGGAAGATGAAGGACTCTCTGGAGTAATTAAACTTACCGGACTTGGCCTACCCTCGGAGATGAAACAGTATATTTTGGACGGCACCTGTACGAAAATGGCTCTCTGGAACCCGGTCGAGCTGGGGTATTCAGCAACCACGATTGCCTATAAACTGGTGACAGGCGAGATTAAGGGCAAAGTAGGTGAAGTGATGCATGTCGGCAAAATGGGTGACATTGTTATAGGCGAAGGTGGTACAGCTGTAATGAGCCCACCCTATGTTTTTGATAAGAGCAACATAGAGAAATTCGCTGAGATTTACTAGAGAGCTTTCAGAAGAGAAGTGAAGCAGGAATTATCCTGCTTCACTTCTCTTCCTAGCAGTTAGAGCTCTTTGCTAAGGAGCGGAAAAAGCCCAACTAACAAGCCACCACCCTTGGGTGGTTATTGACAATTCATCAAGAAAAGAAGGAAAAGTATCACCCGGCCTTATCAAGCTGCCGGATCATCTAGAAGAGAGAGAATTGATGGTCACGAACAAACTCTTAAAGGAAGAAGGTAGAGATATAATCTCCAAAAGTGAGCCAATTTTAGAATTAAGAGGAATATGCAAATACTTTGGGGGAGTTCATGCCGTTGAAGATGTGGACCTGGAACTTTACCCTGATGAGGTTTTAGCTCTGGTTGGAGATAACGCCGCCGGTAAATCTACCCTGATAAAGATAGTTGCAGGAGTCTATCAGCCGGATAAAGGGGAGATTCTCATCAATGGGAAAGAAATAGAGATCCATAGTCCACGTGCCGCCATGGATTTAAGGATAGAGACAGTATACCAGGAACTAGCTTTAGTAGATAATCTTGATGTGGTCGAAAATATCTTTCTGGGGAGACCTCTTACCAAATTTCGTTGGTTTCTGGATAGGAAGAGCATGGTAGCCAAAAGCATCAATATTTTAAAAAAATTAAAAATTTCTATTCCTTCTTTGAATGAACCAGTTCAAAGCCTGTCAGGCGGTCAACGTCAGGCTCTGGCTGTGGGAAGGACCATTGCCTGGAGTGGGAAAATAGTCATTTTAGATGAACCAACTGCCTCTCTAGGTCTGGAAGAGACAAGAAAGGTTTTAGCACTTATAAAGCAATTAAAAGAGCATGGAGCATCTGTCATCGTCATTAGTCATAATTTGAGACATGTTTTTGGTATAGCAGATAGGATTATTGTTCTGCGTGGAGGTCGAAAGGTAGGCTCAAGGATTAAGAGCGAAACCAGTATTGACGAAATCGTCAAACTAATAACTGGTTCATTGGAATTCTGAAATCAATATTATGAGTGGTCTAAGAACTAGCTGAAACTTGAGCAAGTTTCGGTCTTTTATTATAAAAGAGAGATTTGTAAAGTAAAAACAGGATAAAAATAAAACTGTAGGAGGTGGGTAAGGGATACTAATGTAAGCCTTTTTTAGTATACCGTGAAAAAGTGGTTAAAAAAAGGGAACTTATTCTGTTAGTTTTGCTCGTTTCTTTAATAACAATTATTAGCCTCAGAGCTCCCAGATTTCTAAACATAGGGAATTTTAGGGATATTCTGGACGATACCTCTCTTCTAGCAATGGTTGCCATGGGACAGTTTATGGTTATCCTCATAGCGGGAATTGATTTATCTGTAGGTGCAGGACTGGCTCTAACAGGTATGAGCGTAGCCCTCCTGCATCAATATCATCCTCAGATTCACATATTTGCCATTGTTTTACTCTCCATATTAATAGGATCTTCGCTGGGTTCCTTTAATGGAATATTGGTTTCTCTGCTTCGAATTCCGCCCATTATTGTCACTTTAGGCACTATGAGTATCTATCGAGGATTTGTATTTGTCATAAGCGGGGGGACGTGGGTCAGCGCTCATGAGATGTCAGACGCTTTTAAAAACCTTCCCCGAGGAGGATTCCTGGGAGTATCCAATCTTCTTTTTGTGGCAATATTATGCGTGATAATTTTTGGTATCTTTTTAAAGTACACTAGAACGGGCAGAGAAATATATAGTGTTGGTGGCAATGAGATAGCCTCCCGGTATGTAGGTATAAATCTTAAAAAGATTAAATACCTTCCTTTCATGTTAGCCGGTTCTATTTATGGATTAGCTGGTTTACTTTGGGTTGCACGGTATGCCTCAGCTCAAAGTGATACAGCCCTTGGATTTGAGCTACAGACAATTGCTGCTTGTGTTGTGGGGGGAGTTAGTATTTTTGGTGGATCAGGAACGACTTTGGGGGTAGTGTTGGGCGTCCTTTTGTTAGGAATCGTTAATAATGCTCTTACCCAGATTAAGATCTCTCCCTTCTGGCAGATGGGTTTGCAGGGTTTGATTATCCTGGTAGCTGTGATTACCAATACTATAATGGAGAGACGCACTTAAGACATTGATAATAAGGAGGAGAAGCCTTTAATGAAGACTACTAAGAAAATGTCAATCTGGCGTATTTTAATGCAGTGGGAAGTTATTCTCTTTTTTATGTTGGTAACTGTGATTGTTGTGTTTTCCAGTCTTTCGCCTTATTTCCTTAATTTGAACAATATATTGCGTACTACCTTTAATTTTATGGAAAAGGCGATTATTGTACTTCCCATGATGTTCATCATCATCTGTGCAGATATAGATATTTCGGTTGCCGGCACTATTGCTCTTTCCTCTTGTTGTATGGGACTCGCCTCCCAGCATTTGGGTGCTGGTACCCCAGCGCTGATTTTTATTGGACTTTTAACTGGACTATCAGTAGGGACCCTTAATGGACTCATCATAACCAAAATAGGTGTTCCAGCCATCGCTGTTACTCTTGCGGGCCTCTTTCTTTTTAGAGGGATAGCTTATGTACTACTTGGCGATATGGCTGTTACTACATATCCTGAATCCTTTGCTTACTTAGGCCAGGGCTGCATAGGAAATACGAGGATTCCTTTTCAATTGGTACTCTTTATAATTCTTGCCATTATCTTTGGCATTGTTTTGCATAAAACCACCTATGGACTAAAGCTTTTTGCTATTGGAGGTAATTCTACAGCAGCAAGATTATTTGGAATAAATGTTGATAGAATTCGTTTTTTAAATTTTACACTTACAGGATTACTTTCTGGGCTGGCTTCAGTTCTTCTCACCTCAAGAATAAGTAGTACCCGTCCTGATATTGCCTCTGGATGGGAATTAGAAATTATAACCATCACAGTGCTAGGAGGCGTTTATATTTTTGGTGGAGCAGGAAATATTCTGGGAGTAGTAATTTCTATTTTTATAGTAGGGTTGACGAGGTTTGGGATGAGCTTGATTAATATTCCTGGGTTAATAATGGGTATTTTGATGGGATTTTTATTGATTATAGCAATTTTACTTCCACGTTTTTTAAGAGAGCTTCAAAAAAAAATTCTTACCAAACAGCAGCTGCAATAATTAACCACTCACAAAATAGAGTATGGAAAACTATTTTAAAGGAGTTATGATTAAAAATGAAAAAATGATGAATGTAGGCCTGGCCATGCTGGGGGAGGAATTTGGGAGGAAGAGGGTTGAGAGGGCAATTGATGTGGTGAGAAAATTTGAGATGGAGGTACCAACCTGGATTTTTGGGGGATTTGGAGGGGGAAGATTTGGTGAGTACTCTCCTCCTGGAGCAGCCAGAAACATCTTTGAGAAGTTGGACGATGCCTCATTTATCCATAAGCTTACCGGTGCTACTCCTCGTATTGCCACCCATGATAAAATAATTTTAGCCGACAGGATATTTAATGATGCTATAATGGGTGCTGATGTGAGGCCGCTCGTAGCAAAAGCAAGATTGGAAAAAGGACTGCCTGTTGACTCTCTAGAGGAATATGTAAAAAGTGAATATCAGAGAAAAATAGAGTCGAAAAGAGGATAAAGATTTCTAAAATGGCTAAATTCAAATTGGGGATTAATGCGGGGTTTGCTATCAATCGGTTTCCGGAGCCAGAGGTCTGGCTGAGGATTGTAGGAAAGGAGCTGGGTTTAAAATATGTCCAATTTGTAATTGATCTTCTCAATCCTTTCCTTCCTAAAATCGTCATAGATCGAGAAGTTGAGAAAATAAAGAAAAATGCAGGGATAAAAGAATGAAGGCAGCTTTTTTATACATAGATAAAGCAAAACATATGGGAATTGAAAGCGTGGCTAAACCAGTCTGCGGACCAACTGATGTCCTGGTAAAAGTTAACACTTGCGCTATCTGTGGAACAGATGGAAGGATGTACGAAGGGACAAAAGACGTTACCAAAGAATTTGTTCCCCAAATTGGAGGGTATGGTGAAGGTAAATTTATCATAGGTCATGAAATTGTAGGAACTGTAGAAGAGATTGGTTCTGAAGCCAAAAACCCTGAGTATAAAGTTGGAAGTAGGGTAATTATAGTTACCTCCATAGGTTGTCAAAAAAAAGAATGTAGAGCATGCCGGCAAGGAAACTATAATATGTGCAAGAACAACCGCCCCATTGGCTATTATTATCCTGGCGGTTTTGCTGAATATATACTGATCCAGAAAGCTGCTGTTAAGCAAGGTGCCATCATACCTGTTCCAGAGCATTCCACTGTTTCAGACGAACACTTGGCCATGGTCGAACCACTTTCCTGTGTAATAAATGGCCAAAATTATCTAAACACTAAAGAAGGAGAATATGTTACTGTAGTAGGAGCAGGTCCCATTGGTTTGATGCATAGCCTCTTGGCAAAGAGCAAAGGTGCAAAAGTTATACTGGCTGAATATTCTTCAGCAAGGCTTACTACAGCTAAAGAATTTGGCTTTGACCATTATATTGCTACTGAAGATACTGATTTAGTTCAGGCAGTCTTGGATTTAACCGATGGAGAAGGAACAGATGTGGGAATAGTTGCTTGCTCGGTGAACAAAGTTGCAGAAGACCTTTTAAAGGCGATGGCCATGAAGGGTAGATTAAGCTTTTTTGCCGGGTTTCCCAAAAAAAATTCTATCCTAAAATTAGATGGAAACATCATTCATTATAAAGAGGTCTCAATTTACGGGGCATTTGCCTCTAATAGAGCACAATTCGAAGAAGCTCTAAAGTTAATTGTGGCTAAGAAACTCCTTATGGATCGCATAGTTACCTATATCTTCCCTCTGGAAAAAATAGCCCAGGCAATGGAAAAAATGTTAGATAAAGAAGGAGATGCTTTAAAGATAGTTATAAAACCTTGAATTGAACATATTGAGGGGGGAAGTATCCCCCCGCCCCCGGCCCCTGCGCCCCGGCCGCGACCCATCGCCGGAACCTCGCCAGCCACTCCGGC
>CAZIXA010000051.1:0-5697 GCA_964543295.1 uncultured Clostridia bacterium | reverse complement strand
CAAAGCCGACTCTCGCTTCGCTCGAGCAAGTCGGGCCTGCTCCCCCCATTTTTCTGTTATCTTACTTGTAGAGGTCTACTTGACGACAATGCAGAGAAATTATTGAGATTCTTATACCTCAAGTATAGCAGATACGTTAGCTGCCTTCCATAGAGGTGGTGAAAATTAAAATGTCATGGTTGAACTTAGAGGAAAAAGTTGTAATTGTAACCGGTGCTGCCTCAGGAATTGGCAGAGAAATAGCTACTGTATTGGCTGAGAACGGTTCTAATGTCGTTGTAGCTGATATAAGCCGAAAAGGCCAGGATGTTATTGGTAAGCTCTCCGGAGGAGCCACCAGACATCTATACATCCGGACGGATGTTACCAAAAGAGCAAGTGTTGAAGAAATGGTAAAAAAAACTACTGCTACTTATGGGAGAATAGATATTTTAGTTAATAATGCAGGGATTAATATGCCAAGGTTGCTGGTCGATCCTGAAGGAAAATATGAACTGCGTGAAGAAGAATTTGATAAGATGGTTGCCATAAATCAAAAAGGTCCTTATCTATGCACCCAAGTTATGGCTAAGGAAATGATTAAAAGAGGAATTAAAGGAGTAATAATTAATATAACTTCTGAATGTGGTCTGGAAGGATCAGAAGGTCAAAGTTGCTATGCAGCCACAAAAGGAGCCTTATACACATCTACCAGATCATGGGCTAAGGAACTTGGAAAATATGGTATAAGAGTGGTTGGGGTTGCTCCAGGTATAATAGAAAAAACAGGAATCAGAACTTTAGAATATGAGGAGGCTCTTGCTTATACCAGAGGAGTAACGATAAAACAGCTTAGAGAAAGCTACGAGAAGGTATCAGTTCCATTAGGAAGAGCCGGAAAATTAAGAGAAGTTGCTAATTTAGTCTGTTTTTTAGCCTCTGATAGGGCAAGTTACATTGATGGAACAACATATAATATATCAGGAGGAAAAAGCAAAGGGTAGTTCTAAATTTGAAAAAGTGAAAAAGGGGACGGTAATAGTAAAAATAATCCCGTCCCCTTTTTCAAGAATTTTTGACTTTTTCTTTCCCTGTGTTATAGTAAAAAGACCTTGGAAAAGGAGCCGTTTATGGAGCGGATAGTTATTTTTGATACTACTTTGCGAGATGGGGAGCAATCGCCCGGAGCAAGTTTTACAGTCAAAGAAAAGCTTCAGGTTGCCCGGCAGCTTGAAAAACTTGGCGTTGATGTAATCGAGGCCGGTTTTCCTGCCTCGTCTAGCGGGGATTTTGAAGCTGTAAAAAATATTGCTCAAGAGGTTCAGGGTCCCATCATTGCTGGTCTTGCCCGGGCAGTTCTTTCCGATGTTGAGGCTGCAGCCAGGGCTCTAGACGGGATCAAAAAGAGTCGAATCCATGTTTTCGTCGGTACTTCATCCATTCATATGCGCCACCAACTACGAAAGTCACCTGACCAAGTTCTTCAAATGGCCGTGAAGGCAGTAGAAGCAGCAAAAGGATATGCTTCTCAGGTGGAGTTCTCTCCCATGGATGCTACTCGAAGTAATAAGAATTTCTTATACCAGATTCTGGAAGCAGTTATTGAAAAAGGAGCCGGAGTAATAAACATCCCCGACACGGTGGGATATTCTACTCCTGAGGAATTCGGACGTCTTATAGGCGATATTATAGAAAAGGTATCTAACATAAAGGAGACTGTGGTCAGTGTCCATTGCCATGACGACCTGGGAATGGCCACGGCTAACTCTCTTTCAGCTATAAAACACGGAGCTAGGCAGATAGAGTGTTCCATAAATGGAATTGGAGAAAGAGCCGGTAATACTCCTTTAGAGGAAGTAGCGATGGCTTTGAAAATCAGGGAAGATTTCTTTGACTTTTTTACCGGTATCCATACTGAGGAGATCTATCGGACTAGCCGCCTGGTATCTCGTCTGGCTGGAATTCCTGTCCAACCGAATAAAGCCATTGTGGGTCAGAATGCCTTCCGTCACCAATCAGGAATTCACCAGGATGGTGTCCTAAAAGAAGCTACTACCTTTGAGATAATGACTCCTTCCTCCATCGGACTTGAGGAGGGAGAATTGGTTTTGGGCAAGCTTTCCGGGCGACACGCCTTTCGAGAAAGACTAAGAAAATTGGGATTTGAATTAAAGGATTCAGAACTAGAAACAGCTTTCAGAGCTTTTAAGAAACTGGCTGACAAGAAAAAGGAAGTTTTTGATGAGGATCTTGTCTTTATTGTGGAAGAAAAGACACTTCAGATTCCGGAGGTTTATTCCCTCGATTACATTCACACAGTTACCGGTAATAAGATCCTTCCTACCGCCACGGTGAGAATAAAGAAAAATGACAAAGTATTTCAGGAAGCAGCCTGCGGGGATGGACCCATTGATGCTGCCTACAAAGCCATAGATAGAATTACTGGACTAAAACTAACTTTAGCGGACTATTCACTTCACGCCGTTACGGGGGGGAAAGATGCTCTGGGTGAGGTGATGGTGAAGGTTGAGCAGAAAGGAAATCTTGTTACCGGTAGAGGTGTAAGTACCGATATTATTGAAGCCAGTGCCAAGGCTTACATTAATGCCATTAATAGACTAATCTATCGAGGGGAAAGGCTGAATGAGAGAGAAGCTGGAAAGATTAAGGCTGGAAGCTAAGAGAAAAATAGACGAAGCTACCAATGAAAAAGAGTTTGAGGCCGTGCGGGTTGAATTTTTAGGAAGGCGCCAGGGTAAAATTACCCAAATTTTGAGGAACATAACTGATCTTTCTCCCCAGGATAGACCCCTGGTAGGAGAGTTGGTAAATCAGATAAAGCGGGCGGTTCAAGAGGATTTAAAAAGAAGAGGAAAGGAGATATCTCAAGAGGAGAAAGAGGAATGGGTTGATATAACTCTTCCAGGAAAAAAGCCACCCCTGGGCAGACTTCATCCCATCACTCAGACCCTGGAGGAGATCAAAAGAATCTTCATTGGCCTGGGTTTTCAGGTAGTAAGAGGTCCGGAAGTAGAGACCGAGTATTACAACTTCGAGGCCTTAAATATGCCCCGCTATCACCCAGCCCGGGATGAGCAGGATTCTTTTTACCTCGACGACACCCATCTTCTCAGAACTCAGACCTCCCCGGTTCAAATCAGGGTAATGGAGAAAAAATCTCCTCCCATCCGCATAATTGCTCCAGGCAGGTGTTACCGACGGGATGCAGTGGATGCTTCTCATTTTCCCATGTTTCATCAGGTAGAGGGATTGGCTGTTGATAAGAGAATAACCTTTTCTGACCTTAAGGGTTGTCTAACCTATTTTGTCCATCAGATGTTCGATAAAAAAACTTGTCTTCGCTTTCGTCCTAGTTTCTTCCCCTTTACTGAACCCAGTGCGGAAGTCGACATTAGCTGTATTATGTGCAAAGGCAGGGGCTGTCGGGTCTGTTCTGGAAAAGGATGGCTGGAAATCCTGGGAGCTGGGATGGTGGACCCGGAGGTTTTCAGGAAAGTTAATTACGATCCAGAAAAATATCAGGGTTTTGCCTTTGGAATGGGGGTAGAGCGCATCTGTATGTTAAAATACGGGATCGATGATATTCGACTTTTCTTTCAGAATGACCTACGATTCTTAAGTCAATTCTAAGAAAAAGGGGACGGGATTATTTTTCGAATTCATATTTCTCTTTGCACTTGCTTTTGATAGTAAAAATAATCCCGTCCCCTTTTTCCCCGGGATTTTTAGATGATTGAATTTGATTCCGGTGCGAGCAAGTCGGTGACTAAATCTGTCCCTACCACAAAATCAGTGGGGGTGCGGATAAAAGTCTTGGGAATTGGGGGAGCCGGATGCAGCATACTTTCCCGACTGACCCGTGATTCCTTGCCAAAGATAGAGTTCGTTGCCCTGAATACCGATAGAAGTTCCCTGGAAAGATGTGGAGTAGAAAAGAAGCTGCAGTTGGGAGGTAGTGTAACCAGAGGATGGGGAACAGGCGGTGATCCCGAGATGGGTAGGCAGGTTGCTCTGGAAGAAAAGGAGAGAATTAAGGAAATTTTGTACCAGACAGATCTTGTCTTTCTGGTTTCAGGTTTGGGTAAAGGTACCGGTACTGGAGCTTCTCCCATCATAGCCCAACTGGCAAAAGAGATGGGAAGCCTTACTTTAGGATTTGTAGTTCTTCCTTTTTATTTTGAGGGAGAAAAAAGAGTGGCCATGGGGAAGAGAGGTCTTCAAGAACTGGAAAAAACTCTGGACGCCTTGATGGTTATTCCTAATGACGTTTTACTGAAAAATGCTCAAGCGCATCCCTCCTTAAAGAAAGGATTCAGTGCAATAGATGGAAACTTAGATCAGGTTATTCAAGCCCTGGGAAATCTACTTCTACATCCTGGTTTAATAAGTTTAGATTTCGCCGACATCAGGGCGCTTCTCCAGAACAAAGGTCGAATCCAGATAGCTATGGGCAAAGTATCTGGTAGGGATGCAGCTCAAGAGGCAGCCAAGCAGGCGGTTTCTTTTCCCCTGTTAGGCAAGATTTCTTTGAAAAAGGCAAAAGCTGTACTCTTTAATATTAGAGGAGGAAAGGATTTAAGTTTATCCGAAGTGGAAGCCGCCACTCTTATTGTCAAGGAAAATAGCTCATCCCAGGCGGAATTTGTCTTTGGCGTGAGCATTGACGAGACTATTTCTGATGAGGTGGTGGTTGTTCTTATTGTCGCTGGAGGTAAGATCACTGAAGAGGATAAGAAACCACCGCCCAGCTCAAAACAGCTAGATCTGGGTATTCATGCGGGTGATGAACTGGATATTCCCACCTTTTTGAGAAAGAGAAAGAATTGAAAAGGTAGCCGGTATGTGGAATTCTTTAAAAAGAAACTTGGGCAAAATTATGGGAGGATTTGGGGGCCTTTTAATAGCTTTACTTTTGATTTTTGCCTGGCCCCTGGTGCTGATAATTTTTTTGGTGGTGATGGGGGCCTTTTTGGGTGGGATTTTTGATGTGGTCCGTCGGATAGGAGGTTTTTTCGATCGGGTTTTCCCCAAGGAAAGATCCCAAAAAGATGAAGATAGAACCGGTTAGGGTCACTTCTCCCCTCAGTAGGACCACAGCTCAAAGCTTGAGGGTAGGAGATGAAGTCCTAATTAGTGGAGTCATCTATACAGCAAGGGATGCCGCCCACACCAGATTAGTCAACCTCATAGAAAAAGAAAAGCCTCTTCCTTTTCCCCTGGAGGACCAGATTATTTATTATACTGCTCCCACCCCGGCTAGTTCGGGAAGACCCTTTGGGTCTTGTGGACCTACTACGAGCGCGCGGATGGACAGGTGTACTCCGCATCTTTTATCCAAGGGCTTACGAGGAACGATAGGCAAGGGACAGAGATCCGGAGCAGTAAGAGAAGCTCTAAGGAAATACAAAGCAGTTTATTTTCTTACTTTTGGAGGAGCGGGAGCCTATTTATCCAAGAGGGTAAAACGGGCAGAAATTGTAGCCTTTTCCGACCTGGGGCCTGAAGCGGTCTATAAGCTATGGGTTGAGGACTTTCCCACCATTGTAGGTATAGACACCGGCGGGGTCGATTTATATGAAAATTTATGGTATCGGGATTTCAATAATCTCTCTTAATTGTTATCAAGTAAACCTCGGTAGACCAAATATCAGAAAAAAGAGGGGAGCAGGCTCGACTTGCTCGAGCGAAGCGAGAGTC
>CAZIXA010000050.1:0-15277 GCA_964543295.1 uncultured Clostridia bacterium | reverse complement strand
CAAAAATCAATGCCTTTACTGATACCTATTTCCGGAAGTCATTCGGGAAGTTAAGCTTATCAGAAATGTGGGATCCTGGCAGGAAAAAAGTCCTCGTGAAACAGAATTTTGGATAAGTGTCACATACACCAATCTTCCATGCTGCGCTATCTGCCGTTGCTGCTAGCCTATTGAAACCAAAGACCCGTAACCAGGTATTTATCCTTTCGTTTCGATACCACGAGCTTGATCAAGACATCATCTACCGATCTATCAAACCTTCCCTTCCACAGAACCATGGTCATTTGGCCCTTAGTTAGAAAACCAAGGTATTCTCGGAATTGGCAATTTCCAATGGAACTCTCAATCTGACGGTCAGTCTCAAGAAACTTGTTCTCCGGAATTGTTTCCTTCAGGGTATCATCCAAATCTCTCGAGTACTTTACATAGTCATCTGTTTTGAATCCTTCAAGAATATTATCGAGAATAGGCTCAGCAATGGTGCGTACTTCCTCATTGGTTTTACCAATCACTCCAGCGAAGGTTGAAGCGGATACAAGAACCATGGCCGAGATGATCACCACATAAATAACATATCTCATTTGGTGCCTCCTTACGCTCAAACGATGTTAGATGACTAGCTATGTTAGAACTTACCATTTACTTAAAGCTCTCCTGATAGTATCATCTCCCGAGAGATTAAGCCAAATCTCATTAGTTGTGAATCCGGTTTTTGGAGAGGATTTACTGGCCAGGGTTGTGCTGCTCTCGACCCGGATTGTGGGTGTCCCTTTCTAGATACGTCTTCTAGTCCAGATGTAAGTAGAATTCTCTTGGTTTGAGTTCCCCAAACTCTTCCCGTCCGGCAAGATATTTTCTCATATCCATGCACAGATGGCACTTCGAAAAATAGCCTTCCTGCCTCTCTTGATAGCCCAAATCTTTGCTAAATCGAAACAGACCTTCAAGATCCTCATCAATGAGAAAGCCCAGAATCGGGTATTCCTTAGTCTCGATGCCTTCCTCTAATAGATTATCCAACTCTCGGCAATCTCCCAAAGAGATTCCCCCACAGTAGCCGGGGACATAATTTCCATAGTTATCAAAATGGTTGTGCCAGTTTCTCAGAAATGAGGGTCGGCAGGGTTGGCTGAAGAAGTAGCTCGCGCTGTGCCGCGGGAAAAGTTCTCCGAATTTACCTTTTAGGGTATAGGCGGCTCTTCCCATGATGAAGAACTCCACGTTCTTAACAAAGCTGTCTCTTCCTTCGAGCCTGAAGTAGTCCTCCAATGCAACTCTTCCCCTAATTCCCGCTTCTTTAAAGCGCCGATAGTACTCAAGCTGATACACCACAAGGTTATTGCCAAATACCTCTTGGCCGATTCTGATCGCTCTTTCCGTCCTTTCAAAAGGCACATACTCCAAGTAAAAGGGATTGACCGAGATTAGAATCCCCTTCAAACCCCTCTTTTTCAGAAGCTCTAGCTTTTCTCTGGTGAGCTCATCACTGGTGCACCAGTACGAGTTGGTTTCAACAAAAGTGGAGGGGATATTGAGTTTCTCAGCAATCTCTACTGCCTGGCACAAGAGCTCATAGTTTAAGAAAGGCTCCCCGCCGGTAAAATGAAGCCCATAGTTTAAGCTCACTGTTTGAGAACCGTAAGGGCTGGCTTCGATATAGTTGGATAGCTGCACCAGAGTCTTTTCCAGGTCTGCTTCTGAAATCCAATCTGCCTTCCATTTCGGTGAGCAGGCATACATGCAATGCCGGCACTGGGAAGGACACTTGTAAGAGAGGATCAACCCTCCGGAAATCGGTTTTGCAATTTGTTTTCTCATTTCAGAATCTCCCCAAAAGTCCTACCATAAACAGCCTAAGCCAAATCTGAGAAGTTGTCAATCGGGGTTTTGCTTCTGGGGCACAAGAAAACGCCTCCACCCCCAAGAGTATTTGATCACCTGCTCTGGACAGTTATCAACACAAGTACCACATAAAATACATTCCGTATGGTTCATGGAACCACTTTCCACCATCCTACTAACCTCTAGACTCATCGGGCAATTGTTTTCGCATGTCTTACATTGTTTGCATTTATCACTTGTAGCTTCCAAGTGAAGTGAGGGCCATTTAAAGAAATTCTTTATTTTGGTCCCAATTACCATAAAAGGTGCCATCCAACAGACGTAATGGCAGAAAGCTCTCTTTCCAGCGGTGAATGATAGAATCACAAAAAGGCCAACAATTGTAAAGTACAGAATATAGGAAGTGGGTTCAGACACCGATATTCCGGTTTCAGTCAGATATAATGGATTTACTGCATGAAATCCTCCAGTTAATATCGCCATAACGACAATAATGCTAATCCACGGAACCCAAATGAAGTATTTTATCCAGTCGAATTTTCCCTGCCGGGCTTTTGTATTGTTGACAGTAAAACACCACTCTTGGACACCGGCTGCAGGACACGCCCAAGCACACCAAGCTCTGCCAAGAAATAACGATACAAGAAACAAGAGGACAAAAATAATGAGACTGCCTGCGATAACTCCTTGTGAAGCACCCTCAATTATTAGGTAAGGAGAAAAGTAGTTTATGGTAACAGGAAACAGCAAAAATGAAATTAAGATTATGGCTTGCCGGATTCTTTGTCTCGTAGTCATGATTAATACCTCCTGACTTCTATACCGTTTTTGGCTAGCTGAATCATATACAAGCCTCACTTCTTTGTTGAACTGAAGAGGGAGACGCAGAGAGCCATCTATCAGCGAGGATGCCATACGCCAAATCTCAGCACTTGTCAACGAATTTTTGCAGAAAAATGATCGCATCTACCGATATCTGTTCGTAATCATTTAACAGGAGCTATTTTCGAACTTTGGCATCAATCATAACAAAGTACCGATAGATTATCTGAGAAATCTGTGATTTTAGACTAAATCTATTCTTCATTTCTCGTAAATCACCGACAATAAAACTCTCATAGATTCAGAAATGTCTGTTGGAATTTGTACAATTAATTTCGTTCAAAAGTTCGTTGTCAATCTGTTTGGAGGGCTCTTGTGGAGATTCCTTTTTTGAACACATGCGAGAACAAACAATTCAAGGATAACTAAAAATGGAGCAAAGTCTAAAAGCGGAATGACTAAACTGCGTTAAAAGGCAAGATGCGTCACAGGCTCTCATCCGAAAATGCCTGTTATTGTCTAGGAAGTCTCTGCTCCAAACGTTAATTTAACAAAAGAGAATTATTAGTCAACCCTTCCCTAGATCCAGTAGGGGTCTTTTTGACACCCTTCCTTTTCTTGCTAAAATAACCCTATAGCTTATTTTTCGTAATGAACTGACGCCAAAATCTCAGCCCCTCCTAACCAGTGGGGGAAGGAGATAAAGACAAGAGGAGGAGAAGTGAATGAGTACTAAAACCATTAAAGAAAGGGCTGAATAGCCTGTAGACAACCTTTCTACTGATAAAGCCAAACTCATCCTTAATCTGCTTGAGCGCTTCAACGAAAAGGAGGAAGAAGAAGCTACTAGGAAGGGAGAGCGAGTATACCCCAAATGAGATTAGGAGATGCGAGACAAACTTGATTGGCAAGATACACTATTTTTAGAACTTTGGGTTAGACAAAATAAGGCTAAACTAAAGGTTTATGCTGATGTAACAAGGGAACAGCCAAGAGAAGCTGTTAATCCGCTTTAGAGAGGAAGAGTTACAAATGTGAGAGGTGTAACATTTACAACAGAGGGAATATTTATGAATGGGTTCAAATATCTGAGAGACATTATTTCGGGAAGAGTAAAACATTGGAATGAAACTAATAATGCTGTAGTCAGCGACCTGTGGAATAAACTAGAGAACCTGGATAGTCCTAATGCTTTAATACTTAAGCACTTTCTTGTCGCTGCCAATTTGGTTGTTGAATCGCTAATGGGGTTCCACAAAACAAAAATAAGGGAAATTATCGATGTCGATCCCAAAAAGATAAATATCCAACAATTTCGTCAACTGTACTGCATTTTGTTAAGTTATTTTGCTTTTCTTTTTTTACACTACTAATCCGTATTTGAAAGAAGAACAGAAAGAAACTTTGTTTCAGGTAAGAACAACCAGAATTGACAAAAAAGCTTCTTCAGTCTCTCGACAAAATAGGCAAAATAGATATTTTTGCCATAGGGAAAAAAGTTTGGAACGAGGTAGTAGAAATCATTGGTTCCGGCGATAAAGAGAATTTCTTCCAAATATATCTTTTTATAAAGATTTCAGCGAACCGTTACGGAACGGCTGTAGATAATATAAAACTAGAGATCAATTTTTGAGATTTTAAGGTAAAGTCGAATCTACTGTATCAAGAGATTTTTATCAAGCCAGTTGTGGGATAGAGATCTTTTGGGGGAAAGGAGGTGTTAAAATTGGACGCAGGAAGTATAGCCGTTTGTTTTGCACTCTCAAGTGCAATCTGTTGCCACCTCATCTCAAGGAGGCACTATGGAGTCACAAGAAGCTGGATTGTCAATAAATGGTTTTGGGCAGGTTTTTTCGGAAGTCTACCTGCAGTTGTAGCATTTGTGGCTCATGTCTACCTCTCCCGGGGAAAGTCAAATTGATTTAATTACACGTAGAATTAAAGCCTATCTATCAAGGGAATTCTATTAGGCCAGTCATGGGATAGAGAAACTCTTGTGCAGAGTCTGGAGATATGAGAGGCAAAAACAGGATGTAGCTCTCAGGCAGGACAAAGAAACCCAGATCCCCACTTGGCAAACTGTCAGATTTAGACCAGGGAAGGGTTTGAGAGAGAGAATGTGCAGTGAAGGAAAACAAGCACTACAGCTTGAGGAGAACAACAAAGTGGCCAAAGGTACGATAAGACGATTGATGAAAGATCGTGGCTATGAATTTATTATCTACGAGAATGGAAAAGATGTATTTTTCAACCATCCAATAATAAAGGGTTAAAAGCAATGAAGAAAGAGAATTCTAGACGTGATATTGGTTCATGTGGTCCAGCCGGCGCGGTTTACGGATTAGGTGTTGTTGGTGCAGCAGTGTACTATATATCTCATGCTACAGGTTTCTGGATGGGAGTCATAGGTTTTCTGAAAGCGATTGTCTGGCCAGCTTTTCTTGTTTACGGGTTGCTAAGTTTTCTGGGGAAGTAAACTTAATGATCAAATAAGGATGCCCCTTCCTTTAGAACTTTTGTCCTTTCTCAAGAATCAACATTTTGTCGAACCCCAAAAACGCAAAGTAATTTTGATGTCTTCGCAAAACTGACATAGCGAGGACCTAGTTTCTCGTCTCCTCGCCTTGGGCTGCAGTGCTCAACCACTGTCCCCTGCGGCCTTCAACTCGGGCTATTCTATAGGAATTTAACGGATCGAGCCTTTCAGGCTCTCAACCCACGTTCTGCCCCTTCGTTGCAAAACCTCGTTAAGTCCCGATGTTGGTTGCGATAGGGCAACAAGGGAATGGAGATAAGAGAAAGTTTCTGAGGAATGAGGATGCATCGAATCGTTCAATGGTAAGCTAGGAGATGAGCTGTCTACCGGCAGGTATTTACCACACTCACTGTAGCGAGGGTACTCATTGAGGAGTGGTGAAAGGAGCTTGAGATACATCAGGATCTTCAAAAGTGGGTGTTTCATGTTCGCTTAAGAAAACGCGGTGAACATTAGTCAAAAATAGATTCCCTGTAGGAGAAATTGCTTTTAGCTCATCTTGCAGATGGACAGTTAATTGGAAATCTGACTTCCATTTTTTGTCTTTGAATCCATTTTGAAGAATCACTATACCTTTTCTAAATTTGTAAACTAGACAGATTTGCTCCTAGGTAGGATATGGGAAAGTATTTCTTGACTAAGGACGTGAAGATGCTCTCATGAAGCGTATTCCAGACGTTGGCTCCGGGGGCAGGACGATGTTCGAACCTTTTTTGAGGGTGTAGAGGAGGAGATTGAGATTCCAGCCTATAATGAACCAGCCCAGTTGAGAGTACACGATCCAAAGCTGTGATCGATATTTCTCAAATACCGGCCAAATCTGAGCAGTTGTCAATCTGGTTTTGGAAGGCTCTGGTGAACATTCCTTACATCGTCTAAAAGATAGATAAAATGGGGATTTTAGTTTAGTGGAAAGTAGTCAATGTGGTGCCTTTACATAAAAATTGCTACAAGCTCACCGTTCCTTGTTCCTTACCCTTTGGCGTCCTAGAGGAGCTAATTCAAACTGCTAACCTTTCACTACTACTTTCTCTAACACCTCCTCGAGAACTTCCACTCCTTTTTCCCAGGAGAATTTCTTCTCAACTAAAGTGCGAGCATTCTTAGCGATTTGTCTGTGAAGTCCATCATCTTTCAATAACCTAGCTACTCGATCAACAAATGTCTCGGGATCATTAGCAATAGCGATGTTATTCATATCCTCTGTCGGAAATCCTTCTGCCCCGAGCGAGGTGCTCACTACGGGAATACGCATAGCCATTGCTTCCAAGATTTTCCCCCGGAACCCTTTTCCTAGCCTTATGGGTGCCACGAAGACTTTCGCTCTCTTAAGATAATCCCGTACGTCCCCTAGTGTACCGGTGACTACAATATTCTGGTCTTGCTCCGCTGCGGCACGGATATCGGGGTAGGATCACGGCCAATAACGTAAAACTTGATCCCGGGGAGGATTCTTTTGAGATGTGGCCAAATGTCCTTAATAAAATAGATAACTGCATCTCGATTAGGATCGTGAGGGTAATTACCAACAAAAGCTACACTCATTTTCTGCTTGTCAGAAGGTGACGGAGTGAACACTTCTGTATCTACTCCATGGGGGACCACACTAATGTAAAGATCGGGAGCATAAACAAGGAGTCCTTCTCGCTCTTGGGAGGTGAGGGTTATCACCTTGTCCACGCCTCGATACATAGCAAATTCATAGCGCTCAAGCCGATAAAGTTCTAGTAGGGCTTTGAAACCGGGGCTTGAGAAAGTCCCGTACAGATCGTGCACTTTTCTGCGAGCAAAGGTGTAGCATTCGTGGCAGGAGATAATTCTTTTGGTTCGGGGATTAATGCCAGAATTCTGGTAAAGGTACTGTCCCATGACCGAATATTCCGCTATTACTATATCATAGTGGGAACGCTGTGTCATTGTGCCAATCATATGAAACATCTCGGACGCCTTCGTGTTACACATATATGGGGGCACTTCCGAGAAGAAAAAGTCACTTATTCGACGAAATACATTCCGGCGGGGAGAATAAGGCATTGTCTCCAGCTCAGTCAAATACGGTTCAAGCGTATCTAAATGTTGCCGATCCTCATTATGGACAAATGAAGCTAAGCCGATCTGGTGACGACGGGAAAGATATTTAATTCGATTGTATACAATGATTGGACCACCAATGACTCTGGCATGAGGAAATTCTCTTGGTACGACCAATATTTTCATACGCGATCCCGCCTTATGCTAACTAGGGGGAAGTAAGTTTTACTCCGGAATCCCCCGAGCTACCACTTTTCTGGTTAACTCCTGCCACCTCTCAGTGAGATCCCTGAACGAAGCACGGGTATCGATATCCTTAAACGGATTGTTCTTTGCTAGTTTTATATTTACGTCGCACTCATCGATTCCCTGCTCATCTGACAGCTTTTTGTATTGCTCCTTCAAAAGCTTGCTTGTCCTTGTAATCCGTTCCTCCAGATCTGGACC
The DNA here is from genome assembly GCA_964543295.1 of uncultured Clostridia bacterium. Classification (GTDB taxonomy): domain Bacteria; phylum Aerophobota; class Aerophobia; order Aerophobales; family AE-B3A; genus AE-B3B. The sequence goes on along the minus strand of CAZIXA010000050.1, from coordinate 7,599 downwards.
GAGGAACATACCTGGATAGGGCATCAACTCCTTTTGACTAATACCTTCTATTCCTTGGTGATCCATCACTTTTTTTCTCTCATACAGGAATCGCCTTATGTCCTCACGTAAACTCTTCCAAGCTGGCCGGGAAAATTTCGGCGGCAGATGTTGAATATATAACTTCCTATCGAGCCAGAAGGTTATCCTGTTGATTCTAAGATTGATGAGAAAATCAATGTCCTCTCCTCGAGTAATAAGGGGGTCAAAGGGGATCTTCATTGAGATGTTACGATGAATAACCATATTACCCCCGAAGACGAAGGAAGTAGGTGTTAGCCGGGGAGGACTTCCAATAACTAGTTCAAACGCCTCATTCATAGCCGATACATTGTTCCAGTAGGGCTTGCGCCAGGCAGGTACCTTACTCACATCAAGCTTATAGCTATGAGGTTGGAGGTAATATCCGGCTACTGCTTCAATCAGGTGGCCTTGATGTTCAGTGCCAATGAACTCTTGGACTTTGCTTAAGAATCTACTATCGGTGATGACTTCATCATCATCGAGAAACACGGTTATTTCACTCCCGTTGAGGATACCGGCTAGGGAACACATATTCCGCACCGCCGGATAGTTTCCGAGACTGATGAGCTCAGATGTTGCCTTTGATACACCTTGTTTATGAATAAGAGTACTTCTTAGCCTGTCAAGATTTTGGCTGTGTAAAAGAGAAATATCGTATCTTTCCCTATGGGGTTCGATTATTTCTTCTATCTTTGATATGGCATTATTCGTGAGCCGAGGGGTGGTGGCCACGGCCACAATAACCATTTTGAATTCTCTGCTATCCATTGACTCTAAACTGGCTAACAGGCGGCCCAGCGTTCCTTCTTTATTCAGGGGAGTTGGATGGTCAAAAACGATTTCCTCTTTAACGGGCGATGATCCTTCTGGGGGTCCCCAGTATGTGGGAATAACCAAGGTCATGCTTTTCAATGCTTATCCTCCCTCGGCTACTTAACCAAACTATTTATGACAAAGTCTCTTTTCTTGTCAACTTGCTTTCCCTTTGTTACTTCTTAAATGGAAATCAACAAAAACAGTATCCTTTGTTTAGTTAACATAAGTTGGATAGGGCTTGGGAGGGAGAATTACTCAGGAAATGTATGACAAAAAGTTAAAAGAATACAAGGAAAAACAGGAAGATTTATTGTTGCAGATGGAAGAACATAGCAAAGCAGACGAAAGCTTCTGTATTACGGCTGCGACTGTATTAGACCTCTCAAGTAGAGCCTTGGAAATCTTCAAAAGTTCTGAAGTAAACGAAAAACGAGCACTCCTAAACTTCTTACTTCAGAACTGTGTCCTCAATGACCGAAAGCTTTTATTTGAGCTAAAGACACCGTTTGATGTTATCGCTCAACATAGCAAAACTCAATATTGGCTCCCCTGCGGGGCGGGGACGATACAACATTAGAACTTTTTCCGGGACAGATTTGGAGATCCCAATCTACGACATACCGTTCCAGCACTAGGTTAGAGCACCCCAGGCCAAATCTCAGCACTTGTCAATCTGGGTTTTGGATGTGGCAAGAGAAACTTAATCAGGCAGGGCCGCACAGTGCTCTTAGTCACTGGCGACCTACTCCCGAGATTGTCGTTCCCGTGACTATAACTTAGAAAGTGATACAATTAATGGGGGCAGGCCATTTTGACCGATTCCCTATGTTTGTCCCGGAAGTATTTTCCTTTCTGCTTGTCCCATGTGGTACAAGGAAAATTTTATACTTGAGGACCCGCTATTGACCGTTAAGATACGATACAACTTATTTTTCAAGACACACTCCACAGCAAAAACACTTTACTTTAACCCGAAATAGTTGGCAAGTAACAGCTTCAATTTTCTTTCCAGAACAGAGTAGGAGAAGTACTTTTTACCCAGCTCATAGTTATACTCAACCATCTCTTTTGTCAGGGCAGGATCTTTAAGAACTTTTTTGGTGAGCTCAACAGCTCTGGAATCAACATAATCAGGAAGTTCAATAACCTTGAACCCTTTGGGCTTGATATCGGTAACATACACAGAATAATCGTTAACCACAATTGGTCTGCGAAAATAAATAGCCTCGAGAAAGGCGTTGCCGAATCCCTCAATGCTTGATGGATAGGTAACAAGGTCTGCGTGATGATAGACATCCTCAGGGGTGTATATCTTTCTTGCATCCAAAGTTTTCCCTCTGTAGGATTTAATAATATCAGATATGAAAAGGGTGTCGACATTCGTAAGCGATGAATAATCACGCAGTCTCATCTCATATTCATGGCCTTCATCTCCTGAGGCATACGAGATAACAAGTCTTGCTTTTATTCCCCCACGATTCAATCGGCTTACCAGCTCTATAGAATCCTCTATATGTTTACGCTCCACCACCCTTGTCGGCTGTAGGACCAAAAACTCGTCATCCTTGAGGCCAAGAGAGATCCGTATGTCAGAGGAGTAATCATCAATTGAAGGTGGATTTTCAAAATCCATCACATTGGGGATGAGGGTCGATGATATACCTTTCCTAAAACTCAATTGCTCCTCTTGTGAGGAGTTTATCACCACATGCTGGATAGAGGGAAAGTTAGGGGGGAAGCTCATATTAAGATAGTCCCAGACAGCATTTACCAAGAATCTTTTTCTTTCCCAGAGAAAATCGTGGTGATGACCAATGGTAGGAATACCCGTCTCAGCAATCACCTCAGTGATAGCAATCCCCAGAGGAATATTCATAGGGATACTTAAAGCATTTTCCACCACAAGGAGGTCAATTTTGAAATCCCGAATGAACTCATGAATACGTCTTTTTAGTTCACCTCTTATTTGATGGATCTTTTTAGTGACAGAGGGCTTTCTAACTGTGACGCCAAAGCACTGTTGAGACATCTCCTGAATGAGAGGATGCTCAAAGTGTGCCTCTTCAACAAGGAGCGACCGATCAGTCGGTCTATCAAGCTCGCCAGCCATATAAAAGCAACGATAACCTTCTTCCTCCAAGATGCTGGCCCACTTTGCTGTCTCCAGCGACACTCCATCAGTGCCGGCTAATCGGGTGGCAATAAATCCAATATGTTTTTTGTTTTTGTCTTTCTTAGCATTTTTCATTACATGCTCCTTAATGTGCTATTTGTTATTTTCATGAAAATGTGTGTCATTGCTGTTTATCTGTGAAACCTTACATCCTTGTGGTCCAGGAGCTCGTAAAAACGAACCTTTAGGGCATCGGTTACCACCAGTTCAGTGAAGGCATATCCCCAGATAAGAAGCGCTAATCCCCACCCCATTGCTGGCAGCAAGATGCCATACACAGTGATGAGTGTTGCAGTGAGCTGTGTTAATGCGACTGCCATGAATAAGGGTTTGGCCGGTTTTACTGACCAGAAAGGACCTCTTGTTCGAGCCATGAAAACTGTCATATGACCTGCCACAGAGAGCTTAAGATACATCAAAGACTGCAGAACCCCGGGGGTTAAGTGAAAGAGATCTTTTCCGATATAGAGCATTCCGAAGGTAAATAATACTCCAATGGTCCCCAGCAAGGTAGCAATGCTCAACAGTGTCCTCATGTTCCATTTTTCCGGTTCATTAGAGTATTTGACGTTATCATAAGATATGGTGATTATGGGAAGGTCATTTAAAATTGCCAGCAGAATGATCATCAGAGCGGTAACAGGGTAAAATTGAAATACAATAACCGATAGGGTAATAAAGAGCAGCACCCGAATGGTTTCAGCAATGCGATAGATAGAGTAATTACTCATCCGCTGGAATATTTTGCGAGCCTCCTTGATGGCGTCAATTATCACTGAAAGACCGGATTTTGTGAGAACAATATCGGCAGCAGATTTTGCTGCATCAGTTGCTCCCTCAACAGCAATTCCTATGTCAGCCTTTTTCAGAGCAGGGGCATCATTGACCCCGTCTCCGGTCATACCAACAATGTGCTCCTCTTTTTGGAGAAGTTCCACAATGTGGTACTTATGTTCAGGGAAAACTTGAGCGAAGCCATCCGCATTATCAACAATGACTTGAGCCTGTCGATCGGATTTATCCAAAAAAGAAGAGGCAGGTACGATGTTGGTGCCGAGGTTTACCTCTCTTGCAATCTCTTTGGCAACGGCAACATGGTCACCGGTCACCATTTTTGTTTTAACACCCATAGATTGAGCTGTTTTTATGGTTGCTGCTGAATCCTCACGTGGTGGATTATAAAGGGTAATAAGACCAACAAATTGCCATTTTCCATCCCCATTGGTCACAGCTACACCCAATGCGCGATATCCTTTACTAGCAAAGGAGTCAACATCTTCCTCAATCCTGCTACTGATCTCTTCTTTATTGGATACCAGCGATAAAATTACCTGAGGTGCACCTTTGGACACTTTGAAATGTTTGCCATCAACATCTTCTACAGTGGCCTCCGTACGCTTGGAAACCGGATCAAAGGGTTTGAACTCAGTTATCTTATACTGATTGAGCCTGTCAGTAACTTTTTTAACCGTCTTTGCTTTTGTAATAATGGTAGTATCAATGGGGTCCTGGTCCTCTTCTCTGGAGGCTAAAGTAGAAAACAATAGTACATCCTCATCCGTAAATCCTGAGTACGGGTTTACCTGACCAACGGTGAGCTGGTTGGTAGTGATAGTCCCGGTCTTATCAGAGCAAAGTACATCCATACCCGCCATCTCCTCAATGGCCACCAGTTTACTCACGATGGCCTCTTTTTTGGCCAAGGCTATTGCACCGATGGCCATGGTAACCGAAAGAACCGCCGGTAGAGCCGCCGGTATTGCTGCCACCGTGAGAACCAGTGCAAACTGAAGAATCTCTGGAATGCTTTCATGACGAAATAATCCCACCAGAAAAATAACTGTTACCAGCATACAGGCAAGCACAATTAAATAATTGCCGATTTTGAGAACTGCCCTTTGGAAGTGGCTCTGGGTTTTTGCCTCCTGCACAAGCCTGGTTGTCTTACCAAAATAAGTATTCATTCCAGTGGTAACCACCAGTGCATCCATTTCTCCCTGGCGAACAACAGAACCATCGTAGCCAACATCACCGGTATGTTTTTCTACAGGCAAAGACTCTCCAGTGAGGGCTGCCTCATCCACCTGCAGATAATCACCGTCCAGAAGTTTCAGGTCAGCAGGAACAATATCACCAAGACGCACACGTACAATATCTCCCGGCACAAGCTCTCTTGCAGGTACCTCCTTCCATTTATCATCCCTCAGTACCCTGGCATTGGGTGAGAGTTTCTTTTTCAGAAGCTCAATGGCATTGTCCGCCTTGTGTTCCTGCCAGAATCCGACCATTGCGTTCAACAGGAGAAGGCTAAAGATTAACCAGAAATCCTCCCAGCGGTGAATGATTCCCGAAATAATGATTGCAGCTTCAATCATCCAGGGGATCGGACCCCAGAAATAACTCAGGAATTTTAAAGCTGGGTTGACTTTTTTCTCAGGAATGTCATTGGGGCCGTATTGTTCAAGCCGGTTCTTTACTTCAGAGGAGGAAAGCCCCTTCTTGCTTGTGGACAATCTCTTCAAAAGATCATCAACAGGTGTCTTGTTTGCCTCCTCCATGCTCATTGAACTCTGGTTCATCGTGGATACCTCCTCATGAAAAGTGCATATCTTCAGGAAAAATTGTGCCCGGCTGTCCTACACCTTGCCGGCGGGAAAAAATGTTACTTAAAGGTAGAAGTGATACAGCTCATTAAACGATAGCGTTAATGCACCCCTGGTCTCCAGCCGGAGAAGTGGAAGCATTCCCCGGCTGGAAATGAGCTAACCTACAGAATAGGTCTTCAGATTCATAATCATTCATCTTCTCTTAAGGCATCTCTCCCAGCTTGAGCTGGATCTTCTTATATTCACCTTGCCTGACGCATACCAGAGTTATTTGTTCTCCCACTTTCATTTTCTTCATGATTTCCTGAACATCCTCATATGTTTTTACATCCTTACCGTTCATCTTGACAATAATATTCCCTTCCTTGATCCCTCCTTTATCAGCTGGACCTCCAGCAACCACTTTGGCTACATAGAGGCCGCTATCCACAGTAAGATTAAACCTCGCTTTGACTTGAGGAGTGACCGGGAGAAAGTATATTCCCAACCAGGGTCTTATTACCTTTCCGTACTTAATGAGTTCATCCATGATATCTTTAGCTGTATTTATAGGGATGGCAAATCCTATACCCTGAGCGTAAGGAATAATGGCCGTATTGATTCCGATAACTTCCCCCTGAATATTTATCAATGGTCCACCACTATTTCCCGGGTTGATGGCAGCATCGGTCTGAATGAGATTCTCGAGAATCTTCTCTGGGGACTCCTGGATATGCCTTCCAATTGCACTTATCACACCAAATGTGACTGTGTTTTGCAATCCAAAAGGATTGCCGATAGCGATACAGAACTCTGCTGGTTTTAAGGTATCTGATTTGCCGAGCTTTGCCAAAGGAATATCCTTCGCTTTAATCTTTACCACCGCAAGATCAGTTCTGGGGTCAGAACCAACCAGTTTTCCATCAAACTCTCTCCCATCAGGTAACAGGACTTTAATCTCTTTTGCCTTATGGATAACATGTTCATTGGTAAGGATGTATCCTTCTTTGCTGAAGATGATACCTGATCCCAGCCCCTCCTGAGGAACGACATTTAGAAACATATCGTAGGTAAGTTGCACTACCCGGACGTTTACCACAGCTGGAGCAACATCTTCTGATGCCTGGATTAGAGTTTTCTGAAGAGAAGAGACCGTTGGTTCCCCCGTTCCTTCAGAAAAAACAACCGCGCTTACCACCCCCAGTGCCAAGGCCACCATTCCCACTACTAACCCCACTCTCCATCCTTTTCTTAACAAGGTAAACATTGTACCCTCCTTTTTTATTGTTTTTCACGTTCTATTTATGGCAGGCACTATTATAGGGCTCCTCTTACGAATGTCAATTTTCTTTGGCTACAACGATATTGTACACTTTCCAAGGAAGAATCATAGCAGGAATTATTACTTCAAGAAGAAAGTAAAAGAGGTCTAGACGACAAATACGAAAGAACAAAGTTTTGCCACACTCGGATATTTTGATATCTTGATACCGAATCTATCTATTAACTCATTAATGTCCCTTGACCAAAATATATCCCTGGGCAAGGACAATTTTACCTTGAGGGGGGATGTTTAACTCCAACGAGCTTTACCTGGTTATCTAAACTTCCGATAGGCTTAACTTTGTACTAAAATTCCCTAAAAAGAGGATGAATTCTCAATATAAAAAGTTAAAGAATCTACAATGTGGCAATCTCTTTGGAATATAACCGGGATAATCGGCCTTTTTGGTTTTCTTATTTTTGCTGCCTATGCTTTTATTCCTAGCACGTTCTTAAATAGAAGATCAGGACTGCATATTTTTGGAGCTAGTGTTTGTTTAATACTCTTTATAACAAGCACTTTTCTTTTTCCCGGAGAAGAGGAAATTGCTGAGGAAATAGCCAATCCTGCAAGGGCATACCAACTCCCGTTCGACAGTGCCTGGTAAAAAATATCTCTGTAAGTCGTATACAGAGGGT
>CAZIXA010000049.1:0-15476 GCA_964543295.1 uncultured Clostridia bacterium | reverse complement strand
GGCAGACGAGATATCAGAAAAAAGAGGGGAGCAGGCTCGACTTGCTCGAGCGAAGCGAGAGTCGGCTTTGCCGATCGAGCCGTCGAGGGGGGCATTCCGAAGGAATCGGCAAAGCCCTATTTCTCCCCTCGAGTATCTGGAAGGGGAATAAATTTTAATGAAAAACATCTGGGGCTCATTTACGGGAAAGAAAGCAGGAAGAGCGTTTCTTCTTCCGGCAGTGATAATCCTTTTAGTTTTAACTATATTCCCTTTCCTTTTTTCGCTTTTCTTAAGCTTTGGTAAAGTATCCTTTCTCGGTGGCCTAAAAATTCATTTTGCCGGACTTAGAAATTGGATGAGGCTATTTGGTGATGAGCGCTTTTACAATGCTTTGTCGAACACCATTTTAATTACAGTTATAGCGGTAGCTATTGAATATGTTTTGGGCCTGGGATTAGCTCTGCTGCTAAGTAGAAGAGTCAAAGGGAGCACATTTTTTAGAGTTTTGTTTCTCCTTCCTATGATGTTAACTCCTATTGCAGTTGGATATATGTGGAGGATGATGTTTAATCCTACCCGGGGCCCCATTGACCATGTCTTGCCTTTGCTGGGGCTTCCTGCCGTCGCCTGGCTAACGGAGCCGAAGATAGTGCTATATTCAGTTATACTATCGGATATTTGGCACTGGACGCCTTTTATGATTCTCATCTTATTTGCTGGTCTGCAGAGTATTCCACCTGCTTTGCTCGAAGCTGCCAGGGTAGATGGTGCCTCTAGTTGGCAGCTATTTAGGGAAGTTGTATTTCCCTTGCTGGCTCCTGCATCTATCGCCGCGATCTTGCTTAGAACTATCGAGGTTCTAAAGATAATAGACAAGATATATATTTTAACTGGGGGAGGTCCCGGGATAAGTTCTGAAAGCATGACTTTATTCGGATACAGTCTGGGACTTCGCGCTTTCGATTTAGCATATGGGGCCACCATCGCTTTTAGCCTTTTTATCACCGTCCTGGTAATTTCTATTATTTTCTTCTCTATGACCAGAAGATTCCAGGAGGTAACTCTGGAGTGAAACTTACGGGAAAAGAAAAACTTTCGGTGTTCTATACCTATATTTTGCTCATTGTATGGGCAACATTTGTTCTATTTCCCATTTACTGGATGATAACTACCTCTTTTAAGCCAAAATTAGATGTTTTCCTGGGTCCTAAATACGTGCCCTGGGTAGACTTCAAACCCGTGTTGCAGTGGTGGCAGGGAATATTTACGGTGGAAAGAGAAGAGGTAGTTCGCCCCCTGGTCAACTCCACAATCATTGCCACCACCAGTTCTTTATTTGCTGTTTTATTGGGCACCATGGCCGCCTACGGCCTGACAAGATTTAAGTTTAGAGTTGGTCCTCTGGGTAATCGAGATATCCTCGTCTGGATTGTCTCCCAGAGGATGATGCCGCCTATTGTGATTGGACTGGCCTTATTTTTAATGTTTAAAGTAGTAAATCTTCTCGATACTCGACTCGGCATGACCCTCATCTATACTGCATTCAATTTACCTATTGCAGCCTGGATGATGAGGAATTTTTTATCGCAAATTCCTACCTCCATCGAGGAGGCAGCCATGGTTGATGGGGCTTCACGGTCCCAGATATTTTTCAGGGTGGTTCTTCCGCTAACTTTGCCTAGCCTGGCGGCTACTTTTCTTCTCTGTTTTATTTTTGCCTGGAATGAGTTTCTCTTTGCCTTAATTTTGACCTATGATCAAGCTAGAACTATGCCCATATTGATTGCCTCCCAGCACTTTCAAAGGGGACCCCAATGGTGGGATATATCGGTCATGTCAACGGTGGCCATAGCTCCGGTGGTGATCATAGCCCTTAGTCTGCAGCGCTATTTCGTGAAAGGCTTGATACCCATAGGCAAGTGATAATATGGGAGATGACCGGGATAAGGAATTTAAAGCTCAGTTATGAAGACTCTTTTTTAATTAAGGTTAGCCGCTGCTTTTTGGATAATGCTTCTGTAAATCTAAGAAACCTTTGGACGAATAACTGAAACATACCGTCTCAGTTTTGAGGAAACTTACCCTAATAATTTTCCTGACATTTTACTGGCCATTGACACCTTCCGTGGTATGATATACGGGAGGTAATGTCATGCTATAACCAGGTTATGATGCAGGTCTTCGTGACTTCGAAAAGGAAGGTGAATCAATGCTAGATGATAGAGGGGAAAGAATTATACAGAAACTAGAAGTTTCATCTCTTACACAGGAAAAACTGGCAAAGACTATAGACCATGCTGTTCTCAAACCATCCTCTACCGAAGTACAGATTAGAAAAGGCTGTAGCATCGCTTTGAAATACAAGGTCGCCACGATCGGTGTCAATCCGTGCTATGTGAGACTCTGTGCCGACATTTTGAAAAACTCTGAGGTAAAAGTGGATGCGGTGATTGGTTTTCCTCTGGGAGCAAATGCTCCTGTGATAAAGAAGGCCGAGGCACAACGAGCTGTTGAAGATGGTGCTTCGGAGCTTGATATGGTCCTTAATATAGGGGCTTTGAAAGAAGGTAACTACAAGTACGTGCGTGAGGAGATTCAACAGGTAGTGGAAGCCGGACGAGGTGCTCTGGTGAAAGTAATCCTGGAGACGTGTTACCTGGACGAGCACGAGAAGATCGAGGCATGCAAGCTGGCGGAAGAAGCGGGGGCTCATTATGTCAAAACCTCGACCGGTTTTGGTCCCGAAGGGGCTAAGGTCGAAGATATAAAATTAATGTATCAGATAGTGGGTCCTAGTCTTGGTGTCAAGGCATCCGGTGGAATCCTTGGGTTAAGTGATGCTCTCGCCATGATTGAAGCGGGAGCAACCCGTCTGGGAACAAGTGCTACTCAGACTATTATGGAAGACTGGCTTTCCAGGAATTATTAATGAATTTTACCTCACAGTTAACTTGCACTGTTTGCTTTTGTTAATAAGAATATGTATGTTGCTTTTCTTGATTTATTAAACAGAGAGACTATAATTTTTTACAACAGATAAAAAGGAGGAAGACGTGCAGTACCGATTTCTTGGGGATACCGGGCTGAAGGTTTCTGAGCTTGCGCTGGGGACACAGACATTCGGCTGGGGCGCAGATGAGAAAACCGCGCACGCCATGGCAGATTTGTTCGTGGGGACGGGAGGTAATCTTTTCGACACCGCTGATATCTACAATAACGGGGTAGCAGAGTCAATGCTCGGTTCCTGGCTGAAAGCGAGAGAAAACAGACATTCGGTGATTATTGCTACTAAAGTCTTTTTCCCTACCGGAGATGGTCCTAATGATACAGGTGCATCACGAAAGCACATTTTCCAGTCAATCAATGAGAGCCTACGCAGGCTGCAAACAGATTACGTTGATCTTTACCAGGTTCACTGTTTTGACATCTCAACACCATTAGAAGAAACCTTGGGTGCCATGGATGATTTATTGAGGGCGGGAAAAATCCGTTATATGGGGGCTTCTAATTACACTGCCTCTCAACTCCAAAAAGCTTTAATGCTCAGCAAAATTCATGGATGGGAATCTTTTAGGTCTCTGCAAGCCGAATACAGCCTCATTGTGAGAAGTACCGAGTGGGAGCTTCTTCCTCTCTGCAGAGAGGAGGGACTAGGCTTTCTGGCCTGGTCTCCCATAGCAGGTGGATGGCTTGCAGGCAAGTACCTACGAAATCAGTCCCCTCCACCCAACAGTAGGGTCGGTAGGAAAGATAGATGGGATGATCAACCAGAGCAGCGTGAAAGTGAATTCACCTGGCGGGTTGTTGATAACCTTATTGAAATAGGCAAAAATCGCGGAAAAACTCCTGCTCAAATAGCCCTGAACTGGATTCTGCAACAGCCCGGTATAACTGCCCCCATTCTAGGTGCACGCACCTTAGAGCAGTTAAAAGAAAATTTAGGGTGTATAGGTTGGCAGCTTTCAGAGGAGGAGATGAATAAACTGAAAAAAGCGAGCGATATCCCCCTTCCCTACCCATACCGGTTTATTGAAAGGTATACCAGGAGAAGATAAAACATTTAAATCTGTGCTAATTAATACAAAAACCTTCTACAAATGAAAAAAGAATACATTTTAGCCCATGACCTGGGCACCACCGGCAATAAAGCAACACTCTACGACTCAACGGGGAAGCTCGTAGCTAGTAGTTTTCATAGTTATGTGACCCATTATCCTAGAGTGAATTGGGCAGAACAGGACCCCCTGGATTGGTGGAAAGCGGTTTGTGTTTCTACGCAGGATCTATTAAAAAAGGTTAGAATATCTAAAAAAAAAGTGGCTTGCGTCAGCTTTAGTGGACAGATGATGGGGTGTCTGCCACTCGATAAGCAAGGAAATCCTTTGCGAAACTCCATTATTTGGGCAGATCAAAGAGGAGTTGAGCAGGCAAACCGAATTAGGGAGATTATGGGAGAAGATGAGGTATACGAGGTCACCGGTCATCGCATCAGCCCCACTTATTCAGCAGCTAAGATCATGTGGGTCAAGGACAATGAACCAGGAATTTTCAAAAAGGTACATAAGTTTATACATGCCAAGGATTATATTATTTACAGATTAACTCATCGGTTTGCTACTGATTATTCCGATGCTTCAGGGATGAATCTTTTTGACATTAAAAAAAGAGAGTGGTCTTTCCCGATGCTGAAGGCAACCAGAATCCCCGTGGAAATATTGCCCGAATTACATACTTCTGTTGACGTGGTAGGTGGGGTTACCAGAGAAATTAGTGAAGAGGTTTCCCTTAGGCCGGGCACTCCGGTAGTGATGGGTGGAGGTGATGGACCTTGTGCCGCGGTAGGAGCAGGAGTGGTAAGGGAAGGAAGCTCTTATAACTACGTGGGTTCTTCTTCCTGGATTGCTCTGGCCAGTCGAAAACCTATTTATGATCCAGAAAAACGAACATTTACCTTCTCTCACCTTGATCCGGGAATGTTTATGCCTGCTGGTACTATGCAGACCGCGGGAGGAGCTTATCAGTGGCTCAAGGATAATATCTGCTGGGTGGAGACTGAAGCTGCCAGAGAGGCAAAGGTAGATCCCTATGAAATTATGGATTTGAAGGCAGAATCGGTTGAGCCTGGTGCTCAAAATTTACTTTTTCTACCATATTTAATGGGGGAGAGAAGTCCTTACTGGAATCCGGATGCAAAGGGAGCCTTTATCGGTCTTACCCTCACTCATAAAAGAGAACATCTTATTAGATCTGTTCTGGAGGGTATTGTCTTTAACCTGAAGATTATCCTGGATGCTTTTGAGCATCAAGGTGCTCGGGTAGAGGAAGTGAGGGTGATTGGAGGGGGAGCCAAAGGAAGGCTGCTACGCCAGATCATGGCTGATGTTTATGGAAGAAAAATTCTTTGCCCTCTCTTGCTGAAGGAGGCTACCTCATTGGGGGCTGCTATTGCCGGTGGAATAGGCACGGGGATCTTTAAAAATTTTAGAGTGGCAGAGAGGTTAGTAAAGATTGTGGAGGTCCAGAGTCCTCGTCCCTCGGCCCGGGAAAGATATGAGAAACTATATCCTATCTTTAAGAATGCGTACCAAGCTCTGGTGCCCATTTATGAGCAAATTGCTTCCTTAAAATAGCAACTGGCAAGGTTTGAAAACTCTCCTGCGGGTTAGGATAAAAAATACCAGAACAAAAAAATGGTTGCTTTTTGAAAGGAGAGAAAAGATGGCTATTAAAGTATTGGTTACCTCCACCTCCTTTGGAAAACTGGTAAAGGAGCCGGTGGAGCTATTGACCGAAAAAGGTTACCAGATTATCTGGAGGTATAGGAATTTCAATAATTTCTCTCAATTGTTATGAAGTAAACCTCGGCAGACGAGATATCAGAAAAAAGAGGGGAGCAGGCTCGACTTGCTCGAGCGAAGCGAGAGTCGGCTTTGCCGATCGAGCCGTCGAGGGGGGAATTCCGAAGGAATCGGCAAAGCCCTATTTCTCCCCTCGAGTATCTTGGATGAACTGGCAAGACCCTTATAAGGAGAAAGAAGTGATGGAGAGGGTAAAGGGAGTGGATGCCTATATTGCTGGTTTGGATGAGATTACAGAAAAGGCAATTGAAGCTGTAGATGAACTGAAGGTAATTTCCAAAGGTTTACGAGTCTTAATATTACCTAATTTGCCCAGAGGCGAGAGTGAAGGAGGAAATGATGGCTAAGTGTGGTGCCTGGTGCCTTCTATGGGGTCCAACCTTTGATAGGAATTCCCTCCATCTTATAGATCATATTAAACATCTTGGCTTCGATGGGATTGAAATCCCCCTTGATACACAGATCTTAAAAAACCTTCCCATCAGAGAGTTGAAAGAAAGACTCTCAGAAACTGGACTTGCAGCAACATTTTGCGCCGGACTTGAGCCAATTCAGAATGTTGCTACGAACAATAAAAGAAAACAGCGCCGTGGAATTGAGCATTTGAAAAAGTGTGTGGAGGCCGTTGCCGAATTTAATAGTGACTTTATTGCTGGAATTCTCTATGGTGTCTGGGGTGGGTTTTCTGGTAATCCACCAACTGAGGATGAGCTAAATTGTTCTGCTGATTGTATTAGAGAAGTCGCTGAGTATGCCCAATCTTTGAAGGTAGACCTTGCTATTGAACCTTGTAGCCGATTCGAATGTTATTTAATTGCAACTGTACAAGAGGGACTCAGTTACTTAAAAAAAGTTGGTAAGGACAATGTAGGTTTACTTTTGGATACATTTCAGATGAACATTGAGGAGAAAAATCTTCCTGCAGCAATTTTCGAAGCCGGTAATAAACTTTACCACTTTCATGTATGTGCGTCTGATCGGGGGATTCCAGGAACGGGACATATTGATTGGGAAGGGGTGTTTGGTGCTCTGAAAAAGATTGGATATAAAAGGTGGCTTACAGTTGAATCTTTCTGGCCTGAGCCTGGTGGTGGAGCTGGAGCTGCTGCTAAGGTCTGGCGTCAACTTGCACTCACCCCGGATGATATAGCTAAAGGGGGCCTCGAGCTCGTCAGAAAATATTTACCGTAGTGACATTTTTTTAGGAAATTCATAGAAACCAATATATAAAGAATTTATCGTATTTTTAGCTTTCTCTTTAGTTTATTGTATTTGTATAATTAGCGCAATTTAGCTTCCTTGTATAAATAATATGACATGGTTCAATCTTCCCTCAAATGCATTTTTTTGTCATAATTATTTTACGTTTTTCGCTTGCGAGATGCGGGGGATTGACAAATCTTCAATTGTAGGATAATATACGAATAGTGGTCCTGTAATTATAGGAGGATATAGTTATAGATATCATAGGTATAGATAAAATTTCACCTATCCCCTATTATTATCAATTGGAACAATTGCTGCGAGAAAAAATAGAGAATGGTAAGTTAAAACCCGGGGATGCCCTTCCTTCAGAAGCTGAGCTTTGTTCTACTTTTAGAGTCAGCCGAACCGTTGTACGTCAGGCTTTGAATAAACTATGTCAGGATGGGATCGTATATAAGGAGAAGGGTAGGGGCACTTTTGTAGCCAAACCCAAACTGCAGGAAAAATTTGTCCAGAGAACCTATGGGTTTTACCAGGAGATGAAAAGAAGAAAGCCTCCTCATAGAGAGAACTTCACGTTCTGGTCGGGGATACCTTCCAAATAAGCTGTTTCTCTTTCAGATAGAACAGGTAAATAATTTGTAATTTAATCTATCTGGTTTAGCAGTAAGTCACTCCACTTACAGTCGAATAAAAAAGATGAGATTAAGAAATAAGGTAGCTATTATTACTGAGGGGAAAGGAGGTGGGTCATTGATTACCAATTTCTTTAAAGGTAGGCTTTTTATTAAGGAATGCCAAATCAAAGGAGGTAAATAAAGATGGAGAAGAGAAGAAGGTGCGTGGGTTTCTTGCTGTGTATTGCATTTTCGTTTTTGTTAGTTAGCGGAGTTTATGCCTTGGAAACAGTTGAAATGTGGTCCTATGTACCAGAGGGGAATTACCTTTATACAGCCATTGATATATTCAACAAGTCGCAGAATCAAGTAAAGGTGGTGGCAAAAAACATCCCTTTTGGTGAATTGAAGAGACAAGTTGCTATAGCAGTAGCCGCTGGAAATCCTCCCGATTTTATGATGATAGATAATCCTGATCACGCTAGCTTCACCGTTATGGGAGCCTACACTGATATCACAGATAGGATTGCTAAGTGGGAATACTCAGGAGAAGATTTTTTCCCTGGACCATGGCGATCAACTGTATGGGAAAACCGTGGGTACGGGATTCCCATTGAGACAAACACGCTGGCTCTTTTCTACAACGTAGATATGTTCAAGGGAGCTGGCCTTGATCCCAACAGACCTCCCACTACCTGGGAAGGATTGACCAGTTATGCCGCAAAACTCACTAAGCCGGGAGTATATGGACTCTCTGTTTCCGCCATAGGAACGGAAGAGGGGACCTTCCAGTGGCTGCCTTTTCTCTGGCAAAATGGAGTAAACATTGACAATCTTGACAACCCTAAGGCTGTGGAAGCTCTCGAACTATGGGTCAACTGGATAAAGAAAGGTTATGTATCCAAGGAAATCGTCAGTATGGATCAATGGTCGGGAGTTAGGGTGCAATTTGTGAATGAAGGGGCGGCTATGATGGTTAACGGTCCTTGGTGCCTTCCAGCTATGGAAGAGGTAAATTTTAAAGTAGCTTTACTCCCGGGAAGAGTAGAGAAAGCCTCGGCTATGGGGGGAGTGAATTTTGCCTTTTTCAAGGGAAAGAATATCGATGCGGTATGGGAATTTATTAAGTGGGTTTACCAGCCAAAGAATCTCGAAGAATTGGCCTATAAATGGGGCTGTCTTCCCGTTTTGAAAAAGGTAGCTGAAACCTCTCCTCACTGGAGCGACCCGGTGGGAAAGGTATTTGTTGAACAGATGAAATATGCCCGGCCCCGTGGTCCCCATCCCAAGTGGCCTCAAATCTCCGAAGCTATCTACACAGCTCTCCAAGAAGCACTGCTAGGAGCAAAAACCTCAACACAGGCTCTGAAGGATGCAGCCAAGAAAATAGAAAAACTCATCTAAGTAAATAGCTTTAATTGGGCTATCCGGACTTTATAAAAGGCGGATAGCCCAGCTGTTTTCAGATAAGTTGGAAAGAGGACTATATATTTCTGACTGGTGAAAAGAGGTGAAAATAAAGATCAAGTCCCTTACTAAAGGTGAAAGAGTAGGTTACTTATATATCTTACCCGCCTTCATATATATTGTCCTGGTGATGATTTATCCCCTGTCTTTTAATCTTATTTTGAGTTTTCAAGAAGTTAATATGACCACTCTAATGAAACCTACCAAGGATTTCATCGGGTTGGAAAATTATAGGCAAGTAGTTACCAGTCTTACCTTTCCTATTTCCTTAAAGAACTCTCTCATTTTTACCATTGGCTGTATTTTTTTCCAGTTTACCATCGGTTTTGCTTTTGCTTTGCTCTTTAGTTTGAGTTTCCCCCTGGCGGGCCATCTGAGAGGGTCTCTCTTGATCACCTTGATGGTTCCTCAGGTGGCTGTGAGCATCCTTTTTAGATGGCTTCTCAGTGGGGATTATGGTCTTATAAATGAGCTATTGATAAAACTTCATTTTATTGAAGAAGGAATTGCCTGGCTGGCTGACCCTAAGACTGCTTTATCTGGAGTGATGCTGGCTAATATCTGGATTGGGATACCTTTTAATATGATGATATTAGCCTCTGGACTTACGGCTATCCCCTCGGACATATATGAAGCGGCCGCTGTCGATGGAGCAGGTCCTCTAAAGAGATTCGCATCCCTTACCTTACCTTTACTACGACCTTCTATCCTCATCGTACTCACCCTTGGTTTTATCTACACCTTCAGAATCTTCGGTCTTATCTATGCTATGACCGGCGGAGGACCTATTAATTCAACCACGGTTTTGCCAATCTTGGCTTACAAATTATCCTTTCTCTTTTTTGAATTCGGCCAGGGCGCGGCTGCTACCAATATTCTCTTAATTCTTCTTTTCATCATAATATCTGCTTATCTTATATTTACTGCCAAAGAGGAGGCGAGAGAGTGAGGAAAAATAAAGATATGCTTCTTATTTTTACAGGAATTTTTATAGCTATTATCCTTTTATTCCCTTTCTACTGGATGTTTGTAACCTCGATAAAGCCTTCTGCAGAAGTCATTACCAAACCCCCTCTGCTCGTTCCAAAAAATCCTACCTTAGAATCCTATTCCGTCGCTTTCACAGAAGGCTCTATTGGACGCTACCTTCAGAATAGCTTTATTATTGCCTCTTTTACTACCATGATAACCATAACACTGGGGGTCTTAGCCGCATATGGATTAGCACGATTTAGGATAAAGGGAGTGACCTTCTTCATCTCTATTCTTCTCATTTCTCAACTGCTCCCCGATGTTTCTCTGGTTCTTCCTCTGTTTATCACATTTAATAGGCTCGGACTTCTTAATACTTACCTTAGCGTCATTCTAGCTAATGTCATGCTTTGGTTACCTTTTGCTATTCTCATTCTGCGACCCTATTTTCTTATGTTCCCTAAAGCATTGGAAGACGCAGCCAGAATTGATGGGTGCACTTTATTGGGAGCCTTCCGGCGAGTTATCCTCCCCCTCGCTCTTCCGGCCATCATGGTTTCCTCCATCCTCACTTTCTTATTTGCCTGGGGGGAATTTGTCTTTGCTCTCACCTTTTTAACGAAAGCTGAGCTGCGACCCATAACTATTGGGATTTATAATGCCATCGGCCAGTATGGAATCAAATATAATGACCTGATGGCCTATTCGATTGTTGCTATAGCTCCCATCATCATTATATTTATTTCTCTTCAGAAATACATCCGCAGCGGCCTGGTCATTGGAGGCATCAAGGGATAGGCAAAAGGCCTTTAGTCTATGGTTTAATAATAGCTCTTTCCCTTTTTAACTCAGAGGTTTTTTAAAAGAAGATAAATGAGGTTAAAAAAAGTGTATAATAACCGGATTTCCATTTCTAAAAGGGGTATCTGTTGGGAACAACTGCAAAAAGAGGGAGGGTTGTCTTATGAAGATGGTCAAAGAAGACGAGCAGGTTCTTTTTGAAGATGAAAGGCAGAATTTTAGGTTTCGGTGTAAGCCAGAGGACTATGATTTTGGATTTGCAGAAAGT
The DNA here is from genome assembly GCA_964543295.1 of uncultured Clostridia bacterium. Classification (GTDB taxonomy): domain Bacteria; phylum Aerophobota; class Aerophobia; order Aerophobales; family AE-B3A; genus AE-B3B. The sequence goes on along the minus strand of CAZIXA010000049.1, from coordinate 4,305 downwards.
TTTTGGGTCAGAAAGTGTAGCTGGAGAGTGATGGTAGACAAAAGAGAGCTGTCTCCCTCTTCCTTGAAATTAGATAAACTTTCCCTCGGCTCAGGAGTTGATAAATTAGGTAAATGCCAATGGATGAGGCAAAAGTGGTCAGGTGAATTAAGGGTCGAGGTGGAGTTCAAGTTTTATAGCCAAGGAGCGATTTTGGCTATCTTCCGCTTGCCGGATCCTCCTGGTAGGCCATTAGACATTGATTTTCCGCTATTTCCAGAAAATTCAGTAGATGAAAACCTCTATGTGGCAGCCATACAATCTTCTGATGAGAGAGGGGTTTGGCCAATAATAAGAATAGAGAAGCCAAAAAATGCCTTGAAAAGATTGTTAAAAGCAAAGGGAGACACTGCAGAATATCTACCCTTCTGGGTCTACGATGAGAGAAAAACAATAGTAATTTTACCGGCAGATAATTTCATAGATACTAGATTTGTTTGTAGAAAAAAAGAAAACAGGAGAGAATTAGCCTGCGAGCTCTCTGGCATTCCTCAGGGTTCCCTTGAACATAAGGTAATGATATTTTATTCAAGTAAGGGCCCCAGTGAGGCACTAGTTGAAGCTGGCTCTTTCCTGGGAAGGCTTCACCATAGACGAATCCCGGGAGTAGCTGCTGAGTGCCACACTCACTTGGGTTACTCAACAGCAAATGGATCGTTCTACTTCAACTTCTTAAACCAAAAAATGCTTCCGGAAGTCTTGAATGACCTCCAGGTCAAGGAAATTCCTGCGAAGTGGTTACAGATAGATGTGATGTGGTATAAGAGCTCCAAAAGATGGTCGTCATCAGAAGAAATTTCTAAATTCGCTGAAAAAATTAAAAAAGCAAGCGGGGAGGAAATCTTAGATTTCATAAACTCAATCTGGGGAGTTGTTGAACTTGAACCCAATGAAAAAGATTTTCCTTATCGATTTGAGAACGTAAAGGAAAAAACTCCTATAGGTCTTTGGATCTGGACTACCTACTTCGATGAGAATACTCCTTATCGTGAGAAATATCCCTGGAGTGAGAAGGACAACATCCCGGTAGGGAAAGAGTTTTGGCTCGATAAGGCAAAACAATTCAAGGACTGGCGGGCCATCTGGGTTGAGCCAGATAACCTTGTGCATGTGAACAGGTTCAGGAGCCTAAATCATATAGGAGAGAAGGAGAAGTGGTTGGTAGAGGTCATAGAGTCTTTTGGTGAATACAATATACCAGTGCAGATGTGTATGTGCCCGAGCAAGCTGTACCCAGTGGCCCTTAAGACCAAAAATGCTCATTTCATAAGAACCAGTGATGACTTCAGGATGAAGCCGGATTTATATGAGATATACCAGAATTTCTACAACTCTTCACTTGCCTGGGCTTTTGGTCTCTATCCCTGTTTTGATGTTTACTTTACCGGAAAAGAATCCTACAAAAAGGTGAAAAAATACGACCAGCTCAACTTTCCTCTAGAGTACCACGACGATGCTGACATAATACCAGAGCTTGTAGCTCATGCCTTGAGTTGTGGGGTAAATTACATCGGTGACGGGATAGGAATGGCAAACCCTGAGCTAATAAAGAAGATCTGCACTCAAGAAGGGAAGCTAATTCATCCGGATAAACCGGCCATCCCCACACGGAGCTGCTTCCTTGAAGATCCCTTAGAAAAGAAAAGCCCCTTAGTAGTTTATACCTGTCTGGGAGAATATATTTTGCTGGGTGTCTTCAATTTGGACGATTCAAAAAAGGAGTATCATATACCCTTAGAGGAGGTAGGTCTGGAGTCTGGCTACAGCTGCTGCGACTTCAAGTTATTTAAGAAAGAAACTGATGAGGCTCGGGAAATGATCTGGGGAGAGTTAAATGCCAGAGGTTGTGAGCTCCACGTAGTATCCCCCTTAAGAGATGGCGTTGCCATAATTGGCGATCTAGAAAAGCTATTTCCACCTTATGCCATCCAGGCAGCTTATTATCAGCGAAATCATATAGAAATAACGGCTGAGGTGAAAGATCAGGCTACAATTGGGGTTTTCTGCAAGAGACCCAAAAAGTTGAGGGTTGACGGAAAGCCCTCTGATTGGGTGATAGAAGGACGCCTTTTGAAGGTGAAAATAGGCCCCGGCAGGCATGAGATATTAATGAAGCTGTGAGAGTTTTTATGAAGCAGAAATTACGAATGATTTGCATACAGAAGCTGACAAGGTCCAGCTCAAGTGTGAAGGAAGAGAATACGCTTTGCGAGAGTTCAGACAGGCTATTCTGACGAATAGAACTCCCGAAACCAATGTCGAAGATAACTTCCAGAGTTTTGCTATTGCCTGTGCTGCCGCACAGTCCTGTAGAACAGGCCAGCCTATAATTATGGCCGAATTTCTACCAAATGAAAAAAGCCGGGGGGTTGACAAGTTTTTAATTTAGGGTAATATATAGCTAGTAATCCTATAATCACAGGGGTATGTAATTATGGATGGCGGAAAGATAGATAAAATTTCACCTATCCCCTATTATTATCAATTGGAACAATTGCTGCGAGAAAAAATAGAGAATGGTAAGTTAAAACCCGGGGATGCCCTTCCTTCAGAAGCTGAGCTTTGTTCTACTTTTAGAGTCAGCCGAACCGTTGTACGTCAGGCTTTGAATAAACTATGTCAGGATGGGATCGTATATAAGGAGAAGGGTAGGGGCACTTTTGTAGCCAAACCCAAACTGCAGGAAAAATTTATCCAAAGAACCTATGGATTTTACCAGGAGATGAGAGAAAAGGGCCTTGAGGTGGAAAGTAGAGTTCTGGAACATAAGTTGGCGGAGTCTCCCATCGGGATAAGAACCTTATTGAAACTTACAGAGGGACAAAAGGTAGTAAAAACCTCCCGCTTGAGGTCGGTAAATAAGGAACTTATTATGTTCACTACCACTTATGTTCGCTCAGACCTCTGTCCAGGATTGGAAAAAGAGGATCTTACCAACCGCTCTTTATATCAGCTTTTATGGGACAAATATGGGCTAAAGATCTCCTATGGTCACAGAACCCTGGAAGCAGTAGCTGCCAGTAAATACGAGGCAGATATGCTTAAAGTCCCTCGGGGCTCTCCCCTGGTTTACCTTGAAAGTGTAAGCTACCTTGAGGATGGTGCTCCTATTGAATACTTTGAAGCCTGGCACCGAGGAGATAAGTGCAAATTTGCCATTGAACTTGTCCCCGCTGAAAAGATGAAAAAGGTTATATCTCCTCATAGACAGGACTCTACTTTCTGGTCTAGCGTTGCTTCTACCAAGCAAAAGTTATGAGCTTCTATTAAAGAAGACCAGGCTCTTTCCCCTAAGAGGGTAATAGCTGGAAATAAAGGCCAGGAGGAGATGAGAAGGTAGGAAGGCCAATCCATGTTGGGGTAAAGAAGGTTCTGAAGGGAAAGTGTTTAAATAATTGCTTTTCTCGCAGTAAGAACTTTCACAGAAATTTGAACCATATATCAATTTTCCTCAGGGAGGAAAGATTGGTAATTCCTAAAGATAATCTTTTTCACCTGTGTAGGAAAGTTTCTATAGTCACTGGGAGTGGGGGAGGATTAGGCCAAACAATAGCAATAGGATTAGCTAAATATGGTTCTAATGTAGCAATAGTAGACATTAACATAGATAAAGCAAAAAGTGTAGCTAAGGAAATCGAATTGTTAGGAAGAAGTGCTTTAATAGCTAGGGCTGATGTTACTCATAAGCAAGATGTTGATAAAATGGTCCAAGAGGTTTTAGATAAGTTTGGAGGAATAGATGTATTAGTGAATAATGCAGGAATAGCAAGAAGAGCAAGGGCTGAAGAGATGAGTGAAGAGGATTGGGATGAGGTCATATCTGTAAATCTAAAAGGAGTATTTTTATGTTGTCAGGCGGTCGGAAAGGTAATGATAAAACAAAGGAGGGGAAAAATCATCAATATTGCCTCTGTTGTTGGACAAAGAGGTCTCTTTCATCCTCTTGACCTCGCCTCTGGCTACTGTGCGAGTAAGGGAGGGGTAATCCAACTCACCCGAGCCTTAGCGGCAGAGTGGGCAAAATACAATATACACGTAAATGCTATAGCGCCCACTTACTTTATGACTGAGATGACCAGACCTTTATTGGAAAATAAAGAATTCTTGGATTATCTCAAATGGAAGATACCTCTTCAGCGACCGGGAAAACCTGAAGAACTGGTTGGTCCAGTCGTATTTTTGGCTTCAGATGCTTCTAGTATGATTACTGGGCATATTTTAAACGTAGATGGTGGGTGGACTGCAATTTGAAAAACGGTAAGATAA
>CAZIXA010000048.1:0-15575 GCA_964543295.1 uncultured Clostridia bacterium | reverse complement strand
TTACAGAGAATCAAAGGCCCGAAAATAGCGTTTTACTGTCAAACTTGGGTTTAAAGCATAAAGTGTAACATACAATCGATGGTAATATCTACTCTCAGGGGTACGGGATATTTCATCTTGAATTGCAGCAATAAATGTTTCTACATCAGGAATCTCGAGCCTTCTCATTGGAACAGTCTCCATTCGTAATTAGACTGTTCCAATTATAACATAAACCTAAATTTGTGCAAGTATTTATTACGTTCTATATAAAAAGTGGATAGAGAATTGGTAAATTAAGAGGTAGATTGAGAGAAAGAAGGTAGAAATTGAAGAAAAAAGAACGAATATAGAGTGATTCAAGATTCCATCATGTCATCTTAAGAAAAATACTTTTCCACCTGTGGGTATTCGCCAAGCATATTTGTATACGAAATAAGACAAAAGAAGGGAGGTTAAATGAAAGCTGCTCGATGGTATGGCAAAGAAGATGTAAGAATTGAGGATGTGCAGGATCCAAAGCCAGGTAAAAAAGAAGTTAAGATAGAAATTAAATATTGCGGTATTTGTGGAAGTGATTTACATTATTACCAAGTTGGTCAAATAGATAAAGGTCCTAAGTTAAAATTAGCTCAAATCTTAGGGCATGAAATTTCAGGAGAAATCGTTGAACTAGGTCAAGACGTTGAAGATTGGAAAATTAGTGATAGAGTAACTGTTGATGCAAAGTATTATTGTAGAGAATGTTATTATTGTAAAAGAAATATGGAATCTTCATGTGTACATCGAGTTTGGATAGGTGAAGAATCAGGAAATGGAGGGTTTGCAGAATACATTTCTGTTCCTACATATATGCTCTATAGGTTGCCTGAAAATATGTCGTATGAGGAAGGAGCGTTTGTTGAAGCAGCTTCAATTGGCATTCAGGGAATTGCCATGTTGGAGGAAAAGAAGGGAAATATCACAAAAGAAGATATTGGAGTCGTAGTCGGCGCAGGCCCTATCGGCAACACGACGATGCAGGCATTAAAAGCTACTGGTATGAAATCCCTTTATGTAGTAGAGATGCTCAAATATAGAATTGAATTAGCAAAAAAACTGGGTGCAGATGAAGTACTAAATCCAAAGGAAGTTAATGTCAAAAAGGCAATTTATGATTTAACGAATGGCCGTGGGGTAGATTTTGCTTTTGAATGTGGAGGAACGGAATCATCTCTTCAGACATGTATTGATATTACGAAACCCGGGGGTACAATTATTTCAATAGCGCTTCATGAAAATCCTGTTACATTGTTCTTCACTCGGGTCCCAAATTACTTTTTATCTATAATTGGCACTACAGGAGGGGTCAAAAGAGACTATGTAAGAGCAATTGACTTAATTTCTGAAGGTAAAATGGACATCAATTCACTGATTTCCTCAAAGATTAAACTTGACGATCTGATTGAGAAAGGATTCAAGGAACTCATTTCCAGAAAAGAATCTCATATGAAAATTCTTGTGGCTCCGAAGTGAGTCAACTATAATTGAGATTGGTTATAATTCCAAAAGTAACTTCTGTTAAAAGAGGTGAATGTGAAAGTAAGTCAACATTTTGCTAGAAAGTTAAGTAAAAAATAGTTTTTTGACGCATAATCAAAAAAGAGGTTTAAAATGACTTCTACTCAACGAGAACTGGGCTTTGGAATTATTGGATGCGGTGTGGTTAGTGATTGGCATATTTATGGAATAAAACATACGGAAGGTGCTCGACTCATAGCAGTAGCAGATGCTGTAAAGGAAAGGGCTCAAAATAAGGGAGAATCCGAAGGTGTCCCCTACTACCAAGATTATCAGGACCTATTAGCTAGAGAAGATATAGAGGTTGTAAATATTTGTGTGCCTAGTGGACTTCATAAAGAAATTGCTGTGGCTGCAGCTAATGCTGGAAAACACGTTATCGTTGAAAAACCTCTTGATATTACTTTAGAGAGGATAGACCAAATAATTAACGCCTGCGAGAAGGCAGGGGTGAAATTATCGGTTATCTACCAAAGTCGTTTCTTTGATTCTACTCGAAAGATCAAAAAGGCTATAGATCAAGGAAAATTTGGAAAACTGGTACTGGGAGATGTATACAATAAATACTACCGCCCTCAAGAGTATTATGACAGTGGCAATTGGCGCGGGACTTGGAAGTTAGATGGAGGAGGAGCATTAATGAATCAATCTATCCATGGGATTGATCTTTTGCAGTACCTTATGGGACCGGTAAAATCTCTCTTTGCCTATTCAAAAGTTTTGGTTCGCAATATTGAGACTGAGGATACAGCTGTTGCAGTTATAGAATTTAAAAATGGTGCCATTGGAACCATTGAAGGAGCAACTTCAGTATACCCGAGCTATGAGCGTAGACTGGAGATCCATGGGGAAAAGGGTTCTGTGCGTGTCGAAGGAGAAGAAATGGTGGACTGGGCCTTTGTTGACGAAGTTGACGAAGAGAAATATAAAAAACCAGAGAAAGCCGTTCAGAAAAAGTTAAAGACTTCCAGTAATGGATCCTGGGCTATTCCAATAGACACCCATCAACCTCAGATCGAAGGCATGGTTAAAGCAATTTGGGAGGATAGATCTCCTGTAGTGGATGGACACGAGGCACGTAAGGCTGTTGAAATCATTCTAGCCGCTTATCAGTCAGCCAAAACAAATAAACCAGTTAGCCTGCCCCTATAGAGAAGAAGCTTTTCAGTTAGGAGAAGCTCGTTGGTTGGGAGAGCAGGATACAGTTTTTAGAAAAGTAACACCTGGCAAAAATTAGTATCAGCTCACAAATAGGAATAAAATTAGATTTTCTTGGGGAAAGGAAAGTTTAATATAAGGCCGGGAGGAGGTGAGACAGGGAATATGGTCATTAACTGGGAAACAAAAGAAGACTTTCCAAAAAGAGAACTGTCGAAAGATTAGTTTGTTTTTTTGAGAGTTTTCACAAAAGAACGAACTACGTCAATATCACCAAGGGAGGTATGAAAGATGAGGAGAAAATTAAGAAAGCTGTCTCTTTTGATAGGTGTGATTCTCTTAGTGGGTTGTTCTCCAGCCTTAGCTGGGGAGAGGACTTTACACTTGATAAGCGTGAGATACCCAGCCGTAGAATTCTATGCTGAGGCTCTCTCAAGCGAAGCTCCTGCAGGTGTTAAAGTCCAAAGAGAACTTATGACTGATGATAGCTTCATAGATAAGGCGAGAATAAACTTTTCTGCTGGGTCAGGCGCTTACGACATAACTTTTGTTAATGAAACCTATGCCGTGGACTTTGCCTCAAAAGGCTGGTTGATACCTTTAGATAAATACATTCAAAAATATGAGGATGAGTTCCATTTCTCCGACATTCCTCAGGCTCTGTGGGATTCGGTAACCTACCAGGGAAAGATATACGCGATCCCCGTCGTTACCAACACTCTATTCTTTTTCTACAGAGATGATCTTTTCAAACAAGCTGGCCTCCAACCTCCAAAAACTCTCGAAGAGTACACAGAGGTAGCCGCAAAGTTAACCACACCTCAAAGATATGGTACCACCATAGCGCTGAAACGAGTAGAGTGGCAGCGTCGTCGATTCCATTCCTTTCTTTATGCCTCTGGGGGTAGATGGTTTGATAAGGAAGTTAAACCCGCTTTCAACGGACCTGCGGGAGTTATCGCTCTAAATTACATCAAGCGGTTGATGAAGTATGCACCCCCCGGAGTGCTCAGTTACGGTAATGATGAGGATACAGTAGCTATGCAGCAGGATAAGGCTGCTATGGTGCTACAGTGGGTTACCCGTGCCGCTGCTATGGATGATCCCGAGCTATCGAGAGTGGTTAATCTGGTGAATTGGACCGTACCACCCTCTTTACGGAAAGGGGGAGTTCCTGCTTCCTCGTTGGCTATAGACGGCTATGCCATACCAGCTTCTACCAAAAACGACCCGGATGTTATTTTCCGAACTATCGCTCGAGCTACTGATCAGGAGACTATGAAAAGAGGGGCGAAGCTACACTTTCCTTCCAGATCGTCAGTGTCAGGTGATCCTGAGCTGGTGGCCAAGTATCGTCATTGGCCGGCTGTCCTGAACACTATTCAGGCTGGGGCAACGCCAAGCCCGGGTATTCCTGAGTTCGAGGAAATAACAATGATGTTGACAAAAAGAGTCGCCCAGGCTCTCGCAGGCGAGTTAGGAATTAAGGAAGCCTTAGACCTGGCCGCTCAAGAATCTTATGAGCTATTGAAGGAGCGAGGATACTATAAGTAAGAGTGTCAAGGAGTGAGGTTTCGCGCGTCTCGCGTGGTGCAAAATTGATTTATGGATGGCTCCCCTAGGCAGGGGAGCCATCCATAAAGAGGGAATAGACGTTTGTAACTATACAAATTCACAAGGTACAATACTGAATGAAGAAATCTGGCTATCTGTATTTTGCTGTCCCTACCGTATTACTGTCGGCTATCATTCTCTTTTACCCGTTGGGATATGCCTTCTGGACCAGCTTTTTCTCCTATTACTTGCCCGTTCCTTCTCTTCATTTCGTGGGGCTGGAAAACTATATTTCTACGATACTCAGTGCCGATTTACACCGTGCCCTAGCGGTAACTGTTTCATTCACTGCTGGGGCTGTGTGTGTGGAACTTGTATTTGGGTTTATGATAGCCGCGTTTCTAAATAAAATAGAAGTGGCCAGACGGGCTCTCACCACCATTATTTTTCTTCCTCATATGATCACTCCCGTGGTAATAGGCCTTATTCTTAAATGGATGTTCATTCCAGAATGGGGAATGGTAAACTATGTCTTAGGATTGTTAGGCATTAAAGGACCAGCTTGGCTAAGCCACCCCTTCTATGCCCTCCTGGCAGTACTGCTAGCTGATGTTTGGCAGAATACTCCTTTTATTGCGGTAGTACTACTAGCAGGTTTTCAGGCTCTTCCCCAAGAGCCCATAGAAGCAGCGGTGGTAGATGGTGCCTCCGGATTCAGGATGCTTTGGCATATTATCTTGCCTCTATTCAAACCCCTCATTCTTTTCATTGCTATTATCAGAACTATGGATGCTTTTCGTCTCTTTGATAAGGTTTATGTCATGACGGGAGGAGGACCTGGAACTGCCACGGAAATGATTACAGTATACAATTACAGACTCACCTTCAAGATGCTGCAAATAGGAAAAGGAGCCGCAGTGGCGGTATGGACCCTTATTTTCCTTTTAGGTACAATATCGGTCTATCTTTACCTACTTTATAAAAGTGAGTGATAAGGAATGCAGGATACCATCAAGATTATGAAAAAAGTGATAATTTACTCCATTCTTATTCTGATTGCTGCAATCTTCATATTTCCGGTCCTTCATACTGTGCTTACTTCGTTAAAAAAACCAGTGGATGCTTTTTCCATACCGCCCAAATGGCTGTTTATTCCAACTTTAAAGTATCACATCTATATATGGACTAAGGAACACATGCTCAAATATCTGATGAACAGTTTGATCATTGCGGCTAGCACAGTAGGTATATCTATTCCCATTGCCTCCTTAGGAGCATATGGACTTGTTAGGCACAGAAGCAGGGCAGCATTTATCTTACTGTTGAGTTTGTTGGCCATAAGAATGTTTCCTCGAATGCTTCTGGTTATTCCCTATTTCTTGTTGTCAAGATATTTGCATCTGCATGACACCTGGATAATCATGATCCTCATAATGGTGGCTTTCAACCAGCCCTTTTCTATCTGGCTGATGAGGGGTTTTTTTCTGAATGTGCCTGTGGAGTTAGATGAGGCAGCCCTGATAGACGGATGTACTCGTTTTGAAGCATTTCGGAGAGTGGTACTACCCGTAGTACTACCGGGTATAGCTGCCACTGCCATATTCTGTTTCTTATTAGCTTACAATGATTTCTTATTTGCTCTTATCCTTACGGGGACCGAAGCTAAGACTCTACCGGTAGCTATCGCCCAATATGGAGGAGAAAAAATAGAGTACTGGACTATTTCAGCAGCGGGAGTAACCGGGATCGTTGCCCCCGTCATTCTAATTATGTTGTTTTTACAAAGATACTTCGTTAAAGGCCTCGTCTCAGGAGCCTTAAAATAATGATAAGGCTTTAAGCTTTGGCCTAAGAAATTCTGCTAAGCTTTTACCATTGGTCTTGGAGGGTTTTAACTAAATGCATCTTAAAGGTGATTTAAGAACCCGATTTGATAGGGGTGAAACTGGGCCAAATTTCCAGAAAAGTGGAGACTTTTCAAAAAAAAAGGTTAAAAAAGAGAGGAAAATCTTAAGAATCTCTTAGGAATAACGGCTGGATCTTTGATAATTTAAGAAAAAAGCTGTATCTGTTCTTCAAAGAGTTGAGTTTCTTTTCCTAAAGGGAGGTGGGGTGGGAGGGTTTTACTCTATTTGAACAATTCCCTTAAGGTAACCCGGAATAGGTGAGGGAAGAAAAAGTTCTCTATAGAGCTTCTTATCGTTAGAGGCAAATAACTTCCTTATTCTTAAGACTCACATTGAGGATGAATCCAAATCCCCTTTTTAAAAGAGAGGCCATTGCTGCAATCTGGGAGAGGATGGATGCCCTTGTTTTTCTTCTAACTCTTGGATGTGAGAGAACTCCATTATCCTTGTCTTTACAGGATGAGTTTATCCTCATCTAGAGGCAGGACGGAGACAAAAGAGTTTCTCGTATCTTTCGGTTTCCCTGGGTATCTCCAGGATAAGGCGTGGGTGATCCTCAATTTTCATATGCCGGGTAAAACCGAGTTTGTTCTTTCTCCAGTAGGGACAGGATGATCTTTCCTCCAAGGATGGTATATTGTCGCACTGCTTAAAACAGGCAAAGCATATGCTATTTCGTATATTGTCATAACCGTTGGGTCTACATAAAATACTACAGGGAGCAAAGGGCCATCCATTTTGATCGTAGCCTCTTTCTCTTAAAGCAGCAGGGCATAGATCCTCATTTCTTGGATTGTAGGCAATGAGGGGAATCTGATCATTTTCTCTTATGTAGCTGTAGTTCTCCAGTGTATCGTATTTGGCATCAGCAAGAGTGATTTTTGGATGATGCTCTTTGATCTGTTCTATAATAAGTGGAAGGTAATAAGTGGAAGGTAAGATCCCTCATCTGCATTCCCTGGTGAGGTAAGGCAAGAGATAGGGATCTCAAGATGTAGGTCAGACTTAAACCTCTTCAAAAATAGCATCGTAGCCAAAGACCTTTTCCTCTCGGTTAGGATCGCGCCCGTCCCTTCTTACCCCTATTCTTGCATCAGGATCAGAAGGAAAGTGGGGACAGCGGATAAAATAGCTTTGCTTTCTTCCTTCAAGTTTCACCAGACTTATGTTGGAGCGAATAATCTGAAGGGATAGTCCAAGCTCATTCATCCTATTCTATATCCCTAATACTTTCGCTATATTGTCAGATGCCTTGCAAGAGTTTGTACCTTTTGCCTCAAGGCAAAAAGTTAAAACTTCGATCTTTGGTTTTTTCTCATCTTTGGGGAATTTATCTGAGGGGCAGGTTACAAAGATTCTCATCTCTTGACCTAGCTTTATCTTAGAAGGCTTCTTTAATCGGTAAAGGATTTTCTGTTTTAACCTTGCTGACAGCTTCTCAACAGGAATTCTACTACACTCTTCACAAAACCTATTACAGCCTTTGTAACGAGAATCGCTAGAAAATAAAGTTCCATCTATAGAAATAATGTTGAAGCTAACAAGGCTTAAAAGATAAAGGATCTCTACCAGAACATGTAAAATCTCATTGTAACGCTCTTCACCTGTTCTTACTCTGAGGTTAGAAAAATCTGCCTCGCAGGAGATACGGGAGATACTTAACTCCAGTATAGTAGCGGTAGGGGGCACCCTGATACTTATCCTGAAGTATGTCCCAGAAATCCTTCATATATAGGTTTTTTGGGGCCATTGTACACACCACAGGGGGAGAGGCAAGTTTAGATACGGGTTTATCGAACTGACAAATTTAGGAGTTGAAAATTCGCTCATAATAAGCAAAATTAGTAAGACTTTGGCAAAAAGTTAAGCAAAAATAGGCTCTTTGACGCGTAAATACTGGCGAAATATGTTATAGTGATTCTTTAGCCACCTCAGGAAGTATAAAGGAGGTTAATTTTTCTAAAAAGTGCTTCAAAGAAGATCTTCGACAGTATTTAGATTAGTTTTGAGTATCCTCTGGAAGGATCCTTTCAGTTTGCTACACATCAAAAAACTATGAGCAATAAAGACTGAACACCGGTGTCTCTTAATCGCTTTTAGACTCCTCACTTGATACTGATCAAAAGCTAAATTATCCTTAGCATCTCTGTTAAAATCTTCTGTCTTCCAGCGCTGGCTAAAGTGATGAACAATCTCCTCATCCTCAAGGGAAAGGTTCTCCGTTACATAGCTATCGATTCTTTTCATATCCTTAGTATAGGGATCGGGCTTGGAGATAACGATCCTCTTCCGTACCCCCAAGAGACTGGACTCTAAAATTTGCTCCCCAGATGTATCTTTTTTTCTCTTTGCCGTTCTTGTAGACTTTTGTCATTACCTGAAAGTAGCTTGGTGGAATGGAATTGACTAACTTTTCTACAGTAAATTCCCTTCCTCATCTTCCGTTGATGCTTCTTTTTTCTCATTCGACGCTTCTTGTTTACCCGGTAAATGGTTTCATTGCTCTTTAAAGTGGAGACCCAATCTTTTCTTTGGTCTCGGATAAACGATACAAAATTCTGACAAAGATACCAATTATCGAAGAGAACTTTTCTAAACTGGATACCCTTTTTCGAGGGCATCCAACACTAACTTTTTGCCAAGCTCGATTTTGGTAGAAAACTTCGAAGAGTCTTCTCCTTCTTCGAATTCATCAACTGGTACATAAGGTTCGAGACTAACAGGAAAATCTCTTATCTTGTCCACATAATAAGAGGTAACAGCTACGTTGCAGTTAACAAGATCTTTCTCACTACCTGAGTATTGTACCTTAGCTGCCTCGGTCTTTGTACTGGATTGCGATTTCTCACAGGCAACATCATCGATTACTAAGACTCCATAAGGGTAGGATCTTGTTCGATTATCCTTTTGGATTGTCTCCATCCTTCGGTTATTCACCTTCTCTTCATTCCAGGGAGAGCTAGTTAGGAAATGATGGAGTGAATCGTAGTTACCCTTCATCCTACACTCATCTATGGTTTGAATGTTGGTTCTCTTTAGTTCAAGCTGAAGGCCGAGGGGGTATACCTTGAAGTTCTTAAACTGAGGTTCAATGAAAAGATCTTTAAAATTCCCCAAGAACCTTTGCAGAGACGGTGGTATGGTAGAGATAACATTCAGTATTTTAGCCTTCCCTTATAATACTTGAATATTTAAATTCTCGTATTATAAGGGATTATAGCCATTTTAGCAAAGACCCTTTACTAAATCCTCATACAGTCTTAACGTTCTAAGCCTTTATTAATAAGGCTTAGAACTTAATTTGGGACTAATTTTTGCCAAAGTCTTGATTAGTTCTTAAATTAACTAATCTTAGATGAAGTTTTATGACTGAGAGGAGTCTAAAATGATAAGTTTACTGGATATCGCTGAGAGGATACAGAGAGATCCCAAGATGGAAGAAAAAGATTGGGATCTTTCCCTGTTTAAGAAGATGGGGGAACTTTCAAAGAAGTATGGGATAAAATATCCTGGTAATGGTTCTTATTTTAACCTGGATAATAATATAGCCGATGGAGCTTTTCAGGCGGCTCTCGATTTTCTGGTAGAGACAGGGATCTACTGCTTGAGCACTCGGAGAATTGTGAAGTTTGATGAAAAGGAGATACTCGCTGCAATACAGGAAGCTCCGAACGAGACAATTGTAGGTGAAGGAAGAGATGCCAGAATCATCAGACAAAAGAAGGTAGGGGGGAAGGAGCCTCTTAATCAATGCCCTGGCCATCATGCACCCTTTACAGAAGAAATGGCTCCTTTAATGGTGAAAAATTATGCTCAGATCGTTAGCGGGGATTATTTGGATGGTTTCAATTTTACTGTGGTTGATGGAAGAGGGATTCTCGGGATGCCCATGGAGGTCTACGCTGCCAAAAGAGAAGTTGCCTGGATGCGAGAGGGGGTGCGGAAGGCAGGGCGACCAGGCATGGCTATTGCTTATTATCCGATCAACACCAGAGCTGCTACTCTCATCGCTCCGATAGACCCCGATTTTGGCTTGAGAAGGACCGATGGGGTTCTGTTAAGTATGTTGCCTGACATCAAGATAGAGCAGGATATGCTCACGGCCGCCATTGTGTATGAAGATTACGGGTGCTTCAAGGTAAATGGGGGAGCAGTTGGTGGAATAGGAGGGTTCTGTGGAGGAGCAGAAGGCGCAATTATTGAGAGCATCGTTAAAACAATAGGAGGCTGGCTTGCTTATAGAGACATTTTGGCTCTTGTAGGTGTATGGGACATCCGGGTAACAACTGCGAAGAAAATGGAGGTACGACCCGAAAAATTTTGGGCTTACTCAGTTGTCCTTCAAGCACTCAACACTAAAACAAACTTTATTTGTTTCGGAGACGCCGCTGCGCAGGCCGGACCCGGCACTGAAACACACCTTATGGAGTTAGGCATCATTGCTATACAAGGAGCTATCAATGGGGCTAACCTGGAAATTGCACGGCAAGCTAAGGCCAGAATGAATGCCAGTCAGACTCCACTTGAAGCTGAGTTTATGGCAGAAGTTGCTAATGCCACTATTAAAGCCGGGATAACTCGAAAAGAGGGGAACAAAATAATCAAGAAACTGGCTGAAAAACTGAATGGCCGGGAGGTGGAGAATGGTCCGGATGATATCCGGGAATGCTACGATCTAGTTCATCACCAACCAAAGGCAGAATATGAGCAGATCTACCTTAAGGTAAAGAAAGAATTTAGGGATGCTGGAATCCCAGTTTAATCTGAAGGAAAGAAATTTTTCACTTACCCCCTAATTGTGGTGTAAGTAAGAGAGAATGAATTTAGTTAGCGCTTACCAAAGAAGTCTGCCAAGAGTAAAACAAAGGAGAGTTAAAAATGAATTCGGAAAAAAGAATCGAAGGGTATCAATTGGCGAAAGGAGATAAGGAACTGTTAGATCGTTTGCAAGCTGTGATTATGAGGTATGATGCTGAAAAAGCAAAAAATCTGACTCAAGAAATTATGGAGAAGAAAATTGATCCTCTGGCCGTCATGAACTATGCCATAGCTAATAGTGCGAGAATCCTAGGAGAGAAATTTGAAAGCGGTGAGATCTTTCTACCTCATCTTGTCTTAGCCGGTGACATTATGTCAGAGGTATCTACAATACTTGAAACTTCCATGACCCCAGAGGAATCAAAAAAGTCGGCCGGAAAGATAGTTGTAATAGGTACAGTGGAAGGCGATATTCATAGTATAGGCAAAAATATTGTCGCTATGCTGATGAAAGCTAACGGGTTTAAGGTATATGATTTGGGTGTAGACGTAAAAAGCGATGTATTTGTTAAACAGGCAGAAGCCAACAAGGCAGATATTATCGCTATGTCTTGTTTGTTAACAACCACCATGCCGTGCCAGAAAGAGGTGATGGAAGAACTAAAACATCTGAGCTTGAGAGATAAGTTTAAGGTAATGGTTGGGGGGGGTCCGATTACCCAGGAATGGGCTAATGAAATAGGAGCAGATGGTTTCGGTAAAGACGCAATTGAGGCGGTGAAAGTCGCCAAGCAATTAACGAAAATAAGCTGGATTACTACAAAGAATAGATAAATCCTGTATTGTTGATACAAAATTTCCCTCAGTCGACCTAATCGGATTTTATCAGCCATCAGGTTTTATCAGCTCTGAGTTTAAACGATTGTCGAGTTACTAAAGAAGACCTAAATTTAGTAAGAAGAAACAGCAGTATAAAGCACTAAAGACAAAGAGGAGCAAGATGGAAGAGGACAAGAGCTTCAAGTTTATTTACCTAACTCAGGAGGAGGTCATAAGCACTGGTATGGATATGGCCTCCTTTGTACAAATAGAGGAAGAACATTTCAGTTTATATGATGAGGGTAAGATAATATTGCCTGCCAAAGTGGTGTTGGATCTTAATGAAAGAAAAAGGGGTAGAATAAATACTTTGTCTGCATACGTAGGGGGAGAGATTGATGTATGTGGAATTAAGTGGGTTGCCAGTTTTCCCAATAATCCTCAAAGATACCGAATTCCTCGGGCAAATGCCTTTATTATTCTTAACGATTCACATACAGGAGCTCCTTTAGCGGTTATGGATGGTACCTATATTAGTGCCATGAGAACCGGTGCAGTAACAGGGGTGGGTGTTAAATACTTAGCTAAAAAAGACTCAGAGATAATAGCAATGATTGGTTGTGGAGTTCAAGCAAGAACACAGCTTTTGGCTATAAAGGTGGTACTGCCCAATATAGCTGAGGTAAGATGCTATGATATGAGTAACAAAATCTCGGAAGCATATGCTGAGGATATGCACCAAAAAACAGGATTGAATTGTAGAGCAGTCAGCTCAGTTAAGGAGGCTGTTGCAGGAGCTGATGTTATAGTCACTGTAACTGTAGCTGATGAGCCTATTGTAAAGAATAGATTCGTCAAAAAAGGAAGTCTTTTTGCTCATGTAGGTTCATATCAAGAGGAGGAGGAAAAGGTTATTTTTAGCTCTGATAAGATTGTTGTTGATGATTGGCAGTCAGTTTATCATCGAAGAACGCCTATTTTGGCAAAAATGTATGATCAGGGGAAGTTAAAAAACTCTGATATTTATGCCAATCTAGGTGAGGTAGTTAATGGGAAAAAAGCTGGACGAGAAACTGATGAAGAGCGCATATTTTTCCTGCCGATAGGTATGGGAAGTGAGGATGTTATCGCAGCCTATAAGATTTATAAAATTGCTCAAGAGAAAAGATTAGGACAAAAGTTAAAAATGTGGGATAAATTTGTATTTGAAAGGTGAATTATTATGATTAAAGGTGGACAATTAAAATTTCTCAGTCAAGATCAGATATATGATGTATACCTTGGAGCATTGGATATCCTTCAGAATACAGGTGTTAGAGTAAGGGAACCTGGGGTTTTAACGACACTTAAGGGAACAGATTGTCTGGTACATGGGGAAATGGTTAAGATGCCCACTCATATTGTTGAAGAGGCAATCCGTAGAGCCCCTCGTAGATTCACTATTTATGGGCGAGGCTCAAATACTAAAGTGAGGATGGAAGATAAGAAAGTTTCTTTTCAGCCAATGATTGGTCGGCTTAACATTCTCGATGCTAAAACTAAAAAGAAAAGAAGAACGAACTTACAAGATGTGGCAAACTTAGTTAAAATTGCTGATGCCCTACCAAACTACCATATTCTCCATAGCGGGGCAATTATGCCTCATATTGAAGGTATTCCCGATGAGGTTTCCCATGTTTACGGTTATTTAGCAAGTACAAAGAACTCCTCCAAAGTGATAAAAGGAACCTGTCGGGGACGAGGCAAAGCCATTGATTGTATAAAAATGGCCTCTGTTTTAGCCGGTAGCGAAAAAGAATTGCGGGAAAAGCCCAATCTTTTTACAACCTATAATGTTATCTCACCCCTTGAACATGGACGAGAAATGCTGGAAGGTCTCACTGAATACGTAAAATATGGCTTACCGGTAGATATTACTGCTGAGCCTCAAATGGGAGCAACTTCACCGGTAACATTAGCAGGAACTTTGGTTCAACAAACAGCTGAGGTTTTTAGTGGTATCGTCATAGCTCAAGTACTCAATCCAGGAACTCCTGTTTTCTTTGGGACGTGTGGGGCAGCTATGGATATGCGCTACGGGACCATAGCCTTGGGAGGAGTTGAAGCAGGGCTTCTCAATGTTGCCCATGCGCAAATAGCTCAATTTTGTCAGATTCCTAGTAGAGGAACAGGAACCAATACCAACGCTAAAGTATTAGATTTCCAGGCTGGTTATGAAAAAGCGATAACTTTAATGATGCCAGCAATGGCCGGTATAAATATGATCTTTTATCCGGGGACCATTGAACACGCCGAAACAATCAGTCTTGAAAGTTTAGTAATGGATCATGAAATATGCTGTATTGTATCTCGAGCTTTGAAAGGAATAATGGTTAATGAAGATACCTTAGCTTTGAACCTCATTAATAAAGTGGGACCAGGAGGACATTTTTTAAAAGAATGTCACACCATTGATTACCTAGAAATCGAACATTATACACCAAAACTAGCGGATAGGAGGAAAAGAGAAGACTGGGAGAAAGATGGAAGTAAAGATCTAACTGATGTGGCTAAAGAAGAGGTACAGCGACTTCTACTTGAGTATAAACCGCTACCTTTAAAAGAAAAAGTTGAAGAGAGCTTAATTCAAATCATTAAAGAGGTTGAAAAAAGAGAACTCAAGGATAAAGGAAGAATCAGAATCGAAAAGTTATCTTATTAGAGACCTCTGGGTATGTTATTAAGAAAACCGAAATGTTTCAGACCTTATGGGACTCGGAAAGAAATTAATTTGTCATGACTTTGACTTGAGATCTCCTCAAAAATAAGTATAATAGAGAAAGGAGGAGAACTCAAATGAGTGTAAAGACAAGACTGTTTCCACGAGAAAAGCTACGCATTTTCCTCGAAGATCTTCGGATTAAAGAAAAGGCCCTTTTTGGTGCCCTAGAAGCTCTTAAGAACTCTGGGAAGAAAAAAGATCCCGAAAAGAACAGACTAAAAAAAGAAATAGAGTGATTAAGATATATTTTTTGTTCTCTCTTTAGGCAGAAAAGATCGATCTTCTAAAAAAAGACCAATTGGGATTATTAGGACCCATCTCTGGTTATAGATCAAGCGCTAAAGGTAAAGAAAAAGTTACTTGCTGTGGTCCAGAATTCTTTTCTTCCAGCAAAAAGAGCTTGCAGGATATTGGGACTTAAACCTAAGAAATTCTATCGCTCAAAGGAAAGAGTATTCGCTCTTTGCAATCGATGGTTTAGTTGATGAGGAACCAATGGGTGAGAGTAATACCAAACAAGCTTCTTAAGGAGGAAGAAGAGGCTATCATTGACCATACCCTCATCTATCCTGAGTAAAGGCACCGAGAGATTCAGTTTAACCTTGATCAGGAACAGCTGGCTCACGTTTCCTTCTCCAGTGTCTATCGAAGATTAAAGGAAAAGAATCTTGTTAAGGAGCATCATCAAAAAGTTCCCAAACACAAAAAGGGAAGACCAACTGCCAGCTATGTTCATGAGATATGGTTCGTTGATATAACCTTCATTCCAGTAGGAGAAGGCTTCTGGTACCTCATCGCCGTAATTGATCTGTATTCTCGATACATACATTGAAGGCTCTGATCTATCGGCGAGTATGACCTAAACAGATGTTCAGAAGACAGTCGACTTTGCCCTTTTGGAATACGGCTTCTATGAAAGGGAAGATAAAGGGAAAGCTTCACTCTGATAATGGCTCCCAAAGCAAGGCAAAGAGTTTTAAAGCCTTCTTAAGAGACCTGGGAATGCTCAATGAATACTCCAGACGGGTGGTATACTAATAAGTGTGTAAATTCTTGAAAGCTTGACCCATAAAGAAAAA
>CAZIXA010000047.1:9660-17365 GCA_964543295.1 uncultured Clostridia bacterium | reverse complement strand
GAGGGGAGCAGGCTCGACTTGCTCGAGCGAAGCGAGAGTCGGCTTTGCCGATCGAACCGTCGAGGGGGGAATTCCGAAGGAATCGGCGAAGCCCTATTTCCCCCTCGAGTATCTTGCAAGAGGTGAGATAATGAATTTTAATCCCATAGATGAAATTATAAAGGACTTCAAAAAAGGTAAGATGGTGATCGTGGTAGATGACAAGGATAGGGAAAATGAGGGTGATCTTATAATTCCTGCTTCCCAAGCCACTCCTGAGGTGATAAACTTCATGGCTAAATATGGAAGAGGGTTGATTTGTCTGGCTATCACTTCTGAGAGGGCCCGGGAGTTGGGGCTTAGTCCCATGGTAAATGAAAACACCTCTCTTAAAGGGACTCCCTTTACTGTCTCCGTGGATGCCAAGCATAATACTACTACTGGAATATCTGCCTATGACCGGGCCCGGACTGTAGGAGTTCTCATTCACCCTCAGACTAAAGAGGAAGATCTGGCAAAGCCTGGTCATGTGTTCCCATTAATTAGCAAGAACGGAGGAGTTCTCGTAAGAGCCGGTCATACCGAGGCAGCGGTAGATTTAGCCAGATTAGCGGGATTTTACCCGGCAGGGGTTCTCTGTGAGATAATGGGAGAAGATGGCAGGATGGCCAGACTTCCTGAGCTTTTATCTTTCGCTGCTCACCATGGCTTGAAGATATGCAGTCTGGCTGACATCATATCATACCGTTGGAAGAAGGAAAAACTGGTTAAAAGAGAAGTTGTTACCGACCTTCCTACTCACTACGGGAATTTTAAACTCATCGCTTATAGGACTCTTCTTGAGGATAGGATTCATCTTGCTCTGATAAAAGGAAAAGTAAGAAATAAAGAGGATGTTCTGGTGAGGGTGCATTCTCAATGCCTTACGGGAGATGTTTTTAGATCCCTTCGCTGTGACTGCGGGGATCAACTTGAGATCGCCTTATACATGATAGGAAAGGCAAGCCAGGGGGTGGTACTTTACTTAAACCAGGAGGGGCGTGGAATCGGATTATTAAATAAGCTCAAAACATATGAGCTTCAGGACAGAGGGATGGATACGGTGGAGGCAAATCAGAAGCTTGGTTTTGAACCAGATTTACGTAGTTATGGGATTGGAGCTCAGATACTTGCCGATTTAGGACTTCACCGGATCAGACTTTTAACCAATAACCCTCGCAAAATAGTGGGCTTAAAAGGGTATGGATTGGAGATTAGCGAACGCACTCCTTTAGAGATAAAGCCTAACCGCGTAAACAGGGCGTATTTGAAGACCAAGCAGAAGAAACTCGGTCACCTGCTGAGTTTCGATAAGAAATAAGTCCTCGGACTTTGGACAATGTTTTTGGGGTCTTAGAACTAGAGGAGGGGAGGAAGCTATGAAAAATTATAAAGGAAAGATAAAGGGTAAAGGACTAAGATTTGGAATAATAGTTTCACGTTTTAATGAGTTTGTCACGGCGAAACTTTTGGAAGGAGCCCTGGACGCACTCGAGAGGCATGAAGTGGAGGAAGAAAATATTGAGATTATTTGGGTTCCTGGTTCTTTTGAAATCCCGGCTTTAGCCTCAAAGCTAGCCAAAAAAGAAAGATTTAATGCCCTGATTTGCTTGGGGGCCATTATTCGGGGTGAGACACCTCATTTTGAGCTGATATCATCTCAAGTAGCTCGCGGAATCTCTACCTTAGCTTTAAAGGAAGAAATCCCCGTTATTTTTGGAGTCATTACTGCCGATACTCTGGAGCAGGCAATCGAGAGAGCAGGTACTAAAGCAGGAAACCGAGGTTGGAACGCAGCCGTGTCTGCTATGGAAATGGTGGATCTTTATCAACAGGTACAGAAATTAAAGGATTAAAGGATTGGAGGATTGGAGAGGGCCAATACCAAGATCTGGACAGTTAAGAGGGGCCTCAAGTGGGGTACGCGATATTTGGAAAAAAAAGGAATCGAGAATCCCTGCCTGACCTCGGAACTTCTACTGGCCCACCTTTTACAGAAAAAACATTTTGATCTTTATCTTGACGGGGATCGAGATCTTCCTTATTCAGTGCGTACCCTTTTCCTGAATTTGATTAAAAAGCGTGGTCAATATATCCCCCCCTCTTATCTTACCGGCACCCAAGATTTCATGGGTTACAGTTTCAAGGTGAATCCGAGGGTCTACATACCCCGTCCTGAGACCGAGATATTGGTAGAGAAGGTTCTTGAAGTAGCTAGTTCAACGAGAGGAAGGAAATTTATTGCCATTGATCTGGGAACGGGTTGTGGAAATATTGCCATAACTTTAGCCAAGCAATTACAAAGATCAAGGATCTGGGCGGTCGATATTTCACCCGAGTCTTTGGAAGTAGCCAGATACAATGCCCAATTGCATCATGTTGATAAAAGAGTTGAATTTTTAAGGGGAGATTTATTTACTCCTCTTATCAGGCTTGGCTTAGAGAGAAGAGTTGATTTAGTAATTTCCAATCCTCCCTATGTAGCCTCCACTCAGATGAAGAATTTGCCACCTGAGGTAAAAAAAGAACCAAAGGTGGCCCTAGAAGGTGGAGAAGATGGGTTAAGCATCCATAGAAGAATTATCTGGCAAGCTCCTCGTTTTTTGAATAGAGGAGGTCTTCTTGCTCTAGAGATTGGATTTGGTCAGGTCAAGATTATAAAAGATTTAATTTCGGCCCAACCTCAGTTGTTACCTCCTGAGATTGTCCCGGATTACCAAGGAAAAGAACGGGTAGTGCTTATAAGGAAAAGAAGTGATTGGCGCTAGAGTGAAAAATCTCATTAGATAAATTGAGAGATCAGGGGGTGGCACCAGAGCCGCACGAAAAGTTTTTTGGGGAGTAAATTTTGGTTCCAGTAAGAGGCGAAAGAGAGAGATTTGAGACAAGGATTAAGATTTTATGGGTTGTCATAGCCTGCGGTTTTCTCATTCTTCTGGCAAGGATGGCCTGGCTGCAACTAATAGAGGGAGAAAGATATCTTCGTATTTCTAAGAATTCTCGCTTTCAACTCCTTCCTCTTCCCTCTACCCGTGGTCTTATTTTGGATAGAAACGGTGAGAAGTTAACTCAAAATGAGGCCTCATTTTCAGTAGGGGTAATTCCCTCCAATGTGAGCAATCCAGACCATCTTCTTGATCATCTAGCTAAAATTTTAAAGCTAGATAAAAAGGCTATTCTGGAAAGAATTGGCAGGGCCTCCAATCCTTTTAAACCTGTGGTGTTGAAAAAAAATGTGGGTATGTCCGCAGTAACTTTTCTCCTGGAGAGAGAGGAAGAATTTCCCGGAGTAGTCATTATTGCTCAACCAGTACGTACCTATCCTTACGGTAGACTAGCCTCTCACCTTCTTGGTCACCTGGGAGAGGTGAGCCGGGCCGAGCTTTCCCGGAGTTCTGGCTATGGCATCGAGTCGGGAGATTTGGTGGGGAAGATGGGAGTAGAAAAAACATCCAATAGCTATCTACAAGGAGAAAAGGGGGGTAAACAAGTAGAAGTAGATGCTCATGGCCGCGCCTTAAGAACAATTTCCGAGAAAGATCCTTTCCCGGGCTATAACGTTTACTTAACCATCGACCTTCGAATGCAGGAAATTGCTGAAAAAGAGTTGGGAGAGAGGAAGGGAGTGGTATTGATTGGTGATCCTTATACCGGGGAGATTCTCACTCTGGTGAGTCACCCTAGCTTTGATCCAAATCTCTTTTCCTGGGGTATATCAGAAAGTGAGTGGAATAGATTAAGAGATGAACCTTTACATCCGTTAGAGAATCGAGCTATCAGGGGAGAATATCCTCCTGCCTCTACTATTAAAGTAATAACCGCCTCAGCAGCTCTAGAGGATAGAATCATTAGCAAAGAGGATACCCTCTTTTGTGGAGGGAGTTTAGTGGTTGGTGACCGAGTGTTTAAGGGATGGAAAAAAGAAGGTCATGGAGAAATAAATCTGGAACAGGCTCTTATCCAGTCCTGCGATGTCTACTTTTATCGACTGGGTTTGCGCCTGGGAGTAAAACGAATAATCCGATATGCTCGCCTCTTTGGTTTAGGCAAGCCCACCGGTATAGACCTTGGGTCTGAAAAGCCAGGGTTTTTACCCACTCCCGAGTGGAAGAAAGGACACAAAGGGAAGGCCTGGTATGGAGGGGACACAGTCAATCTTTCCATTGGACAGGGGTATATCTTAGTTACCCCGGTTCAAATGCTCAAAGTCATCAGCGTTATAGCCAATGGAGGATACCTGATTAAGCCCTATTTGATAAAGAAAATAGTAGGCCCGAGAGGTGATCTTATTAAGGAATTTCAACCCCAAAAGATGGAAAGAGTTCCTTTGTCTTCAGCTACACTCAATTTTCTAAGAAGATCCTTAAGAGGCGTAGTACGGGAAGGGACAGGTTGGCGGGCAGAAAATAAAACAGTGGAAATTTCCGGGAAAACCGGCACGGCAGAGCTATCCGAAGGCGAGAAACCCCATAATTGGTTTATAGGCTATGCTTCATCTACTCATCTCCGTCTGGCTATCGTGGTTTTGATAGAAAATCGAGAAGAAGATATACAGATTGCTTCCCAGATTACCGGAAAAATTTTTTCCCAGATCTTCGAAAAAAATGTACACTGATTCTCGGCCATACGATTGGCTGCTTCTATTAATGGTCTTAGCTCTTTCTCTGGGTGGACTTTTCCATCTTTATACCATTTCTTTTCTCCATCAGTCTTATTATTTTTTCCGCCAGATAGCCTGGATAGGGATAGGATTGGGACTGCTATTTCTATTCTCTTATCTTCGGATCAGTCTATGGGAGAAGGTAGCTTATCTTTTTTATTTGGCAATTTTTATTACCCTCTTTTTGGTATTATTTAGAGGAGAAGGTGCACATGGTGCACAGAGGTGGCTCAAGCTGGGGACATTTAGTTTCCAGCCCTCTGAGTTTGCTAAACTCAGCCTCATCATTGTTTTAGCTAAGTTGCTGGCTACCAAGGATAATATAGGATGGAGACAAATAGGTCTATCTTTTTGTTTTACTTTCCCTTTCCTTATCTTAGTCTTCCTGCAACCTGATCTGGGAAGTGCTCTTGTCTTGCTTCCACTTTGGCTGGGGATGCTCTTTTTGGCCGGTGTCTCTCCGAGAAAGCTCCTTACCATTCTGGGAATAGGGGCATCTTCCTCTCCATTTTTTTATTTATTTTTACGTCCCTATCAAAAGATGCGTATTCTGACCTTTTTGAATCCCGGTCGAGATCCTCTTGGCACAGGGTGGGCCGTCCTACAGTCTAAGGTTGCTCTAGGCTCAGGAAAATTAGCAGGCAAAGGTATTGGAGGAGCTCTTCATACCCAGCTCAGTTTTCTTCCTCAACCCTTTACGGACTTTGTATTCGCCAGTATTGGTGAAGAGTGGGGGTTTATTGGAACAGGGATTTTTTTAGGACTGTATTTTGTCATTATAACTAGAGGCATGAAGATAGCTAGACAATCTACCAATGGTTTTACCAGACTGGTAAGTGGTGGTCTGATCATTCTATTATTTTTCCAGGTTTTTATTACCGCGGGAATGACGACAGGGATCATGCCTGTTACCGGTATGCCTTTACCTCTGGTAAGCTATGGGGGAAGTTCTATTATAATGTTTTTTCTGGGGATGGGATTATTGCTCAGCGTAAAAAGATTCAGGGAATAGAACTCTTGACAGTTTTATATCCTTCTGTATATTGAATGCACCTGAGGTATAGGAATGACTTTTGGTTTCACGATGCCGATGACCATTACTGAGAAAATCCTAGCTGCTCATTCTGGAACCACCGAGGTGAAAGAAGGAGAATTTGTCGAGGCTCAAGTCGATCTTGCATTTGCTAACGACATTACTGCCCCCTTGGCCATAAAGAAGTTTGAGCAATGGGATGGACAACGAGTTTTTGATTCAGAAAAAGTGGCTTTTGTACTCGATCATTTCACGCCCAATAAGGATGTAATCACGGCAGACCAATGCAGATTGGTCCGGGAATTTGCGCAGTGCCAAAATATCACCCATTATTTTGAGGCAGGAGCCTCTGGTATAGAACATGTTTTGCTCCCGGAAAAAGGACTGATTCTCCCGGGAGATCTGGTAATAGGAGCTGACTCTCATACCTGTACTGCTGGAGCTTTGGCTGCCTTTGCCAGTGGAGTAGGCAGTACAGATCTAGCTGCTGTCATGATCACCGGTAAGATCTGGCTTAGGGTTCCCTCAACCATTAGGTTGATATATTATGGTGAGCTTCAGCCATGGACTGGTGCCAAGGATCTGATCCTTTATACAATTGGGGATATAGGGGTTGATGGAGCATCTTATCGGAGTATGGAATTCACCGGCAGGGTTCTCTCCAGGCTGCGCATGGCAGGGCGATTTACCATGTGTAACATGGCTGTAGAAGCCGGAGCTAAGAATGCCATTATCGAGCCAGACGAGATTACCTTAAATTATATTAAGGGGAAGGGAGAAAGGGATTTTAGCCTTTATTACAGTGATCCTGAGGCTGAATATCTGGAGACGAGGGATTACAATGTTAGGAAAATTGAGCCTCAGGTGGCCTTACCCTCTCTACCCGCCAATGTTAAGGGAATATCAGAGGTGGGGTCAGTAGCCATCGATCAGACGGTTATAGGTAGTTGTACCAATGGTCGTCTGGAAGACCTGAGAGTTGCTGCAGAAATATTGAAAGGAAGGAAAGTCCATTCAGAGGTTAGGCTGATAATCGTTCCAGCTACTCCTTTGGTTTACCTCGAGGCTCTAAAAGAAGGATTACTTCAGATTTTCTCAGAGGCAGGTGCGCTGATTAGTCCTCCCACCTGTGGACCTTGTATTGGAGGACATATGGGCGTACTGGGGAAAGGGGAGGTGGCAGTTGCCACTACCAATCGTAATTTTAGAGGAAGAATGGGTCATCCTGAAAGTGAAGTTTATCTAGCTGGTCCAGCGGTAGCCGCTGCTTCATCAATTAAGGGCAGGATTGCAGGTCCTGATGAGGTAAAATAAAAGTGAAGAAAATGATGCCGGTAGCAGAAAGAATCAGAATGAATACCAAAAATTAATCTTGAATATTTTGCTCTGATATTATGGTGGGAAAAGTTTTTGAGGACATACCCTTAGAAAAATGCTTGACAGTTGGGAGAGGGTTTGTTAAAATAAGTTCAAAATCGAAGATATTCGACAATACACATAAACAGGTGGGCGTTAAGTAAAAAATTGCTGATTTGTTGGGAAAGGAGGTGAAAGGTAGGTTTTTTAAAAAATACTTAACGAACGGAGGAGGTTCTGAGAAATGTTAAGGAAGACTTTTTTGAAAAGATGTGGGATGGTAGGATTATTAGCATTCGGTATTCTCTGGACTCAGATGCCGGTCAAGGCCCAAGAAAAGTCGGTGAAAGAACAACTCGTAGAAGCTAAAGCGGCAATTGCTGATCAGATATGGATAATCGAGCAGATGAAGAATAATTTCTTCAAAGTAACCGGCCAACTAGAGGCAGAGATCAAAAAGCTAAGAGCAATCAATATCGAACAAGCCAAAAAGATTAAAGAGGTCACCAATGTCTATTCGGGAAAAATTCAAAAGTTGGGAGGTGAGCTCGATCGTCTTAAAGCAGCGTACACTAATCTCGAGGCCACCAATGCCGAGCAGGCTCAAACCATCAAGCAGATCACGGATAATTTCTTTA
>CAZIXA010000047.1:0-9560 GCA_964543295.1 uncultured Clostridia bacterium | reverse complement strand
AGGTAACCGGAGAACTCAACAGCAAACTGGATTCACTCGAGGCTGCCAATGCTTCCCTCAAGGCCACCAATGCCGAGCAGGCTCAAACCATCAAGCAGATCACGGATAACTACTTTAAGGTAACCGGGAAGCTTGGTGAGGAGCTGGCTTCACTTAAGGCCACCAATGTCGAGCAGGCTCGAACCATCAAGCAGATCACGGATAATTTCTTTAAGGTAACCGGAGAACTCAACAGCAAACTGGATTCACTCGAGGCTGCCAATGCTTCACTCGAGGCTGCCAATGCTTCGCTCAAGGCCACCAATGCCGAGCAGGCTCGAACCATCAAGCAGATCACGGATAATTTCTTTAAGGTAACAGGTAAACTAAACGAAGAGGTAAATTCACTCAAGATGACCAGAGACAAGCAAGCTGCCACCATCAAAAAACTTAAAGGTCAGAGAGTGCTTCTCGGTCTTGGATTTCTAATAGCCACAGCTGTAGTAATAAGTTGTGACTAAGATCATTTGAGAATGAAGTGGAAAGAGCCGATTTAATAAAACGTATTTCCCGTGTTTTGTAAGACCATCGGAGTTTCAATAAAATTCCGATGGCTAAAACAACATTGAGAGAACAAAACGTTTGAGGCTCATAAATGTGAGAATTATTTGGTAAATAAGTCTTCAAGGGGGTGAAGAAGATGCTTAGGAATGCTGGAATAGGAGTCTTAGTTTTGGGAACCGGATTGTTTTTGATGAGCAGCATTGGATTGGCCGAGCAGCCTTCCATAAATCTAGAGGAGGCCTTGGCCAAATGGGAGGGACTTCAGAAGGAAGTCGTTCAGACCGGAAAGATTGCAGCAGAAGCAAAAGAACTTTCTGTAGATACGGCATTGAGAGCTGCTGAGTTTAAGGAAATTGTACTGGCCAAGCTGGGGCTGTGGCGAGCAAAAATGGCAGAAGGGCTTATGACGACCATAGAAGCAAGAGAAATAGCCCGTAGAGCGGAAGAACAGATGGAGATTAATAAGAAACTACAGGGAGATATGACTACTCTGCGGGGAGATGTGACTACCCTACAGGAAAAAGTAAGAGGTCATGAAAAGATTCATCAGGTTCTGAAGGAAGATGTGAAAGATCTTCAGACCAGTGTTTCCGTGGCTAAAGAAATGGCCGCCACTGCAAAAATGGAGGCTGATCAGGCTAGAAAGGAAATCAAACAATTAGCAAGAGAGACACAGGAGAAGACAGATCTACTATTTGCCAAGCTAAACAATCTGGAAAAGAGGGTAAGAGCCCTAGAACAGCGGGTGGGAAAAGAACCTCTTAAACTTAAGCCTAAAAAGCTCTACCCTGTGAAAAAAATCGGGAAGCTTTACGAAGTGAAGAAAGGTGAGAGTCTCTGGCGTATCTCAGGACACGAAAATGTTTACAACGACCCTTCCAAATGGAAAAAGATATACGAGGCGAACAAGAATAAGATTGCTAATCCGAATGTTGTCTATCCAGGTCAGCGATTGGTAATACCTCCGGAATAAATAAGGAGGTGTAGCAGACAGAAAAGATAAGGTATTTCGCCGGGCTTCAGGTTTGTTGGGAGGGTGGTTGTTGATACTTTTGTTGGAACTTTTTTATTCTTCCTCCGCTGTCAAGAAATTTCTGCTTACCAGTAAAGAAAGGATGGCAACGGGAGCATATTTCTACACGTAAGTTCTTCTTGGTAGACCTTGTCTTATATTCTGCACCACAGGCACATTTAATAATTGTCTCATAGTAAGCGGGGTGTATATTTTTTTTCATGATATTCTCCTAGCCTTTGGAGTTTGTTTCTAGATGAGAAATGACCTCCAGAAATCGTTGATTGTTCTCGGTTTTTTTCATCACTTCTATTAGCGCCTCAATGGGCTCTTTAAGGTTCTGTCGATTAAGATAATCTCGGAGGATCCATATCATCTTAAGTTCCTTTTCACTCAGCAATAGTTCTTCCTTTCTCGTACCCGAGCGGTTAATATCAATAGAAGGAAAGATTCTCCGCTCAGCTAATTCCCTGGTTAGCCGTAGTTCCATGTTGCCTGTCCCCTTAAATTCCTCAAAGATAACCTCGTCCATTTTACTTCCTGTTTCTACCAGAGCAGTAGCTAAAATAGTTAAACTTCCGCCTTCTTCTACCTTCCGAGCCGCCCCGAAGAATCTTTTGGGATAATGTAAAGTATTAGCATCTATTCCCCCTGAAAGAACTTTACCAGAAGTGGGGACAACTAAGTTATAGGCTCGAGCTAATCTGGTAACACTGTCCAAGAGAATTACTACATCGTATTTTTGCTCTACTAACCTTTTGACCTTTTGGATAACTAATTCTGCTACTCGGATATGGTGCTTTGGAGGCTCGTCAAAGGTGGAAAAAGCGACTTCTCCAGCCACGGATCGTTGCATATCGGTGACCTCTTCCGGTCGTTCATCAATCAAAAGGACTATAAGTTCTATCTCTGGATAATTGGTGGTAATGCTGTTAGCGATTTTTTGCAGTAACATAGTTTTTCCCGTCTTGGGAGGTGCAACAATGAGACCTCTCTGTCCCTTCCCTAAGGGTGCAATAAGGTCGATCAAACGAGGAGAAATGTCCCCAGCAGCATTTTCCA
Organism: uncultured Clostridia bacterium; assembly: GCA_964543295.1. Taxonomy (GTDB): domain Bacteria; phylum Aerophobota; class Aerophobia; order Aerophobales; family AE-B3A; genus AE-B3B. Next base: position 6,943 of record CAZIXA010000047.1, on the reverse strand, counting down.
GGGTGATGCGTTCTTGAGGGTAAAGAGGAGTTAGGTTTTCAAAGATAGTTCTTTTTCTTGCCTCTTCAGGATCCTTTCCGTTTACCGACTCTACCTTTAACAAGGCAAAGTAATTTTCACCCTCCTTGGGTGGTCTAATCTGGCCACTTACCGTGTCTCCTTCACGTAGGTCAAATCTTTTAATTTGTGAGGGGGAAACATATATATCATCCGGCCCAGAGACATAATTTGATCTCAAGAATCCGTATCCCTCGGCAAGAATATCTAAGACCCCGCATCCGTAAGCTACTTTTTCGCGATCAATCTCATTCTGTATTATCTTAAATATGAGATCCTGTTTTTTCAGATAGCGATAGTTCTCAATCTTCCTCTCTTCTGCCATCTGATGTAGCTCAGCAATATTTTTCTTTTGTAGCTCAGCAATATTCACTTTTCACCCTCCTTATGGCATCAGGGAGATTCTCTAAGACATCCCCAGCTATGAGGCTTGTTTCTCCCCTTTTTTGAGCAGCAAGGTCTCCGGCGAGTCCATGAAGATATACCCCAATCTGGACCGCTAACAAAGGCGAGAACCCCTGTACTAATAGACCAGCAATGGTACCAGTGAGAACATCCCCGGTTCCTCCACTAGCCATTCCTGGATTGCCAGTGGAGTTGATCCAGATGTTACCTTCTTTGTCAGCTATTATGGTTCCAGCCCCTTTTAGTACGGCAATGGCTCCGGCCACTCTAGCCAGAGCCACAGTAGATTCAATTCTATCCTTTTGAACCTCTTCTACCTCAATTTCTAAAAGTCTGCTCATCTCCCCTGGATGAGGGGTAATGATTAAAGGGGCTCTATATTTTTGGAGTAGAGAAATTTCACCCACAAGGTTGTTTATCCCATCTGCATCAAGAACCAGAGGAATGTTTAACCCTCTCATAATCATTTTCACCAGTTTTTTAGTCTCTCCTTTTACCGAGATACCCGGACCTAAAGCTATTGCCCTACATCTACCACTAAATTCCTCAATTTTTCCGAATGCCTCGGAAGACAAAGTCTTTTGTGAGGTCTCGGGAAGAGGCAGAGTCATCACTTCAGTCAGTTTGATTTCTAAGATTGAATTTAAACTTTCTGGAATTCCTAATGTTACCAGCCCTGCCCCTATTCTCAGAGCAGAAAGAGCTGTTAAGGCAGCTGCTCCTGTCATGCCGGGCGATCCAGCAATTATCAGAAGGTGGCCAAAATTTCCCTTGTGAGAAGAGGGTTTTCTGTAGAATAAATCTTTTTGGATATCAGAGGAGGTAAGAAGATTACATTTGATCCTTCCCTCGTCTAGAAACGAAGGAATTCCTATATCCGCCACTTCTATTTTTCCCGTATAGTTCATTCCCGGATAAAGATATAGCCCCCTTTTGGGGCAGGCAAAGGTCACCGTAACATTTGCCTTAATAGCCTCTCCCGGTACCTCACCCGTGTCAGCGTGTAAGCCGGTAGGAAGATCTACGGCCGTAGTATAGCTTGAGCACTGGTTGATTAAGCCAACGGCTTCTCTCATTAATCCTCTAAGGGGAAGAGTGGAACCGGTTCCCAGAATGGCGTCTACAATTATGTCAGCATGGGGGAGTTCCTGGCGCAAGAGCTTTAGGTCCTGAGCAGAGTTAATTTCCTTTACCCCTATCCGCAATTTCTCAGCTATGGATAGATTGGTAGCCGCATCTCCTTTGATTCGGTTTTTCTTGGCCAAAAGGAACACTTTTACTCTCACTCTTCGGTTAAAAAGGTGCCTGGCTGCTACCATTCCGTCTCCTCCGTTGTTACCGGGCCCACAGACAATATAGACTGACTTTCCAGGAAGTGGCGAGTATTCTTTTTCTATCACTTCTACTACCTTGATACCAGCATTTTCCATAAGCACTATACTAGGTATTCCTATCGTCTTTATGGTAAGTTCGTCTAACCTTTTCATTTCTTGTGAGGTAACCACCTTCATCATTGATTCTTTTCCTCTCCAATTGCTATAGCTTGAGCTATAGCATAATCATTATCATGCGATAGACTAATCAAAATCTTTTTCACTCCTTTGCGGTTAGCAATTCTTTTCATCTTCTTTTGGAGCACAACGTAGGGCTTATTGTTTTTCTCTGCTAAAACCTCAATATCTTGCCAATATCCACCAGTTCCCAGAGATTTGAATACAGCTTCTTTGGCAGCAAATCTTCCTGCTAGATAAGTGAGTCTTGTTTTCCCGCAACTTGCATTAATCTCTTCAGAGGTAAAGACCTTTCGCTCGAGTCGAGTTCCCCATCTCTGCAAAGCTTTTTTTAATCTCTCTATTTTAATAATGTCTATTCCTATTGCTCTAATCATAAAGGCCCTTACCGACCAACTAATCTTACCATCTCCCTTACCGCTTCCTTCATTCCGACCAGACACGCCCGGGCAACGATAGAGTGGCCTATACTAACCTCCTCTATCTCTTCTATAAGGCAAATTTTTCTTGCGTTCTGGTAGTTTAAACCGTGTCCGGCATGCACTTCCAGATCGAGTTTTTTGGCCAGGGCGGCGGCCCCGGCAATTCTCTCCAGTTCGGTGGCTGAATCGAGGAAACTAGTTGCTTCGGCATAAGGGCCGGTATGGAGCTCCACTACATTTGCTCCCAATTTGTGTGCTTTTCTTACACTGTTTGGAGTTGGATTTATGAAGAGAGAAACCGGGATTTCCATTTGGTGAAGGAGGGAAATCACTTCTTTTAACCTGGGGTTTTCTTTGGAAAGATCTAGTCCTCCCTCGGTAGTTATCTCGGTCTCTTTTTCTGGAACCAAAGTAGCCAGATCGGGCTTTGTTTTCAAGGCAATTTTCACTATCTCCTCGCTAGTTCCCATCTCGAGATTCAATTTAGTGTGTATCATCATCCGCAAAAGATCCAAGTCACGCGGCTGGATATGCCTTCTATCTCTTCTTAGATGAATGGTTATTCCTTCTGCTCCGCCTAGCTCTGCTAAAAGTGCGGCAGCGGCTGGATCTGGTTCTTTGACTTTCCTGGCCTCACGCAAAGTAGCTACATGGTCAATATTTACACTTAATCTTGGCATTTAGAAACTCTCTGCTTATCAAATTATCAGCTATAATTCTTTTTACTGCCTCCTCTAGCCTCTCTTCACTTACTGTCAAGGCTATCCTAATATAGCCCTCTCCGCAGGAGCCAAAGCCAATGCCGGGAGTAACTATCACTCCACACCTCTCCATGAGGAGCTCAGCAAATTCTAAGGAAGAAAATCTTGAAGGGATCTTTAACCAGAGATAAAAGGTAGCTTTGGGTAGTTGAATCTGCCAATTTATTCTGGCCAGCCCTTCAATCAAGATATTTCTTCTTCTCTGGTAAATCTCTTGTGTCTTTTTCACGGCATACTCGTTCATTCTCAAAGCCTCTATGCCTGCTTCCTGGACAGCCTGGAAAACGCCTGAATCTATATTGGTTTTTACCTCATTCAGAGTCTCAATTATGGCTCTGTTTCCCACGGCAAACCCGATGCGCCAGCCCGTCATGTTAAAAGTTTTTGATAGAGAATGAAACTCTATGGCTACTTCTTTAGCCCTTTTTATTTCCATAATGCTGGGGGGTGAGTATCCGTCAAAAGAGATTTCTGAATAAGCAAGATCATGGCAGACAACTATATTAAACTCTTTAGCAAAATCTACTATACTCTGAAAGAAATCCTTGGTTGTTACTGCTCCCGTGGGGTTATTAGGATAGTTGATGAATAGAATCTTTGCTCTCTGGGCTACTTTCTTGTCTATTTTTTCTAGACAGGGTAAGAAGTGATTTTCCTCCCGGAGAGGCAGGAGGTAGGATTTTCCTCCAGCAAATATAACACCTGCCCCGTAGACAGGATAAGCTGGATTAGGTACCAAAGCAATATCTCCGGGATTAATCAAGGCTAAAGATATATGAGCTATCCCTTCTTTGGAACCGATAAGGGTAAGGACTTCTTTCTCTGGATCAAGTCTAACCCCAAACCTTCTCTGGTACCATTGAGAGACCGCCCGGCGAAAGGAAAGAAGACCCTGGTAAGAAGGATAACGATGATTCCGGGAATTCTCAGCAGCCTGGGATAATCTCTTGATAATAGGAGAAGGAGTAGGAAGGTCAGGATCTCCCACTCCTAGGTCGATAAGATCCTTTCTTTCTTCCCTCAGGCGAGATTTCATTTTATTTAACTTGGCAAATAAATAGGGTGGAAGTTTAGTTAGCCTTTTCGCTTTCTCTATTTTCATAGTCTTCCTTTTTTTAATCCTAACACGTCCTGAAGGTCATAGAGCCCCTTTTCTTTGTCTATGATAAACTTTGCTGCCAGGATAGCTCCCCGGGCAAAGATGGCTCTAGATTCGGCTCGGTGAATGATTTCCAGTCGTTCTCCAGGTCCGGCAAAGAGAACCATGTGGTCCCCGACTACACTTCCTCCTCTTACAGCATGGATACCAATCTCATCCAGCCTTCTTATTTCTCTTACTCCCTTTCTTCCGTACACCCCTACCTTAGCTAGATCTGTGTCTTTTATTTTGGCTATGATTTGAGCAATTTTTCTTGCTGTGCCGCTGGGTGCATCGGCCTTATTTCGGTGGTGAATTTCTATAATTTCTGCATCAAAATCTTCTCCCAGAACGCTGGCTGTCTCTTCTACTATTTTGTAAAAGAGGTTAATACCCACACTCATATTTGGGGAAAGAATCAGAGGGATACTGCGGGAAGCTTCTTTTATTTTCTCATATTGTTCTCCTCTGAACCCGGTAGTGCCTATGACCATGGGAACCCTTTTGCTTTTAGCGACCTCAAGATGTTCAAGTGTTGCCTGGGGGGTAGTAAAGTCAATTATTACAGTATCTGGTCTTATTGCTTCTTCTAGGTCAGGCATAACTTTGATTCCCTTTTCGATTTCTTTGTCTAAAGAAGCATGATGACGAGCCTCTATTGCTCCAATTAATTTCATCCCCTTTGCCTGACGGACTTTAAGGGTAATCTCCTTACCCATTCTTCCCAGAGCACCGCAAACAATAATATTTAGCATCCTATGAATCCTCGATTAAAAACCTGTAGGAAATAGCCGATAAGGTCGGGGTTTAGATTTTGAACAGCAAATCAGATAAGTTCTTGTGGACTAAACTTTGGCCTGCTATCTTAAAAACCACCTTGATAGATATAGGAAAGTACTAGTCCCCCATGATGCTATCTTTATTTTACGCATTCTAAGGCGCATTTTTTCCCAATGGAAAAGAGAGTAGTAAGCAGAATTTAGAAAAATAGTACCCACTTTTTGATTAGAGGAAGGTATCTGGTGGAGGCGGAGGGAATCGAACCCTCGTCCAGAGACAAAACCATCGGAACATCTACATATTTAGTCTACATTTTGAATTCATCTTTCCTCCCTCCTGTAGACGGGATGAAGGAAAGACTAGCAGCTCTCGAGTATTCGCTTTGTTTCCCATCTGCCTGGAAACAAAACTAGCTCTATTTTCTCACGCCTCTTTTACTCCATAGAGCAAAAGTAAGGAGACGTAGCTACTAGTTGTAGCTAAAAGCAAACGCTGGATTGGCGTTTAAGTTTAGTTGCCGGATGGATTTACAAGGTATCCGACCACCCTTGCTATGCCATTCCGACTTTTCTGTCTCTGTCGAAACCGTTTCGCCCCCTTTCTTCATTTTTAATGAGGATAGTATTTTTTTCGTTCCTTTAATGTGCGTTTTATCTCTCGCTCTATCGAGACTTCTCGGAGCTTTTGTCTTTTATCGTACAATCGTTTTCCTTTTGCCAAACCTATCCCTACTTTAACTTTTCCTTTCTTAGAGTATATACTTAATGGAATTAATGTCAAGCCCTTCTGAGATAAAGTTCCTATTAACTTTCGTATTTCGCCGTGATGCATAAGGAGTTTTCGGGGTCTTTTGGGATCCAGATTTGGCTGGTTGGTGCGAGCATAGGGAGCTATATGAAGGTTATGCAAAAATAGCTCTCCGGAGATTACTCGGACAAAAGAATCAATGAAGTTTACTTTCCCCTCCCGGATGGATTTAACTTCTGATCCTTTAAGCACAACTCCTGCCTCCCATCTTTCTAATATATGGTAATCATGAGTTGCTTTCCTGTTGGTAATCATTTTTTTTAACTTCTTCTTTTGGTGAGTAAATTTATCAAACCTATTAGTATTCCCAGGGTGAGAAAGGCACCGGGGGGAAGAATCATAATTACCCAGGGCCGAAAAGAACCACCAAGAACCTGCAAGCCAAATATGGAACCTGAACCCAACAGTTCCCTTATAGATCCCAGAATAATCAAAGCGCCGGTAAAACCTGCTCCCATACCAAGAGCGTCGACTAAAGCTAAAAGAGGTGGATTCTTGGAGGTGAAGGCCTCTTGCCTTCCCAAGATTATACAATTTACCACAATTAAGGGAACATAGGGACCTAAGGCCTTGCTTATGGAGGGGTAGCTGGCTTTAAAAAAGTAGTCAATTATAGTGACGAAACTGGCAATGATTATGGTAAAGGTAGCAATCCTCACCTCGCGAGGAATGAATTTTCTGAATGAGGAAATGATCAGACCTGAGCACACCAGGACAAAAATCACCGCAAGCCCCATAGAAAATCCATTTATAGCGGAGTTAGTTACTGCTAAGGTTGGACACATCCCCAAAAGTTGAACAAAGACAGGATTCTGTTTCCATAAACCCTTAGCGAATTCACGGTAAAGCTGATAAGATCTCACTTACTTTTGTCTCCCTCACTCCTTTTTTAGAAATTCTTCCCTTAAGAATATTAATTTTTTTTCCCATAAAGTCAAGGAATGCCTCAAAGCCCGAGAAATCGAGAGGTTGACAAAGTATAAATAGGCCGTATAATAGCTACGTGCAGGCATAGGAATTTCAATAATTTCTCTGAATTGTTATGAAGTAAACCTCGGCAGA
>CAZIXA010000046.1:0-17452 GCA_964543295.1 uncultured Clostridia bacterium | reverse complement strand
TTTCAAACTTTAAGGAGGTCTCCGAGCAAAAAAGCGAGTTTTCCGGAAACTGGAGCTTGAAGGAGTTAAAATTCTAAGTTGCCTTATTATTCTGCATAAACCACCCAGTACAGCTACAATTGCCAGCAGGATCGTCTAAAGGGGATTGAAATCTCTACTAATGGTGTGCCCAAAAAAGCCATAATGTCTGTGGGAGGATCTATTAACAATGCCAACTTCTAATCTACTGTCTTGTGCTTTTGAAAAACTAACAGGGCTGCCATTGCAGTGGCTACTAAAATAAATTGACCAGTGGTAGCCGCTTCGTGCATTATAAGTCCAGCAGCGACCAAAACAGGTACATAAAAATTGCCGCCTCCCCGCCCAGTCATGGCCATAATCACAGCCATGGCAAATATAGTAATAGCAAAGATGATAATTCTAACCATTTTGGTAGTGTACTCCTTTAAATTTTTTAGAACCAGTCTCCTTATCAGTTTATTTTTAGTCCTAGCCACGCCTATTGTAAAGATCACTTATACAAATAGATAATTGTCACAACAGTGTAAAAGAACCTTATGCATATCTAAAATCAAGAGCTGGTACTATATCTTCTGGGTTCTTCCAATTTCAAACTCAAGAAAAAGCTCATGGAAACAAGTAAGGCGGTTAAAACAAAAAGGAATGCAAAAGAAATATATTGAATCACCATTCCACCGATCAAAGGGAAAAAAGCTGTTGGGGCCAGAAAAGTGCTGCTTAAACCTATATAAGTTGGTCGCCTCTTACTGGGAGAAATGTCCAATAAGTAATTGGTATAGCCTACCATCCCTCCGTTTATGCAAAAACCAGCTAAAACGAATACTAGAATAAAAAAAGAAGACAAATTTGGACTTATTAGAAGAGCAGTAACAGGGGTAAGAAAGCTTGTAATCAAACTCATCTGGATGACCTTCCTGTTATCAATATAATCCGATATATAGGCCCATAGAAAATTAGACAATAACCCACCCAGCATTTGTGCCGAGATAAAAAGCCCCACCATACCCAGGCTTATTTTAAGAATATCCTTGGCGTAAATAACATAAAAGGGCAAAGCTAAGCTGCCAGCTCCCCTTAAAAATTGGACAAGAAGAAATCTTTGATAATTTCTATCACCTTTTAAGGTTATCATAGCTTTCCTTAAGAACTGTCCAAATTTTAGCGAATCTTTATGCACTTCTTCTATAGGTTCCTTTACTGACCCCAAAGCAAAATAAGAAAAACTTATGAGTATGAAAGAAAGAAAAAATAAAAATGCAAAATTTTTAGGAAAGGGTATTTCTTTATTTCCCAGAATCTGCTGAACTATCAATCCTGCTCCTATAGCCAGAACTCCACCAAAAAGCTGTCGATATCCAAAAAATCTTCCTCTCAGAGTAGAAGGAATGGCTTTTCCCCATATATCCATAAAAGGTACACTAGCTACACCTCCCATAAAAGTGAACAGTGCGAGTAGAAAAAAAGAGAAAAAGAAAAGAAAAAGGGATTGAGAACTATTATGAAAAAAGACAAATCCAGTCAGGATACCCCAACATAGAGCCCGGACGATAATGGCCTCCACCAATAGAGGCTTTTTATGAGTCCTGGTTTCTAATTTATTGGCTACGAACAACTGGGGTAAAACACTGCCCAGCCGGGAGAAAGAACCTCTTGTTTCTACAGTTGAGGCAAAAAGCCCGATGAGGATTTTAGAATTAGTTAAACTGCTCACAAATACAGGAAGAACAGTATTGGGATCGCTGAAACCCATTCCTCCAGTGAAAAATATTCCATGCAAAAGACCCATCGTGAAATTCCATTTTAGTTTATCACTCTTTTTGTTTTTATCCAAAATCTTTACTCTCCCTTTTATTAGCTAATCCTCTTTATATCGCTTCTAATTTTACTCTGTCTCTGTTACTTTTTCTCCATAGTACACTCTAAAAGAAGGTTTTTCAATCTATCTAGGGAGATTTTATAAGGTTCTATCTCGAGATTCATCCAATCAGAAAATTCAAGAATTTTCTCAGGAGAATTTTGAGAATATTCATCAAAAATACCCACAGCATCCAAAAGAACTGCCTTATCGTTTTGAGGAAAAGTCTTGTTTGCCTTGGCAGCATCCCACTCCTTAAAAATCTGTTTCCAGTTTTCCAACCACCCAGGTGAAAGCCAGTAAATTTTTCTTCCTCCACTTTTTTTTATCCTAGCAGCGTGCATATACCCTCTTAATTTGACATTACCATCGCCTGATATTAGCCTTCTGATCGTACTTTGCCTTTAAATCAAGAAGACTTGTTGCTATTCTCCTCTAACTGATCCCGAAGTGCCTCAAGCTCTTCTATTGTTTTTTCAGCAACTATCTTGTCTTGGTTGAAATGTTTTATCATTCTATTAAGGCATTTCTGCCCTTCTATAACATCACCAAGATATTTTGCACAGGCGTCCATAAATTTCTTTATTTCTATTACATTCGCTTTTACTTTGCCCGGTATTTTTTCACTATCGTGCCTTACTGCTTCTTCCGGACAAACATCATGGCACTTTCCGCAATGGATACAACCATCCATATTTATTTTTGCCGTTTCATTTTCCATTACTATTACACCCACTGGACATTCTTCGATACATATTCCACATCCACTACACTTGTCCTTATCTATCCACGGCATTTTTATTTCCTCCTTTTAGCATATTAACTTACCTTCTTAAGTCTATCGGGCAAAATATGTCATATCTCTATAACTTTACCCGCTCCTCCATCAACGCACTTTTTAGGATATAGCGACTTTATCTCCGGCTTAAACTTAGTGCAGTGAGTCGGGCAAACCAATTGCAAATCTTTAAGTAAATCAAATTCATTGAATCCATGTAGACCTCCGGTAATTGCATAAGATTTTCCGAGTTGCGAGGCTGCATTCAGAATGTCTCTACAAGACAAAGAGAAGCCCCAGTCAGTTTTAAGGTCCTCTTTCCGCACCTCGTTGTCGTAAATAATGGTAATTTTCATTTTATCACCTCCCAATATAATTGACTAATCTTTTGTCAACATTTCCATCCGGTAGCATCCAATCCGGATGCAGCTCTCCTCTCTCCTCCATTCTATATCTTACACAACTTTCCCAATCTCCCTTACAATAAAGTTCAATTGCTCTCTTTTATCTTCTTATAGAAAACAGCGCATTCAAGACCGTAAAGACTGCTGCTGCCAGCGTGGTATAAGCAAAAATACGTTTTCTTGTTGCTGAATCTTCTTATTAGAACCTCGTTATTTCCTTCTTGGAAGAATCATGTCATCTCCTAGACTTACTTCTGCCCCTCCTTCGGCCAAAACCTTTACCCCTACCAGTACCACGCCTCATGCCTTGGCTCCGACCTAGACCTCCACCTCGGCCTCTATTCATCTCACCACTTGCTATCCCAGGTTGAGGAAAGCCAGGATAGCCATCTGACATCATTCACCTTTTTATTTCTTTCTCAAATTCTGGAAAATAGTTGTTAATAATTCTTAAATTAAATCTCGGAAGTATAGATTCTTTGGGTTCCCTCTCCAATAAAAATCCAAAAGACATTTCTATCAACTCTTCTCGTGTCATTTTACCATCAGTCAAATATTGGTAATACTCATCACCCAGAGTTACTACGTGTTCTGTTCTGGCACCTCTTTCTTTTACGGTTACCACAAATTCTTGCTCACTTTTCCTTTTGACTTTGATCATCTCAAAACTCCTTTGATAATTCTAACAACTAATTTAATAATTTATGATCCATCTTTATTTTTCTGCAATGCTTCTTTTTTAATGACATCACATTCTATAAGTTTAAAATTTGTGAATTCCTTCTTCCGAGATATTTTCAACTATTGTTTACCCCTCTCTTGCTTTTTAACGAATAATTCTTCTCACCTGCACGAATTGGTACTTTAAGCCAGTTATCCGGCGGTATGAAAGGACATGTATACGCTTCACTGTAGACAAACCAAGGGTTGTATGCCTTATTAAAATCAAGAATCCATCTTCCCTCAGGAGTACGGTCTCTTTCAGGCTCAAGATCAATATACCGCCCTGCACCATATGTTTCCTTACCGGAAGTTTCATCTTTAAAAGGGATAAACAGCCTATCCTCAATAGGATTATTTTTATACGCTTGAAGGATTTGTTCTTGGCCGCTGATCCTGAACTGGAATTCTCCCCATCGAAGAAAGTCCTGTTCATTGCCCTTTGTGTCAACCATCTTTACTGTCTTCTTTTCATCATGTTCGTAAAGTTCAAGCTCGAAGCGATAGTTCGGATTGGGAAGATAACAGTCAAGTCCTTTAAACCTCTTACGCTCTTCGAAAGGAATTGGTGATTGAGGATGGAGCAAAAAAAATTTATCCTTCTCTTCACGTTCTCTTTCCAAACGCTCTTTCCATTCAGAAATCTCCATAAAATTTTCTGTCTTGCTGAGCATTTTCTTTTTGGCGTTTAATTTCTCCTCAAGGTCTTCTAACTCCTGCATCATCGAAATCTTAGGTGAATGGATTGGTCTGCTTTTTTTCAACTCTTCTACTTTTCTTTCTATCTCCTTAATTTCCTCGATTAACTGTTTTTTATTCATTTCTTTTCCTCTATTTTTTAAATAAGCTTTAGTGCCGAATTCCCCCCAAAAACCGATTTGCTCCCCTTTTTGTCAAACTTACAGATGAGTTTTTCCTATAACGTCCAATTCCCCTTTTTCCTTACTGAGTATCTGAGACTGAACTTTATCCTTTAAAAAATTTAAAGCCTCGTCCCTGTCTTTATCCATAATTATTACCTTAAGCTCCTGTATATCCTTATCACCTAAACTTACTGCTACTTTTGCCATCCTAACCCCCTGTTTAATTTAATTTCTCCTGCCTATATCATCTTGATTGCCTTAAAAGGACAGGCTATGAAACATCTGCCACAGCCGACACAAAAATCCTGCAAGATATAAGGTATCCCCCCAAGGAGCATCCTGTTTTAAAATCCCATAAGGACACTCAGATACAGCAGCGCACACTCCTGTATCACACCTTTCAGGATGACACTTGGTATAATCGATCACAGCTTTTGGTTTTGGCATTTTCCAGACTCTTCTTTAGTAAGCTCAAGATACTCGAGGGGGGAAATATCCCCCCTCGACGGCTCGATCGGCAAAGCCGACTCTCGCTTCGCTCAAGCAAGTCAAGCCTGCTCCCCTCTTTTTTCTGATATCTCGTCTGCCGAGGTTTACTTCATAACAATTCAGAGAAATTATTGAAATTCCTATGCCTCAAGAACTAATGCTGTATTATATCCTCTGAGTTCTTCTAATCCTAAACTCAAAAGGCTTATTTATATAGTAACAAAAGATTTTGAAGGTCAGAGCAAACTCACTCACTGTATTTTCTAAAACTTAAAATATAAGTATTTTTATATCTATCCTCGTGAATAAGTGTTTTAAAATATTTTTTCTCAAAATGAAAATTTGCCTCCTCTATTTCCCTTTTAGTCTCTTCCAGTTCCATGTGCTCTGGATAAACCGAAAGTAGGCCCTCCGGTTTTAAGGTCCTGTGTACTTCTTTTAATAATTTTCTTCTCTCACTTAGTGAAAAATAATAAGAATGAAGAATGTCATAAAGTAAGACCACATCAAAGAATCTATCTTCTAGAGAAATTATCAGCTTCCCCGATGTTTCCACTGTTTTTATATTGTCCAATCCGGCTGATTTAGCTTTTCTTATGAGTTCATCAAGTTTGCTCTTGCTTTTATCCAAAGCAAAAACTTGTCCCTTTTTTCCAACAATTTTTGCAGCAGGCAAAGAATAAGTTCCTGCACCACATCCAAAATCTAAAATAATATGGCCCTCTTTGATGCCAACCTCTTTTAAAACTTTTTCACCCTCTTCTTTAGACCATTTTTCTGCATCAGTTTCCATTTTTCTCTATCTTACTTTTTTTAACTTGTCCAGCTCACCTAATTTTTTTAAAATGTGCTCTTCAATGCCCCAAGTTAAAAACTTTAATTTGCAGTTAGTGAAATTTTAAAATTTAGCTAATATCCCTCCCATTTTTCTCTCTTTTGGGAAAAGACTCTACGAATTCCACCAATTTTTCCAGAACCAGTGGACTAACAGTATGCTCCATCTTGCAGGCATCTTCATCGGCAGTTTTGGGATCTACACCCAATACCTCAGTCAAAAACTTAAAAAGAGTCCAATGACGAGAACAAATTGCCTCGGCTAATCCCTTTCCTTTATTGGTTAATTGTATATACCCGTATTTTTCATGACTTATCAGTCCCTCTCTGGCCAACGTTTCTAAAGCTCCACTTACACTGGACATTTTGACCTTCAATTCTTGGGCAACGTTTTTAACACGGACTACTCCTTTATCTGTTTCTAGATTTTTTATAGCCTCTAGGTAATTCTCCATGCTGGACGTTAGGGTCTCAGTCATATCTATCACCTCCATATCAGGCCGACTTTTCTACCTGATCAAGCTAAAAATAAGATGAAGTAATCCTCCCACTCCCAGAGCCACCGCTAGCATTAAAGCCGTACTTTTCAGGGTATCTTTCACCCCTAGTTCTTTTAGAAAAACAACAAAAGTAGCGGCACAGGGAAAGTAGATGGCCAACATAACTACCACAGTAATGACTTGATAAAAATCCATAATACCCCTATCTAATAGAGGAGCGAGCAGCCCAGTAGCTACATCCTTTCTTAAGAAACCCACCACCAATGAATAGATGGCTTCTTGGGGAAGTCCCAACCATCTCCCCAGAATTGGACCTAGTATCTTGGATAAGAAATCTGTGGCGTGTAAACTATACAGTACATTAACTATGAAGATTCCTACAAACACCCAGGGAATAGCCCCCAATAGAAATTGTTCTATCCTCAGGCGGGTTTTCATAAGGAGGTTGGAGATACGGGGCAATCTATAGGGAGGAATCTCTATAGCTATTTCCGGTGTTTCTCCCTTTAGGATTTTGTTCAAGAGACTCCCCATACTAACGAAGATACCCATCAGGATCAGGTAGATCAAGCCTACCCAGAGTAAGCCAAAGGGTCCGATAATACTCAAGACTACTGCCGTTTGAGCCATGCAGGGAATAGATATCCCCAACAAAGTGAGCATCATAAACCTTTGTTTATCTGTCGTCAGGATCCTGGCGGCCATCGCTCCGGGAACGTTACAACCAAAGGAAAGAATGACCGGGACTATGGAGTAACCATGAAGACCTATACGGTGAAAAACAGTATCCACCAAAACAGCCAGTCTAGGAAGATAGCCTATGTCTTCCAGAAGATTGAGGATGATATAGAAGACCAGAACTGCTGGCAGCACGATCCCGATGGGAACGAAAATTCCAGTGGTCAGGAGGCCAAAGGATTCGAGATAGCCAGTTCCAGGAGCACCGATTAGCATATCATGAATAAAACCATGGGGAAATATCCTTTCCACTGAACCACGAATGAAGTTATCATAAGGACCCTCAAAAAAAGGAACCATTAGCCCATCGGTTATAAATCCAGCTACGGTAATAAAGAGCTTAAATATTCCCCAGAGAATACCTGCCGCCATAGGTAGGCCGGTAAGAGGCTTCACTGTGGCATCTCCTAATTTTTCCAGGAAGGTAGGATGTCTATGATGAACCTTTTGTACTCGGTTAGTGATAGCACCGGCCTGTCCAAACCTTGCCCTCAACATAATCATCTCTATTGGCTCCCTGTGATCTTTTTCCACTTCTTGAACTGCCTCTTTCAAAATCTTTCGAGGTATTTTCTTTTTGAACTCTTCACTTCCCTCGAGGGCAAGGATTATCTCCCAGCGGCGTAGGGAAATTTTTTCCTCAATGTATTTGATAGCTCGTTCTATTTTGGGTTCAAACTCTATTTTCAATCTTATTCCCTCTTAATATTTTTACAATTAACTCTCGTAACTTTTTAATTCCTTCTCCACTCACAGCTACACTGGGAATCACCGGGATTCCTAAAGCTTGCTCGAGGTCCGGGGTATCTATCTCTATTCCTCGTTCCCGGGCTACGTCGATCATATTTAGATCAAGAATCATGGGCAAATTTAACTCTTTTAATTGGAGGGTTAGGTAAAGATTTCTCTCTAAATTGGTGGCATCCACGACATTGATCACTAAATCTGTTGGCTCTCTCATCAAGAGATTGGCTGCTACTTCTTCGGCTCTGTCCGAGGGAATAAGAGAATAAACTCCCGGGGCATCAATTATCCTCACCTTTTTATTATCAATTATCATACTTCCTTCCAGGAACTCTACCGTTGTTCCCGGATAATTAGAGATAATGACCTTAATTCCAGTAAGGCGGTTGAAGACCACGCTTTTCCCTACATTAGGATTTCCCATAAGGAGTATTCTCATTAGGTCACCCTCCTTACTACAACTCTACCTGCCATTCTCCGGCCAATGGCTATGCGAGCCCCCTCCACCTCAATCATAATTGGACCTCCCATAGGCTGAGTGGTTATCTTCTGGACGATCTTACCTGGCATAATGCCCAGAGACGCCAGATGTCGCTGCAATCCAAACCCCCCTCGGAGGCTCATTACTTGTGCTCTTACTCCCACTGGCAGATCTAACAAAGTCCCCATTTCTGGTGGCTCCTGAGTCCTGAATTAGGCTGTCCTATTTTTATTAGGCAAGCCTAACATAAATTATAATAAAAAATAATTTTCCGAAAAAGGGGACGTAATTCTTTCTTCCCCCACTACAACTATTTCCTTTTTGAAAAACGAAAAAAATAATCACGTCCCCTTTTTTTACATTATTTTTAAGAGCTAGGCCTGCGGGGTCCTTGGCTTAGTATCCATATTTATTAATGCCCTGGCCTCATCGGACATCCAAGAAAACTTGTGCCACCACGGCTTACTCACTATTCGGGCCAGGTTTTTGATCTGTTGAATTCTGGATAAAGCAATCTTCTGGAAAGAAGTTTCCAGACTATCCCAATCTTTCGTAGCCTCAGCTGTAAAGGTCTCTTTGAAATAGGCCCGGCCGCACATAGGTCCAGCAAAGAGGTCGGCCACTATACCAAACTGGGCTGCATACTGCTCAAAGTCGACTGCTGCACTTAAAAGGAGCATTGGTCTATCAACAGCCTGGGCCATTGCTTCAGCCGTTACCCTGATTGTTTTAGGGCTGCTGATTTTGGTAATCTTGCCATTTTCTTCGACCCAGAGAACAGGGACTTGGGTTTTGTAGAAATGACCATAGGGGCCAAAGTCTTCCGCAATTTTTACCAATCCCTCAGGGAGTCTTTTCGCCATCTCTACCTTAGATTCACCCGGTTTTTGAAACATTAAGACTTCATTATAGAGAGGTTTACCAAGTTTCTGAGCTCTCTGAAAGACATCTCTTAACCAGTCAAGATTTTCTTCCCAGCTTTCTTTGTGGTCAGGATCGAGCTTTATCAAAGTCTTAAAGGCATCAACCTTGTCGACGCAAGCCTCCGGATCAATGGAAAGTCGGGCAAGTTGTCCTTTCCCCCCGTCGATGGAAATAGGATTGGTATCTTCCAGTCTTCCGATAAGCAGGACATTTTTGCCGAGAAGATCTCGAAAACCAGGACTTTCGAAAGCAAGTCGATTAAAAAGAGCCGCCGTCGAAATACCCCCCAGAGCCCGAGCAAATCTTCGACATACTTCTCTTACATCGTCGTCGGTAGCTGACCTTTTCTGACCAATATGTTTCAGATAGGCAGTTGTTAGCTTAAGATAGGAATTATGTTGGTCAGAAGCAAAGACATCCATAGTTCCGTCTGGAGCATATTTCGCTGCTACTCTGAATATATTCTCCTCTACCTCAACACCATCTGAATATTTTGCCCATCTAGACATCTTTTCCCCCTTTGTAATGGAAACTTGAACTCACGTTGGTAGGATAATAGATATATCTTCCTTTATGCATGATTATTTAAGTTTTGCTCCGCAGTGGGGGCAAACAGAGGCTTGTCCTGGTAGAACTTCTCCACACTCACTGCAGAACTGCGATTCTTTACCACAGGCCTGGCAAAATGGAAAGGATTTGGAGAAGCTAGCGTCACAATAGGGACAATGACAAGCTTTTTCCTTTGCTTCACCCTTTTTTGATCTGTAAGGCTGACTCATTTCTTTCTCCTCTACTTTTGGACTTACTTAGCCTTTTTTTATAATTCTCGATGGCCTTGTGGAGGGCATCTGCCCCCAGGTTAGAACAGTGTAGTTTATTCTTGGGAAGGCCTCCAAGCTCTGTGGCCACCATTTTGTTGGTGATTTTCATAGCCTCATCCAGGGTCTTTCCTTTGGCCATTTCACTGACGATGCTGGATACAGCAATGGCTGCACCACAACCAAAGGTTTTGAACTTTACATCGCTGATACGACCATTATTGACTTTGATATAAAAGGTCATCAGATCCCCACATACAGGATTACCTACCGTCCCTTCCCCATCTGCCTCGGTGATTTCACCTACATTCCGGGGATTTATGAAGTGATCCATCACCTTTGCGTTGTATTGAAACATCTCCCCCTCTTTTACTTAGAATCTATCATTCTTTCCCATTTTTTCCTACTTTGAAGTTCAGAACCCCTCATTATGTTTTGCTGCCTTGACCTTAATGTAAATTGGGAAATCCTTCTACCTCAAAATTTATCCTTGATGAGCAACTCCTAATAAATATAATAACCTGCAGATTTTGTCAACAAGATAAATCCTTTTGGTTAGATTGCGTTGAGAGATTTGATACGGCCTAATGTCGACATATAGGCTTCACAGGCCGGAGGACCTTCTTTACCTTCAGCGAGAAAAACTTGCGTCTGACATCGGTTTGGAGGAAAAGGCTGATCGCGAAAACTTATCACTTTTAACTTTTCATAATTTTTGATTCCTTTAAGTCCCTCTATCATACCCCAATCACTCCTGGAAATGACTTTCCCATTAAGCGCGAGGCCGAAATCATCTCCCCACACTTCAATCATTCTTCCATCGAGCTCACACTTGAGGATTCTTTCTATTATCCTGAGTTCTCGTACTCTCCTTATGGCTGTTTCTTTACCACAGGTGCGCTTTCTTTTCTTATCCCAGATCTGAGTGTCGAGAGCCCCCGTTCCTGATAAATAACTAACAAATCTCGCCCTAGGACTTGCAAGTTCATTCCTTCCAAAAAGTTCATCCAGGTACCTCTTTGCTGCCCCTCTGATATCAATCTTTTCCTGGACTTGGAAGTCGGAAGGCCGAAATATAAATTTCTTGAGGGAAATAAACTTTTCTTCGTGTTTCAAACTTTTGAGCGCCATCTTGCATAACTCATCTTTGCTGATCCTCTTTTTTCTCAGGATCTCATTTCTGCAATCTGCTTCAATGGTAATCTGAGCTAAGGGATGACCCCTTCGATCGACTCTCACCTCAGGAAGGTAAATCATAACCCCTTTCATCTTAACCTTCTCTCTAGAAAATTGAAGGATCTCAGCTATCTCATCAACTGCACTCGACCAGGCTTTTCGTTGAGAAGCAGTCAGAAGCTGTTTAGAATAACTCCAGATCTGTCTTCTCTGTTGACCTGAATGAATAGGCTTCGAAGATCTGACCGAAGTATAGATATAACCCTCAGCCCCACTAACTGGACAGGCAATTATTTTGTATCTTAATCTAGCCTCAATCAGGTCTACCAGTCTTTTTTCTAGCTGCTCAATGGAAGCTCCCGAAAGAACCACCAGAACCCCCTCTTTAAGAAATCCTCTGAAAAAAACTCTCTGTTTGTCCGTTAAGCAGTACTTCTCTGGCATAGCTTTGAAGCCTGCCTCAATGTTTTTTAGTTCTTCGGTGCTGAGATCACCAGTGGGCCAACTGAGGGTGAAGTCATTATCGGCAAAGATTATTCTTCTTCTGAACATTGTCCAAATTATCCAAATAATAAATGAGCTTTCATACAAAACTTTCCCTTATTTTTATTTTTGTCGGTATCCCTACTTTCCTCACGGCAAGACCCCCAAAGTAGTTAGCAACCTGGGCACATCTTTCCAGAGAATATCTCCTCAAGATCGCATAAGCAAATCCAACCAGGAAGAGATCACCTGCACCGGTGGGATCCTTTTCGGGTAGTGGCCGAGTAGGAACCTCAAACTCCTTTCCCCTTTCAATAATACTACAGCCTTCCTTTCCCTTCGTTAGTAAGACGATGGCCTTTCTTGAGATCTCTTTTACCTTAACAAATTGTGATTCCAGCCTATTTAGCTGCAAAAAGTCAATCTTGGGC
The DNA here is from genome assembly GCA_964543295.1 of uncultured Clostridia bacterium. Lineage (GTDB taxonomy): Bacteria > Aerophobota > Aerophobia > Aerophobales > AE-B3A > AE-B3B. Next base: position 5,193 of record CAZIXA010000046.1, on the reverse strand, counting down.
AGCACATCGTAAAATTCTGTGCTGGTCAAATCAACATGATAGACTCTCCCCAGTTGGTCTACTTTTCTAATGAGTCCCTGCACATCGCAGAAAATTACCTGGCAAAGCGAGGATAATCTCTCGATGGTCTCAGGTAGAACTTCTCCGATGACTCCGGCGATGAGACCGACTTTGGATTTAGATTGAATGTCTTTGGGGAAAATTGGCTCACAAATGCTCCTGACTTCCTGGACTTTCTCACTACTCTGGTAGCGGTTGACAAAGCAGGTAGTTGGCTTTGTGACCAGGATAGGTTTTTGGGGAAATTCGGAGAAGTACTTAAAGTCCGGACCAACCTTGGAGATTATGGTATAATTTATCTGACCATGACTCTCCTTCTTTTTGCTTCTTCCTACTCTGTTTATACTCTCTAAGAGTCTGGAGATATAAGAGGGAGGTCCACCCAATCTAAGAAATTGTCTATCTTTCTGGACGATGATATCGTGAGTGCAATGTCCAGTGACGAGTATATCGAGCATACACGTGTCTATTTTAGCCTCCTGCTTAACTATTTTTCGCACCAGTTTATATAAAATCACCAATTTCGGAAAGCTTGATACTATTATATCAGAGAATTCCCTTATTGAAAAGGCGAGATCCAGCCAAAAAGATTTTTCAGCAGCAAAGCAACAATCTCTCAGGCTCATTTAATTGTGCTTTTGATAAGGTAGATAAAAAGTGCTCCCGCTAGAATAAGAGGAATAGTGCTCAACTGCAGGGCTAAAATTAGCCCTAAATGGTCGGCCAGCAGGCCTATTATCCCAGGAGCAGTTGCACCAACCAGGATGGATAAGCACTGGATTAGCCCATAGATTTTTCCGCGGAAGTAAATCGAGGTTAGATCAGCCAGATAAACGTTCTGGGGAGGGAACACGCCCGAGTAAAAGACCCCAAAAAGAATGAGGAGTAAGGCTAAACTAATAGGGCTGGCGGCCAGAGTCAATAGAAAAATGATGGGGATACCGGCAAAAGTCGCTATCTGAATGACTAGCAAGGAGGAAAACCTATCTACCATTTTACCACTGAAAAAGGATCCCATCATCCCTCCCGTAGCTATAAGCACAAAAAAGTAACCAGCCTTCTCGATGGGTAGACCTTTCACGTCCACCATGAAGGTGGGGATGAAGTTAATCACTCCATAAAAGCTTATGGTTAGAGCCAGGTTGGCTGTAAAGAAGACAGCTAAGAGAAATAAAGTACCTTGAGACAAAGAAGGTGACTTTAATTTAGTTCTATCTCGTGGATCCTGTCCTTTTGTTAAAAAACTTAGTGATCGGAAAAAAAAGGGAGCAAATATCAGACCCGGCCAGGCAACAATAAAAATCATCTGCCGCCAGGTTAACATCCTGCCGGCCAGATAAGATACCCCTGAAAGCATGACTGCTGATCCTACCCACCCCGAGAGCATAAAAATACCTAAAATCCTACCTCTTCTTTTAGAGAATAAATCCATAAGCAAGGCAAGTGTGCTGGGATGAAAAGTGCTGGCCCCTGCACCTACCAGAGCCGAGGCAAGAAGCAGTTGCCAGTAAAAGTTGCTTTTGGCGCAGAGCACGAGAGCCAGGGAAGCAATTAAAAATCCTCCACTTAAGATGATTCTTCGGCCAAAACGGTCACCTAAATAGCCGGTAATAAAAGAACCCAGGCCGGTGACGATGGTAAAGGAACTTACCAGAAGGCCTGCCTGGATATAACTCAGCCCGAATTCCTCTTTAATGAGAGGTAGAAGAACTGGAAAGATAAACCAGTACATATCACTCAAGGCATGGGCGAAGGATGCTGACCTCAAGATGTTTACAGACAGATTTTTTATACTCATAGATGATTCCCAGAAAATGGGGACGTGATCATTTTTTCTTTTTTTCTAGTTCTCTCTTCAATTATTTTTCCTTTCGAAAAAAATAATCACGTCCCCATTTTCTGCAAAGACCCTAGGCTAACAAAGATTGGCCAAGTAGATTTCCAGCAAATATAGAAAGTTAGTGATGTCCCTTTTTGAAAAGGTCAAGAAATCTATCTTCGTATTCCTCAAATATACCCCATTTATCCAGTTCAGATTTTAGCTCAATTGCTTTGGATCTATCTTTAGCCGCCTGCTTGAAAAGGTTTTCAATTCTATCTTTTGCTGATTCAGGAATTTCACTGCCAGTTTTAAGATCTTTTTTCATCTTCTCAATTTCTTCACCACTTATAGGCTTTTCTAATTTCTGGTGAGTCTTGATAAATTCGTTAAGTCTTTCTTCGGTTTGTTTAGCGAGAAGGTTAATTTCTTCCATGTCAATTTCAATGCCTAACATCCTGGTCAAAATGGAAAGTACCGCCTGAGAGGATCTGGGATTTTCTATTTGAGTGGTATAATAAGGAATTTCCCCCAGGAGGCAAATGCCTTCCATATCTCTTTGTTTGACCACTCCTAATAAGAGTCCATTCATGCCGCTAATGTTGCCTTCCCTCATCAGCGTTACCTTAAATTTTTTAAGGTATTCCTTTAGCTTTTTATCAGTAGCTACAGCCAGGATTCCCGGAGGTTGTGTGTGGTGAATGCGGGCCGGGGCGGCGGCGGCGGCCGTATACACTCTTTTGACCTCGAACAACTGGGCGACATCCAAAACTTTACTGGCAAAAACGAGTTCTTTGTCCGGCGGAGGTTGAGCTTCCCCCAGAAAGATGATTAAGTCACGCCGAACTTCTCTGTTCTTCCAGTAAAAGAATGCGCTTTTTGGCAGTTGTGGCAAAATAATTTCATCCTTCTTTATCCATACATCCGTCAAGTAGAAGAAATCCTCTGGCTTTATCTCTGCCAGGAGAGTGGCTTTCAATTTCTTTTTCAGATAACTGGCCACTCCAGTTGCTACATACCCCATACCAGGCCAAGCAGCTACTAGGCAAGGATTTTCAAGTTCAGGTTTTCCGTAGGACTTGATGTTTTTCATAGCATCAAATGACCGTATTGTCTAAAGTAAATTTCGAGGCAACGTTATTTTATCATCATCGAGCCCCGTTGTCAAAGGCGCGCGCTCTGCCATGTATAATGTAACCGAAGAGGGAATGGTTCTGCCATATGAAATGTAACCGAAGTATGATACACTGCTCCCTAGGTTAAATAACAAGTAACCGGGGAGAAGGAGAAAATGGATATGAATGCGAGAAACCAGTACCTCAAGGTTCTCCAAGGGAAATACTTCATAGCGAAGTCCCGAAAGGAACGATCCTCCATCCTGGACGAGTACTGCGGTAATACCGGACAGAATAGGAAGTACGTCATCAGAAAGCTAAACTCCTCCATCTCCTTAGTACCCAAAAAAAGAGGAGGAAAGGAGGTAGTCTACGATGGCTATGTCAAGGTAGCTTTGATAAAAGTCTGGGAGATCTTTGATTATCCTTGTGGGCAAAGACTTGCACCGCTCCTAAAGACTGAGGTGGACCGCTTAAGGCAGCTAGAGGAGCTCATCATTCCTCATGAGGTAGCCAACAAGCTTAAAAGAATCAGTCCCCGAACCATTGACCGAGTCCTCAAACACCAAAGACAGGTTCTTCACCTAAACAAAAAGTACCATCGAAAGAGGAATCCTTTAATCTACCAGAGAATACCAGTTAAGGCAGGAGACTGGGATAGACTCTTGCCAGGACAGGTGCAGATAGATCTCATTAGACACTCGGGACAAAAAGCCTCTGGACTCTTCGTTAATAGTGTAAGCTCCTGCGATGTTGCCACGGGCTGGTGGGAAGGAGAAGGAGTAATGGGGAGCGCTCAAGAGAGAGCCTTTAAGGCTTTAACCATGATACGAGAAAGAACTCCTTTCCGTTGGCTCCATATCCATCCAGATAATGATACTGCTTTTATTAACTGGCACCTTGTAAGATATTCTGAGAAAGAGCAGATTGACTTTTCTAGATCAAGATCCTACCGGAAAAACGATAATAACTACGTGGAACAGAAGAACTCAACTCACGTTAGAGGTATCCTTGGGCATCTAAGGTACGACACCGACAAGGAACTTGAGGCTATTAATAGTCTATATCGAGGAGAATGGAGACTATACAAGAATTTCTTTCAACCAGTAATGAAACTAGCCGAGAAGATTCGGGATAAGGGAAAAGTACACCGAAGGTACGAGGTCCCCAAGACCCCCTATCACAGGCTCATCGAATCAGAGCATATTCCAGAGGACACCAAGGAGAAATTAACAAAGCTTTACCAAGGCCTTAACCCTGCAGAGCTCAAAAGAAAGATCGATGAGAAGATCCACCGGCTCTTTGAAGTCTACGAGGAGAAGCAAGGAGGAATGAGAGCTACTCCCTCCAAGAAACAAACTCCTCGGGTGACAACAAAAAGTTACCTTTTCAATGGCACAACGACCCTAACCTCGGTTACCTGATCCAATGGCTCGACACGAGGCGCGAAAAGGAAACAATGCTGGTAAAAATTGGCTACTTTTCTTCATATGCTCTGGTACTGGTGTGATGATGTTGCAGTAGTTGAATTTTCGGGTATAATGTTGAAGAGGAAAAGGCAATTGTTAAAAGAAAGTAATCAAATTGGTAAACCCTCCGTAGGGCGGGCCATAAAGTTTACTTTAGGAGATACTTATCATAATGTAGGTAAGGTTATCCTTAGTAACTTATTTTGGACAGCTACCTTCATTCCCTGTTTATTAGTGGGTCTCAAGATTAGAAAAAATTTCTTCCCTTTACTTCTTCTTTTGCTGACCGGATGCTTTCTTTTAACTTCTCCTGCACTGGCGGGGATATTTGTTATTTCCCGAAAAATTGCCATAAAAGAGCACGAAATAGAGATGAGAGATTTCTTTACTGGGATAAAAGATCACTGGAAGAAAAGCCTTATCCTGTCTCTTATTTGTGTGATAATCCCTTTAGTAGCTGGATCTTCCTTAATGTTCTATGGACAATTGGCTAGAACTAGCTTTTTGATTGTAATTTTTTGGATAATCAACGTTTGGATATTGATCTTTTTCTTCCTGGTTCAAGTTTATTTCTTTCCCCTTATGATAGGGCAGAAAATGGGAATAAGTCAAATCCTAAGGACTTCTCTTTTACTAGCTTTGAATAATGTTGGGTTTACCTTTACAATTCTTCTCTTTGAAACCTAAGTTTGACAGCTAATGTCTCTATGCCTTATCAGACAAGGATTTC
>CAZIXA010000045.1:0-17619 GCA_964543295.1 uncultured Clostridia bacterium | reverse complement strand
ATTATCCCACCACTGATGTTTCAAGGAACTTCAAATTTTTTCCGGAAACTGGAGATGAAAGAGTTGACTTGTTATAACAGTTAGGATAAAATAGACAACAAACTTGCACAGGAAAGAGGAAAAAACGATGCAGATCAGGGAAGATCAGCTTCCGAAGATTAAAGGTAAAACAGTAATTCATCAATCTATGGAGAATCTAACATCTTTAAAGATAGGAGGAGTAGCCGACCTCTTTGTAGTCCCGGAGGATCTAGAGGATCTTAAACTGATCCTATCTTTTTGTAAAAGAAAGAAGATTCCTTTTTTTGTTATTGGTAACGGAAGTAAATTGCTAGTGCCAGATGAGGGTTTCAAAGGAGTGATAATTAAGTTGGGCGATTCCTTCGGGAAAATAGAGAATCACAAGGAAGAAATAAAGGTTGGGGCAGGGGCGGACTTATCCACTTTGATAAATTTTACAGCCCAAAAGGGGCTTTCAGGCTTAGAATCCTTGTCTGGAATTCCGGGAACAGTAGGGGGAGCAGTGGTAAGAAATGCCAGTGCCTTTGGACAATCGCTTTCCCAGAGGGTTTTATCGGTGAAAGTATTGAATAAAGGTGAAACCTGCTTTGTTCTTTCAGATAAGGATATGAATTTTGGTTATCGCACCTCCACTTTTCTTGCCCACAAGGACTGGGTGATAATTGAGGTTAATTTAGCCCTGTCCTCAGGAAAAAAGGAAGACATTTTTTCTCGCTTGAGAGAGACAAGAAAAAGAAAAATTCTTACCCAACCGATTTCCTTTCCTTCCGCGGGATGTGTGTTCAAAAATCCTTCATCTTATCCGGCTGGTTATCTTATTCAACAGGCTGGGTGTCTGGGGCTAAGGATGGGAGATGCCCAGGTTTCCCATCAGCATGCTAACTTCATTATCAATAAAGGGAAAGCTACAGCTCAGGACGTGCTCAGGCTAATAGAGGAGGTGAAAAAAAGAGTCAGAGGCAGATCTGGTATTTCATTAGAACCTGAATTGGAGATAATCTAGAAGCTCTTTAATAAAATAAATTGTTAATTCTATACCGTTAAGAGAGTTGTGCAGAGGATGAGGCCGGATTTTCAAAAGGGAAATTTTTCGCTTGAACAGGTGGTGAGAAGGAAATATTTGCGACGTCAAAGAAAACTTAAGGCTCTCATTCTAGTTGCTAGCTTGGCGGTTTTGGTATGGGTAATAGGTAAGCCTATCTTAACCTCTCCTTGTTTTGAGATTAAGGTTATCCGGGTGGAGGGAACTAACCGATTATCCCAGACGCAAATATTGAAATGGGCAGATATTCCTTCCGGACAATCCATTTTTCAGTTGAACTTAAGAAGAATAGCTCAGAGGATAAGCTCTGGTCTTCTAGTCAAGACCGCTGAGGTTAAAAGAATTCTTCCTTCCACAGTTCTTATTCGGGTAGAGGAAAGGATGCCTTTTGTTTACCTGTCCCAAAAAGATGGTTTGTATGAGGTAGATGATGAAGGGGTTATTTTAGGAAAGGGGAAAAAGATCACGGATCTACCCGTGATCATAGGAAGTGACTGGGTATCCAGACCAGAAAGAATAAAACTGGTGATGAGGATTCTTCACGCTGCTGAAGAATTAGAACTATCCTTTTCCAAAATCAAGATGGATAATAAAGGTGCTATGATTGGATACCTTAAGAATGGTCCCATGATTTATCTGGGGGAATCTCCTTATCTAGCTTATTTATCTTACCTTCCCTTGGTTTTAGCAGCGAAAGGAAGCAAAGGTAGAGATATTAAATATGTAGATATTCGTTTTCGCGATCAGGTTGTAGTGGGGACCGAATAGTTTATCCCAAAAACGCGGGGGCAACCTTGAAGGATGACCTAGTGGTAGGATTAGACATTGGGACAACCAAAATCTGTGTTCTCATTGCCAAAACTGAAAAGGAGAGAGATTTTGAACTTATAGGGATTGGAATAGATCCCTCTGAAGGTCTAAATAAGGGGGTAATTATAGATATTGAGAAGGCATCTCGGGTGGTCAAAAAAGCTTTAAACAAGGCCGAGTTTGGTGCCGGTCTGAAGGTAAGACAAAGTTGGGTTAGCATTGCCGGTGATCACATTCAAGCTCAAGATAGTCATGGATTGGTTAAAATAGAAAAAGGGGATAGGATAATTACTGTCAAGGATGTAGAAAAAGTACTAGAGGATGCTTCTCATCTAGTTCTTTCTCCCGATAGAGAGATTATTCATGTTCTACCTCAGGAGTTCCTCGTGGAAGGGCAAAGGAGAGTAAAAAAGCCCGTTGGGATTAGCGCCGCTACTCTGGGAGTAAGAGCACATATCGTTACCGCTGCCTCTACCTGCCGACAGAATATCGAGAATAGTGTTCTGCAAGCAGGGTATGAGTGTGAGGGAATGGTTCTTCAATCCTTAGCCTCAGCTATGGCTACTCTTTTTCCTGAGGAGGAGGATTTGGGAGTAGCTCTTCTTGATATTGGTGGAGGAACTACTGATCTAGCTATTTTTCTCAGAGAAGGGATGAGATACACGACGGTGCTGGGAGTAGGAGGTAATCATATTACCAATGATATCGCCGTGGGTTTTCATACTACAAGAGCAAAAGCTGAGGAGATCAAGGTCAGGTATGGATCAGCTTCTCGGAGCTGCCTTCATACGGATGAGAAGATCGAAGTAGAAAGGGTAGCTGGAAGGGAGACATATATAGCCAGTGGGGAAGAGTTGGTTGAGGTGATCCAACCACGGGTTGAGGAAATGTTCGAACTGGTGGATAGGGAACTGAAAAAAAGCGGCTATAAGGATTTGATAACAGCCGGGGTTGTACTTACAGGAGGGTGTTCCCTATTAAGAGGAATCAAAGAAATCTCTGAAAAAAAATTAGGGCTACCTACAAGAATCGGTTATACTCGTATAAAGGAACCGGAGGAGTTCACCAGCCCCATATACGCTACGGCTGTCGGTCTAATTCTTTATGGGATAAAAAAAAGAGAAGAGTTTGTCTCCAAGGACAAATTGGGAGTAAGAATTAAGGAGTGGTTGAAGGATTTTTTCTAAAGTGATTTCTGGTAAGCCAATAGTGGGCATCACCATGGGTGATGCTGCCGGGATAGGACCCGAGATCATTGTCATGGCCCTTGTTTTTCCTGAAGTGCACCAGCTATGCAGACCTCTGGTTATTGGAGATGCTGCTGCCATCCGAGATGCCCTTAAGACTATGGCTACAGAGATTAAGGTTGAGGAGATAAAAAGAGTAGATAATGCCAAATTTAACAAGGGAGTCATTGAAGTTCTTGACTTACATAATATTGATCCTCGGGTTCTCCTCAAGGGTCGAGTGGTTCCTATGTTAGGTAAAGCAGCTTTTGAGTATTTACAGCGGGCCGTTGATCTAGCATTATCAGGCAAAATCCAGGCCATAGTAACTGCTCCTTTGAACAAAGAGTCTCTTAATAAGGCAGGATACCATTATTCTGGTCACACGGAAATTCTTGCTGAACTTTGCGGGGTAAAAGAGGTCTGTATGATGCTGATAGCGGGAAACTTGAGGGTGGCCCATATTAGTGGACATCTTCCTTTAACCGAGGCTTGCCGAGCGGTAAACAAGGAAAGGATTCTTACCGTCGTTAGATTAAGTTTGGAAGTTGTCAAGAAATTGGGTATACCTGAGCCACGCATAGCTGTGGCAGGTCTCAATCCCCATGCAGGAGAGAGGGGTTTATTTGGCAGAGAGGAGATTACCGAGATTTTGCCTGCTGTTAAAGAAGCTCATTCGCAGGGGATGAATGTAGCCGGACCAATACCCCCGGATACCGTTTTTTATCGGGCTAAAGAAGGGGAATTTGATCTTGTCATTGCCATGTATCATGACCAGGGACATATTCCTCTCAAGCTGTGGGATTTTTTGGGGGGAGTAAGTATTACCCTGGGACTTCCTCTGATCCGTACCTCTGTTGACCATGGCACTGCTTTTGACCGCGCTGGCAGAGGAACTGCTTCTCCAAAGAGCTTAATTGCAGCCATTCGGTTAGCCACTCAATTAATTAACCAGAAAAAGGAGACCTAGCGTATCAGCGGGAGCTCTGAAATTTTCTTAAAAGGAGATACTTAAGGATGATGAATGACATCAAGGATATAGGGATAGCTCCAGAAGGAAAGAGCCGCATCGAATGGGCGGATTCGATGATGCCGGTTTTAAGATTAATTAGAGAAAGATTTTCTCAGGAAAAACCCTTGAAAGGGACAAGAATTGCTGCTTGTCTGCATGTTACCTCTGAAACTGCTAACCTGATGAGGACGTTGAGAGATGGAGGAGGTCTGGTCCGTTTGTGTGCTTCCAATCCTTTATCAACTCAGGATGAAATTGCCGCATCGCTAGTGAAAGACCACGGGATCGAGGTTTTTGCTATTAAAAATGAGGATCGAGAAACTTATTATAAGCATATTCGTGCTGCTTTGGAGATAAATCCTCATATTACTATGGATGATGGAGCAGACTTAGTCTCTACTGTTCATACTGAGATCTTGGATTTAGCTTCGGGAATCTATGGAGGAACCGAGGAGACTACTACGGGGGTAATTCGTTTAAGAAGTATGGCTGAGGAGGGTGTTTTAAAATACCCTATCATCGCGGTGAACGATGCCAATACTAAACATTTTTTTGATAATCGTTATGGGACCGGCCAATCTACTATTGATGGAATTTTACGAGCCACTAATGTTCTCTTAGCGGGTTCTGTCTTCGTGATCTGTGGTTATGGCTGGTGCGGGCGAGGTATAGCCATGCGGGCTAGAGGAATGGGGGCTAAGGTTATCGTCTGCGAGGTGGATCCATTGAAAGCCCTGGAAGCTACTATGGATGGCTATTTGGTGGTGCCTTTATTAGAGGCGAGCTGCCAGGGAGATATTTTTGTCACCAGTACCGGGAATAAGAATGTTATCGGAAAATCCCACTTTGAAAAGATGAAAGATGGCGTGATAGTGGCTAATGCTGGTCACTTCAACGTAGAGATTAATCTAGAAGATCTAGAAAAGTTAGCCGTACAAAAAAGAACAACAAGAAAAGATATTAGGGAATTTAAATTAAAGGGAGGCAAAAGAATCAATTTGCTAGGGGAGGGTAGGTTGGTTAATCTTGCTTGTGCCGAGGGGCATCCTTCCCTGGTAATGGATATGAGTTTTGCCAACCAGGCTCTTTGCTGTGAGTATCTGGTTAGCAAAAGAAAAGAATTGGAGAAAAGAGTCTATGAAGTTCCCAAAGCCATCGATGCCAATGTTGCCAGGCTAAAATTAAGCAGCATGGGGATTAAGATCGACGGCTTAAGTCAAGAACAAAGAGAATATCTTACCTCCTGGAGGATGGGGACTTAAGGAGCTTTAAAATGATAGCTGTATTAGAAACAGGTGGAAAACAATACCGAGTTAGTCAAGGTTCTTTAATAAGGGTAGAAAAACTGGCTGCAAAAAAAGGAGAAGAGGTAGTTTTAGATAAGGTATTGATGATAAAGAAGGATGAGGAAGAAAGTTTCATTGGTAGTCCCTGGTTAGCCGGGGCCAAAGTAGTGGCTGAGGTTACCAAGCAGGATAGGGATCGAAAAATCATAGTTTACAAATTTAAGCGGCGTAAGAGTTATCATCGTAAATATGGTCATCGCCAATCCTTCACCGAGCTAAAGATAAAGGAAATCCAATTCAGGAGAGGTGGCTGAGTGGTCTAAAGCGGTTGATTCGAAATCAACTGAGTGCCTCAAAGGTGCTCCGTGGGTTCGAATCCCACCCTCTCCGTTAATCTAACGCTTGGTGGATACACAGTAGAAAAGTAGCTCTCTTAGTTGGGTGCATAGATGTGGGATTCGAAGCCGAGTCGAGCGCATCCGGGGGATGAAAAGTGAGCGGCCGTAAGGGGCCGCCAGGCCGCGAACGACAGCGAGGCCGGCCGGCTCCGGAGGAGGAGCGAGAGCGACGGGGGAGGAGGAATTCCACCCTCTCCGCCAGTTTTTAATGTCCATTGGGATTCGAAGCCGAGTCGAGCACTTCCAGTGGAGGAAGAATGAGCTACCGTATAGAACTCGATCTAACCCAAACTCAACTTGCCCAAAGAATCAATGCCAAACAAAAAAGCATTTCCGGTTACGAAACTGGGTCCACGCTACCCTCCATGCGAACTCTAGTAAAAATCGCCAAAGTCCTCAAAAAACCAGCTGGATATTTTCTGGATGAGTGAAGGAGATGTACATAATTCCCCTCAGGATGATAATAACAAAAAAATCAACCTGAAACAGCGGAGGGAAATTTATGGAAGAAATAGGTTTTAGTTTTAACGCATTACTTCCGATAACGGAGTGTATGCGGTTCGCTACACTCGCCTAAACCGTTACGGCTTCACAATTTTCAAGACGGCGACAAAAGCAAGGCAAGAAGAATATGAACAAGAAAGAAAGGGCTAAATTAGAGAAAGCACTCAGCATTCACTTTAAGGAAATCTATAGAATTTATACAGGCGGTGATTTTAGAGAGGAAAGCTTTTATTCATCACTTGGAAGGCTGATTGAGGAGTGTTCTAAACTGTTCCAAATCCAAACGGGAGCGAGTGTTCTTGTTCTACCCAGAAAAACAGAAGCGGGAATCCCTGATTTTCGCATTGATAAGAATGGTGAGATCGTTGGTTACATCGAAGCCAAATCACCAGATGCTAACCTCAGAGAAATCGAGGACTCCGAGCAACTCAAGAGATACCGGAATTCTTTACCAAACCTTATTTTAACTAACTTTTTAGAGTTCAGGCTATATAGATATGGCAATCCCATAGATGATGTAGAGGTTGGTCGCCAGTTTACCCTACAGAGAGTGAAATACCCTCCCGTTCCCGAAAAGCTAGATTTATTTTATGAACTACTACAAAAATTCTTTTCTTTTTCCACACCCAAGATTCAGAAATCATCCGACCTCTCGGTTGAACTTGCAAAGCAAACTCGATTTCTTGAGTACATCCTACAAGAAGAGCTTTCACGGGAAAATGAGGAAGTCACAAGGTATTACAAAGCTTTTCGGGAAGAACTTATAGAGACTTTGACAAAGGAAAGATTTGCCGACCTTTATGCCCAGACTATTATGTATGGTCTTTTTGCTGCAAGAATAAAAGTCCAAAATGGATTCAAGAGAGAAACTGCTTGGAAATTCATTCCTGAAAGTCTGCCTTTACTCAAAGAGATATTCTACTCTATGACAGGACCTCATTTTCCTGAATCCCTGACTTGGGTCGTTGATGACATAAGTCAGGTACTTGAGAAGGCAGACATTTCGTCAATACTAAAAGAATTCAAAACAACTCGATGGGAGGAAGATCCTGTAATTCATTTCTATGAGACTTTTCTTGCTACTTATAATCCAGAGGAGAGACAACGATTAGGGGTCTATTATACTCCCTTGCCTGTAGTTTCGTACATTGTCAGGTCTATTCATAAGCTTTTGAAAGAAAAATTTGGAAAAAGTGAAGGGCTTGCCACAAGTGATGTTACTCTTCTTGATCCAGCAGCGGGGACTCTCACATTTGTAGTGCAGGCAATAAAGGAGGTTAAGAGGGAGCTGGAAGTAAGGAAGAAGGAAGGGGTCATTACTTCGTACATAGAAGAACATATATTGCCACATTTCCACGCCTTTGAAATTCTTGTAGCCCCATATACTGTGGGGCATTTTAAGGTTTCTATGGTTTTGGAAGATATGGGTTATCGGTTCAAGGAGGGTAAACGGTTTCAATTTTACCTGACGAATACCCTTGAAATGAAAGACCCAAAGCAAACAAGTTTTCTAATTGACCTTACCAAAGAAGCTCAGGAAGCAAAGAGAATAAAGGAGAAGGTTCCGATTCTGGCTGTCCTAGGCAATCCTCCCTATTCCGTTAGTTCAGAAAACAAGTCGGAGTTTATTGAAAACTTGATGGATGATTACAAAGAAGATGTGAGGAAAGAGCGAAATATTCAGCCACTTTCGGATGATTACATAAAATTCATTCGATTTGCCCATTGGAAAATAGCTCAGGCGGGAAAAGGAATCTTGGGATTCATTACCAATAACTCCTATCTTTCTGGTGTAATCCATCGAGGGATGAGAAGAAAGCTTCTGGAGACCTTTGATGAAATCTACATTTTAAATCTTCACGGCTCCTCAAGGCTTGGGGAGAAGACACCCGAAGGCGGCAAAGATGAAAATGTCTTTGACATCCAACAAGGTGTTGCCATTGTTCTCTATGTGAAATTGGAAAAATCACCTAAAGAGAAAAAAATTTATTATGCTGATCTCTGGGGACTGAGAGAAAAGAAGTATGCATACCTTTTTGGGAATGACGTGCAAACAACTAGTTGGCAAGAACTTAAACCTGTTACTCCTTATCATTTCTTTATTCCAAAGGATTTTGCATTGCAATCTGAGTATGAGAAGTTCTGGAAGATAACAGAGATTTTTGGGGAGTGGTCAAGTGGAGTAAAAACTCATCGAGATCATTTTGTAGTAGGATTCAAAAAAGAAGAGATAACCCAGAGAATGCGAATATTTACTGGAGAACTATCTGATGAATTGGTCAAAGAAAGCCTCAAACTCAAAAATACTAGAGATTGGAATTTGAAAAAGGCGAGAAAAAAAGCAAAACAAGAGAAATTGGAGAATAAAATCTATCCTTATGCTTACAGGGTCTTTGACAATAGGAAAATATGTTACAGCTTTTCTTTGATCGAACAAGGGTGTGATAGGTGGGATTTAATGAAGCACTTCATTACAAGCAGTAAAGGTAATGTGGCATTGGTTACCACAAGACAACTGACTTCTACCCAATTTTGCCATTCATTTATTACAGATAAAGTAAGTGATATGTGCTTCATTTCTAATAAAGGGAGAGAATCAAATTACTTCTTTCCCCTTTACCTATACCCGCATAAACCTAAAGGACAACTGTTTGATAACATAGCACACCAAGCAGATCGGATGCCAAACTTTACCCCTGAGTTTTTACAAGCAATTAAAGAATCTCTTGACTCAGAGCCAACCCCAGAGGAGATTTTCTATTACATCTATGCTGTCCTTTACTCTCCCACTTACCGAAAGCGCTACAAGGAATTTCTTAAAATAGATTTTCCGAGTGTCCCTTTGCCGTCAGATTATGAGTTATTCAGGGAATTAAGTAATGTTGGGAAAGAACTGGTTGACCTTCATTTGTTTAAAACTCCAGTTCTTGATGAGACCGAAATAGGCTTTCCAAAAGGTGGCTCCAATATGATGGCGAAGGTCTTCTATGACGAAGGAAACCAGAGGGTCTTCGTAAACAAAGAGCAGTATTTTGAGGGTATATTAAAAGAAGTCTGGGATTATCGAATCGGAGCCTATCAGGTGATGGAGAAATATCTGAAGGACAGAAAAGGTCGAAAACTCTCTCTTGATGAAATTAACCATTACATGAAAATGGCAAAAGCTATTAGGTTAACGATTGAATTACAGGGAAAGATTGACGAGGTTCCTAGGAAAGCCGAAACTTAAATTATCACTTCGGGTAAAATAGTAAAAGGGCTTGTGTCTTTCATTAAAAATAGGGACAGCGACCGTTATTGTCGACAGATTGATCGTTGCATATAAACGTGTGATATACCACAACTATCAAGAGCTGGGCAACAGGTTTTACTTTTTATGCTACTCAGAGGAGAAATTATTAGAAGCATCTTCTTGAAGATATGGGGATATTGTCTTATGAGTAAGAACCAATAAATGAGCTCTGCCCCTATTTACTAAAGGAGAGGCACTCCCGAGGCACAAAGGCTACCAGTAGTTGGCGATAATTTTGGAAAAGGAAAAGAAATAGAGTATAAGGCGGTGCATTCAGCCTCTACCCGCGCTTTGCGTGGGCTCCGGTGAGTGACCTTCACGTTACAAAAGGATGGAAATATGATCCATCAACCTAAATTCACACATTTCAATGGTAAAGGTGTATTCAGCTCGGGGAATTGCCGGGTTGAGACGGACTTCACTGTTCAACGACAACTCTCACATACGCTTTTTATAGTGCAAGGGGATGAACCCGTGAAGGCTTTTTCTTGTCAGTTTAGTAATTCACAACATTGGTCACTGTCTGGTCAACTTGATGACGGCCGGCCCATTCTTGCCGATCAGCTTCTTCTAACCAAAATTGGAGGCATTGATGGAAATGCGGAGTTGTCGCCATTAGCTGGTGTAGTCATCGGACAATCAAGCCCCTCGCCTCTGGTGGAGGCCCGATATCCTCTTGTAGGCATGTTTGACGGCAAATTTAGTGTCGAAGATTCTGGGTGGACCATTGAACTACTCGATTCTAATGAGAATGCTGATCTCGTCGGACGCCAGTCAAAGGCATGGCGTATTCCCTTGGAGGGGCTTATGCTGAGGCTTGCGAAACCCCAGACAACGCTCAATGAATATCATGAAAAGGCTCGCGAAATAATGTTACTCTTATCTCTAGCGATAGGTAATGGCGTGACCTCCTACAGACAAATTGCAGATTGGGGCGTTCAAGGCATGATGGAGGTTTGGCGCCAGATGACAGGGGGCGAGATTGGCCCTGGTGCTATTGTACCTGCCTTTCGGTTGCGGCAGTTTTTAGAACAAGTGCTTCCTGTATGGAGGCAGTGGAAATCAGACAAAAAATCTGAAGTGCGCCTCGCCATCACCTACATTAACCTTTCAGGCACAGGATACTTAGATACTCGGCTCTTTCAGATCGGTCAGGCGTGGGAATTTCTCGCTGCCTCTTGGATGCCGAAAGGCAAATTGAACGATCTTGAGACTGATCTGCGACAAAAAATAAAGTCCACTTACCAGGAGTGGAAAAAGGAACATCCAGAAGCCGACCCAAAGGGGTACTGGGGTGACCGTATCACTTTTCCTTTCAGATGGCCACAGACAAGGCGGCAGATTGAGTCTTTGGCCGCGAGTAGAGGGGTTGATTTATCCAAAATCGGCCTTGATTTGGAACTCCTGAAGAGAGGAAGAGATAGTGTTGCTCATACTGGCAAAATGGCACATGAGATGGCCTCCGACAGGGATGATACTTACCAGCTACTCGCAACATCACAATTCGGGCTGCAGCTGGTGCTGCTGGTTGAGCTAGGGTACTCCGATTTAGTTGTTACAGCAAATGAAGGCTGGAAGTCATATGTAGAGATTAACAAGTTCCTCATGGAAGCAAATGACCAATGAAGTACGAATTCGCATAACAAGCCAATCAAGCCGACGAGCAACCACACGTGACGTTTATTGGCATTATGCAGGTTGGTTAAGTGTGATTAATCGCGGCTTATCGGCAGTGTTAGTAGGATATAAAAAATTATGAATATTGGAGACATAGAAAGACTTTGGGAAATTGCAAAACAACATCCCGTTAAGGCTATTGTATTTGCAATCTGTGTTTTTATATTGATTGTCATTATCGCATGGTTAAGGGGTTTTATGAGCGAAAAAGGCCGTCAATTTGCCGCCTCTAAAAAAGAAATGAAAAAAATCAATAAAAATAAAGCCGAAGAATTGAAATCTCAATTTCCTAATGGCTATCAAATCTTTAGTATCATAGACAGAAAAATTATTCCATAAAGAAAATTCCAAACGGAGGATGTAAAAATAGACTGGTCTACTGCTAAAATCATAAATGCCAATAAGGACTACATAGAGATTATGTTGCCAGATGCGCAACTACCAGGCAATAATATCTTAAAGAGCAACATGATTAGAGTTGCGAATCGGGAAGGGCTTATTTCTTCTGGGCATTTTGTAGTTAATGGTTGGTCTTCAGTTGTTAAAATATTAAAATCAGATAAAGAAAAAATAGTTGCTGTAGTTGGTTATGAAAAAATCAATAGATAAAATTTATCCTAACAATTTACTCCATCTGCCTGTTATCCGCTGGCTTTCGGCGTTGGCTACCAGCAGGTGAGTTCGGATGTTGCTGGCGAGGGAGACATGAATGAAGACCACAAGGCAAAACGAATCGACGAGGAAATGGTGTGTGCCGACTCTCTCGTACACTGCCTGAGATGCCAGTGTGGATGTCACGAGGTAACGGTGGAAAGAGAGGAGGATGACCCACCGGACTTCTGGTTCACGATCGAGGGCGAAAGATATGCAGGGGAAGTCACCAGTATAGTCACGAGCCAAGGGTACCATGCCCATTGCAGGAAGCTTGAGGATGCAATTCGCAACTCCTCAAAAGAAGGAGGTTCAATAATAGGGACTTATGCTTTGCTAATTATACGTTACCCCAAGATTGCCAGAAGTACATCTTCTAAGTGGCGGGATTTGGTCAGGCAAGCTACTTCGTTCGTTAGTGCAACCCGCGACGTGGAATCCACAGGGGAAGCTCGTCTCCTCGAAGACCCTGACGGTCACTTGGATATCAAGAAGGTCTCTGGTCAGGGAGCAACAGTAGTAACAATCAGTCCCACTGAGTTCAAATGGGAAGGCGAGGTCCAACAGGAACTTCGAGAGCTCATCGAAGAAAGGGTGAAGGAGAAGCGGCAAAAATTGGAGAAGAAGGGAATTCCCGCCCTTTGTCCGCGAATGATGTTGCTTCTTTACGACGCCTACGGATTCGGTGATTTGGAGGATGCACAGAAAGCGCTTGTAGGCGTCCCCGGTTACGATTGGTTCCACTCGGTTTTCTGGGCTGCCTCCTTTACGGACAGGCCCAATGAATTATCCCCTTCTAATTCCGGGAGGGTTGGCAGGTTCATTTACAGTGCAAATAGGAGATGGTGGAGAAGCCCAACAATGTGAATGAACCCGACGCTTAACGCAGTCGATTCTTTATGACTTTGAGACTTCATAATGAAAATTTTCAATGTATTAAAAAGTTTACGATTTCCACCCAGCACGGGTTATTCACTGTCCGTTAGATAAATCAAGCTCAACATCCGTGTTTCGGTTGAAAAGAAAAGAGGGCGTACTTTCAGCGTATAACATATAATAAAGGCCCTTTGTCAAGAAAAAAAGTCCCCCTATGCTGCTGGCAAGCAGCAGTTCTTTAATTTACAAAGTTATGCCGAGTTACGCTGGTTGCTCTTTCTCCCTGACTGACTCGTTATTTCAATGATGGATGTAGATTCTCCTTGAATCTGCACCAAACATATAAAGGGGATCGATGTAGGTATCTTATTAGTTATCTACACTGGCCCTTGAGGTTCTTAATATCAAAGGTCAAACCCAGAAATTTATCGGTACCCAACCGGCCTCATTCACCTATATGGCGAGGGGGTATCCTGTATTTTCTTAGCTAAGTACAGGATCCCAGTTATCGAGGAGATACTGGTCAGGGCAGTTCAAGGTTTATGAAAGAGCAAAACCTAGAAGACAGTTCTTTAATAAATTTATAGCTAGGAGAAGGTGGTTCCCAATCACGGCGGAGGTTATATTCATAACCAGTTATACGCAAGGGATCACCACCACCTCCTCCTTAACAGCTTTTTATCCAAATAGCAACCTTTCTCTATAAACACATTGTTTCCTCATAACATGATAGGTAGCCTGAGCCAGTTTATGAGAGATGATTGAACGAGCTACCAATCTAGCTGCTTTTTTTCTTTTGGCTGATAGTTTGTCACGGCACAAACGGCTAAAGCTCAAAAATGTTCCTTTGGGACACTTCGTTTGTGCCGAGGACGTTAGCCGACATTACTATTAACTTAAGGAGGAGGTAAACATGAATACAAAACCGGTTGTAATTAAGTTCTTTGCGCCAGTCATTGATGTCACAATCAATGCTTTAATGAACGCCATTGATCAGAAGATGAAGCAAGGGGTAACAAATTTCGTCATTCTCATTTCTTCACCAGGCGGCTCGGTTTTTCACGGCTTAAGCGCATACAATTATTTGAAGGGATTACCTGCTACAATAACTACACACAATTTTGGCAGCGTGGATTCGATAGGCATTATCCTATATTGTGGTGGTTCAAAAAGACTATCAGTACCGCAGGCAAGATTTTTACTTCACGGTGTTAGCGCCAACTTTCCCCAGAAGACGAGTTTAGAGGAAAAGCAGTTGGAAGAAAGGTTGAAAGGACTAAAAATTGACATTGAAAACATAGCGAAGGTAATCGCAGCAAATACAGGTAAAAGTGTGAAAGATGTGACAGATGCAATGCTTGAGAGGACAACTTTGAACCCCGATGAAGCACAATCTTGGGGGCTTGTGCATGAAATTAAGTCGGAGCTATTTGAAGCAAGAAGCGAAGTCATCTCTATACAATTTCAACAACAACAGAAATCGTAACATCGCCTAACAGCGGAGCTTGTCGAAAAACCCCCTGAGAAATCAAAGAACAAAGTAAACCACATATCTATACCTTATTGTCAAAAATTTGGCCAAGACCCTTTAAATATTGACTCATAGTTGCTTTCCTCCCTGTAAGATGCTATAATATCAATAACTATCAGCAACTTAGAGAAAAATAACGTCTTCACAGGAAGGAGGCACTCATAAATGTAAGATATCGTGAGTATAAAACCGACCAAACCTATTTTACCATCATTGATCCCGAAAATATTAAAAGTCACAATCCGCTGCTATTAGCAATTCATTCTTTTTTAGAAGACTACATCTCTTTGGAGCCATTTTCTAAAAAGGTTAAGAATGAAGAAGGTGGTGCTCCGGCAATCCATCCAAAGATGATGCTTAAAATCATCTTTTACTCTTATGCTAATGGAATTTACTCATCACGTGAGATTGAAGACCGATTCGGTTGGGATCCTAATTACATATTCTTGAGTGCTAACTAGAAGGTTGACCATACCACCATCTGTAATTTTATCTTGCAATATGAAGAGGAGATTAAAGATATCTTTTCTAAGCTTGTCTATCTCATGGCCAAAAAGGGCTGTGTAACAATGAACTTTGTTGCTGTTGATGGTACAAAGATAAGAGCCAATGCAAGTAAAAAATTTACTGGAAACGTAAAAGAATTTAAAGAAAAGAAGAAAAGAATTGAGGAAAAGATTGATCAAATCCTACACATCATACGATGGATGAGGAACTAAACGAAAAATATAGGATCCGTAGAGGCAACAAATTGAATATCCTACAGAGAGATAGAGAAAAGATTAATGCCTTTTTAGCAGAAGTAGACAAACAGGAAAATAAGAAAGGGATAGTTAATACAAAGGTAAATCTGACTGACCGAGATGCTCGTATCCTCAATTCTATTTCTGGAAGGATGAGTTTCCTATGTCGTTACTTGCTGAGTATTGGAGCAAGCTACAAAGTGCTTTGCTGAGTTTTCAGTTTATGGAAGAATCAATTAGAATGTACCTTACCTCTGCGTATCGTATCGTGTCAAAAAAGTTAGACAATCAGATACCATTTGAATTTACATACAAGGATGTTCAGAACGATTCCCTGGGAAAATTGTTAATAAGATTTGACAAGTTCAACTCTAATAAGCCGTTAATTGGTAAGATCAGGCAAAATCAATTAGTCCAGTTGATAATTTATACAATCACTTTCACCCAGCTCAATTAATAAAACATATATTAGGTTTGAAGAAGAAATATGGGAAAACAGGTTTTCGACTTCTTTATCTTTGGTACGATACATTAGGATATGAAGGTTTTAATCATCGTAGAGAGATAGAAAGATTTCAAAAATTATCGAAAACAGACAATATCCGTTTCCATACGATGAGTTATCAGGAATTAATAATAAGACTATCAAGTGAGTATCGTAATAATCATAAAGATTATATTGAATATCTTACGAGTAGGTACTTATAAAAATTACATTAAATAAATAGGGACAGCGACCATTATTATCGACAGATTGAGTCGCTCTGCATAAACTTTTGACATGCCACGAATATCAAGAGCTGAGGCGATGGGTTTTCCTCATCATGTTACTCAGAGGAGAAATCGTTAGGAACGTCTTTTGAAGAGAAGATAAGAATAATTTCAGACGATATCTAAGGTGGTCTAGAGATTATACTCGAAGAAACTTCTTGAAGATGCGGCTAAACAAACGGAGGTTGTTCTTATTAAATGGAGGGGGGGTTGACAATACACTAAAAATAGTGTATAATTAACCAAAAGTCAGAATGTACGAGGTACTCTTCTATCTAGACAAACGGGAAAGGTGCCCTACAGAGGAGTTCTTAGACGAGCTGGAATTGAGAATAAGGGCAAAGGTTGAGAAATGGATGGAAAAACTCGGAGAGGAGGGACCAAACTTATCAAGACCATTTGCGGACGTTCTAAGAGGCAAAATTCGGGAGCTCAGAATAGGCTTTGGCTCAAATAATTATCGGTTTTTGTATTTTTTCTTTGGTAAAAAGATTATTATTACTCATGGTTTCTTGAAGAAAAGTAATATAGTTCCTGTAGGAGAGATTGAAAGAGCAGAGCGAAGTATGCGAGACTTCTTGCAAAGATATGAAAGGGGTGAGATTGAATTATGAAAGGCGTAAGACGATTTAAAGATAGGTTGAAAAGGGATTTAAGAGATGCGGAATTTCGTAAAGCATTTGATGAAGAAGAAATCTGTGCCTCTTTGGCTATTCAGATAGCTAAAATCAGGCAGAGGAAAAACTTTACTCAACAGGAATTAGCTAAACGATTACAAACTACTCAGCAGACTATATCTCGGTTAGAAAATATTAATAACAGAAGTTTATCTTTAAAAACACTGACCAAGGTTGCTCATGTACTAGATAAACGGTTGAAGATTGAACTTGTTTAGAACAATTCAAGGTCGCAATTTAATTATTTCTTGCCTGTATAAGCGTTAGAGAAACTTCCCACTCGTCAGTTTTACTTTCCATGTCAAAGATGACAAACAAAATTGGAATTAAATATCTTGCTCAACCTGTCTATTCTTGTCAGTTTCATGTAGTATGTGAACTTGAACCCAGATGTATCTCTCTTCTGGGTGTATGAGATTGCTACGCCTTCCTTCGGAAGACTTGCAATGACAGGAAAATGTCCGGCCAGAATATAGGATTACCTCCTTCCGTACTTGCAAGCTTTCATGGCAGTTCTCTTATTGATATTTAAGCTTTTGGCTATTTGTTGGTAGGACATTTGGAAATGGTAAACTGAATTCCTAGTACTATGGTAAATAGAATTCCCATGGTAATGGTAAACAGAAATCCCATAAGGATGGTAAGTAGAATTCCCATTTCGGGAGACCTCCTGTATAGTTTGAAAAAACTTTACAGGAAAGGAAATGATAAGAGAAAAAATGTACGAAAAGGTTCAACTTTTTAAGAGACAGGGATATTCCAGATCAGAGATAACATCTGATCTGGAAATAGATCCCAAAACTGCAGCCAAGTATTACGCCATGGATGGCAGGGAATTTAAGGCCTACCAAAGAGGGCACATGTTTCGGGATAGAGTGTTTGAAGAATATGAAAAAGATATCCTAGAAGTCTACCAGATGAATGAGTTCGGCAAGCTTAATATGAGTGCGGTGTATGATTATCTGGAGGAGAAATATGGTACTCTTGCGGCCAATGAACAAACCTTACGCAACTATATAGGTTATCTTATCCAGACAGAGAAGCTACGGTTGAAGGAGAAGATAAGGCTCTATACAAAAGTTCCGCAGCTTCCCTTTGGACG
>CAZIXA010000044.1:0-17646 GCA_964543295.1 uncultured Clostridia bacterium | reverse complement strand
TTTCAAACTTTAAGGAGGTCTCCGAGCAAAAAAGCGAGTTTTCCGGAAACTGGAGATAAAAGCAAAGAAAATGAAAGTTATTCTGGCAATGTGTTTACCAGGCCATTTGGGCTATTTTGGAGGGGTGAAATTGCGGAAAGCCTTTATTCATCAGGGGTGACTTTCTGTGGAAGGGCAAATATTTACCATTCACTGTCGAATGGGAGATAATATGGGTAGATAGATCTGTGCAGCCTTATCGTATTTCACCGCAGCGCACATGAAGACGCTAAGAACAAGAAAAATTATGATTCATTTCTGCACAATCCTGCGATCTCTGCCGTGGTGAATGGTTACAATTTGACCCGCACTCAAAAATCCTCTATAATAAAGCATCTTGCGAGGAGAGACTAATCGAGGTAGGGAAGAAAAGCCATAGATGTCAAGAAATAGTACAAGAGACCTCTGGGAATGTCGGCATGGACAGTTAGACAGAGATTATAATGCTTCGCTCAACATTTTAGAAAGAGGTATGAAAATAGTGGGATGGCCTGCCCCCCAAAAACTGATCCAAGTATAATGTTAGAATGAGAACCAAAGAAAGAGGGTATGGGAATGGTGAGAAGAAGCTATAAGCCAGAGCAGATCATCAATAAGCTTAAGAGAAGCAGAAGTTTTTCTTAAATCAAGGATCTACCGTAGGCGAAGCTGCTAGAAAGATAGGAGTCACCGAAAAGACCTATTACCGCTGGCGCAGGGAATACGGTGGTATGAGAATTGAGCAAGTGAAATGGCTCAGAAGAACTTGAAAAGGAGAATAATCGGCTGAAAAGATTAGTAGCAGGTCTTTCCTTGGATGATGCAATCCTTAAGGAGGCATCCCAGGAAACTCCTTGAGGCTGCCTGAAGAGGCGTAAGATAACAGCGAAGGTTTGTACATCGTTTGCAGTCTCCGAGAGACGGGCATGTCGAACCGTAGAACAGGCAAGAACGACTCGGTGCTATATTACTGAGGTGAAAAGCCAAGAGGAAAGGCTCACGGCAGAAATTGTTAACCTGGCAACGCGGTATGGCCGATATGGATATCGGAGAATAGCTGCCTTGCTCTAGATGCGGAGGGCTGGAGAGTAAACTGCAAGATGAGTGGAGAGAATCTGGAGAAAAGAAGGGCTTAAGGTGCCTAAGAAACAACCTAGGAGAGGACGCCTCTGGCTGAATGATGGATCATGCATAAGGCTTAAGATCTTGAATACAAAAACCACGTGTGGAGCTCGTGAGGCCATGGTGGCAAGGACAGCTGAAGAGAGAGGCCAGAATACTCACTATTATCGATGAATACACCAGAGAGTGCCTTACGATTCTCACTGGAGAGGCGGATCACTTCCGGGGATGTTATTGAACAGCTATTTTATCTGTTTGTATTCACGGGTGCTCCTGCATACATTCGTTCTGATAATGGTCCGGAATTCACCGCAAAGGCAGTCCGCAGATGGTTGAACCATCTCGAAGTCACACGCTCTTCATTGAGCGAGGAAGTCCTTGGGAAAATGGGTACATAGAGTCGTTTAATGGAAAACTAAGAGATGAGCTACTAAATCGGGAGATATTCCCCACACTAGCAGAAGCGAAGATACTCATTGAAGAATGGCGGAAGGAGTACAATCAAGTAAGGCCCCATAGTGCCTTGAACTACCGACCACCTCCTCCTGAGGCCACGATTCCATTGACTCTAACTTAACAAGTGGTACTATTAATGGGGGTAGGTCAGAGGCATTCCTCCAAAGCCAGTTAAGTTTGGCTGATTGAAGTAGACTCTGGTGTTATAGGAACTCATTTTTCCCTCTAGGTCACAGGCATTAATGGGGTTATTCTTTTGAAAAAGCTCTCTTTGATTCTTGATCCATTTATGACATCGCTTAGGAACAGGACTGAGATAATGAACTTCTTGACCTTCTTTTTCCTGACCCCATTCTTCGGAGATAACGGGGAGAAGATCGGCTTTAATTTCCTTCTTTTTTTTCTCCTAATGTACTCAATAAGTTTTCTCTATTATACATCAGGAAAGCATTTTAGTCAAATTTAACTACTTTGTTCTTTACTTTTTATTAGATCTTTTCAAAGAGCAAAACCTTGAATTACCGAAAATAGGATAAAATATTGAAGAAAAAATGAAATTAGATAAATTTACTTTTAAGGCCCAGACTATTATTATTCTATTTTCTATTATTTAATCGTAAACGAGGAGGTTTGATATATATGACAAAGAAAACTGCAGTAGCAGGGGTTTATAAAACCCGTAAGCAGGCCGAAGAGATTGTTAAGTCTGTACAAAAGGACAGTTTTGACATGGCGAAACTATCCATTACATTAAAGGAGAACATCGATGAAAACAATGGAAAAATTTGCCAACTGGTTTGTCGAACATGATAAACGTATCATGGACGCCCATCTTAAAAGGGAGAAAAACACTTTTAAGAAAGAACTGCAACGGATAGAAGAGGAGCGGGACAGAATCCGATCCCATCTTTACCGGCTTGATGCTTTGATT
Organism: uncultured Clostridia bacterium; assembly: GCA_964543295.1. GTDB lineage: Bacteria > Aerophobota > Aerophobia > Aerophobales > AE-B3A > AE-B3B. Next base: position 15,119 of record CAZIXA010000044.1, on the reverse strand, counting down.
GAGAAACAAGAGGAACTCGGTTCCTGTCTTCCCCAGACAGAGTTCTCTCGGAAAAGAAGACAAAAATTAGGAAAATAAGAGAAAAATAGCTAAAGTTTTACAAAATTAGATTCAAAAATTGCTCTTTCTCAGTAAAAAGAAAATTTGTAAGGAAAAATGCTAAAACAAAGCGTGCCTCACCAAGAGGAGATGGAAAGCTCCTTTACCGAAATTGTGAAGGACTAACCTGTTGCTACAAGCTTTTCCTCTTTAGTAAAGGATAAAAGCATCTGTGTTTAGGCATCTATGTGTTGGCACATACAGGCTAAGGTTACCCGGATGGTCCACATCTTTTTCCCTCTTGTTCTGGTGATATCTAATTTATAGTCTTCCTTTTCTGGTTTGAAGGATCTTTCACAAGTGCCTCTTTTTCTGTAAAGTTCACCCCAAAGTTCACTGTCTCGTGGAACAGGAGTAAAGTAGCGGTAGTTCTCTTTAGGATAGGTATAAGGTACTCTACCGTAGTCTGACCTTTTTCTCTGACAGATATCTCTATAGGGGCAACTCTCATCTTTGTACTGAAGAAAAGAGCATACCGGACAACGCCACTTGTTGCGGCCTCTATCCCAGCAAAAACCCCAATTTGCCAAAGCTAGCCCATAAAGATACATAGGGATTCCATCCAGGGTAAAGAAGATAAGGTCTTTGTTGTAGAAGATACCCTGACATCTTTTATTAAGCATGATGATGGGACTAATCTGGCAGTAATCTACAAGGAGCCTGTAGAAGTGGTAGTTATCGTAAGCACTGTCAAGCACAGAATGCCTGATCCTGTAGCCTTGCTTTACAGCTTCTCCTACAAGGTTTATTGCCGCTACTCCATCATGGATGTTTGCTCCGGTTAGCTTGGGAAGGATAATGGGTAGGCCTGATTCTAAATCAACTAATTCGTGAATTCCATATCCATATACCCAAACTTCATGGTAAGAGTCCCATCCCCACTTGGCATCTCTGTCAGAGAAGAGGCGGGGACAATTACATTTATCTTTACAGTTACATACTTTTTTCCCATAGGAAGAGGCAAAGGTAGAAAGTTTTGTTCCATCACCGGCTACAGATAGATTCTCAAAATCGATTAATCCCAGTTTTGCTGAAGGTAGAACAAAACACTCTTTAAAGATCCTCTCTAGAAGATAGTCAGGTTTTCTATGAAAGGACCCGCTGGCTCTTTGTCTTATATCTTTTTTTATCATTCTATCTACTAGTCTTTGAATAACTCCTTTGTGGTTGTGCTCGGGACCGGTCTCGGTTGGCATCTCATCTTTGGTTTTCTTGTTTTTCCTTGGTTTTCTCTTAAACCTGGTTTTACCTTTAGCTTTAGATGCGCTCTTTTCCATAAGATATAGTCTATCCAAGAAATCATAGAAGGTTCCAACCCCAGGGGTATTACCAGGCAGGAATCCACTGATGATGGCAAGAGAGGGAAAGCTCCTTAAAAAATCTACCCATTCATCGATAGAGGGAACACCTAAAAGCGTCATGGCTAAAAGTGAGCGAGGCATATCTTGAGGATTTCTCGCAGAGGCACCTTGGTGAGAGTAGCGCTCCTTCAGGATAAGACTAACAGGAGATAAATCTAAATGAAACAGCTTAATAAAAACGTCTCTGAAAATAAAGGGGACATCTATTCCCCTTAGGGTAAGCTGTTCTTTTACAAACTCCTGATAATCTTTGTGTGTCCTTATCTTTGGTAGGGACATTTTGTCCTCCTTTGGTGCTATAGTGGCCTCCGATATGGGTTTTGAGCCATTTATACACCAAAGGAGGACAAAAAGCAAGTTAGAAGCTAATTTGGGGGTGATGAGATTATTCCTGCTCAGTGAAATACTGAACAGGAAGGGGAAAAGAATTCCAGAGAGAACTCCAGACATTCAAAGGAGGTGATTGAGATGTGGGCTCATTTAGAAGCAAAGTTGGTAGATTGGGAGAAACGGTTTGGCGAGTTGTGGTTGAAAAAAACGCAAGGTTATATCGATTTAGATCGTGAGTATGTTGCCAGAGAACTTCCCTTATTAAAAGCGGAAAAGCGTGCAACCGAAATGAGACTGAGAAAGATAGAAGAACTTATTGCGAAGACCCATGTCCTTATAGATGATTTGAACGAAGACCTCTGCCGAAAGCTTTCAGGGGGGCGCTCTTTAGCTGCTGTGGGTGAGGCGCTATTGGAGGAGTTCGGACCCCGGTTGAATGAGGGCTACAGTGAAGGACGGAGGAAAATTCGGGAATTTCTGGAGAAGCATTACACAATCAGTAAAGCGGAATCCAGGGACTTGTTCCCCCTCCTGGAAGAAGTGAGGACTCTTAACTACCAGGTGGACATTCCGGGAGACCTTAAAGATGTGCCTTTGGCGTATAATGCATCTGAAGGGGATTCTTACCCCGAGGCTGATCGCGGAGTGATTTTTCACTTAAATATAAATAGTTGTTGGGAAATCAAGGCATAACTTTAAGGAGTACTCTCGGAAAAAAAATATGTAAGGTGTGGTAGACCATGGATCAACAAACATCAACGGCCAAGATGCTTGGACTCAAGGAACTTGTCGCTATGGGCGTAGGTGGCATGGTTGGAGGCGGGATTTTTTCCGTCCTTGGTCTCTCCGTCGGTCTGGCAGGCCATGCGGCGCCCATCGCCTTTGTCGTTGGTGGGGTCATTGCTCTATTGACCGGGTTCTCCTACGCCAAGTTAGGTCTGGCCTTCCGCTCAGATGGAGGGAGTTTTACCTACTTGGAGCACGCTTTTAAAAACAGGAATGTCGCCGGAATCGGGGGCTGGCTGTTGGTAGTCGGCTATATCGGGACCCTGGCACTATATGCCTATACCTTTGGTGCCTACGGTGCAGCGATGTTTGGAGAAAATGGGCTCGGTCAGCCCATACATCACCTGCTGGAATCTCTCGTTTTGCTGGTTTTTCTGGCGGTGAACCTGTACAGTGTACAGGCAACCGGCAAGAGCGAGGACGTAATTGTCCTTATTAAAGTCCTAATTCTATGGTTGTTTTCCGTTGCCGGTTTGTTCTATATCCGGACAGATCGCCTTCTCCCGCTCTTTAATCGGGGTGAAGTCGGTCTCCTGATGGGAGCCGCTCTCATTTTTGTGGCATATGAGGGTTTCGAGTTGATCCCCAATGCAGTAAACGAGATGAAGAACCCCGGCAGGGATCTCCCCCGAGCCATTTGGATGTCGATCGTCTTCACCATAATCATATATGTCCTCGTTTCGCTGGTCGCTGTCGGCAACCTGTCGCCGGTGGAGATTGACAAATACAAGGAGTATGCGCTGGCGATAGCCGCCAGGCCGTTTCTGGGACAGGCGGGATTTATGTTGATTGGGTTGGGTGCCCTGCTGTCCACTGCCTCGGCCATCAATGCTACCCTATTTGGGAGTGCTCGGCTGGGCATGGTTATGGCTCAGGAGGGTGATATTCCCAAGGTCTTTTCCCACAAGGAACGTACGAAAGACATCCCCTGGGTGGGCCTATTGGCTATATCAGCAGCAACTCTTCTCTTTGTTAATACTGTTAATTTGACGATTATCTCCTCCTTTGCCAGCTCCACCTTTCTCTTGATATTTACCGCTATCAACCTATCTGCCCTTAGACTTCGAGCGCGGATTGGTATAGGACTAGGGGTGCCGCTTTCGGGTCTCCTAGTGACCCTAACTTCCTGGATCGTTTTATATGTTTATCTCTGGAGAACAAACTGGAACGCTCTGGCGTGGATGGGTGTGTTTTATCTGGGAGTTATTGCATCGGAGTTCTTTTTTAGTAAAAGAAGGATAATATTTAAACAAGGAGGAAAAAAGGTATCTTGACTTTGAGGAAACGGAGGACTTTTGGTTGTCCCTGACCAGTTCACTATCAAGTATGAAACAACTGAATTGACGGTACTTACACTGTCTTGAAAGGAGGAAAGGCAAACAAGACTGCATAGGTGATTATTAGACCTTAAAGAAAGGAGATTGTGAAGATGAGAAGATACTACGTACTTACGCTGAGCCTCCTATTACTTCTTGCTCTGGGTATAGGTGCCTTGGTTGCTCAGGCACAGTAAATCGAAGAAAAGACTTTTGTTTTGGCTGAAGGCGGTTCCGTCTCAGTAAAAAATGTGGCAGGGAACATCTTCATCTATGCCTGGGATGAAGAAGAGGTGAAGATGACTGCCACTAAATCAGCACGAGCAGCTACGAAGAATAGGACTCAGGAGCTTGCTAAAGCTATCGAGATCGAGTTTTCTGCTAAAGAGGACAAAATAGATATTAATACCGAGGTCCCCAGCGGGGACAGAACAAAGTTAGAACATTCTGGGAGAATGTAGTTGATGAAATAGAGATTCCGATCTTTGATGTTCCGGTCCGGAGAGCATGAACCAGGCCAAATCTCAGCGCTTGTCAATCTGGTTTTGGAGCAGGTGTGGGTGTCCTTCTGGCTATTCACCTCCCCCTTTTATCGATCCTTACTCTAACATTATACTTGGATTACTTCTTGGGGGCAGGTCAAGATGCTCTGTGATTTCGCCAGAGTGTTAGGCTTTGTTTTTTCTGTTGGAGGTGTAGTTTCTACATTTTTGCATAAGATACGTTACCTTTCTTTTCCGAAGGATAGCCTCGTTTGTTAGGGATGAGGCGAAGGAAAAAAGGAAAATAAGTAATAAGACAGTATACGGATGAATGTTTTGTTTTTAACTCGCACAATCGAGAGTATGATACGAGTTATTCCGCTTTTGGTTCTCCTGGCAACGGGGATAACGGTGGGAGCGAGTGTTGTCCAAGCTGATGAAATAATATATTCAGGTATTGCTCCAAAAAACAACGAGGAATCCCCATTGGAAGGAACAGTAGAGAAACCGACCATAGTAATTCCCAATCTCAGAGTGGAAAGTATTTCCCATTCCTGGGGACCTGTCTCCTCTGATGTAACTACCATTGTCACTCAGATCTTAATCAATGAACCAAATCTATCTTTAGTTCTGCTATCAGTTTCCTGCAATATCTACCTCAATGATATTAAAATGGCTGAGGGTCGGGGTGAGAATCTTACTGTGGAGAGAACATCCCAGGGTAGCCTTGTTCGCTTTACCACCAGAATTAACACCAACGACGAGAATATCGCCAAATGGTGGGTCTCTCATATAAGAAATGGTGAAAAAACTAAAGCGATAATTCAAGGAAAGCTGATAATGAGGTTGAGAAAGGTTGATCTGCTCTATCCCTTTTCCTGGGAAACTGAGTTCCAGACTAACATGCTTGAAGGTGTAAATACCACAGATGTAAGTAATTTTAGTTTTGGGCTGTACACACTGCAAATCAAGTCCTTACATTCTGAATGGGGAAAAGTTACAACCAACGAAACGGAGATAAGACACAGGGTTGAGATCTACAATTCTAGCAAAATCCCGGGAGCACCCATTGTAAACAGAGTAGAATATGACTTTTCGTTAAACGGGATAAAAATGACAGAAGGTGGCACTGGAATACCCTTAGTCATTTGGCCCGGGGAAACAAAATCGGTGATCTTTACAACAAAACTGGGCAGCAAGAAAATAAAAACCTGGTGGGTCTCTCACATCAAATCTAATGAGAGGACCAGCTATCGGTTCAGATACTCTCTTCTTGTGAAATTCTTTGGAGTTACACTTGCTCGGTGGCCAAAGGAGGTGGAAGGAGCTTTTGAGACCGATTTTCTTGCCAGAAAATCTTCCCAATGAGTTTCAAAAAAAGTCTCTTGGATTATAGATAGCGTTAAAAGAACCGAAAAAGTGTGGTCTTGAGAAAGCATTACTTGTTTTCAAAGTAGGCTTGAAAACAGGAAAAATCAAGTTTGGTTATGTTTTAGTATGGATATCTTAGGTAGGTAAAGAGTAATGATAAGTTTTATCCGAAACCATCAGCAAGTAGGGCGGCGAAAGAGAGAGAGAATGAGATAATTCGAATTTCTGTTAAGGAATTTCGACCTTCGGGTCTCGTCACTGTTTTGCGTTCCTTGCAGTAAGATAGGAGCAAAATAGTTCGGGGGAAGTAAAAGTGTCAAATAAAAGGTACCTTTGGCTAAGTGTTATATGCATCATTTCACAAATCTCACTTTTAGTGGTTCCTAAAATAGGACTTGCCGGAAAAAGTAATTTAACCATTCTGCACACTAATGACATACATTCACATCTGGGCGAATTTGCTGGTTTGGCTGCTAAGATTAAAGAGATCAAAGAAGAGATGGCAAGAGAGAATAAGCCCGTGTTGCTTCTAGATTCAGGCGATTTTATGGTTGGAACACTCTATCATCTCCTAACTACAACTCTGAGCCCAGAGCTTACCCTAATGAGTACTCTCGGATACGATGCGACAAATTTGGGAAATCATGAGTTTGAGTGGGGACCTCAGGCCTTAGCTAAGCTCATTGATATTGCCAGAACCAAGGGAGGTGGCTCGACGGTTCCCATTATTGCTTCCAATATCACGTTCAATTTATTTGATTCCCGGGATAATGATCTGAAAAAACTATACGATACTGGTGTTATTCGGCCCTATCTTATCAAAAACCTGTCCAATGGGTTAAAAGTCGGCATTATTGGTTTATTGGGAAAAGAGGCCGAACAGGAGGCACCTCAAGCGGCTCCTGTCCGATTCAACCATAGTAGAGAGTTTATTCAGCATATAGTGAACGCGGTTAGGAGCAGGGGCGTTGATCTAGTAATCTTTCTTTCTCACTCGGGGCTTGATGAAGATAAAAAGCTGGCAAAATTGATTAAAGGTATCGATATGATCATCGCTGGACATTGCCATACTCCCTTGTTTCAACCGATCCGTATCGGCAATACTCTCATAGTAGAGGCAGGTTCATATGCAAAATACTTAGGTAAATTAGAGGTTTTGGTAGATGAGGGGCACGTTTCTCTGCGCAGCTACCAATTGATCCCTATTGATGATATTATTCGGAGGGATGAGACTATCCAGAGGATTGTCGACGACTACAAAAGTGTTATCGATCGAGCACTATTGAACCCTATCGGATTAGCATTTAATAGTCCCTTAGCAGAAACAAGTTTTGATTTAATTGGAGAAACTGAGGTTACTACTGAGAGTAATCTGGGGGACTTAATTACCGACGGTATGCGCTTTGTCATCGATCGCTATCAACCTGAGGATTCTGTAGATTTCACCTTTCAACCAACAGGCTTTATTCGTGGTAACATTCATACAGGAATAATCAAATTCTCAGATGCATTTTCGGTTGTTTCCTTAGGAACTAGTGCTAATATGGAACGAGGCTATTCTTTGGTCAGTTTTTACCTTAATGCTCAGGAAATAAAGAGAATCCTTGAGATGTCGATTTATCTCTCGTTAACCAGGGGCAGGAGGTATCTTCTCCAGATGTCAGGGTTAAGATTTTGGTACAATCCCCTGCGGCCAATATTCAGGAAAGTAACAAGGATACAGCAATGGGACCCCTACCTCTGCTCAATATATTCCTTTTGATACCTCGGACCCCAGAACTTTTTACAAAGTTGGGGCTAACTTTCTTTTGGTAGACGTCTTTGCCTTTATTAGAAGATATGTTCCTTGGCTGATTATAGTTCCGAAGGATATGCACGGGAATCCTATCCCCCTCAACACTCCTACGGGGAGGACACAGATTCTGGTAGACAGGGAATCTGTAAATAGTGGCGTCCAAGAGCTTAAAGAGTGGCAGGCATTTATAGGGTATCTTTCTCATCTTCCTGATTTGGATGGGGACTCAATACCTGATATTCCTGCCCAATATGCTAAACCCCAAGAACGTATTAACAAACCTTCCGAGGAGGTTCTGAGTTATTGGGCCCAGAGAAAAAGTCCCTTAGTAGGTGTGGGAGTTGCCCTAGTTTTTCCTTCTCTCGGTCATGTTTATGCCAAAAACTGGTATCCAAGGGGTTTAGAATTTCTCTTGATGGAGCTAGGATCACTCCTTCTTGCTTCTGAGGAATCTACGAGAATTCCGGGTCTTCTGACCTTGGTTGCTCTTAAGTTATGGGAATGTGAGGACGCGTATGAGGCTGTTATGAATTTCAATAAAAAATTAGGAGAAAAATACCACATTAAGTTTTCACTAAATGGAAATAAAGTAAGTGTAGGCTTAACTTACAAGTTCTAAGGATAAAATGAAGACGAAGCTGATCGTAAATCCTATTGCCGGCCTGGGAAAAGTAAAGAAACTATTCCCTGCGGTTCAAAGAAAACTAAAGGAGCAAGGAATAAAATATGATCTTGCTTTGACACGGGGTCGCGGCCAGGCAAAAATATTTACCCAACGAGCAAAAGAGGCAGGCTACCGAAGGGTCATCGTTTGTGGAGGAGATGGAACAGTCAACGAGGCTATCGACGCTATCATTAAAACAGACGTAGCTTTAGGGATAATACCTCTTGGTATCGGAAACGATTTTGCTCGTAACTTAGGTATAAAAGAGGAAGTTGAATTTACCTGCCATATTCTCAAACATGGGAAAATAAAGAAGATAGATGTGATAAAGATAGGAGAGAATAAATATTATGGGGGAATGGGAGGGATAGGTTTTGGTGCTGACATAGTCTCTTCTGTAAATCGCTGGAAAAAATTTATTCCTCGGATGTTTATCTACCCGTTTTATATAGGTGCAGTTATGATAGAGATAGCTATCTGCAGGCCGCACAAAGTGAGAATAAAATACGATGGAGAGAGCTTCAGTGGACAGATTCTTACGGTCTGCTTTGGAAATACAGGGTCCTATGCCCGGGTGATACATACCAGTCCTTTTGCTTTAGTTGATGACGGACTACTAGATATTTGCATAGTGGAAAAAATTGATAAATTAAAGATAGTACATGCATTTTTAACAGCTTTTATTAAAGCTCCACCTTTCCATCTTCCGGAAGTTAAAATTTATAAAGAAATCCCAGGAGTAGAAGTTTATCAGGCAAAGAAAGTCTACGTAGAATCAGATACTCCTCTTCCTTTTCAGGGAGATGCGGAAATCATATCCAGAACACCGTTATCTCTTGAAGTAGTCCCTGGAGCCTTGAAGGTGATAGTCCCAATCTATCGATGATGAACTAATTCAGGATAAAACTATCTCAAAATAAAAAATATGAGTAAAAAGAGCCGGAACCACTGCTTAATCTGCGGCTTTCTAAGATATCTCGATGGATACACAAAAAGAAAAACGCCATGAGAATTCTTCTTCTCTGTGTTTCTGATGTTTTGGGACACAGGCAAGCGGCAAGAGCAATTAAGCAGGCTTTCCAGCAAGAGTACCCCTGGGTTACTGTAAGAGAAGAGCGATACCCCGTTTTATGAACCGGGAGCTCTCCTCGCATTTCCACCGGCTAAGGTAGATCTCCAGAATAAGAAGAGGATCTTCGTCAGCTCTCTCAAGGTTGGTTAAAAGCATGAGAGGATTCCTGCCATATCCTTTCGCTACCACTAGAGTAAGATGAGTATCGCTGAAGGGAAGTTTCACTCTCCTTGATCCCAGGAAAAGATCTTTTTCCTTAGGAACCTCTCCTTCTTTAGAGAGTTTGAGGTTTACTTTTCTTCTGCACCGGCAGCTTCTGGCTAAGGTAAGGGAACTTTTTTTCTTCTTTCTCTTTTCTTTTTGTCGAGGAGAACGAGGTCTCTATCTCTCCTCAGTCTGATAGCGAACCTCAGCTTTCTCGCCAAAATACCCTTGAAGATAACTCCTTTATCAGCACCTCGGTCTAGGGTCCATATTCCCTTTTTTCCTATGACCCCTCTTACAGAATCTATCGCAGCAAGGATCTCTCTATTCTCGCTTTGAAAATCATCGGCTCTTTGGGAATAAAGGTCTCCATAAAGAGGAATTACCCGATCTCCATCAGGGTCAGCTCCTAAGATCTCTACGGTCCAATATCCCTTCCGTATCTTTCCCTTTTACCTTCCATTTCTTACCAGAGCTAAATACTCCTGCTTTTTTTGATTGTTCCTTGGAGATGTCCGATAGATGTAGCGCTAAGACTGTTTCCTCTTTTATCCACCACCTGTCTTCTTGGCTGAGTTTGGTGCCCAAAAACTTGGTCAGATCTCCCTCATTTATGTGTCGAGACAGTCGATTCTCGGTCTTCTTGAGGGGAATCTCTTCTCCTAACGATCGGCCAATGTTAGAGAGCTTCATGTCCTTGCTGGCCTGAATCCCGTATAATATCTGACGGAGAAACTTTCTCTTGGGTTAAGGGAATCCCGATGAGAGCCTCCTGGAAAATTGGGTTATCTGTGTTTTGATTTTTCCTGCAGTCTTGCTTTGGCTAGCCATAATGCTGTATCCTTCCTGGTTTTGGGAGTTTCCCCAAATTCTATCTCAAATCTTGAGCTTTGTCACACAGAGTTAAACCTTCTAAAAAACAAAGACTTCATACGGTTAGATTTTATGTGACCCAACAAGAATCCATTGGGTTAGGCAGTTAGAGAGCTGTGAAAAAGTCCAAAATCTGTGTTTTCTTTAAAAACTACCTCCACTTTGACACTATTTTTAGGCTGTTTTCAGGGACGTAGGCTCCAAAATAGTCATTTTGTGGATAGTTTCCTCCACCTTTGAAACCAAACCAGACTTTTCAGAGGTCTCTTTTAGATGATTCAATTCGGAAGTGGACTACAGCTTTCCTGACTATGTGGAATAGAGAAAAGGGATTGCCAATTTAAAAGGAGGTAGAAAAATCTGCCTCCTTATTTTACTGCTCCCGATCAAGCTTAAAAGCTGGTTTTAAACTTGAATAGCCTTGAAAGAGAGAATATGAGTCTATTTAGCTTTGAATTCTCTTTTTACGATATTTGATAAAGGGTTGATTTTTCTTTTGAGATTTGCGAAAATGAAGCAGGACATTAAGAAAAATTAAGGAGGAATAATAATCATGTCTCTAGCAAAATTTATCAGGAATGTACAAAAAATACATGAAGCGATTCCAACTCCTGGCGCTATAGTTTACAATGAGACAGTGGCAAGGATCCTTCGAAAGCCGGAAAGAAAGATATCTAATAACATAGTCAAGAAAATAGGAAGTGGAACTATTCTTGACTTAGGTTCAGGAACAGGTTATTTATCAATAGAGATTGCAAAGAGGGCATCCAGCTTACAGGTCTATGGCATTGATCTGAGTAGGCAAATGGTTAAGATTGCAAGAAGTCACGCGAGAAGTGTTGAGAATGCTCAATTTGAGTTTGGCAATGTTGCTGAGCTTCCTTTTGAGGATAATTCGATTGATTTTATCGTTAGTACAGGCTCTTTGCATCACTGGAAGAAACCAATCAAGGCATTCGATGAATGCTATCGGGTTTTGAAAACTAGCAAAGAAGCATGGATATACGATGGATGTGTAGAGGCTGCTAATCAATATGGCTTTCCTCGTAGTTTGATTGTGCGGAAGATTTTGGAAGCCCATGGCTTTACTCTGAGTGAGTATCAAAGCGAAATTAAAAGTATATTAGAGCAAACAAAGTTCAAGAGAAATTATAGAATGAAACAAACAGATATTTGGATGAAGATTACACTTAAGAAGTATAGGTGAAGTTGTCTTAACAATTTGGGGAAATCAAGCAAAGTCGGGGTATATTGCCTAAAAATTAAAACCATGGCTATAATTAACGGCAATGATAAAATTGTCCCTATAACAGCCACACAGAACTTTCATTTTTCATGCCTCATCACTTCCATTTACAAATCACTCTCCTGTCTATTATCTATCTTTGCGGAGCTCGATTACGCCTAATTCCTGTTATCTTTCCCGAAGAGCTGAAATTTAGTGCAACGTGCCGAAGGGAAATTTCAGAGTTCCGCCACCGAGTAATAAATCATTTTATCAAAAAGATTTATCAAAAAGATGCAACAAGTTATCCTTGTTTTCCTCTGATAAATTAGGGCATTGTGATAGTTTTGTTTTACCTGTCCTCAAATCAGCAGCATAAGCCATACACGTTGAGTAACCACATTCCTTACAATTTGACTTAGGCAAAAGTTTGTAAATATCCATTAGAATTGGAAGCTTCCTTTGTTCAAAGTTAGGTCTGATTTCATGTCGTTGTTCCCAAGTTTTGTTAACAACATCAACCATGTCATTAATTAATTTGTGACCTTCTTCCCTGTCCTCAACAGGCGCAGCGGCGATTTCATGAGGTCTAAATGCATATTTTTTTCCTTTAGCTTCCCATATCAAAACCTTTGAATTATTGTTATAATCCGCACCTTTTAGTTCGGCATTTAGGTATGGCAATACTTCAGTAATGTCATCTTGTAAATGAGCTTTTGCACTCCATGTAGCAGCTCCTGGGAGGCACGGAGGTTCAATTAATTCCAAATCATAACTACTAATCAATTGACGTATTCTCATTGGATATCACCTTCTTCCTCGAACTTTTCCCCATTCTGCTTTCAGGTCCAGTGTCAAATTCTCTAAATCACTCGTTCCCCATCTGCTTAAATCGCCCCTATCATCTCTTTTTTCTCTGTCTTCCATTCCTCTTCTACCAGATGATCTCTGATAAGACGTCAAAGTCAAGTAAAATTCCAGAGATAAGGCCAGACTTTTTTCCATAGTTAGATCCTTCAGGAAATTAATTTCTTATCCCCTCCTTTCTTGAGATTCCTGGTTCTGTAACTAGGTCCTTTAATCATGATAATGGTTGAATAATGGACAATTCTATCTACAATAGCCCCAGCTAATACCCCATCAGTAAAAATATCTGTCCACTGTTCAAAGGTTTTGTTGGTGGTGATTATTAAAGAGCCTTTTTCATAGCGCTTGGAGATTATCTCAAAGAAGTCATCGGCACTGTAGCCTGGCAGCTTCTTAAACCCTAATTCATCTAAGACTAAGATGTCCGGACTTAAATAGTAGCTCACTTTCTGATAATAACTATTGTCTGCCTTAGAGGCATTTAAGGTTTGTAGCATTTCAGAGACAGAAGTAAATAAAACTTTATAGCCTTTCATGAGAGCCCTAATAGCAATGGAGATGGCTAAATGAGTTTTCCCAGTTCCCGGGTTACCAATAAAGACTATATTCTTTTTCTCTTTGATAAAACTACCAGTAAGACAGTCATTGATTACTTTTTTGTTAATTGAAGGCTGAAAGGAAAAGTCAAAATCTTCAATTTTCTTATGAGCTGGAAGTTTGGCCCTGCTATACCTTTTCTTGTAACTGTTATCTCTGCGATTGGTAGCTTCATCTTCCAATAAAAGCTCTAGGAACTCTGTGTATGACAGATCTTTTTCTTTGGCAAATGATAGTCTTTCCTCTAGAGAGTTATATATCCCTGAGAGTTTAAATTCTCTTAATCGAGTCTTCAATGTATTCATAGGCATTCTCCTCCCGAGTCAAAATTGAATTCTGTTGGCATATTGTAGCTACCGTTATGACAGATATTTTTAATGATTGAATATTGATGAACATCATAAGCCAGAGCTCTCCTACAGGCTAGGTTAATAACTTTTTCCGGGTAGTTTTTCTTAAGTGACACAATACCCTTTACTGTGCGGCTCCAATCTCGGGGTTGATGTTTTATCACCAAGAAAAACAGTTGCTCGGCATACTCTCCTATTCTAGCCATTTTCACCTGATACTTTTCCTGGTATTCTGTATCGGAATACCTTTTGTATTGAGGATAGTGAGCCTCATTGGTAGAGAATCCACCTTTTCCTTTAATAAGAGTATGTACGGCTATTTGCTTTCTTTGATGATATACTCTCAATAGGTCTTTTCCCTTCTCTATTTCGACTTCTTTTCCTATATACTCAAAAGGAACTGAATAATAGTTATAGTCGACAAAGATATGGCAGTCATGGTATGCTTTGCGCACTCCTACACTCAACATGGTGAATTCTTCTTCTGGCAATTCTTTGAGTTTCTGCCTTTCTTCTAGCTGGAATACCTCTTGAGGGATTTTTCTGGTTGTTCCATGTATTCTTTGATTGGAGGTACTGTCCATCCAATTCCTTAGTTTTCTTTCTACATCAGTGCTATCTTTAAATTTGCGTCCGAGGAAGAAATTTTTCTTCACATATTTTATGCCTGATTCTACTTTCCCTTTATCATTTGGTTTTCTCACTCTACAGGGGCATGGCCTAAATCCATAGTGCTGGGCAAAATCTTTGTATAACCTCTGGTATATGGGTTCATAGAAATTTGCCTTCAATATGGCCGCCTTTAAATTATCTATCTTCACATATTCTGGCACACCTTTAAAATATTTAAAGGCATTTATATGGCACCTAATAAATGTTTCTACCCTTTGGTCATAAACTTTTTCGTAATAGTCGAGCCGTGAATAACTGAGCCGCATATTAAAGACCCATGTCTTCCGTCTCTTGCCACACCCATCGGGAGTTAATCCCACATAGCCAAAATCTACCTGCGATTCTTCTCCGGGGAGGGTGTGGACTCTTACAAATATATTTTCTCTTTTCCTTATCCTTGAGACATAATCTTTTACAATAGAGTAGCCTACTTTTACTCCCATCCCTTGAAGTTCTTCATGTATACGTACTCCGGTTAACTTTTCTTCCATCCATTTTACTATCTGTTCCTTGTGAGGATCTAAAACTCTGGGATGTGGTTTTTTCTTTGAGTATTCTTTACCTTCTTCTATCTTTTTTATCACCTTGGCCACTGTCTTCCAGTCATGGCCAGTGAGTCTGGCTATCTGGCTTTTATTCTTACACCTTTCCCATAGTGTTTGGATTGTTATATACATCGCTACCCCTATCATCTAATAATCCCTCCTTGATTATTTTTTCAAGGAAGAATTTTAGCATCTTCTTTATTTTCTTCATATCCTTTTTAACTATTCTAACTATGGAATTTTCTCTGGCTTTTCCTATGGAATTTATTCTAGCTTTGAGGAAGATCTCTGAGAGCCTCTGACCTATTAGTGTATCCTTTCCCGGAGATCAACTCATCGAAGCTTTCTAGAAGATTTTTCTCCATGGAGACCGCGAATCTCACTATCTCCTTCATTAGACTCACCCTCCGCATAATATGTGTTACTATTTTTAATTCAATAACGCAAAATAATGAAAGGTGGTATACTAATAAGTGTGTAAATTCTTGAAAGCTTGACCCATAAAGAAAA
>CAZIXA010000043.1:0-17872 GCA_964543295.1 uncultured Clostridia bacterium | reverse complement strand
CTAAGCCAATGAAGAACTTCAGATAATTTACACACTAAACTTTACACGACCTATTTGAAAAACCAGAGATAACCTCAACAATTTCTTCAAGTTTAGACAAAGAGGATTTTAATTCTATGCTTTCCGTTTCCCTTTGTTTGATTAACCTTAACACATCTTTTTTAAGCATAATATCCACTCTCTTTTATTAGCCTTCCTCTCCCTCCAAAATCTTCTCCATAGTCGTCTTTCCTAGTTTTGCAATTTTTAAAAGAATATCCCCTGGGGGGATTACTTCACCCTTTTCATATCTACTCACTGTTGATTGAGTTATTGCCAGTTTTCCTGCAAACTCATCTTGATTCATGTCCAAATCGATGACGCGTATCTTCTTGATTCTCTTGCCTATTTCCTTTTTATCCACAGCCGTCCCCTTTCCTTTGTTTGAGGGTAAAATACCCATACCCCTTGACAATAATTTATTTTAGTGTATAATATGCATAAGAAGGTAAAATATCCTCTACTCTTAATATCTAGTTATAGTCTAATCAAATATTCGCCATTGTCAACCCCAGGAGCTGGCAAAAGGCTCTGACACTGGCTGAAAGGAAAGGGAATGAATAAACTCCTTATAGACGTGAAACAGCTCTCAGAGCTAACAGGGTTAAGCATTTTTACGCTCTATTCCTGGATTAACCAGAAGAGGATTCCCTATGTTAAAGTGGGAAGGCTCGTTCGGTTTGACCCAAGAAAAATTGAAAAATGGATTGAGGGAAATAGCGTAGAAGAGAAAAATTGGTAACGTCAAATTGGATGTAGGGAGGAGCTTCATGTATAGCTTTCAAAAGCACATATTGCTTTATGTGAGGGATCGGCACAGATTGTATGTAAAAGGAAATGGTAAAAAAGAGGCTCTTCGGAAGCTGGCTCAGTACCTCAGAAACGAGAGGGGCTATTCGGAGAAGAAAATTAAGAAGTTCATGGCTGAATCCTTTGTTGGAGAAGTAGACTACTAATCCCAGACGATAAAAGCGAGATTGCTTCGTCGCTGCCGCTCCTCGCAACGACACACACCAACTTCGCTTACAATAATAACCGAGGATCCCGCTCGCGATGACCCGCAGTAGTTACGTTACAGTATTTATGAAACTGCACACTGAGATTGATGTTTTCAGTAAAACGCATAAGAGAAAAAGATGGGTGTCTACAAAAGAGGAACAACCTGGTACATAGATTACTACGCTGGTTACAAGCGAAGAAGAGAAAGAATTGGACCCAGCAAACGGCAAGCTGAAACAGTATTAAAGAAGAAACTGGTCCAAGTTGCCGAAAATAGATTTCTTGAGGTTGAAAAATATGAGAAAATCAAATTTGAAAAAATGACCGACCTTTATCTTGAGAACTATTCAAAGCCAAATAAAAAATCAAGCAGAAGAGATGCGACCAGCATTAGCAATCTTAAGCCCTTTTTTGCAGGAAAATACTTGCATGAAATAACCCCTCTTGATATGGAGAAATATAAGAAGAAACGCCAGTTTAAAGTGAGCAATGCAACCGTTAACAGAGAAATAGGCTGCCTTAAGCATATCTTTACCAAAGCTATCGAATGGGGAATAGTGAAAAAGAATCCGGGGAAGAAAGTTAAGCTTCTACGAGAGAGAAATACACGACTTAGATATTTGGATGAAAAAGAAATAAAAAGACTTTATGATGCCTGTGCCGAACATCTAAAACCCATAGTGACGGTAGCATTAAATACCGGTATGCGGAAGGAGGAAATATTAAGTCTAAAGTGGAAGGATTTGAACTTTGGAAGTAGGATAATCTACATATTGGATACCAAGAATAGTGAAAAACGAGAAATGGCAATGAATGATATTGTTTATAGAGCTTTACTGGCTATAAGAAGAATTCCTGATAGTCCCTGGGTTTTTTGTAAGAAAAATGGTGAGCGGTATGGAAATGTGAGAAAAGCCTTTGAAGGGGCAAGAAAGAGAGCGAGAATACCTGATTTTAGATTTCATGATTTAAGGCATACATTTGCTTCTCACCTGGTAATGGCGGGAGTAGATTTGAAAACAGTTCAGGAACTTCTGGGCCACAAGAGCTTTGAGATGACCCTAAGATATGCCCATCTTTCTCCAGAACACAAAAAGGCAGCTCTGGATATTTTATGTAAGAAGATGGTTACAATTTGGTCACAAGATCGTTCAAGATAGACCTTGCTTCTACACTTCATCCGCAAACGCCCATTATTCTTCAAGAAACGTCTATTCCAAAGTATAATTCAAAATGGGAAAATTGTCACTCAAGATTCTATATGTCTGGAAACATAGAAAGGTCGTTTAAGAACTCCATTTTTTGGCAGAATTCAGGAGGGAGACTATTAAGCATGTCTGAATAAATCAAAAAGCTTTTGCTCAAGATTATTTATTACTATTTCAAATGGCGGCAATTCAGGGACTAATGGGCCCAACCACTGCTCCCAAGTTTTGGCAGTATAATCTAATAGAGTTTCATCAAAAAACTCTTTTGGCCCACCAAATTTAACTCTTCGAACTTTACACTTTCTTAAGAAGAGACTTGGTAGGATTTCTAGTCTCAGCCGTTCCGAATAATGATTCAATATTCTCCAAAGATCATAATAATCTCTTGCTCGTGATCGACTCCAACCGCGTTCTTCAAGTTTTTGAAGGTGTTGGAGTATAGCCCGCATTTTCTCAGCCATTATCTCTTCAAGTGAACACATAAAGACTTCCTGGGAAATGTCTTCTTCGTAACCGTGAATTATTTGTCTTCTTTCAGGGTTGATTTCTATCGGCTCATCTACAGTAATCTCAATCATCGCCCTAGCTAGAAATTGACGATGCCAGGGAAATTTACCTCTTATAGTGAAGGCTTCCTGATTGCCGGGATGGGGTTCCTTTTCTCTATACCTCTCTACTTTCAATTTAAGAGGAGAAAAATTCTGAGCTAATTCAGCAGCCAACCTGCAAGACCGTTTTATCTCTTTCTCAAGTTCACCTTGTCTTGGCGCACTGTCCCTAGCGGTAAAATCGAGGTCTTCCGAAAATCTGTACTCACCAAAGTAGCACTTCTTCAGAGCTGTTCCACCCTTGAAAAGAAGTGTCTTCTGTAACTTCTCATTAACTCCAATGCCAGCTAGTACCCATGAAAGAATATAATCACGCTCGATTGTTTCCCAGGATAGTCCTGTATTTTTCCTTGCTTCTTCGAGTCTTCTCCTTAGCGGTTTCATCTGACTATCTTCCCAAAAATATTTTCCTGAATCATCCATCTCCTATTGCAAGGCCCCTTTCTGGAACCATTAGGATCAAGAGTGCGGTAACCCCTGATGGGAACACCTTCAAGCCTTTGCAGTATTGAATCCTCTACCCCCAACTTTTCAAGTATCCAACCTAATCTCTTAACAACAGTAGTGTCAAGTCGTGTAGAATAATCAACCATCTTATCTAAGTCTAGCCTGGGAAGTTGTGACTCAAAAGCGGAATAAACTTCTGCCCAATCGCCACAGTACTTAGGAGCAACAAGCCCATCTATGAGCGTTCTTTCAGGATTCATTATTGTTACCTTAGCCTCTCCAACCCAATAATCCTTAGTGCCGAAGAATCTTTTAGGCTTCACTGTAATGAATCTATAAAGGATACCATTTATTTCTTGACCGGTGACCCTTCCCTCCTTCTTCATCCTCTTAGTTGGCCTCGACAAAACAATTTCCCGGGTACTCGTAACATATATTCTTTGTGGTATCTGTTCTGTCATACCATGAAAATGCATAGCAGACCAGTGACTTATAGCAGCAGGATGAACCAAGGCCATGGCAATTTCAAATTCGTGGATAGGAGTCATTCCCGGAAAAGAAGAGGAAATAACGTAAAGACCTCTCTTAAGTCGGACTATCCAGCCAGTATTTGAAAGATGGTGTAGAGATTCAACCACATAACTATCTGCAACTCCACAAGAAGACGCAGCCTCTCGTGCGTCCCGTATAGTAAATATACGCTTCCCCTCTTCGGATAACTTTCTCAATAACTCCACGCCTTGCCCGGTATGCTTTTGATTATTTTCTGCATTCATTGGAATCTCGCCAATTATTAAAAGAAAATAGCTAGTGTATATAATTCTTAGACATTATAGTGCAATAATTGGATAATGTCAAATTATTTCTATAAAATCTCTAGATCCAAATTAGTACACTTTTAATTTTAGTAGTGCATTTTGAGACTTCTGAAAAATACAATTTGAAAGCAAAATTACCCCTAATGTCATTGCGAAGGACAAAGTCCTGAAGCAATCTCAAAATCAGACTCAGAGCAGATTTGGCAATTTCAAAAAGAGATTGCTTCGCTTTGCAATGACAATACTGGGAAATTTACTCGCGACAAGCCAGGAATCTTGTTTGCATGACAGGTGAAGGGCTTTGCTCGGAATGATAAGGATGGTCACAAATTTTTCACAAAAATATTTTGTTAAAAGACTTAGTCAATAACCACCCAAGGGTGGTGGTTATTGACTTGCATCTTAGAATGAAATCATAGCTCGAAAAAAGTCCAAAAATGAGTTCTGGGCATAAAACAGCTTAGTTTACCGAAACTGGAATTGACTAGCCTCAATTTGTATACTTCAAAGTATTATACTCCTAAGTATACTATCTTGGGAACAAAGGTCAATTTGACCATGGTCATATTTCAGAGACACCCACCTTTACACGGTTTTAGGCATCATCATCGCAATGGTCTAAAATCTTGAACTGAAAATGCCATCCTTCCCATGGTTCAAGCATTCGTCCAAATTCTTCCATTGTGATTCTCCTGCCGTCGATTACAAACACCCTGTCGTATTCAGTGTCAGAAAAATCATCATTCCACTCTATCCTGCCGCGGAGCATGTTCCTTCCACCGATCTCCCACTCGCCATTCTGTTTTTTCAGGTGCCGCCGGTTGATCCCTCTTTTGATCTTCCTTATAAGCCTTTCTTCGGCAACTTCGGAATCTGTATCAAAATCTGAGAGGATCTTGAACATGTATCCAACCGAGTTGTCCCCTTTCACCTCTATTGCTTCTGATGCCAGTCCTGTTGGTACTGGAAATGACGCTATTTTGAAATGATACTCTCTCTTCCATTGGTCTTTGATAATAAGATCCTTTCCACTTTCTAAGGTGCTATGGACAATTCTATCGCCATTAATATATTCGTACATATCATTGCCCCTTTATATTGTTATTCTACTTGGTATTGTGATCAATTTATTCCACTACTTTATATCTTCCGATAAGGCATAGTTTCACTTTATCTGGCAATTTTGATTAGCGATAATTATTCTTATCATTTTTTTCAAGAAAATCAATGGTTTTATCTCCTCACCGGGAACTTCCCATGAATGATGTCGTTTATAGAAGTCTACTGGCCATAAGAAGAATTCCTGGCAGTCCCTGGGTTTTTTGTAAGAGAAATGGCGAGCGGTATGGAAATGTGAGAAAAGCTTTTGAAGGAGCAAAAAAGAGAGCTGGAATAACTGATTTTAGATTTCACGATTTAAGGCATACATTCGCTTCTTACCTCGTAATGGCGGGAGTAGACTTGAAAACAGTTCAGGAACTTTTAGGTCACAAGAGTTTTGAGATGACTCTAAGATATGCCCATCTTTCTCCTGACCATAAAAAGAGAGCTCTGGATGTTTTGTGTAAAAGACTGGTCACAATTTGGTCATAAGGGGAAAGTTCTTAAAGCACTTCTTCTCTGGCTTTTCGTAGTACCTCTACTAATCCAAAACTGACATTCTCATCGACCACGAATTTCATACAGGGATTGCTTTCTCTGTAGATAAATATGCTGCATATTCAAGGCAAGCCAAGATGTCTTCGTGGGTAATATGGGGGAAATTTCTCAAGATGGTTTTTTCATCTTCTCCTGCGGCTAGATGACTTAAGATAATATGAACTGGTATCCGGGTTCCTCTAATGCATGGCTCCCCACCACAAATTTCAGGATTTACAATAATTCGAGAATTCATAGCAATCCTCCATTCGCTGTTTTCTTAAATCCAATTTAAGTTAGCATATAGCTTAATTTTGGTCAACTGAAACTATCATACAGACATATCGTAAATGGCAAAATATTCGTCAAGGTAGATGTAATGGAATTGCTTCGCTTCGCTCGCAATGACAATACTAGGAAGTTTATTCGCGACAAGCCAGGGATCTTGCTGACAATGACAAGGATGGTCACAATTTGGTCACAATATAGATTGAGATAATACTTGACGATATCTCAAAATATGTTACACTTGTAACAAATATGTTACAGGAAGACTAATATGAAATTCCATACCTCACTGTTAAATTCGTTAAACTCTAAGACAAAGGTAAAAATCATAAGATTTTTGCTAACCTACGAGGCTTCTATGAGCGAAAGAGAAATAGCTTCCATTTTGAAAGTTTCTCATATGAGCGTAAATAGAACTATGCGAGAACTTGCTGATGTGAATTTTGTGAATTTTGTTGTTGTCGGAAAAGCTCACCTTTGGAGAGTAAATAGGAAAAGCTATGCCTTTAAAGTCTTACATAAATTAATTAAAGAAGTTTCGGAAACAGAAGAACCATTGGAGAACTTAAAAGAAACTCTGGTGAAAAACTTACCAAAAGCATTAATCAAAAGGGTAGTTCTATTTGGATCTTTAGCAAAGGGCTCAGAAAGACCGGATAGTGATATAGATGTCTTTATCGTAGTTAAGAATAATCAAGATAAACAAAAACTTGAAAAATTCTTAGATAAATTATCAAATATATGCCTTGAGGTGTATGGGAATAGACTAGCTCCTTACGTCTTAACGGAAAAGGAAGTAATTCAGAAAAAAAGATTAAAAATTATCTCTGAAGTCAACAAAGGCCTGCAAATATTTCCAAAAACGAAGGGATAGAATATGGTACGCAAATTAAAAACTAGAGATATTTCAAGACCATTATATATTAACTATCTTAAACGGGCTGAGGAATGTCTGGATGCAGCAAGAAACTCCTTCAACAGTAAGAAATGGAATGCGGCTACCATTAATGCTGTTCATTCGTGTATAGCAGCCTGCGACGCTATGTGTGTATATTTTCTGGGTAAACGTTATGCTGGAGGAAGTCATAATGAAGCTGTAACTCTTTTTAAAACAATTAAAAGTAGCCAAGAAATGGACATAAATGCAAATAGAATTGCGAGAATAGTACGCATAAAGAATATGGCTGAATACGAAGAAAGATTGGTATCCAAATATGAAGCTGAAAGAATTCTAAGAGATTGTGAAAGGCTCTTCGAATATGTTAAAGGGGAACTACCATAACACCCTACCTACAGAAAATGGCTTTGGATATTTTGTGCAAAGGACTAGTCACAAATTAGTCACAAATGGGGGAGATTTAAAAAGTAACTAAAGAGGTGGAAGCTGAAACCCTTTATAATAAAGAGATTGCTGGTGCGCCTGGCAGGACTCGAACCCGCGACACGCGGTTTAGGAAACCGCTGCTCTATCCTCCTGAGCTACAGGCGCATCTTCTAGAATAGCTTTCCTGTCTACGTTTAGGAAGTCGTAGTTTTTTCCTTCTTTCCCTTGTGACCAGCTGGTATCCATATAGTGCCCATTCTTTTTCCCCAAAAATCAAGAGTTACCTTCTTATGGTCTGGGGAAAAGATGAGAGTAGCGGAAGGTCATATCGATAATCCTGTGCCCCAGAAGTTCCTGAACAGTCTTTAAATCAATCCCTGCCATAACTAGGTGAGAGACAAACGAACGATTCTCTACCTGAAATCAATATCCCCCAGATCCCGTCAAAAAGGTAAAGTCTGAAGCCTTGCTTTGTCCCTTCTTTGTAGTTATTGCTGCCCACCCGTGCCTCAAGTAGAAGGGAGCAGTAGATATCCAAGAAAATAACATTTAGAATTTAAACCCCAGCAGGAGACCAAGCTGTAAGCCGCTAAGGTCAACTTCATTATCAACCCACAGTTCCAGCTTGGCCTTAGTATCGACGACGTACCTGGCCTCTAGATTCAAAGAGATTGGCTTATCTCCAAACTTGAATCCCGCCATCAGCACAAGACCAGTGGCGCCATCGTTAAAAGATTCGATGACAGAACTAATATCAACCAAACCTTGGGATGTGTAAATGTATTTTGTGTGGGTGTACATGAAAATGATAGGAAATGAACCTACTCCAGCTCCGATATAGAAGGGGGAAAATTTATAGATTCCAGAGAGAATCACAGGTGTAATAGTTAATTTGTACACCGCTAACCAATAACTTGGGCCATGATCCATCCACAAACTACCGCTGGTTTGTGATTCAAAGAAGCTATGCTCCAGTCTTAGCTGGAAATGTGGGTTGACCTCATATTCTAGTGCTAAACCGTACATCATTCCCGACTTAAACTTAGGGTTGGTATCACGCCAATCAGTTGTCTCAGCAAAGTAATCGTTTATTTTTCCAAATCCAAGGCTGTAATAACCAACATCCATAATAAATTTGGCCCGGGCTGGTGTTGAAGCAAGGCCAAAAACTAAGACCAGGATCCCAGCAATCACAAACCTCACGCTCTTTCTTCTCATTCTTCTCCCTTCTTTAATTTTTGCCCCATTTCTACCCTCAAGCCATCCCTCATACTCCTTATCTACCTTCTCCTTATAAATTATTGCTTTCAGAGGTAAAGAGAAGTCAAAGTAAAAACTTATCAATGATATTTTTTTCTTCGTTGAAAAGACTAACGCCCCTTATTATGGCTAATTTCGCGTGTTGTTATTGGTAAGAATAGAAGACTTCTTTTTCGGGCTAAACAAATCCCTGGCCGAGTAACCGAGTGGCTGGAGTCGCTAAGGATGCCCCAGATTGGTCTTGGGCAGCCTGCTGCCCCACGTGGAATCGTCTAGAATTACTGTCTGTACAGCCACATGGAGATGACCCCGGCCTCTATAGATCCTATGATAAACGCACCGATGAGGGCTCGAGTAAGTGACAGACTGATATGAGATGTAGCTGGCCTATTAACTTATTTCCCCAGTTCTCGCCACAAGGTACAATTTATCAACAAGCTCTTCCAATGATATATCTTTTTTTTCAAACTCTCCCACAGTCCTTCCCCTATCTAAGACAACAAACCTATCTGCAGCCGGATATACATGATATATATTATGAGTTATGAAAATACAGGATTTTCCTTGCTCTTTTATCCCTTTTACAAAATTCAGTACTTTTTTTGTCTCTGAAAGTGATAAAGCCATGGTAGGTTCGTCCAAGATAATCAACTCTGCCTCAAAATGCAAAGCCCTGGCTATTGCCACGCCTTGTTTTTCTCCCCCAGATAATCTCTGAACAATTGAGTCAGGTGTAAGTCCTGCTGCTGTAAATCCTATTACCTCTTTTAATATCTTCTCGGTCTCTTTTTTGGCCTTTTTTACCTGGAGAAAATCTAAATGAGTTGTCATTTCTCTACCCATGAAAATATTTCTCCATAATGCTTGCTGCTCTCCCAGGGCTCTTTCCTGGTAGACAGTCTCAATACCTAATTCACGAGCTTTCTCCACAGAGTAATATGTTATTTCCTCCCCTTTAAAGTATATTCTTCCTTTATCTGGAGTGTGAACTCCGGTGAGGATTTTTATCAATGTTGATTTACCGGCGCCGTTATCACCTATCAATCCAACAACTTCATTATACCCAACTTCAAAATTTTCTTCCTTCAAGGCAGCAACTTCTCCAAAATATTTAGAGATATTTACCATCCGTACTAATTTCTCATTCTTTACCTCCATTAAATTCCTCCTCATTATTAGCGGATAGGATAAACGCTATAAGCTACTCGCTAAACACTATTTATAATTTAGGTTTTTCTTCTCAAAATCGAATGAATGGAAACAGAAATAACTATGAGTAAACCATAAATCAGGTTGGTCCAATATCCTGAAAGTCCTATGGTGATAATTCCAGTTTGTAAAGATCCTATGATAATACTTCCAACAAAGGTTCCAAAAATAGTCCCCATCCCTCCAAAAACTGAGGTTCCCCCCAGGAAAACTGAGGCTAATGTTCCGAGAAGATATCCTTCTCCCGTTGTGGGCCAATAATATGACATTTCCAGATCAAGCAGTATTCCAGCAAAAGCAGCGAAGAATCCCAGTTGCGTGAAGACAAGTATTCTCACCCTGTCTACAGGTATACCCATCATTCTAGCACTTTCTATGTTATCCCCGGTAAAAAATATATGAGTACCAAATTTATGTCGATTCAAAATCAACCAGAAAAAAAAAGCCAGCCCAACAGCCCACAGCGCCTGAGCTGGAATAGCACCTCCTATTCTACCTACTAAACTCTTAAATAAGATTGTTCCTTTAACAGGTACCAGCGTTATTCCCCCCGCTGCACTGAAGACTAAAACCAATCCCTTCCAGAAAAACATTGTCCCTATAGTTACTATTAACGAGGGAAGACCGACTTTCGCTACCAATATGCCGTTTAAAAGTCCGGCCAGTAAACCTGTAATCAAAGAGATTATTAGAGCCAGAGTAGGATTTCCGGTTGAGGCAGATAAACTTGCAAACATCCATGCAGAAAATCCCATTATTGAAGCAAAGGAAAGATCTATCTCTTTACAAATAATTACGAGGGTTAAAGCTAAAGCCATGATAGTCATAAAGGGAATAGTGGACATAAAAGAATAGTAAATATCGGGAAAAAGAAAAATTTTGGGAGCTCCAATAATAAATGACGTAAATAGTGCTACAAGAATTGCAAATATACTCCACTGTAATTTAAGTTCACTTAGTTTGAGGTGATGCTTTAGCGTTTTTATTTTTTTCCTTTTTAGCTCTTTAGTGGTTAGACTCCTGCTCAGATCCTCCATTTTTATTCTTTCCTCCATACGCTATTTACGCTCTTCTCCTCAAGATCGTATGAATTCCAACAGAAATAACTATAATCAAACCATAGAATACCTGGGTCCAAAACCCCATAAGCCCTACACTAATGATTCCAGCCTCTAAAGCCCCTATGATAATAGCTCCAATAAAGGTTCCAAAAATAGTCCCCATCCCTCCGAAAGGTGAAGTCCCCCCCAGGAAAACCGAGGCTATTGTCGGGAGAAGATATCCTTGTCCCGTTGTGGGCCAATGATATAACGCTTCAAGAACAACCATTATTCCAGCAAAAGCAGCGAAGAATCCCAATTGCGTGAAGACAAGTATTCTTACCCTGTCTACAGGTATACCCATCATTCTAGCACTTTCTATATTATCTCCGGTAAAATATATATGAGTACCAAATTTATGTCGATTCAAAATCAACCAGAAAAAAAAAGCCAGCCCAACAGCCCACAGCGCCTGAGCTGGAATAGCACCTCCTATTCTACCTACTAAACTCTTAAATAAGATTGTTCCTTTAACAGGCACCAGCGTTTTTCCCACTCCTCCACTGCAGACCATAATCATTCCCCTCCAGAAAAACATTGTCCCTATAGTTACTATTAATGAGGGAACGCCGACTTTCACTACCAATATACCATTTAAAAGTCCGGCCAGTAAACCTGTAATCAAAGAGATTATTAGGGCCAGAGTAGGATTTCCGGTTGAGGCAGATAAATTTGCAAACATCCATGCGGAAAATCCCAATATTGAGGGGAAGGAAAGATCTATCTCTTTACAAATAATTACCGGTGTCAAAGCTAAAGCCAGGATAGCCATAAAGGGGATGATGGACATAAAAGAATAGTAAATTCTAAAACCAAGAAAAACTCTGGGATTTTTAATCGTAAATACTGCAAGTATTATTGCAAGAACTGCAACCATACTCCACTGCAATCTAAATTCACTTAGTTTAAGATGTTGTCTCAATGTTTTTGTTTTTTTCTCTTTCGGCTTTTTTGTAGTTGGGCCTCTGCTAAGGCTCTCCATTTTATTCTCTCCGCTCCTAAAATTTTGTTTTTTATCATTAGATGTCAAAAACTTTTAGGCAAGTGACAGACTGGTATTAAAATACATCTATTTGTCGATATAGTAGAACGCAGCAACTTCTCAAGAATGGAGAGAAGTTACTGCGTTGTCTTCCAACCATACCAAACAATCACTAAATTACCTGATTCCTTGCGCGGCTAATGCAGCAACAGGTTCAACATTGGAAGCATCTACTATACCGGACCCGGTATTAATGTGAAGACCGGCAAAGCCATATTTCTTAGTCAAGCAGATTTGAACAATGGGCAGATATCCCTGGAGATATGGCTGCTGATCATGTACAGCTACAATATACCCGTCTCTAATACCCTCTACTGATGCTGCACTAAGATCAAATCCTGCACCCGCTATTTCTCCTGGCTTTACACCCGCTGTTTTAAAGTACATTTCTAGTGCGCCGGTGAGTCCTCCATGATCAGTTATGATTAATTTAACATCAGGATGAGCTGCTATGTATCCTGCTACAACTGGTGCACCCAAAGGTGGATCGGTATTCACTGCATCTGAAATTTCTATATAATCAACCGTTACCCCTGCTTCCTTCAAACCATCTATACAACCCTTTGACCTTAGTCCTCGCGTTGGTTGTGAGAGAAGTCCATAAACTAAAGCCCTGTCCCCATCTCCTAGACCAAGGAGTTTAACGGTGTGTCTAGCTAACATAAGGCCAGAGGCGTACAACTCCTGACCAACATAACCAAAGCCCACTGCAGTATATTTGGCTTCAATAGTAGGGAGATCCGTGTTCTGGCTCGTTACTATGATCCCCTTGGCTTCAGCTTGATCAACTAAGGGTGCAAATGCAGCATCCCCTGGGTGTCCCATGATAGCAATCCCGTCAGGATTAACAGCCATGGCATCTTTAAAGTCCGCAATCATTTTTGCAACGTTCCAATCCGACCATACATACTCCACGTCAGCTCCCAAATCATATGCTGCTTGCAATGCCCCTTTATAGACAACAGAAGCAAAAGAACCTCCCTCTGGTCCTCCGCAGAAAAAGTATATTTTCACTCCCTTGCCCAGTTTTTCAAGCCCATAACTTGTGGTAGCAAAGACGAAACCAAGACAGAGCACCAATGTAGCAACTACCATCAGTCTCTTTTTCATGTTATACTCCTTTCTTCCCGTGGCTTATTTTTCTGTGAAGACTCCTGAGAGAAAAAAGGTAATTATCTCTCCTCGGAGCTTCCTTTTATCCTAAGCTGGATGACCTTCCTCGACTTCTCACCTCCTTTCGGCTCTGATTTTCCGCTTTAGTTTTTTTAAGCTCAGGCAGATTTTCTTACTATAAGCTCGGGTTTAATAACCAATTTTTGAGGTTTTCTATGGGTGCTTTTTTTCTCTATCTCATCTATAAGTATATTTGTCCCTTCCATCCCCAATCGATATTTTGGCATGTGAACGGTAGTTAAAGGTATATCTAAAACAGAGGCAAATTCAATATCATCATATCCCACAACAGCTACATCATCGGGTATCTTTAATTTCTCTTCACGAATAGCTTTCATAACTCCCAAAGCAAGAAAATCGCTAAAGGTAAAGATAGCGGTAAAATCCAATTTTTCTTTAAGAATCCTTCTCATAATTGTGTAAGCTTTGTCCATTTTAGCTGTATATCCCCTTACTAATTTTTCTTTAAGTGGGATTTCGTATTCCTTTAGGGCTCTTTTGTATCCCTTCAGGCGCTCTAAAGCACTGGAAATGTGTAAGGGCCCACTTATATACAAGATCCTTTTATGTCCTTTTTTAATTAAGTATTCCGTGCCTAAAAAACCACCCAGGACATCATCGCTTACCACTGAATTTGTTTCAATCGTATCAAAATGCCTAGCCACCAAAACTAAAGGAATCCTTCGCTCTTTTATTAGTAAAATATCTTTGTATTCTTTTTGCACAGGTGTTATCAAAAGGCCATCCACCCTTTTTTTAACTAAAACCTGCAGGGCCTCTTTCTCTCTTTCATATTCCTCATCTGTATTACATAAGATAATACTATAGCTTCTCTTATGTGCTGCATCTTCTATTCCTTTAGCTACGGCTGCAAAGAAAGGATTGGATATATCGGCGAGTACAACCCCAATTGTTTTGCTCTTTCGGGATCTTAAGCTCTTTGCCAGGAGGTTAGGTGTATATCCTAGATTTTTAGCTATCCTGAGGATTTTATCTTTAGTTTTAGGACTTACATCAGGTTTATTATTTAATGCTCGAGAAACTGTAGTCGTGGAAACGCCAGCTTTTTTAGCTATGTCTCGCAGAGTAACGTGGCTCATTATGTACCTTTTAGACTTCCTCATCGTTGCCGTTATCGATTTAAATTTTACCACATTTTATTTTTTTTGTCAATCAACTTTTGCACGAATGTTAAAAGATCGACTTAACAACTTGATATAGCAATACTACATTAAAGCATGAGAAAGTCAGAAATCAAGAAATTAAGAGGATTTCTGGGCATGACCCAATCCGAATTTGCCCAAGAGCTAGGAATATCAAAGCTAACTGTATCCCAATGGGAGACAGGGTACAGAAAGCCTTCCTCCTTAGCTAAAAGGGCTATGATAATGTTCAAAGAGCTGAGAGGTGAAGATAAAACTCGCAAAATAGTTAAAAAGACAAAGAAAAGATTCGATAAGCTGAATACTACCTACTTTAACCGTCAACTTGAAGGAAATTACCAAATCCAGCTGAGTAGAAGAATGAAAAAGGTAAAAGCAGCCGCCTTATCTGAAAAGAAAGTAATTCGTCTTTCTATTTCTTATCTAGAGAAGACAAAAGATAAAGAACTAGACGAGCTCCTTGCACATGAAATGCTGCACTGCTATCTTTATGAGAAGCACAGACCCTGGGGGCACACAAAAGAATTCAAAAAACTACTCAAACAGATGGAAAAGGAGATAAACAATGAGCCCAGAACCTTATCCAGAGAGAATTAAGGACTCAATTCATCCCGAAGGCTTTAGATTAAGAATGATTCAGTACTATCATGAGAATGAGAAAAATCTATCCTTCACCGCCAGAGCCTTCCGTTGCGATAGAAAGACAGTGAGAAAGTGGCTTAGAAGGTTCTTAAAGGAGGGTCCTCAGGGTTTAAAAAGAAAACCTAAAAAGAACCCTCCTCCCCATAAAACCCCTTCCGAAATTAAGGAAAAAGTAACAGAACTTAAGGGAGGCAACCCTAAGCTTGGCCAGGATAAGATAAAGTATATCCTTTCCTGAGAGTACAGCATCCAAATATCCTCTTCCACCATTAATCGTATCCTTAACCAAAAAGGACTAATAAAGAAGCGAAAGAAGAAGTGGCATAAAGAAAAGAAATCTTAGAAAACTCCGAGAGGATATGGATGTTTTTGAGGAACTGCAAGTTGATGTCAAAGAGCTTGATGATATATCCCCAATCTATCCCCTTATAGCTAAGGGAAGTCTACCTCGCTATGAATATAGCGCCAAAGATAACATCTCTGACCTAGGTTTTGTCTGCCTAGCAGAGGAGAAATCTTTAATTAATTCAGTAAGATTCATCTATCTTCTCTTTAAGCATCTTCAATCTTTTGGGATAGATACTTCCAGAATAAAGGTCCAGAGTGATAATGGATCAGAATTTATTGGAAGCACAAGCGCTAAGAAAAGATCTGCCTTCACTAAACTAATTGAGGATGTCTTTGGAGCCGAACACACCACTATTCCAGTAGCTACCCCTCGTTTTAATGGAGGAGTAGAGAACTTTCATAGAAGAATAAAGGATGAATTCTATAGTCTGGAGGATTTCATCTCTACAAAAGATGTCCAAGAATGAATTCAGCTGCCGCCGGCACCGCGGCGCGGTTTTGGCGGTCAGCTGAACTTTTAGCACCCTCTTCTACATACACTACCTCACAGAAAACTTGTAGATGGTGGTGGTCCTGTACTCTTCACCGGGTTTGAGAACCGTCGAAGGAAAATCGGGCTTATTCGGAGAATCCGGAAAATGCTGTGTTTCCAAGCAGAGTGCGTTGCGAAATTCGTAAATCACACCTCTTTTCCCTGTGATGGTGCCGTCTAAGAAATTCCCTGAATAAAACTGGATACCAGGCTGAGTCGTATAAATTTCCATGAATCGCCCAGTTACTGGCTCATAAAGACTACCAGCCAATGCCATTTCTCCAGGACGTTTATCCAGCACCCAATTATGGTCATAGCCAAAACCATATTTAAGTTGGTCATAATCTTGCTCAATCCTGGCACCGATGGCGAACGGTCGGGTAAAGTCCATGGGCGTCCCTATAACACTCCTCAGCTCCCCTGTTGGGATAAGACCTTCATCTACAGGAGTAAATCTACTTGCCTTGAGCCACAGCTTATGCCCCAAAATATCTCCTGACCCGACGAAATTGAAATAGGAGTGATGGGTTAAATTTACAACCGTCTTCTTGTCTGTTGTTGCAAAGTAATCTATCTTCAATTCATTGTCATCGGTTAGAGTGTAGGTAACGGTTACTGACAGATTCCCCGGGTATCCCTCCTCACCATCTGGACTCAGGTAGGTGAGTTCTAAACCTACGCCATTATCACTCGTGATTCCTCTTGCTTTCCACACGACCTTGTCAAATCCCTTGATTCCCCCGTGTAGATGATTCGGGCCATTGTTTGCAGCAAGGGTATACTCAACACCATCCAAAGAAAATTTAGCTCCTCCAATCCGGTTTCCATAACGTCCGACAATAGCACCAAAATAGGGGCTATTCTCAACGTAGTCCTTCAGATTATCATATCCCAGCACCACATCTCCTAGCTTCCCGTTCCGATCTAGTACCTTTAGAGAAGTAACGATGGCTCCATAGTTCGTGATCTTCGCCTCTAAACCATTGGCGTTGGTCAGGGTGTAGAGATCGACTGGCTTCCCGTCCACTGTCCCCCAGGCTTCTTTCTGAATGCTTGCTGCTTTTGCTTCTATTCCGATTGCGAAACCGAGCAAGAGCACTGTTACAGCACCCACCACCAGCGGAACCATACATTTTCGTAAGTACCTCATCGTACATCCTCCTTTTACTCACATTCTTCATCCTTCTGTGAAGTTCCTAAAAAGAGAAATCAATTTTCCAACTCTCCCTTTTTAGAAAACTTCCTTTTTCCCCAAGACAGATCAGCCTATCTGCCCTTCCTCACCTCCTTTCGGCTCTGATTTTCAGCTTTAGTTTTTTTAAGCTCAGGCAGATTTTCTTACTATAAGCTCGGGTTTAATAACCAATTTTTGAGGTTTTCTATGGGTGCTTTTTTTCTCTATCTCATCTATAAGTATATTTGTCCCTTCCATCCCCAATCGATATTTTGGCATGTGAACGGTAGTTAAAGGTATATCTAAAACAGAGGCAAATTCAATATCATCATATCCCACAACAGCTACATCATCGGGTATCTTTAATTTCTCTTCACGAATAGCTTTCATAACTCCCAAAGCAAGAAAATCGCTAAAGGTAAAGATAGCGGTAAAATCCAATTTTTCTTTAAGAATCCTTCTCATAATTGTGTAAGCTTTGTCCATTTTAGCTGTATATCCCCTTACTAATTTTTCTTTAAGTGGGATTTCGTATTCCTTTAGGGCTCTTTTGTATCCCTTCAGGCGCTCTAAAGCACTGGAAATGTGTAAGGGCCCACTTATATACAAGATCCTTTTATGTCCTTTTTTAATTAAGTATTCCGTGCCTAAAAAACCACCCAGGACATCATCGCTTACCACTGAATTTGTTTCAATCGTATCAAAATGCCTAGCCACCAATTATGAGTTTTCCTTATCGTTACCGTTATCGTTTACATTTTAACACATTTTATTTTTTTGTCAACCCCCCGCATTAGATCTCAAAAATTGAAACCCAAGTTTGACAGTAAAACGCTATTTTCGGGCCTTTGATTCTCTGT
>CAZIXA010000042.1:0-19224 GCA_964543295.1 uncultured Clostridia bacterium | reverse complement strand
ATTATCCCACCACTGATGTTTCAAGGAACTTCAAATTTTTTCCGGAAACTGGAGACTTGCCAATTGACATACCTAACTTTTACAGGAAATCAAACCTATGCATTTCAAGAAAACATTCTAATTTCACAATACCTGAATTGACAGCAGTTTACGGGGGGAAGAAAAAAAGTTACTCAAGTTGCTAAAATATGACCACCTTTCACCAATTTTTCTATCCGCTTTCCAGTAGAAGAAGTGAGTTCTTAAGTCAGCTCATTCTCTTTAGTTCTATGAAATTATGATATTTCCGAAAAACAACTTCATATATATAGACGAAAAAAGTTCTTAAAAATCCAAGTTTTTCACAAAATATTCTTTGGCTATTTTTCTTATCTTTTTTACACGCAACCTTATCGCTTCGTGAGTTAAGTTGAACCTTTTTGCAATTCCGCCAAGGGTATGCCCTTCCAAAAGAAGATCATAGGTTTCTTTTAGTTTTGTGTTCAGGCGGTTTCGAATTTGCTCTTCTAAATCCTTAGCTATCAAGGCATCCTTTACATCCTCGACTCTGGAGGGAATGATGGATACAAGTGGTGCCTGTCCTTCATCACTGATGTAATATAAACTGATTACTGTAATATTTTCCCTTGACTTACTGTCAATACTCCTGCCTTGCTTGAGATAATCAATGAATCGAAAATAACAGCCCGTCAAAAGATAAGATATCGTCTTATTCTCCAGTTTTTCTCTATTTTTCCAGAGATAAAGCCACCCTTCTTGCAGTAAATCATCCTGGTCTGCCCTATTGTTGGTAACATTGCCAGCAATTTTTCGTAGCTTTGCTTTCAACTTTTCTACTGTTTCGGTAAATTCCATCTTTTCCCGACTTTCAGTTTAAGAAGGTGACTCTACAGGAAGAAGAAACTATATCTATCTTCGGTAATTCCAATTTTGGGTGCTGTATTTGGTCTGCCTTAACTCTTGGGATAATTTCACTTCTTCTTTGGTTAACTGGCCAAGTACTAACTGTATCCCCAATCTTTTCTCAAATCCCAGAATGAGACTATCTATAATCTTTTCTTTATATCCCTTTTCTGCACCTTCAAAAGAGATCTTGTTATCCATCAGAATCGATCCATGTTGGAAGAAGGCTCTATTTTTTCTCCTTTGAGCACTTCCCACAATCTTTCTTCCAGCTTCAACGACGTCGTATTGTGAGGGACGGACAAAACAAAAATAGGGATTTGGTCTTTCGATTTCTTTCCTTTCTAACCCGGCCTTTATCCCTAGATTTTGGAGACCCAGGATTATCGCCTCATGAACGAGCTTTTGCGTTTTTATTATATCCCTGAAGGTAGGAAATTCATGAGTAGAGCAAGCCAAAGAATAGGTTATCTCGCGTCTATGTAATATGGCGCCGCCTCCGCTAAAGCGCCTCACAATGGTGAATTTTTGTCTTTTGTATTCTTTTAAGGAAGGATCTTCTATTCTCTGAAAGTAACCGATGGAGATAGCCGTTGGTTTCCAGGCATAGAATCGAAGGGTAGGAGGAAGGCCCAGTTTCTCTCTCATGAGGAATACGGCCTCATCTATGGCCATATTGGTATAGGCATCCAGATATCCAGACTCAATCAATCGCCACTCTCTTTTTCTTTCCATCTCAGCTTTAGCTCTTTAGCCGCCTTTACTTCATCCAATCGGCCAATGGACAAATTATGAGGAGCCCGTTTAACTACAGAGGGGTTCTCTTCTATCTCTTTTCTAATTTGAATCATAGCAGAGATAAAGGCATCCAGGGTTTCCTTGGACTCGGTCTCGGTAGGCTCAATCATTAAGGCTTCTTTCACAATTAAGGGAAAATATATAGTAGGAGGATGAAAGCCGAAGTCCAAAAGGCGTTTAGCAATGTCCAGGGTTCTTACATCCTTCATCTTTCCATCTACTCCCGAAAGAACAAACTCGTGCATACAGGGTTGATCATAAGGAAGATAAAAATACTTCTTTAGTCTTTCCATCAAATAATTTGCATTTAAAACAGCATTATGGCTTATCTTCTTTAATCCTTTTTTCCCCAGAGATCTTAGATAACAGTATGCTTTTATGATAACCTCGATATTCCCATAAAAAGACCTCACTTTTCCTATCGATTTGGCTCTATTGTAATCAAGATAATAGCCTTTCTTATCTTTTTCTACCGTAGGTACAGGTAAATAAGCAGCGAGCTTTCCTTTTACACCCACAGGCCCTGAACCAGGACCTCCTCCTCCATGAGGGGTGGAAAAAGTTTTGTGGAGATTAAAGTGCATTATATCTATCCCCAAATCAGAGGGTTTAACTATTCCTAAGAGGGCATTTAGATTGGCACCGTCAAGGTAAAGAAAACCTCCCCTATCGTGGACGATCTCGGCGATCTCGAGGATATTCCTCTCAAATAGACCCAGGGTGTTGGGAATGGTGAGCATTAAAGCAGCTACTCTTTCGCTCATCTTGTTTTTCAGGTCCTCTAAATCTATTCTTCCATTTTTATTTGATTTTACCTCTACTGTTCGAAATCCACAGAGGTGAGAACTAGCAGGATTGGTCCCATGGGCAGAGTCTGGTACAAGGACGGTATCTCTTGACTCTTTTTTATCCTCATAGTAAGCCTTTATCATCATTAAACTGGTAAGCTCGCCATGAGCTCCAGCGGCTGGCTGTAGTGACACTCTATCCATCCCGGATATCTCACATAGAAGCTTTTCCATTTCATAAAGTAGCTGCAAGGTTCCCTGCGCACTCACCTCGGGCTGATAGGGGTGAATTCTGGTAAAGCCGGGTAGATTGGCTATATCCTCGTTTATCTTGGGGTTGTACTTCATAGTGCAAGATCCCAGGGGATAAAAGTTTGTGTCCACTCCCATATTTTGCTGAGAGAGCCGCGTAAAATGACGAACTGCATCTGGCTCGCTTACCTCGGGCAAGCCTAAAGTGCCCTGGCGCAGATATTTCTTAGGAATTAGTTTTTCTAGATTCTCTTTGTCTACGTCACACTCAGGAAGTGAATATCCCCTTCTTCCTTTCCTACTTTTCTCGAATATTAAAGGCTCTATCATATCGTATTTTCCAAAAGGAGGGTCAGTTTATCAATCTCTTCTATAGTTCGTCTTTCAGTTACGCAGAACAATAAGTAATTCTCCAATTGCGGGTATAATCTCCCCAGCTCAAATCCCCCCAGGATCTTATTATCCCAGAGCAATTTATTTATCTTACCAGGTGAGACAGGGCATCTTACGGCGAATTCTTTAAAGAAGGGACTCCTAAAGGTGGGCTCAAATCCAGGAATCTGGTAAATTCTCTTAGCGGCATAATGTGATTTTTGCAGACACAGGTGAGCTACCTTAGCCAGTCCTTCCTCTCCCAGGGTGGATAGGTATATGGCAGCTTTTAAAGCATTCAAGGCCTGGTTGGTACAGATATTGGAGATTGCCCGTTCTCTACGTATATGCTGCTCTCTCGTTTGTAGGGTTAAGACAAATCCTCTCCTTCCTTTCTTATCAGTGGTCTCTCCTACGATTCTCCCCGGCATTTTTCTTAAGAATTCGGCCTTGGAGGTAAAAATTCCTAAATAAGGTCCTCCGAAATTGAGTTTGCCTCCCAAGACCTGTCCTTCTGCCACGGCGATATCTGCATTGTAATCTCCCGGAGGAATAAGTAGCCCTAAGGATATTGGATCCACACAGACAAGGTATAAAGAACCAGCCTGGTGAGTAATTTCTTCGATCTCGTTAACCTTCTCTAAACAGCCAAAAAAGTTAGGATTCTGGATAACCACGCAGCACGTATCTTTATCAATCTTTTCTTCCAATTTAGTAAGATCAGTTACCCCATTCTCGTAATCTATTTCTATTATAGAAAGGCCTAATGATTTCTTTATATAGGTGGTGAGAACCTGACGAGATTCCGGATGGACACTCTTGGCTATCAAAACTTCCCTACGATGATTAACCTTATGGGCTAAAATAGCTGCCTCAACTAGGGCTGTTGCTCCCTCATAAAGGGAGGCGTTACACACGTCCATTTGAAAGAGTTTACAGATAAGGCTTTGATATTCATAAGTAGCCTGCAGCATTCCCTGACTGGCTTCTGCCTGATAAGGGGTGTAAGAGGTATAGAATTCAGACCTACCGAAGAGATGATCAACCAGGGCCGGGATAAAATGATCATAACTTCCCGCTCCCAGAAAAGAGACATATTCATCTAAATGGGCGTTTTTCCCAGCTAGATCCTTAAGCTCATTAACTAATTCCATTTCTGAGAGCGATGAGGGAAGATTGAGGTCAGTTTTTAATCGTAAATTTTGGGGGATATTACAAAATAGATCCTCTATGGACCTAGCTCCTATCTCTTTTAGCATCTCCTTTTGGTCTTCTTCAGTATTGGGAATATAGGGAATCACTGTCTTTTTTCCTTCCTCACTAGCTTCTCATATTCTTCTGAATCCATCAAAGTGTCTAGTCCAGTTTCATCCTCTATCTTCACCTTGATCATCCATCCTTCTCCATAGGGGTCCTGATTGATTATCTCTGGCTCTTTAGATAGTTTTTCATTTACTTCAACTACCTCTCCACTTACCGGGCTACATAAGTCAGAGACAGCCTTAACTGACTCAATAACTCCGAAAGAGGACCCTTTGGTAACTTTTTCCCCTATCGAGGGAAGCTCTATATAGACCAAGTCGGTCAACTGTTTGGTGGCAAAATCGGTAATGCCCACCGTAACAATATCTTTATCAGCCTTTACCCACTCGTGGGTCTGGTTATACTTTAAATCTTTTGGATACATTCTATTCTCCACTCTTTCGCTCGTATAATTTTTTAGCTCTTTTCGCAATATGCTCGGCTGTTAATCCAAATATTTTCATCAACTCCCAGGGTGCTCCGGATTCACCGAACTTATCCTCCACTCCCACCATATCCATTAACAATGGTGCGTTATATTTCTTACCCTGTCCTATCACTCCAGCAACAATATTTCCAAAACCGCCAACCTGGTGTTCCTCTGCCGTTATTATGATACCTGTTTCTTCCGCTGCTTTTACAATTGCCTTCTTATCGATTGGTTTAACCGTATGTACATTTAGTATTCTTGTCTCAATTCCATATTCTTCTTTTAAAATATAAGCTGCCCTCATTGCCTCTGGTACCATAGGTCCACAGGCGATTATGCTTAGATCTTCTCCTTCTGATTGATAATCAGGGGAAAGTTTTACCTCAAATGCCTCTATAAAGTTTTTTTTCTCACCTCTGTATCTTATTATATTCGCTAAACCAAACTCATAGGGAGTATTCTTGCTGCTCACCAGGGGAGTTGCTTCCCTGGCGTACCTAACCACCGCAGGTCCCTCGATAAAAGCAATAAATTCGGTCGCTTTTTTTGTCTCCAGTGAATCACAAGGGACGACCATATGCATATTGGGTAAATAGCACATGTTGGTAATTTCCTCCAATGCTTGATGAGTGGCTCCATCCTGTCCCACCGAAATACCACCATGAGCATCGGCAACTTTTACATTGAAGCTGTTATAGCACACCGTAGTCCTTAACTGATCCCAATTTCTACCCGTTACGAAAACTCCGTAGGACCCAATAAATGGTATTTTCCCCTCTTTGGCTAAACCAGATGCTACCAGAGCCATATTGGCCTCAGCTATACCTATGCTGAAAAACCTATTTCCCCTCTCAGGATGTTCTGCATAGAATTTATTCATCCTTATCGAGTTCGTAATGTCAGCCCCTAATGCAACAACTCTTTCATCACTACCTAATTTTTCTATAGCTCTACCAAAACCATTTCGGGTAGCATCCATCTCAACTTTCATTCTATTAGCTGAATTCCACCAATAATTTCTGCTAAATCCAGGCAGGGAAGCTTCTATCTTCTTATCCACTTTCTTTTGATAATCATCAGCGATTTTTAGTAATTTATCTACTTTCTCTTTAGTAAAGAAAGAATCTCCTATATCTTCTAAGGCCCTGTCCAATGACTCTTTCCCTGATCTTCCGTCTTTGGGGGCTATACCGTGATAACCTACTACATCCTCAGCATAGGAAACACCTTTTCCTTTGGTTGTTTTGGCAATTATTACTGATGGTTTTCCTTTCACCTTCTCAGCTTCATCAAGGGCATCCAGGATCTGTTTCATATTATGACCATCTATTTCAATAGTATTCCATCCAAAGACTCTCCATTTATCAACAAGAGATTCCAATCTCATAACTTCCTCGGTAGGACCATCAATTTGGAGGCCATTTCTGTCAACAATAGAGACGAGGTTGTCTAATTTGTAATGAGTAGCACACATTATAGCCTCCCAGATAGAACCCTCATCAAGCTCTCCGTCTCCGTTAATAGAGTAAACTCTGTAGTTTTTTCCCTCTATTTTAGCATTAAGCGCACAGCCTACTGCTACACCCAGACCCTGTCCCAAGGATCCAGCGGAAAGCTCAACTCCTGGTAGTTTTAATCTATGGGGATGACCTTCAAAGCCAGACCATAATTTTCTTAATTTTACCACCTCTTTTACTGGGAAATAACCGGCTTCGCCCAAAGCCACATAAAGAGCCGGGGCCTTGTGACCAGCAGACCAGAAAACTCTGTCCCTATCTTCCCAATCGGGATTCTGTGGGTCATGCCTTATTTTTTTAAGATATAAGGCGGCGGCAATATCCATAATTGACAGAGTCCCCCCCGTATGTCCTGAGCCAGCTGCAGTAAGACTAACCATATTATAGGCTCTCATTCCCCTCGCTTTTTCTATCAGCTCTTCAACTGTATAATCCCTTTTTACCTTTCCTGTCTTAGAATCGATAATTGGCATTTAATAACTCCTCATTCTATATCTTACTGTTCTCTTCAGGGAAACGGCCTAAAACTATAGCTTCTTCATGAAGAAGCACCTTATCTCCCCTGGTCAGTTCATCTTTAGGAGCCTCTGGAGAAAATTTTCCCCCCCGCGGAAGCATAAATATCCCGATTTTCCTTCCTTCTTCGGCAAAATTTTTATCAACATAAGCTAATCCAACTTGAATTCCTTCCACCAGAGCCGAGCTCGTGACTCTGCCCCTATATTGACCTTTTTCATCAACGATGGGATCTTCTGATTTTACCATTCTAATGCCTTTAGATTTCATCTTAAAACGAATAACCTCCATTTTCCTCTGGGTTTGCCTTTCCAAAAGGTGCTTTTTCCCAATAAAGTAAGGTTTGTGAAGCTTAACAAATGCCCCATAGCCAGCCTCGGTAGGAGTAATACCGTATCTGCCGGCTAACTCGTGTCCGTACAAGGGTAGACCAGCTTCAACCCTGGTTGAATCTCGGGCCCCCAGACCAGAGGGTTTAATGCCAAACTCTTTGCCTTCTTGTAAAAGCAGAGTCCAAATGAGAGTAGCATCCGCAGGGTGTAGATAAAGCTCATAACCAATGTCTTCTCCGGTATAACCGCTGCGGGAAATTGTCATCTCTATTCCGGCGAGCTTAACCTCTATAAATTCATTTTTTGTGATTCTGGCTAATTTTCTCTTTAGTTCTTTCTCTTTGGCCAATTTCTGTAGTATGGCCAGCGAATGAGGACCCTGGAGAGCCAGATCAACTTTTTGATCCTTTCCGGATGAACTACTCTTTAAATTCCTGAGAACCGCTTTCCCTTCAACTTCTTTATTAGGGTAGTCTCGATCTATAAGAAATTTTGTGGAATTGACGGCATTTAGCCAGGCCCAGATCTTTTTCTCATTAACAGCATTGACGACCATCATATATCGATCCCGATGCCGGCGATAGATCATAACATCATCCAGGATATTACCATCGGGATCGAGAAGGTAGGCGTACTGAGATTGCCCGTCTTTCAACCATCGCACATAGTTGGTAGAAACTGTATCTAAGAAGCTGGCAGCGTGCTCACCCGCAATTTCTATCACTCCCATGTGGGTTACATCAAAAAGGCCGGCTGCCTCTCTTACCGTCCGGTGCTCCTCGCTAATACTGGTATAACAAACTGGCATCTTCCAGCCGGCAAAAGTAACCAGCCTGGCACTTAGTTTCAAATGCTCCTCATGTAGAGGAGTTTGCCTGACCTTCCTTTTTTCTTCCTTATATTGAAACTCCTCTTTCACCGCCGGAAATTCGAGTAGCTTATTGATAATCTTTTGTCCGACAAAATAGGGCTTTGATAGATGAAAATAAGAGGGGTGAGCCTTATATAGAGAAGGCCCGTTAGTTATAGATTGAGGGTTTTCTTCGGAAGGTAGGCCTGCTTCAGAATAAAGGTGATCTCTGGTCAAAAGCCCGGCTGCCTTGACGCCGAATTCTTCCCCCTGCCTTAAAAGTAGATTCCAGAGATTGACGGCGTCATCCGGGTGGATATAGAATTCAAATCCTAAAGAGTCCTTGGTATAACCGGTTCGGGAGATGATCCCTTCGATCTCTTTAATCTTTCCTTCCCGGAAATGAAATTCCTTAAGATTCGCTAAAGAAGGCTCTATTTTGCTGAGGATCTTGGAAGAGTTTGGTCCATACAAAGCTATTCCCATCCTGCGTGAGCCTTCTTCGACAATCTCCCGCAAATCCTCCACTACTGCTGGTCCTTCAATTTTGGCAAAAATATCATTGCTGTCAAAACTAATATATCCATCGGAAAGTCCCCGCAGCCATAACTTTACCTTTTCAGTACGGGATGGATTAGTCACCACCAAATAATGATCTCTACCCCTATTATCGCAATTTAGGTAGAGGATAGAAACCTTATCGATAAGTTGAGCTCGCCTGTCCAGAAGAAAAGAACGCAGGAGCTCTCCCGGTTTAAGCTTGGCTAGATTATTGGTAGATGCCCCCTGGAGAAGTGGCTTTGCTCTTTCTCCACTTACCTTGAGTAGTCCCATATCACCCAGGTCGAAAATGGCAGCCATCCTCTGGACTGCTTTAAGTTCTTCGGTAACAATTTGATAATGAAGAGGCATCCTCCAACCGTTATTTTCGACTAGCTTCGCTCCTAATTTTTGATGCTGGGTGAGTAATCTAGTCTCTTTCACTGACAGTTTTGTGGCCTGATCGTAATGGGGATAACCAAGCTTAGCCGATCGGTCATGGGTGGAGACTTGAGCCTTTGCTTTGTGGGTCAGCTCGGCCACTTCTTGTTTTACTTCCTCAAGAGTCTCCAAATCTATCTTTCCTCTGGATAGGTCCCCAGCCAGCCCTAGGTAGCTAAAGGGCTGAATACTCATCAGCACCCGGTGAATAAGTTCGGCTAACTTCTCCATCTCCTCTTTTCCTAGTCCTCGCTGAGTAACCCAGGGGGTTCCCAGACGGATGCCGCTGGCGTCGGCGGCTGTCTCATCACCAGGAATAGTGTTCTTGTTAACCACCAGACCGCAAAGATCCAGGATGCGAGCCGCTATTTCACCCTTTAGAGGAAAGCCGGTCCTGGTTTTGACAGCCTTTAGATCGATTACTAAAAGGTGAGTATTGGTTCCTCCATAGGCTATCCTTAAACCTCTCCTCTTGAGAGAGGAGGCTAATCCTTTAGCATTTTCCACAATTTTTTCTTGAAGTTTTTTAAACTTCTCTGTCCGGGCAATCTTAAAAGCTACGGCCATAGCGGCAAACTTGTTAACGTGAGGACCACCCTGCTCGCCAGGAAAGACAGCATTATCTATTCTTTGAGCCTTTTCCTCATCAGTGGTCAAAATAATCGCACCCCGTGGGCCGCAAAGAGTCTTATGGGTAGTTAAGGTAATTACATCAGCATAACCAACTGGACTCGGATATTGCCCCGCAATCACCAGTCCTGCGGGATGAGCAATATCAGCAAAGAGTATGGCTCCCACCGTATCGGCAATCTCCCTGAACTTCTGCCAGTCAGGAGCCCAGGGATAGGAGGTATAGCCGGCGATGATCATTTTCGGTTTATGCTCCATGGCCAGTCTTTTGATCACCTCATAATCTAGCTTTTCTGTTTCTTCACTGACTTCGTAGGAGATAATATGATAGCGCCTGCCGGATCGGTTGAATTCGCTCCCGTGGGTTAGATGTCCTCCATGGGCTAAAGCCATGCCCATAACCGTATCGCCAGGTTCAACAAAAGCCTCATAGACAGAGTTGTTAGCTGCTGCTCCCGAGAGAGGTTGTACATTGACAAATATTTGATCACCCTCAACCTTTATGGGAGCATGGGGATTTTTATCGGTAGCAAAGCATTGGGCGGCCCGCCTCTGGGCCAAAGTTTCAATAAAATTGACGTACTCGCCC
Source organism: uncultured Clostridia bacterium (assembly GCA_964543295.1). Classification (GTDB taxonomy): domain Bacteria; phylum Aerophobota; class Aerophobia; order Aerophobales; family AE-B3A; genus AE-B3B. The sequence continues at coordinate 8,964 of CAZIXA010000042.1, read as the reverse complement.
CCTTTGTAAAATCGTCTGTCGGCATAGCGTCGGTAGTGGGCAAGCTGATCCTTGAAATCTAATAGCAGCCTTTCTTCATCCCTGGTCATCCTTAAGGGAGGATATCCTTCCGCATAGAGGTTAGTGAAGATCGAGCCCAGGGCCTGCCGGACAGCTTGGGGACAGATGCTTTCCGAAGGAATGAGGATGAGCTTTTTTGCTTGCCGCTCTTCCTCAAAGCTGATGATTAGATCTGTATCCGGGTCTATTCCAGAAAGATTTTCCTCCAGGAGAAAATTTGAATACTCCTGATCGCTTTTTCCTGAGGATGCTTCCTTTGATGAAAATTCCCTTCTTTTCATAAATAAATTCCTGTTAGCTAGATCTGGCATTTGGCCTAAGACTTAGATTCAATAGCTTTTTTAATTCTTTTTACTCCTTCTATTATGTTTTCTCTGGAGGTTACATAGGATAATCTAATATATTCCTCTTTCTCCCTTTCGTTTCTTTTGCCAAAACAGTTTCTGGCCAATACGGCTACACTTGCTTTGTGTAATAGATATTGTTGAAGCTCTTTTGAGTCACGCAAATCTAGATTTCGGCAAGCCTCAGTTACATTTGGGTATATGTAAAAAGCTCCTTTCGGCTTCAAACATTCAATTCCTTTGATCTTGTTCAATTCCTGATGGATAAGATCTCGTCTTTTCTGGAATTCGGCTATCATGGCTGAGGATTCCGCCTGCGGGCCTTTCAGAGCCTCTATTCCTGCATACTGGGTAAATGTTGCCGTACAGGAATCAACGTTGGTTTCTATTCTTGCAATATGTACGGCCAACTCCTTCTTCATTATCCCAAATCCCAATCGCCAGCCAGTCATGGCGTAAGTCTTAGAAAATCCATCAACCAGAATCGTTCTATCTTTCATGCCGGGGATAGAAATGATACTTCGGAACTCCCCATCATAGATGATCTTAGAGTAGACCTCATCAGACAAAACCCAAAGATCAGCTTGGATAGCTGTCTCAGCAATAGTTTCCAGATCATTCTGGCTTAAGATGCCCCCGGTGGGATTATGGGGAGAATTGAGAATGATCATCCTCGTCTTAGGGGTTATCCTCATCCTTAGATCCTCAGGATTGAAACTGAAGCTTTTCTCTTCCAAAAGGGGAAGAGGAACTGATTTCCCTCCTATAAAGTTTATGACCGATTCGTAGATGGGATATCCCGGATTAGGATAGATTACTTCATCCCCTTCATTTATACAGGAAAGGATACTATCAAAAACTATTGGTTTTGCCCCCGGAGTAACCACTACCTCTTCCGGTGTAACCTCGATACCTCTGGTCTCAGAAATGTAGTGCGCAATTGACTCTCTTAGAGGAAGGATTCCGGCCGAGGGACTATAATGGGTATAACCGTCATTAATGGCCTTTGCTGCTGTATCTTTAATATTCCGAGGAGTATCAAAATCAGGGTCTCCCAGGGCAAAACTTATAATATCTTGACCTTCTGCTTTGAGTCTATTCACCTCTGCCAAAACTTCAAATGCTGTTTCGGTCCCTAATCTTGTCATTCTCTTTGCCATATACATCGGTCTACTCCTTTCAGCAGTGCTCTAGATATTTTTTCATCTTAATAAAAAAGAGGACACGACAACTCGATAAATGTCGTGCCCTCTGTCCTTTTACCTGAGAGATTTGTCTTGCCTACGAAGGCAGGACTGCCCCTTCGGTTCTTTCCTTGACTACATTTAAGGAAAGTTTCTCCAGAGAGCCAGTCGATCAAGGTCCTTTTGCCTGAGAGTTTAAACTAAAGTTTGCCCCTTCGGCGCCAGATGTTCTTGGCCTCTCCCTTAATCGTCCTCTAGTTAGACTATATTTTCAATCGTATTAGATTTTATACACAATTTATATTTTGTCAATCCCATCTCTGCCATTATGTCATTAAAGTTGCCTGGCCCACTTTTCTTAATATTATCAATAAGGAGATAAAATAAATAATTTTTACAGATCCAATAAAGTTTATAGACAATGATCTAAATTAGGTTTCTCAACGAATAGTTATCAGATTGCATATCGTGCCTGCCGGAATCTGGTGAAAAAAGAATCACTTAAAATTATGGATTTGTTGCAGGTCGAAGTCCAACAACCATTATCAACTATGAAAGACAAACTAAGGCAAATTAGGGGAGTTGGTCCTGCAACAGAAAAAATAATCCTTGATATACTCAACACTGGTACAAGCAGTTATTATGAAAAACTTTTAATTGGTTGAAAAAACGTTTATTGCGTTACCAACAAGAGTCTCAAAAATCTCTTGACCATTCTCGAGTTTCTTGCATATGGTTTGACATCACTTAACTCCCAGTTTATAATCGTGTCAGAGGTGACATGAACCAATCTCGATAGCCACAAGAGGGTAGGTCAAGAAAGGCTCAAGGTCTATCTTTCCGACGATAACTGCTCAGAGCTCATAAAGTTGGTTGATAAAGTAGCTAGGGCTTATGAGGAGATAGCTCGAGGGGAAAGCGGGGAGAGATGCAAAAGAGAGTGGAGCAACAACCGATGTACATACCTCGTCGTGTTATAGCCCAGCTAAAAACCAATTCTCATCTTACTGTTACGGACCGCCAGGTCATCGTCTATATAATGTGTGAGACCTATGGGTATTGGCGAGGGCCGCATTCAGGGCATGCTGTTCCCTGGGCGTATATAGATGAGTTTGAGGAGGCTAAAGAGATGGGATTGCAGCATCCGGCGATGGTTCTTGCCGCCTTGAGGAGATTGTCAAGCATGAGGGTCTTGGAGCGGAATGAGGAAGGAGCTTACAGGATAAATGAACGGACTGAAGAATGGGAAGGAGGCCGTTTGCATGGCCTGACCTTTAAGGAGTAGGGAAATTATTCTATTGCCTGTCTTAAACTCTTTCGCCCTTTAAACTACGAAGTACTCGGGAGAGAACGTTAATTATCTCGGACTGGTTCACTTGACTCTTCTTGAACCTAATCTTTAGGGTAAAATCTTTTTCCGGAGCCTGGAATGTGTACTGGTAGTATTGAGGTCTTCCTCTTTTCGTTTTTGATTTTTTAAGACGGGTTTTTGCCTCTCGGATCGTCAATTTTCCTTCTTTGATCTCTTTATAAAACGCTCGTATACTTCTTTCATCACTCTGTCCCACGAGCAGTAATAATAAAGATTTAGGAGTAGCGTCAGATGTCCGAACACTCATCTTTATGTCTTTGGGCAGTTTCAGCAAGCTGAGCATTTCATTAACATAGGTTTTGGGAAGGCTCAAATCTTTCGCCGCATTTCTCTGGGAGTAGGCCGGGTTTTCCACTCTTCGACTCTCAATAAGAGTCTGGATAGCTTCTGCTTCTTCTAAAGGTGGGAGGTCCTGCCGTTGAATGTTCTCGATTAACTGGTGAATGAGTCGAAGACGTCTATCCACATTTTTAATGATGCAGGGTAGCTCTGAAAGTCTGGCCAACTTAGCGGCCTCAAACCTTCGCTCCCCGTTGATAATCTTAAAATAGTTTCCCTCCTCCACATACTCTACCGTAATCGGCTGGAGAAGCCCGTGTTCTTTGATCGATGCTGCTAGCTCGTTTAAGGTTTCGTCATCGCGTCTTTTTCGCGGCTGGTCAGGATCAGGCTTTATTCGGTAGATATCAATCACCCGAGCACCAGAGAGTCGCTTGGTTCCATCCCTAATACCGCCCCGGCGTTTTTCAATCACTTCCTCGGTTTCGACAGGAAGAGAAGCAAAGGTATCGTGGGCACACTTTCTTAAAATAAACTCCTTCTTTCTACTCATACTTTAGGATCTCCTCGGTTAATCTCCGATATGCTTCTGCCTGCGGCGACATTGGCAGGTAGCTGGTGATTGGTTTCTTAAGGGTGGCTGTCTCCGCGTACCTGACGCTATTTTTTAACTCCACTTGAAAAACCTTATCTTCGAAGCTTTCGAGGATATTGTCGTGGTAAACTTCCTCGAGTTTTCTTCTTCTAACAAATCTATTGATAAGGTATCCCATGATTGTAAGATTAGGATTGGCTCGTTTTCTGATTTTGGCAATGGCACCTCTAAGGTATGCTGTGCCTTTTACTGCCCACTCCTGACACTCCAAGGGTATGATAACCTTGTCTGATGCCACCAGTCCAATCCTCGTTGCTAACCCTAAACTTGGAGGACAGTCAACGAGGATATAGTGGTAGGTATCTTTTATCTCTTCCAATTTGTCGGCTAAAAAGTATTGGGCGTCCGGCTCTCCCGCCAGTTGAAGGTCTATTTTGCTGAGGTCAATATTGGAGGGAATAATGTCTATGTTTTGAAAAGAAGTTTTTTGAACGGCTCTTGAGATGGGTATATCCTCATCCAAAAGGATATCAGCTACGGTAGTCTTGAGGTCGTAGATACTGTCTAAAAAGCAAGAGGAAAGATTACCCTGCTGATCCAAATCAATAAGGAGGATTCTTTTCCCTTTTTCTGCGAGGGCACCGGAAAGATTAAAGGTAATATTGGTCTTTCCCACTCCCCCTTTTTGATTGGCAATCGCAATGACTCTAGGCATTTTCTACTCTGTTGGCGTTATACCTTTTCCATAAAAATCTTCTATCTCACCCTATTCTTGGAGCCCAGGTTAAACTCTAACTGGGGGTTCTTGAGCTCTTCTATCGCTTTTTGATAGGCAATTTTATGCTTGAAGCCCTCTTTAAGATATTTCCATATGAGCTTAATTTTTTCGAAATCCTCCTCGGTGAATTCTCTTGCCTCGAGCTCACCCCGGGGGACCTTTTTCGGGTGGATATAGCCCTTTTGTTCCAGGTAATAGAGTTTATGCCTGGGGATATCTATTTTTTCCAAAATATCAGACGTTTGCATCATCTTTCAGCAGAATTATAAATATAGATTTATTTCCTAACATTCTAACTCAAAAACATAATATGTCAACCGCGGAAGATAGTCTCTCTTGTTCCCTTGCCTCCTAAGGAGAGAAAGAGAGGTGAAATTTATGCTGGCTACTTAGGGATGTCTTTGGTAAAGATCTGGCAAGTCTTTATTATTCCTTCGGGCAGGGACTACCAACTTTGTTGAAGATCAAGGACGAGAGGGCAAGAAAGTTCAACGAGCTTCTAATCCCAGATGTCTGCTGGCCCGTGGCGTTCATCTACATAAAATAGAGCTGGCCTCGATTCATCGTACTGCGATCGTCTTGTTCATTTCCAGTCACCTCCTGTCACCAGGTCTTTACTCGTCCACTAGCTGTGTAAACTTCAATAATTCCCTCGGTTTCTTCTAAAGCAACTCTATCAATGGTTGTGTTCAGGACCATATCTCCTTTGAAATTTTAAAAACATAAGGTAATGCCACCAGTCCCCCATAGTAGATAATCAAAAGAATCGGCGAAAAGGATCCCACCCCAGGACAGAGTAAATTGGAGATAGTTCTCGATTGAGAAAAAGAGAAAAAGTTAACCAGCCGTAAAAGACTGGTAAGAGCTAGCCAATTGGCATTGGCAACTATCTGAGCTCCTCCCAGGGTTATCAACCCCAATGCCAGGCTAAAAAATCCCAAAGTCAGGATAATTGTTACGAGGGGAGTAATAAGGAGATTGGTTAGAAGGCCAATAAGAGGAATTTGATGAAAATAAAAGGCCAATGAGGGAAGAACAGAAAGTTGTGCCGCTAAGGAAATAGCGAAAGATTTTCTTAACCAGAGAGGTAGTCTTTCTAATCTTTTTTCCAGATAAGGGGTAAGATAGATTATTCCTCCCACTGCTACAAAGGAAAGCTGAAAACTGGCAGTGAAAAGAGAAAGCGGACTGAGCGCCAGAATAAAAAGAGCAGCAAGACTAAGGATGACAAAAGGAGAGACATCTCTGTTAATCAATAGACATCCCAGTCCTACCTCTGCCATTAAAGTTGCCCGGGCCACCGGAGGCCGAAGGCCTGTCAGAACCGCATAATATGCTAGAAGAGGCATAACTAAAAGAGAGGTCAATTCAAAGGAAAGTCCCAGAGTCCTGAAAAAAACAAAGAGGATAAACAAGATCAATCCCACATGTAGACCACTCACCACTAGGATATGTACCAAATAGGTGATTGGGTTACATGTCGTTGCGTTCGGAATATTGTGCATTCTTCTGAGAAGAGTCTTATCAGTCAACTAACGGAATTTAGAACTAGCAGTTCAGAGCCGTTTTCAAGAAAAAACTATCTCATTGACAACACCACCTAATCTGTCAATCCAGCCTCCTCAGATTTTGACGCCAGGGCGGTCTCCTATTAATCGTGCTATTGTTCCTTTGGCCACTTTATTATTCTCCTTAAGTTTTCCTGCCTATTTTTCTTTACTTCACTTTCTTCCTTAAACTCTTTCCCGCCACAAACTTGGGGACTTTTTTGGCTGGAATCTAGATAGTTTCTTTTCTTTAAGAGTTCACTTCTCTTTTTTACTTTTAGCTTCTATGGCGTATATATTCAGCCCTGCCGCAAAGGCTATGCAATTAGTTATACCAGCAGCAAAAGCGGCGATTGCCAGCAGTAGCCAATTGGTTGGCCCTAAACCAAGAGCTATGTTCGCAGTCGCAGCAATAACTCCTAATACAGCGAATACAACGCCAAGAAACCAACAAATGCGACAGGTCCACCCATGTGCACTAAGGCCAGTCGTTACATGTTCACGTTCCTGCTTATATCCCATAGGTCTCACCTCCCCTTACTTTACCTTCTCCCTCAAACTCTTTCCCGCTACAAACTTGGCGACTTTTTTAGCTGGGATCTGAATAGTTTCTCTTGTCTGAGGATTAACTCCTTTTCTTGCCTGCTGTTTTTCATTAGTGATGATGAAGAGTTAGTCCTTATCTTAGCTGAAAAGTGGGCCGTGTCAAAAAGAACCTCACTGGATTTGGGTGAAGTTGGCTTGCGGACGGCAATAAAAGGCGAAATTTTGAGGTGCGGATCTCTGCCGTGTACAATTATAAAATGATTTTGCAAGAAATTTGACCGATACGCTTATCTCATTAAAATTAAATACTGCATAAGGAGTTTCTGAAAATGACGGAAGTTCGGGTAGATATTATGTCTGTTATTATTGGATTTATGCTTGGAATTGTTGGGTCAATAATAGTTGAGTGGGTAAGACGTTTTTGGAAAAAGAAGGATGAAAAAAAGTATGCACAGAAATTACTTCAAGCCCTATGTAAGGAAATCGAAGAAGGCATAAAACGTTGTAACTACATTGTTACCATAAGGAAACAAAAGAAAAAATCTTTATCCAGAATTTATGTTGCCCTGTGGGATTCGGCTAAAATAAGGATTAGCGAGGTCATAGAGGATCTTGAAGTTTTACGCCTTTTACATCAAATATATTATCGCTTCGATCTTATTAATTTTAATATGGAACGAGGAGAGTTCGGCGTAGGAGGTGCATTTGCTAAACAATATATTGCTGAAATTAAAGAAAATTATAGTTCCTTAAAAAGTAAAATGGACAGGATGTAGCTTAGTATCACGTACCTTTGAACTAAAAAATAGTATTTGAAATGCTACATCTCGTAATTGTTCTCTTATACATCAAAAAAACAATTTCCACACCAAAGCCCTCCAAACCAGGAGATTCCCCAAAATTTTATGTCGTTTTCCTCCAGCTACTGAATTAGAGAGGAATTCGGAAGATTACAAAGTGGAAAAGGACTTTCTGAGTGACAAGGCTTAAGATTTTGGATAGAATTTGGGGAAACTCCCAAATACAAGAAGGATCTAGTATTATGGCTACTCAAAACAAGACCGCAGGAAAAATAAAAAGTCAGATAACCCGATTCTCTAACAGGCTCTCCTCTGGACTAAATAAACCGAAGAGAAAGTTTCTCCATCAGATGATTTACGGTATTCAGGAAAGTTGCGACATAAAGCTTTCTAATGTTGGCCGGACTCTAGGAGAAGAGATTTCCCTCAAGAAGACCGAGAATAGACTCTCTCGGCAAATAAATAATGGAGATCTTACCGAGTTTTTGAGCAAGAAACTGAGCGAAGAAGGCAGGTGGTGGATAAAGGAGGAAACAGTCTTAGCTCTGGACTTATCAGACATCTCCAAGGAATATGCAAGAAAGCAAGAGTTCCTAGGTCTCGTAAGGGACGGAAGCCAAAAGGGGAGGATAAGGAAGGGATATTGGACTCTAGAAATCTTAGGTGCTGACCCTGATGGAGATAGGGTGGTTCCTCTTTATGGAGAACTCTACTCCCAAAGAGCCGATGATTTCCAAAGTGAAAATAGACAGATCCTTGGAGCTATAGATTCCGTAAGAGAGGTCATAGGAAAAAAGGGGATATGGACGTTGGATAGAGGTGCTGACAGAAGAATTATCTTTAAGGGCATTTTGGCGAGAAAGCTCAGGTTCGCTATCAGACTTAGAGGTGATAGAGATCTTGTTTCGATGGACAAAAAGGGAAGAGAAGAAAGAAAGAGAAGTTCTCTTACCTTGGCTAAAAGCTGCCGATGCAGAAGAAAAGCGAGGCTCAATCTCTGTAAAGAAGGAGAGGTTCCTAAGGAAAAGGATCTTTACCTCGGATCAAGGAGAGTGAAACTTCCCTTCAGCAACACTCATCTTACTCTGGTGGTGGTGAAAGGATATGGCAAGAATCCTCTCATGCTTTTAACCAACCTTGAGAGAGCTGACGAAGATCCTCTTGGTATTCTGGAGATCTACCTTACCAGATGGAAGTGTGAGGAAAGTTTTCGGTTCATAAAACAAAGCTACAATCTCGAAGACGTAAGGGTTCAGAGTTATATAGCCTTGAGGAACACGGTCTCTTTGGTGATGGCAGTATTCTTTTTCGTGAGCGTTGTCCTGGCAGCGGACATAAGGCTTAGAATACTTCTTAAGAAAGTGTATGAGAAAGCGAAGAGACTCTTCGAGATCCCACCTTTCACTTAACTTCCCGAATGACTTCCGGAAATAGGTATCAGTAAAGGCATTGATTTTTG
>CAZIXA010000041.1:0-19987 GCA_964543295.1 uncultured Clostridia bacterium | reverse complement strand
TTTCTTTATGGGTCAAGCTTTCAAGAATTTACACACTTATTAGTATACCACCTATAATGAAGAGAGAAATTGAACTTTCAAAAGGTTTAGAAATGATTTTTCATGGTCCTAATGTACTCATCGGGGTCAGAGATGAGGCGAAGTCTAGATTAAATCTTTTTGCAGTAAGCTGGATTACTCCCTGTAGTACAAAACTACCCCTTGTCGCTATCGCGGTTAATCCCAAAAACATCTCCCATGAGCTTATAAAAAATATGGGGGAATTTACTGTTAATACTCCAAAAATATGCCTCCTTAATAAATTACATTTTTGCGGTACGACTTCTGGTCGCGATATAGATAAAATTGAAAAGCTTTCTCTTACCCCCGTGAAAGCTCAAGCATTAAAAACACCTCTAATAGAAGAGTGTATAGGTCACTTAGAGTGCAAGGTAATCCAGAATATAGATGTGGGTGATCATGCCCTTTTCGTAGCGGAGGTACTTGCTGCTTCCGTAAATGATGATCTCTTTGATGTATCGTGGCATTTTGAAAAAAATGAAGCTAGGACTCTTCACTATTTGGGTGGTAAGCGGTATGCAGCAATTTCTGAGATTTTAGAGGCTAAGACACTATAGAAACTATAACACGAAGGGATTGTAGACACAAGGGTAAAAGAAGTTAGTCCGGCAGAAAGAAGAAGGAAAGTTTGCCAAGTTTTGCATAGAGTTCATAAAAGGAAGATGTTTTAAACATGTCAAAAAACTTCAGTTCAGATAATTGGCAGTTAACCATCGTTTCTTATTGGGGAATGCTTAATGCAGGTGTTGTGATTAGTTTTCTGGGTCCTCTTTTGGTTCCCATTTCGAATTCTTTCCAGTTGAAACTCGCTCAGGTAGGATTTCCCGTGGTATTTAATATGATGGGATTTCTCGTAGCAACTTTTGCGCTGGCTTTCTTCTGGCGGGTTTACAGAGCTCGTCTACTATTAACATTTTCCTCTTTATTTTTATTATTAAGTTTGGTAGGCATTGCTTTATTACACACTAGCTTAGTATTCTTACTTATTCTATTATTTTTTGTCGGATTTAGTGCAGGATTATTACACACCAGCCTTGATTCGTTATTTTCTGAGATCTTTGGACGAACGAGAGCAAAATACTTAAATATATTGCATATGTTTGTTAGCTTAGGATGTCTCGCTGGTCCACTGTTAGTTGGTATTATTCTTACCTATAGCGAAAAATGGTATTTAGTCTGTTTTTTAATGGGGTTGCTCAACCTTCCTTTGTCCATATTTTTCTGGAATAAAAAACTTTATAAAGGTGCTACTTTTTCTAGAACACTGGAAACTTTTGATAGCTCTCGACTAAATAAGCCGGTAAGTTGGAGACTTTTCTGGCCGATCGTTTTTGCCATATTCCTTTATGTAGGGATTGAAAGTTCCTTTGCTTCATGGACACCAGTATTTCTAGCGAAAGCAAGGGATGTATCCACTGCCATAGCAAGCTACAATATATCCATTTTTTGGCTCGCTATGATTGGGGGAAGGTGGCTTTTTAGCCGTTTTTTCTATAAAGCCGATCTGTCCCATTCTTTAATTATAGGCGCAGCTGGAGGAGCTCTATCCATTGCGCTTAGTTTCCTAAGCGAAGAAAGGACTTTAATATTATTGTTTATAGCTTGTTCGGGATTACTTTTTTCATATGCTTATCCGGGTCTGCTTGCCTTAGGGGGAAATGTTTTTCCGAACTCTATTGGGTTTGTGATGGGAATTCTAACTGCTGGTGGATTTTTGGGCTCCATGTTTTTTCCATGGTTGATTGGTCCTATCTCTCAAGCAATAGGTCTTACTAAGGGTGTGTTTGTAATTCCCTTGTTGTGCGTTGGGTTTGCGAGTGTTTTGTCATACTTTCGTTATAAACATAGCATTGTTAAATCGCATTGCTATCCGAAAGACAGCACTTGAGCGATTGGGTATATCTGGAGGTCCGGTAAGAAAGTCTTTGTCTCTGTTGTTTGGTAAAGAAAAAACTTCACGCCGAGAAAGATTAGTGGCGGTAGCTAGAAAAGATGGAAAAGTAATTATAAAAACTCTGCGGAGATCGCGTCATAATAATAGCTTATTCTATAGCTTGAGGAAAACGATAAAAATGAAAATCAATATAGCAGATATATTCCTCATTATGGCCATCAGTATCTTGGGATCTAGCTGGATAATAACCAAGATTTTCCTCTGGGAAATCAACCCTGTAAACTATGCTTTCTTGAAAAATTTCTTTGGCTTTATTTTGCTATTTATAATCCTTCTTCTCGTGGAGAGAAACATTAGGCTTAAGGGCCAAGATTTCTGGAGGTTCTAGGGAATGATTCTTACAGAAGCTGAAGAAAAAATGCTCGAGGGAAAATCTGGGCAAGCGGTGAGAATGGCTATGAGCATATTGACAAAGTTAGGTGATCTATATGGCGCCAAAAAGATGATCGAAATCACTCAGGCACATATAGATGGTTGCTGCTATCCCACAGTGAGAGAGGCAGGACTGGAATTCGCTGAAAAATTGGCTAGTCTCGGTGCTAAGGTAAAAGTTCCTACTACTTTAAATATCACGGCAAGAGACATAGAGCGCTGGAGGGATTTTCGTATACCCTCACCATTTGCTGAGAAAAGCTCCAGATTGGAGAAAGCTTATCTTAAGATGGGAGCAATTCCTACCTGGACCTGTGCTCCCTATCAATGGGGTTTAGTGCCTCGTTTTGGCCAACAAATAGCCTGGGCTGAATCCAACGCTATTGCTTTTGTTAACTCGGTTATTGGGGCTAGAACCGAAAGATATGGAGATTTTTCTGATGTGTGCGCGGCGATTACAGGTAGAACACCAGAATTTGGTCTCCACTTATCAAGGAATCGCCGGGGGAAAGTTTATGTTGAAGTAAAGAAGGTTAAATCAGCTCTATTAAGGGATGATTCGTTCTATCCAGTCTTTGGTTATTTTTTAGGTTTAATGGTTAGGGACCGTATCCCAGTAATAGAGGGAATTCCCAGAGAAGTTAGTATTGACCAATCCAAAAGTTTAGGTGCTGCTGCAGCTACTTCAGGCTCAGTTGCCCTCTTTCATGTTCTGAGAGTGACACCTGAGGCCAGGACTTATGAGGAGGCTTTTCAGGGAGAGAAGCCGGAAGATGTTATAGGTGTTACCTTTGATGAGCTCTCTAAAGTTCGAGAGAATTTATCTACGGCAAAAGGAGATAGAGTTGACCTGGTAGCGATTGGCTGTCCACACTATTCTTTTGGTGAATTCCAGAAAGTTATTCATCTTCTTCGCGGAAGACGAATCCATAAAGGCTTAGAATTTTGGATCTTTACCAATCGAACCGTTTTTTCTTGGTTAAAGGGAACAAATCTAATTGGCCTATTAAAGGCTTCCGGTATAAGAGTTTCCACTGACAGTTGCATAATACACCTTCCTCTAAAAGAGTGGGGCTTTAAGGTGATGATGACCAATTCGGCTAAGTTTGCCCATTATGCCCCTTCTACCCTTGGGTTAGAGGTTGTTATAGGGAGTACGGAGGAATGCGTAAAATCAGCTTTAACGGGAAAAGTCATTAGAGAGGAGATGCCATGGAAGAAATACTAATATTAAAAGGTAAGGGTGTTATTCCAGGCTTCGGGGAAGGCAGAGCACTTGTTTCCTCCCAATCAATTAGTTTTTGGGGAGACCTAGAGCCAGAAACAGGGATAGTTATCAGTAGACGTCATGAACTCTTTGGGAAAAACATTACTGGCAAAATTCTTGTCTTTCCTTACGGAAAGGGATCCAGCAGTGGTTGTGGTATATTACTGGAGGCTATAAGATGCAGAAAAGCTCCAGCGGCTATAATTAACTTAAATACTGAGCCGATCTTAGCTTTAGGTCCCATTGTGGCTGAGGAGCTTTATGGAAGGACTCTACCAATTATGATTCTTTCCGAAAAATCCTTTAACTTACTTAAAACAGATGATTATCTCATTGTTAACTCGGCCAAGGGAGAAGTCAAGAAATCTCTAGAATAGGAGGTAGGGTTATGGGTTTAATAAAGGGTGGAAGACCGTTTTACGGTGAGGCTATAGGGATACTTATGTTAGATATGAAGGCTCCTCTTATCCCCGGTAATGTAGGTAATGCTTCAACTTATGATTTTCCGGTGAGATTTAAGGTACTTAAGGATATACCCAGCAACTGGTGGTGTGATGAGGAGGGACCTTCGCTGAAAAGACAGAAAAAGTTTATTGAGACAGCGAAACAGTTAGAAGAAGAAGGCGTAAGAGCTATAACAACTGGTTGTGGTTTCTTTGCCATCTTCCAAGAAGAAGCTAGCAAGGCTTTAAAAGTACCTCTCTTTACCTCTCCTCTTCTTTTGGTACCTTTAGTCTCTCGGATGATTGGAAGAAAAAAGAAAGTGGGTATTCTCACTGCAGGAGCAGGAAACCTGAAAGGTCCATTCTTGAGAAATGTAGGTATAGATGAGTCAGTTCCTGTAGTGATAGCTGGCATGGATGAAAAAGAGGAATTCACCAAAGTCCATGTTACTCAAGAAAAAGCAACGTTGGATGTGAAAAGACTAGAGACGGAGGTAGTTGAGGTTGCCACAAAACTGGTAAAAGAAAATCCAGACATAGGAGCCATACTCCTTGAATGCAGCGATATACCTCCCTTTACTGCAGCTATTCAGGAGGCTGTTAATCTGCCTATTTTTGATTTCATCACTTTCATCAACATGGTTTATTTAGCTGCTGTCAAAATAAGATATGAAGGGTTTATGTGATACCTTGTTAGATTTATCTTGAGATATAACCAAATGTGCTAAAAGGGAAAGGAGGAAGGGTCTAATGTGGGAAGGCAAAAAGCTATTTGAAGGTATAGAAGGAGCCAGACGCAGAGCTATATATAAAGCTAATGGCTACACTGACGAGGATCTTAGAAGACCTCATATTGGAGTTGTTAATACTTGGAATGAGGCTGCTCCTGGTCACTTTCATTTGAGGAAAGTTGCCGAGTCGGTAAAGGCGGGAGTCTGGCAGGCAGGTGGTACTCCTTTTGAATTTGGCACTATCTCAACATGCGCTTCTCCCTGTGTAAGAGCAGAAAATAAAGCCTTAAGATATGAGTTAGTTATCAGAGATATCATAGCAGGTTCAATCGAGATAGTAGCTATGGAACATATGTTTGGTGGGCTCGTTCTTCTATCATCCTGTGATAGTATAATCCCAGCTGAGTTAATGGCGGCAGCTCGATTGGACATACCCTCTATTTTAGTGACGGGGGGACCAATGCTTCCTGGTAGATATCAGGGCAAAGATATAGTTATGTCAGAGCTGGATGAGGCATTTTTAGGAGGAATTGAAGCGAAAAAAATTTCAGAGAAAGAAATATTAGAAATGGAAGATGTAGTCTGTCCCGGCCCGGGAGCGTGTCCTCTTATGGGTACAGCCAATACTATGCAGATTATATCTGAGGCTTTGGGAATGACTTTACCTGGTTCATCGACGGTTCCCGCTGTCATGGCACGTAAACTAAGAGTAGCCAAGGAGTCTGGTAGACAAATAATAGAATTAGTTAAAAAGAGAATAAAGCCTTCTCATATTATGACTAAGGAGGCTCTGGTTAACGCTATAGTTGTGGATTTAGCTATAGGAGGATCAACAAATGCAGTACTTCACATACTCACCCTTGCCCAGGAGCTAGGCATTGAGCTTTCTCTGGATGAGTTTGATCGGCTAAGTAGAAGAACACCCTGTGTCTGCGCCGTTATTCCCAATGGTCCTTATACAGTAGTAGATTTTCACGAGGCAGGAGGGGTTCCTGCTCTTATGAGAGAGTTGAAAGACTTTTTAAATCTAGACTGTCTTACAGTTAATACAAAAAAGCTAGGAGAAAATATACAAGGAGCGAGGATATTGAATGAGAAAGTAATCGCCAAGAGAAGCAATCCTGTATACAAAGAAGGGGGACTGGCTATTTTAAAAGGAAATCTTGCTCCTAACGGAGCAGTAGCCAGGCCTACTTCCTTTAAAAAGGAGATGCTTAGACATAGAGGATCGGCGAAGGTTTTTGATTGTGATGAGGATGCGCTAAACGCAATATACAATAAAAAGGTGGGAAAGGGGGATGTTATAGTAGTAAGGTATGAAGGGCCTAGGGGAGCACCGGGAATGCGGGAAGTGATGCTCTCTACCGATGCTTTAGTAGGCATGGAGCTGGATAAATCTATTGCCTTAATCACTGATGGGAGATTTTCAGGCTTTACCCGAGGAGCAGCTATAGGACATATCTCTCCCGAGGCTATGGTTGGCGGTCCTATTGCCATCATAAAAGATGGAGATATCATTGACATAGATATCCCTAACCGCAGCTTAAATGTTCGTTTAACGGAGAAGGAAATTAAGACCAGGTTAAGGAATTGGAAACCTCCAGAGCCAAAAGTCAAAAGAGGGGTTCTTACCATTTACTCACGGCTTACTGAACAGGCAGAAAGAGGAGCGACGATCAATACGAATATATAAGTTTCCCTTGTGGGCCATTTGATTATACCAGGAGGCCTTTAATGCGAATTGTCAATCATCCTATTCTGGGAGTAATGAAACCAAGAAAAAGAGTTTACATAAAGGTGGATGGGAATAAAGTAGAAGCACTTGAGGGAGAGTCAATTCTTGCTGTCTTACTCGCAAATGGCATTAGAGTATGTCGGTATACAAAAAAAAGGAATGAGCCACGAAGGCTATTTTGTGCCATAGGTCGTTGTACGGACTGCGTAATGACTGTGGACGGTGTTCCCAATGTAAGAACTTGTGTTACCTTAGCAGAGGAGGGAATGAGTATAGAAACTCAAAGAGGATTGGGTAAATGGGGCAAGGACAGCTTTGCCAATTCAGAAAACATTAAATAAATAGATTCTTTTTATAGAAGAAATGTTGCTATAGCAAAAGAGAAGAGAAAGGAAAATCTCTGTGAAGAAGATGCGAGAACATAAGGTAGAAGTAGCTGTTGTGGGAGCAGGACCGGCTGGATTGGCAGCGACCCTAGAAGTCGCTAGTGCAGGAGTCAAGGGAGTACTGCTAATCGATGAAAATGCGAAAGCGGGGGGACAACTATTTAAACAGATTCATAAATTCTTCGGTTCCGAAGCACACTTAGCAGGAACAAGGGGAATTGATATCAGAGATAAGTTACTAAAAGAGGTAGAGAAGTCCGGAGTAGAAATTTGGCTAGAGAGCATCGTTTTTGCCCTTTATGAGGATAAGAGATTAGCTATAATTAATAAGAATAGGGGGAGTGGATTAATTGAAGTAAAGAAGATAATTGTTGCCACTGGAGCCTCAGAAAATGTTATTTCCTTTCCTGGATGGACGTTGCCAGGTGTTATGGGTGCTGGGGCAGCCCAAGCAATGATTAATCTGCATCAAGTATTTCAAAAATGAGGCATTGGTGGCCATTCCCTATGAATATTTGCCTTTGCCGCAGCCAGGAGAAAAAGTAGAGGCGATCAATCGCGAAGGAAAAATAGTTACCCAGGGAAGGATAGTTAAGGTGGACGATCGTAAAAGGAATGATAGGACTGCCGTGACATATCTGTCTGTTAAGCCAGAATTTGCACAGGAGGCAAGAGGTATCAGGATTTTTCCTAAGAGGAATCCCTAAGCAGTGGCTAATGCTGCAATAATCAGTTTTGTTAATTTAAACAAAGGTTTTTTAATCTCAAAAGAGATGAAAAATGACTCTAGAAGGTAAGGTTTCTCTTGCAACTGGTACCTCAAGTGGAATTGGGAGGGCTATAGCTCTCGCCTTAGCCCGGGAGGGGGCAAAAGTAGCTATAAATTATAGAAGTAATAAGGAAGGAGCGCTAGGGGTAGAAGAAAAAATTAAGGCTATGGAACGTGAGGCTATGGCAGTTAAAGCTGATGTGGCTAAAAGTGACCAGGTAGAACAAATGGTTAAGATGGTAGTAAAGAACTTTGGAGAAATAGATATATTAGTCAATAATGCTGGAATATATGAGGCAGTAAAAGCTGAGGAAATCTTAGAGAAGGAGTGGGATGATATTCTTGATGCCAACCTAAAGGGAGTTTTCTTATGTTCTCAGAACGCTGGTAAAAAGATGATAGAACAGAGGAGGGGGAAAATAATTAATATCGCTTCGCTCTGTGCATCCATAGTTAGCGCAATCGCTTCTTACTGTGCTTCAAAAGCTGGTGTTATCCTTTTAACAAAGGTACTTGCTGTAGAATGGGCAAAATATAATATCAATGTAAATGCAGTTAGTCCTGGAGACATCCGAACTAGAACGAGCAAAACCGAGCTACAGGATCCGAAAATATCCGAAGATGTTATCCGTAAAACCCCCTTGGGAGAGGAGGTGAACCTATCGATATTGTAGGAGCTGTAATCTTTTTATTATCCGGAACTTCAAGTTTTATTACCGGCCATAACTTAGTAGTCGACGGTGGTTATACCTGTTTGTAGCGCAACTTGAGTTACTCTATGAGGGAAACGAAGGCCCTCTTTTCAAAAAAGTGAATGGTTCTTTGCTTTTACCTATGGAGCGGGAGAGGGCAAAACAATCTATATGAAACGACATAAATAATTGCACATAGGGTGCATTCAGATGTCTGCAAATAAGTCATCTTGAAAGATGTAATACGCAAATAGCTAGGTCATCACATATAAAAGGATTTATGGGAGAAAAGAAATGACACAAACAAAACCTTTTACTTTTGAGATACCAGTTAGAATAATATTTGGTTTGGGTATCTCGGAAACAGTAGGTGAAAAAGCAAAGCAGCTAGGGATGAAGAGGGTTCTTATTGTAACCGATGAAGGAATAAGAAATTCTGGAATATTGGAGAAGGCAGAGAAGTCTTTGAAACAGTACGAGGTAGAGGTGGGTGTCTTTGATGGAGTGAAAATGAATCCAGGATCGGCAGTAGTAGATAAAGGAAAGCAAGCTTATAGAGAAAAAGGATGTGATGCTCTTATAGCAGTGGGAGGAGGCGCTTGTCTAGATGCAGCAAAAGCAATTGGGGTGATGCTCACCAATGAGGGTCGTATTGAGGATTATGATTTTGGAAGAAAAGAGATGAAAAATCCTATCCCTCCCCTCATGACTGTTACGACTACAGCGGGAACTGGAAGTGAAATTAACTATTGGTCAGTGATAACAGATCCAGAGAGGAAAGTTAAGATGAGCATTGGTAATCCTCTTATGTCGCCTAAATTATCTCTGGTTGATCCAGAGCTAACCGTCACTCTACCTAGCCATCTAACAGCAGCAACAGGGATGGATGCCCTAACTCACGCTATCGAAGGATATAGTTCTCTTGCATCCGAACCCGTAACAGATACTCTCGCCTTGCAGGCTATCAGATTGATTTCTCGTAATTTGCCAAAAGCGGTGGCTAACGGTAAAAACATCACTGCTAGATACAATACGCTTCTGGGTAGCATCCTAGCCGGAATGGCCGAAGGCAATACAGGTTGTGGTAACGCTCATGGTATTGGTGCTGTACTGGGGGGATACTACAATGCTCCCCACGGTGTTCTCAACGCTGTTTTGTTACCTTACGTGATGGAATTTAATTTAATTGCTTTACCAGAAAAATTTGTAGAGATTACCAAAGCTATGGGAGAAAATATAGAAGGTCTATCTCTGGGAGAGGCAGGAGAAAAGGCTATCAAAGCAGTGAGAAGATTGTCAGAAGATATCGGACTTCCGAAAACCTTAAGAGAAGTAGTCGTCGGTATGAAAAAAGAGGACATTCCTAAAGTGGCTGAGGTAGCCTTAACAGATATTAGCTCGCAAAATAATCCTCGAGTTAACAAAGTTGAAGATTTGATACAGATTATGGAAAATGCATGGTAAGCATTGTAGGAGTAAGACTCTCTATTGAAGGGGGAATAGAGAGTTGGAGAATCATAAATAATATCAGAGAAGATTGATTTCCAAAAATTAAAGTCCAGGGGCTTGGCAACTTATAGAGCGGTGGGCCTACCGGTGAGGATGATAAGTAGAGATGAATTTAGGGAATGCGAACCCAACCTAGCTTCAAATCTTTTAGGGGCTGTGGAATGTACCTTCACTGCATCAGTTCATCCTATGTATTTGGCACTAGCACTTGTGGGGGGAGCAAAAAACTTGGTGCTCGCATTAAAACCTTTACTGAGACAAGACAGATTAAATTGGACAGCCGCCACAAAATTAAATCAGTAATCACCTCTCAGGGAGAAATAAAAACCTCCAGAGTGATTAACGCTGCAGGAGCTCGGGCTCCTGAGATTGGAAAGATGGTCGATCTTGATATTCCTATTGTTCCCCGACGAGGTCAGTTAGCCATTACTGAACCAATAGCTCCTATTGCTAATCGAAAAGTGTCTGAAGCCCGTTATCTCGCTGCTAAATTTCATCCGGAATTAGCCAAAAACGCCGGGGAAGATATGCTTAGATATGGAGTTGCTTTTACCCTTGAGCCCAGAATAGACGGCAACATCCTTATTGGGAGCAGCCGGGAATTTGTTGGTTATGATAGCAGAACAACCTACCAAGTAATTGGTGCTATCATAAAAAGGGCCATAGGATTTTTCCCCATACTAAAGAATATTCACATAATTAGGACCTAAGCGGGGGTGAGACCATATACTTCGGATCACCTCCCCATTATCTCTAGAGCCGATGAGATAGATGGTTTTTATATTGCCGCTGGTCATGAGGGAGATGGAATT
This sequence comes from uncultured Clostridia bacterium, assembly GCA_964543295.1. Classification (GTDB taxonomy): domain Bacteria; phylum Aerophobota; class Aerophobia; order Aerophobales; family AE-B3A; genus AE-B3B. The sequence goes on along the minus strand of CAZIXA010000041.1, from coordinate 9,257 downwards.
GGCCTTGCTCCCCTTACGGGAAAATTAATTACTCAACTCATAACTCATACTCCTACCTTAATTCCAGTGGAGAGACTGCGTTTTTCACGCTTTGCCGTGAAAGAGAGAAAGATAAAAGAATATTAATATAATATATCTCTGATCAAGTTTTATCAGGATAAGATGAACTTTATGGTCGATCAGTGTTTTCCCCTGAATCGGTGATTCTTCAAGAAGCTCGCACTTATCTAAATAAATTTTGGGAAAGAGGGTAAGATGCTGCAAGTAGAAGATTTTTTTGACCTTTCTTCGTTTAAGTATAAAGAATTATTTAATAATAATGTAAAAAATGTGTGGGATGTCCTCAAAAAGCGTAATGCATACATACAAAGAGTTCTAAAACCGTGTCTGCTGGGTAAAGTTATGAAAGGTGCTATTATTGAAGGAGAGGTCTCGATTGGGAAGGGTAGCATTGTTGAACCGGGAGCAATGATTGTTGGTCCAGCCATAATTGGTGAGAACACTCTCATACGCCAGGGAGCATATATTAGGGGCAATGTTATTATAGGGAATAACTGTATCATTGGGCATGCGTCGGAGGTGAAGGGAACGATTATATTAAATAATACAGAGCTTTCCCATTTTAATTATGTAGGTGATAGTATCATTGGAACAAATGTGCTCCTCGGGGCAGGAGTAAAAACTGCTAATGTTAAGATAACTGGAGGTACGGTAAGGGTCACTATCGGCGGTAAGAAGTATGAAACCGGACTTGCTAAGTTCGGTGCAATAGTTGGAGATGAGGCGCGCGTGGGATGTAATTCAGTTTTTAATCCAGGGACGCTGGTGGGGAAAAGGACTCGTATTTATTCTAATGTTTCATTGCGAGGTTATTATCCCGATAACCACATAGTGAAACTAAAGCAAAATATTGCAAAAACCTCTTTTTGAATAACTTTCGTAATTTAAGTGACATTAGCCAATTCCTTGTCGCCACCAATCTGGTTAGCCTTTATCGGAGGGAATGCCTAGTTCTATTCTGGCTTGAAGAGCTTTTATTTTGTTCTTGATCTCGTCCTTTCTCTCCAGTTCAAAATTATTTCTGGTGATAAAAGAAAAAGCTTCCAGGTAATAATCAATAGCTCTTTTGGGGTCCTTTTCCTGCTCAGCTTTTTCTAAAATTGTATCGAGCTGTCTTGCCTTTTTGAACTTACCTGTCTCTATTTCCAGCCTTCTTATCTTCGTATGAGTAGCCGCCTCTCTCACCTCTTTCAGAAATCTGGTCATTTCCCTTCTAAATGATTCGATTCTTGTGTTTATTTCCCCACTCAAAGGTGGTTTTTGGGGTTTAGCTTTGAGATAAAGAAAAAGGATGATGATGGCAATGATTATTAATGCTATCTGCAGCATTGTCATTTACCCCCACGTATTCAAGAGAAGTCTTTCCCGAGCGGAACCCCTGTACTAAGAACCTATAATTTTTGTTTGATTGCTACCTGTTTTTCAAATTTCGATGCTTCAAATTACCCAAGGTTATTATAATGAAGTAGTTCAATAAAGTCAAGAAGATTCAGGATATTGTATTAACAAGGGGTACCGTTTTCTTGACATTATTTTAATTTTCTATACAATATAAGGTTGTAATGATTACAAACTTAGAAAGAATTGAGACTATTTTAAATGGAAAGAAAAAAGAGAGGGGAAGGAGAAAGAGTTTTAGAGAACCCCTTGAGCTGATCAATTTCATCAGGCTCGCTATCATCCTTTATAAAAATAACACTTCCTTAGATAAAAGAGTTATTGCTAGGGAAACCTTGTTGTCTCCACGCCTCTATGCGAGCTTCCTGATTTTTGAGGGAGAAAACGAGAAAGTTAAATTATGGAGGGTACTGAAATGAAAATCCGAAGTTTGGTATTAGCTATTGGTGGGATAGTACTATTATCGGTAGATTTAAGTGCGTCAGCCGGTGAGAGAATAAAGCTCACCCCTGGGATGTCCGAACATGAGATTGCTCGTTTGCATCCTAAGGACGTAGATCCTTCACTTCTGCCGCTTGACTCTATAGAAGAACTCGGTCGAACCGGAACTCCTCAAGAGGTAAATATCACCACTTGGCGTTTAGAGGTAAGAGGTGAAAGAGTGAAGGCTCCTCTTTCTCTCACGTATGAGAACCTTGTACAGATAGAAATGACAAAGAAGAGAGTTATCCTCATCTGTCCCGGATTTTTTGTGGATTATGCCGAATGGGAAGGAATTCCTCTTTCCACCATATTTGAAAAAGCGAAAGTGGAAGAAGATTACGAGGTTGTTAGCTTTTATGGCCTCGATGGATACTCCAGCCGCTTTTCTCGGGAAGAGGTGAAGAATAACTTTCTCTTTTTGGCTTTGAAGGTAAACGGAGAGGTGCTTCCTGAAGAACATGGGTTTCCCGTGAGACTGGTAGCCGAGGATGTCTTGGGGGGACGATGGGTGAAGTGGATCTCTGCTATTGAGGTGAAGTAAAAGAGCGAATTTCAGGTGATAATTACTTTACTTGAGCGAGAATAAAAATAATAGGACTTCACAGAATTGAAAATTCTGAATGAAGCTTTGCCGGGGGTAAACTTAGGACAGAAGTCAGTAATGGTGCTTCAAAATAACCCGAAGGGGAGAGTTCCATGGGCTTGCCCGTGGGTGAATGTGTAATTGCCTAAAGGCGTCAAGCGAAGCTTGAAAAGAAGAATCAAAAAGAAGGGATAGTGAGATGAATAAGTATAGATGCACGGTTTGTGGGTATGTTTACGATCCAGAAAAGGGAGACCCAGACAGTGGAATAAAATCTCGGATATCCTCACCGATGTTCTTTTCTCGCAGGCCATTTTGGTGGGCTCTCCCACCCTTAATAATGGAATGCTTCCCACGGTAGGAGCTTTTCTTACCTATCTAAAAGGACTGCGGCCCAAAAAGAGAATCGGTTTTGCCTTTGGCTCCTACGGCTGGGGAGGACAGGCGATAAAGGAAATAGAAACTGTTATGAAAAACCTTTAACCAATCGTCGGCCAGCCTCGAATGCTTCTTTAAGAGCGGTGGGGTGTTTCTTGATAAATCCTTTAGCATCTATTTTTCGAAAGGTTAGCTCGCCAACATACTGGACATTCAAAGCATCAAAAAAGTATCTCGCCGTAAGGATTGCTCCCTCGAATACCCTCGCTCCTCGAGAGCCGGACACGGAGAGGAACCATCCTTTTCTCTTGACTTTTTCTTTCTCAGCCATTGAGGTTTTTTTTAAAACGTACTTTTGGGCCCAGAGCGCCTGACATCGGTCTATCATCCGCTTTGCTTGGGCCGTGACACCGTAAAAGAAAATGGGGGAAGCCAGGATGATGTAATCTGCCGCCATCAGTCGGGGATAAATCTCTTGCATTTGATCTTGAATCACGCAATTTCCAGTTGCCTCACAACTCCGGCATTCTCGGCAACTTGAGATGTCGTATTCAGAGAGGAAAATCTTCTCAATTTTGGCCCCCTGGCTTTGAGCCCCTTTGAGCATTTCCTCCAATAAAAGATCGGTGTTTCCTCCCCGCCGGGGACTGCCAAACAAACCGAGCACTTTCATGTTTAGATGGGTGGAATAACGTCAACCACCCCTTTACCTCCGATAAGATATTTGAGGGGAAAAATAGGGCTTCGCCGATTCCTTCGGAATTCCCCCCTCAACGGCCCGATCGGCAAAGCCGACTCTCGCTTTGCTCAGGGCATGAGAGGGCCTGCTCCCCTCTTTTTTCTGATATTTCGTCTGCCAAGGTTTACTTGAATAAATATTCAGAGAAATTATTGAAATTCCGATACCTGTATATATCCTCATAACTTCTCTATTATATTAGCCGATATCTTGAATCAAGCAAGTTCTTAACCTTCTTAGGTAAAAAGGAAAAGATTCTCTTAAGAGGAATCCTCATCTTTTCACTCCCACCCTATGGGACTGGGAGCTACTCCTCTTCAAGAATAAAAAGCAGTCTCCGAGGCTGTTTTTTTGACATTTTCACATTTTCGACTAAGATGAAAATGGTCTGATGATAAAAATAATCCACAAAAAGGATTTTTTTCGGTGGGTGAATTCCCTTCTCCGGCAGTATACCGTAATTGGACCGGTAAGGGAGGGAAGAGAGATTTTATTTCAGCCTATCAAATCTCCTCAAGAACTCCAGATGGACTATGTCAGCACTATGGCTGCTCCTCGAAAATTCATCTATCCTTCCCGACAGCTCCTTTTTCGATTTCTCCGCCAGCATAACCAGCTTGTTACAGAGGAGATTCTTCCCCAGGGTCAGCAGATCCTTCTAGGGGTGCACCCCTGTGATGCCCATGCCATTATGGTGCTCGATAAAGTCTTTATAGGTGAATTTACTGACCCCTATTATGCAAAAAAGAGGCGGAATACTCTCCTGGTTATCCTTAACTGTCAGGGGGTGGGGAGGAACTGTTTTTGTGATTCTATGGGAACGGGGCCCTTTCTATATCCCTGGATGGGGCAGGATCCGGTAAAGGGTTGTGATCTTGAGCTCACTGATCTGGGAGATCGGTATCTGGTAGATTTTTTCAGTGAAAAAGCTAAAAAACTCTTCACCTTTCCCCTGGAAACAGCTACTGATGAGGATGTTCAGCTTAAGGAGGAAAAAGAAGTCCAAGTTAAGGAAAAATTTATCAAGAAACTGAACCTCGAAAACCTACCTTCCCTGTTGCTCGAGAATCTGGACCATCCGGTCTGGTCCAGGGTAGGTGAAGGAATGTGTCTCTCCTGCACCAATTGCACTATGGTTTGCCCCACGTGCTACTGTTATAATACTGTGGATAGGGCCGAACTTGATTTGAGTAAAATCGAAAGATATAGATACTGGGATTCCTGCCAGGAACTCCATTTTGCCGAAGTTCATGGAGGTAACTTCCGCTTCACCAGAGGAGCAAGATTGAGGCAATTCGTGCTTCATAAGTTGAGCTATTGGGTAAAGCAGTACGGGTGTTTTGGCTGTGTGGGATGTGGGAGGTGTATTAGCTGGTGTCCCACCGGTATAGATTTGACGGAGATTGCCGGAGAAATCCGGGCGGGCAAAGTCCAATGAACAATTGGCTTAGACCTTTTATGGCCAGAATCGTCTTTAAGAGAAAAGAGACTTATGATACCTGCACTTACGCACTCCAGTTAAAGGAGAATCCGGATTTTTCCTTTCTTCCCGGACAATTCAATATGGTAGGTATTCCCGGAGTTGGGGAAGCTCCTATTTCTTTTAGTTCGGACCCGGGAAAGAAAAATAAATTCGAACACACCATTAGAGCAGTGGGAAGAGTCACTCAGACTATCGCTCGTTATAAGGAGGGAGATGGGCTGCAGATCCGGGGTCCCTATGGTAGAGGCTGGCCTTTGGAAGATGCCCGGGGAAAGAATATCCTGGTGGTGGCCGGAGGAATTGGACTGGCTCCCCTACGAGGCTTTCTTCTCCAGGTTTGGAAGGATCGTAATGATTTTGGTAAGATGGTCATTCTCTACGGAGCTCGTACCCCTGAGGATCTTCTCTTTAGGGAAGAGCTACCCGCATGGCGCAAAAAACCAGATACGCAGCTTCTGTTAACGGTAGATGAAGTCCCTCCTCGAACCCGGTGGGAAGAAAATCGAGGAGTGGTCACTACTCTATTTGACAGGATGGAGGTTTCACCCGGTAATACGCTGGCTTTAGTTTGCGGGCCGGAGATAATGATGAGGTTTGTGGTGGTGGGTCTTCTCCAGCGCGGATATCCGGCTTCACGCCTCTACCTATCTCTTGAAAGAAGGATGAAATGCGGAGTAGGACAGTGCGGGCACTGCCAAATCGGGCCCAAATACGTCTGCCGGGATGGCCCAGTTTTCTCCTATAAAGAAATTCGGGGTCTTCCGGATACTTTAATTTAAGGAATGCCATGAAAAAAATTCGCCTGGGTATCTTTAAGTACAGCTGCTGTGCTGGTTGCCAGTTTCAATTCTTCTTTTTTCAGGAACATGTCATGGAAACCCTGGGAGTCGTAGATATTATCTACTGTAAGATGGGAATGAGTGGTGGGGCAAAAGAAGGTCCCTTCGACGTGGCTTTAATTGAGGGAGCCATTACCGAGTCCTGGCAACTTGACGAATTGAAGAAAATAAGGGAGGTCAGCCGTTTTTTGATTCCCATAGGGTCTTGTGCCGTTAACGGAGGCATCCCGGCCATCAAAAACATCTACCCCGAAATAGAAGTGGAAAAACGTGTCTATAAGGACCTTTCAGTTATTCACTCTGTGAAAGCTCATCCGGTAGATGAGTATGTGAGAGTAGATGGATATGTAAGAGGCTGTCCTATGGGAGAAAGGGAACTTTTGGAGCTGTTGTCTTCTCTTCTTTTAAACACCAAGCCCTCTTTTCCGGAGTACTGTGTCTGTGTAGAGTGTAAGCTGAAGGGAAATATCTGTCTTCTGGTAGCCGAAGGAAAACCCTGTATGGGGCCGGTAACCAATGCCGGTTGTGGAGCTCTTTGTCCTTCTCATGGAAGAGCCTGTTACGGCTGCTGGGGACCGGTGCCTGGCGCCAATGCTCCGGCTCTGGCTAAAAAATTTGAACAATTGGGTGTATCTCCTGATGATATAGTGAGAATGTTTACCCAATTTGCCAGTCCCAAGATCGAATTTCGCAAAGGAGCAGAACTTTATGAGTGAAAAAGTTATAGATATAGATTATTTAGCCAGGGTGGAAGGGGAGACGGCTATTAGAATCAATATTAAAGGTAAAGAGCTCCAGGAGCTGAAACTTAACGTATTTGAGCCTCCCCGATTTTTTGAGGGTTTCCTGGTGGGGCGAAAGTATTACGAGGTTCCCGATATAGTAGCCAGAATCTGCGGAATATGTCCGGTCTCCCATATGACCACTGCTCTTACAGCCCTAGAGAAGGCTATGGGAATCAATCCCAGTCAACAAACCAGGATTTTACGCCGACTAATGTCTCTTTCCCAGATTGTATCCAGTCATCTCATTCATCTTTATATGCTAGCTGTGCCTGATTATTATGGTTATTCCGGCCCTCAAGAAATGCTGCCCCGGTTTACTGAGGAGCTATCGCGCCTTATACGAATGAAAAAAGTCATGAATGATCTTACTGCAGTGTTTGGGGGTAGGGCCCTTCATCCAGTGAGTGCAGTTGTAAATGGGTTTACTGATCTTCCCTCGCCCCGAGCATTAGAGAAACTGCACCAGGATCTGAAGCGAATAGAGGCCGATGCAGTCAAAACGGTAAGGATGGTGTCTCGACTTTCTTTTCCTAATTTTTTTCGAAAAGCCGAGTACGTAGCTCTAAAACAGGTTAACCGTTATGCTATTTTGGAAGGGAATATAGCTTCCAGCGAAGGTCTGGACATCCCCGGGGAAGATTATAAGCGATATTTTGAGGAAGAAGAGGTTCCCTATAGTATGGCCAAGCAAGCGAAAGTTAAAGGCAGAGGTTCTTTAATGGTGGGTGCTCTGGCTCGATTACACATCAAATTTGATCAACTTTTACCCGGGGTAAAGAAATTGGCTCAAGAAGTGGGATTCAGGTTGCCCGATTACAACCCTTTCCATAATAATTTAGCTCAGGCTCTGGAGATCCTCTATGGCGTCCAGGAATGCCGGCGCGTTCTGGAGAATCTAAGACTTTCCCCGGAGGATAATAGCTACCGGATAAGAGCCGGAGAAGGGGCAGCCTTCAGCGAGGCTCCCCGGGGACTGCTTTACCATTGGTATGCTATAAATGCCAGAGGAGTGGTAGAAAAGTCCAATATAGTCACACCCACAGTCCATAATTTTGCCAATATTGAAGAGGATATGCGCCATTTAGTAAGACAGAACAGTGACCTGCCCGAAAAGAAGATCGCTCTTCTCTGTGAGATGCTGGTTAGGGCCTATGATCCTTGTTTTTCCTGTTCGGTGCATTAACTCTTCTTAAGGCAATTAATATAAGTTAAGGGAGGATAGGATGAGTGGTCCGGAAACCAAGTATATATCAAAGTTTTGTGAACTATGTGGAGATCTGATTGCCGCGGGGAATCTCCAGGAGACTCTGCAGGTTTTGACTAAGGGATGTACCGGGGCTTTGAAGGTAAAGGCTTGTTCCATTCGGCTTCTCGATGAAAAAGGGGAAAGGCTGGAAATGAGAGCAGCCCATGGGCTAAGCCAGGAGTACCTGAAAAAAGGGCCGGTAGAGATAGAAAAAAATCCTCTGGACGAGAAAGTTTTGAAGGGGGAAATAGTGAGCATCCTTGATGTGACCAAAGAACCTCTTTTCCAGTATCCTAAAGAAGCCAAAAAGGAGGGGATATGCTCCCTTCTCTCGGTTCCCCTTAAAATGAGGGAAAAACCAGTAGGTATCCTCAGAATCTATACCTCCCGGCCTCATCAGTTTAAGAAAAGCGAAGTAGCTATTGCCAATACTCTTGCCGTTCAGGGTGCAATTGCCATCGAAAAAGCTAAAATCCAGCAAAGAATGCAAACTCTTATGGAAATAGCCAAGACCATTAACTCTACCCTTGATCTTTCTGAGGTTCTCGATCTTATTGTGAAAAGTGCTGCCAGGACAATGGGATACAAAGGCGCCTCTTTAAGACTTCTAGACAGGGAAGGGGAAACTCTCAAAATTAGAGCAACCTATGGCTTAAGTAAAAGATACCTGGAAAAGGGACCGGTTCGGGTTAGCGAGAGTCCCCTGGATCAGGAATGCTTGGCGGGAAGACCGGTCAATATTTCTGATGTGGACACCGAGCCTCGAGTTCACTATCGAGAAGAGATAAAACGGGAAGGAATATCCTCGGTTCTGTATGTTCCCCTATTGGTGAAAAATAAGGCCATCGGATTGCTGCGAGTTTACTCCTCTCTTCCTCACCGGTTTACCCATGACGAGGTGGATTTTCTCTCCGCCTTGGCCAACCAGGTAGCTACCGCTATTGAAAATGCCAGGTTATTTGAACACATGAAGAGAGATTATGAGGACCTTACCCAGAATGTATGGAAATGGTACGACTGGGGTTCTCGCTCTCCTAAGCTATGAACAAGATTGAATAGATCCGAAAAGCTTAATGTTAGAAGAATATTGGTACAAGATCAACCCTTCCTTTCTGTTCAGCTCCTTACAATGACGAAGAGGAAGCAAGTCTACTATAGGTAGGTGAAAGACGCTCTCACAAGAGTTGGAGAAATCTTTGATTATCCCCAGAGGCATAGGAATTTCAATAATTTCTCTGAATTGTTATGAAGTAAACCTCGGCA
>CAZIXA010000040.1:0-20126 GCA_964543295.1 uncultured Clostridia bacterium | reverse complement strand
GGCTCGACTTGCTCGAGCGAAGCGAGAGTCGGCTTTGCCGATCGAGCCGTCGAGGAGGGGAATTCCGAAGGAATCGGCGAAGCCCTATTTCCCCCCCTCGAGTATCTTGGGATACATATATAGGCGACAGTGTCACCTATAATCCAAAACTCGAAGAATGTCCGGACTGTGTCGGATATCTACAAGTTAACCGTCATTCTTAGAGAGGGGAAGGCTGAATATCAAACAATAGAAAAAGCATTTCTGGTGGGTTTCCTGGTCTGTAGAAGCAAATTTTGGTATGTTTGAACAAAAACAGGAGGTGCAGAATGAACTATCTGGCAATAGATTTTCACAAAAACTACTCTATGGCAATTATCGTTAGCCAGAGCAGGGAAGTGTTAGAGAAAAAACTTTACAACTAGAAGAATTATTTTGCTCAGCTTCCAAAATTGGTGCAGAGTAATAAATTCACTTCACATTTTTAAGATCGTCAACAAAAGGTAATTGACAAAATTCCCAAGGTGTGATAAGTTACATGTAGTCTAGTAGGAAGGCTAGACGGCTACTTTTCAGACGTAGCAGACATCTAGATTAGAAAGTATACGAATGGAGGAGAAAATGGACATCGTAGGAAGAGTAAAGGCGGTTCTTTTGAGGCCTAAGGAAACTTTTCAGCTAATAAAGGCTGAATCAGCTACCACCCAGGATCTTATACTCAATTACCTGGCCATATTGGCAGTAATTCCTGCAGTCGCTTCAATAATTGGGATGAGTGTGGTGGGAGTTTCTGTTCCTTTCATGAGAGCATTTCGCTTTCCCCTGATAAATTCCCTCTCAAGAGCCATAGTTCAATATGTGCTGACTCTGGTGGGAGTTTATGTCCTGGGATTAATAATAAATGCTCTGGCTCCTACCTTTTCAGGAGTAAAAAATAATATCCAGGCGCTAAAGATAGCGGTTTACTGTGCCACTCCCACTCTCGTGGCTGGCATCCTTTACATCGTCCCGGCATTAGGCGTTTTAGTAATAATAGCAGGACTCTACGGGCTTTATCTTCTCTACTTAGCAATCCCCGTTATGATGGAATGTCCCAAGGAGAAGACCTTGGTTTATACCGTGACAGTAATTGTAGTCAATATTGTCATATCCATAATAATTGGGACCATAGCCGGAGCTATCACCACTAGTGGGTTTGGATTCAGATTCCTCTAATAAGCAAGCCCAGACCTAAATTTAAGGGATTTGCTTTCTTTTTTTTCTGCGCTTGGATTTAATGATCCTATTTGACCTGCTACGATAGCCTATTCACGTTCGATTGGACAAATGTTTCCTTTCATACCGAGCCATTGTCTCCTTATTATCTAATTTTTATCCGGGAGAAAACTTAAAGGATATAAGGTCAGACACTTTAAATTGTCTGCTCCAGTAAAATTGTCCTGCCAGTGATCAGGAAGATTCACCATTAAGGAGGGAATGAGGAAGAAATTATTTTTGTTAAACTTGCCTTCCGATGACCACTAAACAATCATTGACTACGAAAAACGTATGGTGCATAAGACTCTCAGGGTCTCGATCTTTTTTTATGAGGCTAAATTTAGCAAGATAGTCGGATTGGGAGTCCTTGTCCCAAGAGGTTAAATCATAGGAATAAAAGGAAGGATAGGACCAGTATTCTGCTTACCACATATTTATCTGGCATTTTCCAGAAGTTCATCTGCCAGACCATTGGCTATTGCTTCCTCAGCTGTAAACCACTTTTCTTTCTGGAATTCCTCCTTTATCTCGGTCGCAGTTTTTCCAGTATTCTCGGCCAGTACCGAATACATCTGATTTTCTATCTTGGTAAGGGTTTGACTGAACTCCTGAAATTCACTGAAAGAAGGCTCCCAATCCCTTATAGCCAAACTTGGCGGATGAAGCATGACCATAGAGTGCTTGCTGAGATATCTTTTGGTGCCTGAACTCAAAATAAGTACTCCTCCTGAGACAATCTGACCAATCCCCACGGTTATTACCTCATGTTTCAAGTTTTTAATCACATCACACACGGCGAGTACGGCAAACAGCGACCCACCGGGAGAGGATATTCTTAGGCCAATGGGAGAGGGATCTGTCTTTGCATCTAGATCTAAGAGAGACTTAACAATGTTGTGAGCACTCTCCTGGGTTATCTCGCCGGAGACCTCAACCCAGCGTTCTGGAGTAATAACCGGAAGCTTAGCCCAGGCATTTAAGGTGGCTACGAAAACAATCACTGTACCTACCAAAAGACATTTTTTCATCATTTTCTCCCCCCTTACTATTCAGCCGCAGATTTACGCTGATATTTTTCTTTTATTATCATATACAAATCTCTTGAATTCTTGTTTTCTGCCAAAATTCAATAATAAGCCAACTTCAATAGTTGTTGCCTTCAAGTAATTAATCAATTAATTCATCTGTGTGAATCTGTGGCTAAATATATACAAGGACCCTTCCTACATTATTTTCCAACCTCCGTATTTTTTGAAATACTCTATCAGACCCCCTACCTCTATGATGTCGAGGATGAAAGAAGGGAAAGGTTCAGCTTTCAAGCATAAGTTATTCTTAATCACGTGAACCTCTCCCGAGGTCAGGTCTATTTCCAGCTCATCCCCTGATTCAATCTTTTCTGTATTGGTTTGAACAATGGGAAGTCCAATATTTACGGCGTTGCGATAAAAAATGCGAGCAAATGATTTTCCCAGGACAGCCCCTATCCCGGCGTATTTGATGGCCAGCGGTGCCTGTTCCCGGGAGCTCCCACAGCCAAAATTTTCCCCAGCTACAATAAAGTCTCCCGCCACTTTTCTATTACTAAAATCTGGATCAATATCTTCTAAAAGATGCTCGGCTAACTCTCGAGAATTCAGCGTTTTAAATTTATACCTTCCGGAGATAATGTAATCTGTATTTATATCATCACCAAACTTATGGGCATAACCCCATAATACCTTCTTTTTTTGCTTCACCCTAGAGATACCTCCTGGGGTCTGTAATCTTTCCTCTGATAGCTGAGGCAGCCACTGTAGCTGGAGAGGCTAAATAGATAAAGGCCTCAGGATTGCCCATCCTTCCTTTGAAATTCCTATTGGCGCTGGAGATGACATTTTCTCCCCGAGAGGGAACTCCCTGGTGGGTACCTACACAGCACCCACACCCCGGAGGAAGTAGAACTGCCCTCGCCTCTATTAAGATCTCCAGGATCCCCTCTTTCATACTGTCTAAATAGACTTTTCTGGAAGCAGGAGCTACCATAAAACGAACTTCCGGATGGACCTTTTTATCCTTTAAGATCCTTCCGGCAATCCTTAAATCCTCTAATCGTCCGTTGGTACAGGTTCCAAGAAAAGCTTCTTCAATAGACGTTCCCTCAACTTCATGCACGGGAACAACGTTGTCGACTGAATGCGGTCTGGCTACCTGGGGAACCAACCGCGAAATGCCAAATTCCAGCACTTTATCATACCGAGCGTCTTCATCAGGTTCAACAAATCTAATTTTTCTCTTCGACCGCTCAGCCAGCCATTTTTTAGTTTTCTCATCCCCTAGCATAGTCCCGGCTTTGGCTCCTACTTCCGTAATCATATTAGAAAGAGTGAATCTTGCCTCCATACTCAGATCCTTAATGACCTCTCCCCCTAACTCAATAGATTTATAAAGCGCTCCTCGAGCACCAAGTTTTCCTGTTAGATAAAGAGCCAGATCCTTGGCATATACACCAGGCGAGAGCTCCCCCTTAAAAAAAATCTTAATAGTGTCGGGGACTCTAAACCAGAGCTTGCCTGAAGCCATAGCCGCTGCCAGGTCAGTAGATCCAACTCCGGTAGAGAAGCTATTTAGAGCTCCGTAGGTACAGGTGTGGGAATCGGCTCCTACAACCAGATCTCCTGCACCCACCCAGCCTTCCTCAACCACCAATTGATGACAGATGCCTTCTCCAACATCGTAAAGTCTTATGCGATGCTTTCCGGCAAAATCTCTCATAAGCCTATGAAGGGAAGATACATCGCTGCTGGGAGAAGGAGCATTGTGATCGATGAAGAAGGCTATTTTTTGGGTATCAAAGACCCTTTTTTGACCCATCTTATCGAAAGCCTTAATAGCCAGAGGAGCAGTGCCATCTTGAGCAAAGGCAAAATCCAAATTACAGACAACAATATTCCCTGCCCGCGCATCTTCTCCAGCATGGGAGGAGAGGATTTTTTCGGCAATTGTCTTTCCCATCAACCTCTTCCTTGACTATGGCTGTCCATACTGCTCCATATATTTCTTGTGAGCCCTCTTTACTTCCTCCTGAGAAATTTCATGAGGAGTTCCCCGAAGCATGGCCAGAAAAACTGTCTTGGCTATATCTTCTAGCATTACTGCCGTCTTCAAAGCTGCCCTGGGGGATGGGCCAATGGTAAAGACCCCGTGATTTTTCATCAAAATAGCCGGAGATTCTCCTATGGACCTTATAATCTCCTTTCCTATTTCTTCTTCTCCAATTCGAGCATAAGCTCCTACCGGAATCGGCCCTCCAAATTGATCAGCCATGGCGGTAAGACAAACCGGGATGGGCTCACCCAGAACAGCAAAACTGGTGGCATAATTGGAGTGGGTATGGACGATACCATTGACATCCTGTCGGTGTCGATATACGTAAAGATGAGTGAGGGTATCAAAGGAAGACCTTAACTCTCCCTCGATTACTTTCCCCTCCAGATCAACTACCACCATATCAGATGACTTCAGATCCTCATACTTTACCCCACTGGGTTTTATCACCACGTAATTTGTACCCCGATCTCTTCCACTTACATTGCCACTGGTCATGGTAACAAGGCGATTTTTGGGAAGCTCTAGATTCATTTGCCAAACCTCCTGGCGCAACTTTTCCAACATTCTTTACTCCTTTATTTGTTTCTTTATTTTCTTTAGCCACTTCATGACGTCGTTTTCCCCTCGGCCAAAATAGTCGTGTAATCTTTCATATTCGCGGTAGATTTTCTCATACCGCTGATGAATCTCTTTTTGGGGAACGAAGCATTGTTGCCTAAGATGCGCCATGCGCTTGGCTGCCTCCGTGACACTGTCATAGCCCCCATTTTCGGGTTTAGCTGCCACTGCCCCAAACATGGCCGAGCCAAGAGCGGGAGTCTGAGAGGAAGCGGCTACTTTTATGGTTCGATCGGTGACATCGGCATAAATCTGCATGAGAAGTTTGTTGCGTTCTGGTAGACCACCACAGGCATAAAGTTCCTCTATTTTGACCTGGGCTTCCTGAAAAGTATTAATTATCTTATAGGTACCAAAAGCAGTTGCCTCAATCAAGGCACGATAGATCTCCTCCGGTTTTGTCTCCAGGGTACACCCCAATAGAAGCCCGGAAAGATCGGCATCGACCAGGACGGAGCGATTACCATTCCACCAATCAAGAGCAATAAGTCCACTTTCCCCCACCTTCAACAGGGAAGCTTTTTCTTCCAGTAGACGATGTATATTTTCGCCTTTTTTTTTCGCTTCCTCAAAGTATGTTGAGGGAACGCAATTTTCCACAAACCAGGCAAAGATGTCTCCTACTCCGGACTGGCCTGCCTCATAACCGTAATATCCAGGAAGGATGCCCTCCTTGACTATGCCACATGCACCGGGAATTAGATGGAGGTCCTTGTCTACCATCATATGACATATGGAGGTCCCCATCACCATAAGCATCTTACCCGGCTGGGTTATGGTAGCTGCTGGCACAGAAACATGGGCATCTACATTTCCCACCGCCACCGGTGTTCCCTCACGAAGTCCGGTACGATGAGCCATCTCCTGAGTCAATCCTCCGGCTTTTGTCCCCAGAAGATAAATGTTTCTAGACATCTTTTCATCGACTATGGCCTCGAAGCGAGGATCCAGGGCTCGGAAGAAATTCCGGGAAGGAAAACCCGTATCATGATCCCATAGAGCCTTGTAACCGGCTGTACAGGAGTTTCGTCGCTCTTTCCCTGTGAGCTGAAGGACTATCCAATCTGCTGCCTCTATTAATTTATCTGCTGCCTCATAAATCTGGGGGGCTTCATCAAGAATTTGTAGAGCCTTAGAATAGAACCATTCTGAAGAATATTTATCCCCGTAGCGGGTCAGAAATTTTTCTTTCCTTTCCGTGGCAACGTGGTTTATTCTATCTGCCTCTGGCTGAGCAGCATGATGTTTCCATAACTTGACCCAACTGTGGGGATTATTTTTGTGGGTATCGATCAAGCAAAGAGGGATTCCCTCTTTATCAATGGGCATCATGGTACAGGAGGTAAAATCAATCCCTATCCCGATGACATCCTGTGGATCAACCCCACTTTTTTCCAGTAGTTCAGGAATAGCTCTTTTTATCGTCTCCGTATAGTCAGCCGGATTTTGCAAGGCCCAATCTGCCTCAAGCCTGATATGAGTGCCAGGAAGAAACTCATCTATTACCCCATCCTCATATTCATAAACAGAGCTGGCTACCTCTTCTCCATCCTTCACCTTGACCAGAAGAGCTCTACCTGACTCAGTTCCAAAGTCAATACCAATAGTATATTTAGCCTGCCCCATCCTTACCTCCTCTGTGATTACCTGAAAACAGAAAAATGGGGACGTGATTATTTTTTGGAAAGGAAAAATAATTGTAGGAAGAGAGAACTAGAAAAAGAAAAAATAATCACGTCTCCATTTTCTGAAACAGTCTTCTAGCTACTTCTATCTCTAGCTCATCCCTTAAGGAAAGAAAAAGATTGGAAAAAGTGCAGTCTATCTGCACGTCTTTCTTTTTAAGAATAAAACCACGCTCCCGTGGTTCCAGTTCTGGAGAAAGCCTCACCTCATCGTTGGTTCCAGCCTCCTTCAAACTTTTTCTCAAGTCCTTAATGAAATTTCCTTCCATCCATTCCCCATCTCGAGGAGAAACTATGATCTCTTCTTCCCCTGAATCTATATTTGAAATAAGGGATCTCTTTATTAAACTAAGATACTCGGCTTTTTCCAGGGAACTCAGTTTTTGTTCGGCCTGCCTAAATGCCTCATCCATAAGCTTCCGCTTGTGGATGAGAAGCTTTTTTCTCTCTTCACTCCTGGTCTTTATTACTAATTTTCTTTTCTCATCTTTAGCTTGATTCTCTAATTGGTAAAGAATCCTCGTCTTGACCTTATCGGCCTGTTCCCTGACTTTTTTGATGAGCTCCTCTCCTTCTTTATCGGTTTCCTCTTTTATCCTCTTACCCTCCTGAGTAGCCTTGACTTTAATATTTCTTACAATATCCTCTAAGGCCATTTTTATTTCTCCAGGGGAGGAGTTTCCACTAAATCTTTATTCCCATTACTAAAAAAATAGTGATAAGGAGCCCCAGTACTGCGTAAAACTCTACAAACACGGCAAGTACCACCGCTTTCATTGAATCGGCCGGCCTCTTAACGGTAAGCCCTACCCCAGCAGCGCAAACCTTTCCCTGGTGCAGAGCTGAGACCAGACCGAGAACAGCTATAGGAAGAGTGGCCAGAAAGAGATTCCATCCCTGAACCGCTGATAAGGCTACCGGTGCTCCTCCTACCAGATTTATCTTAATTAGCAAAAGAAAAGCAGCCACGAAACCATAAATTCCCTGAGTTCCTGGCAGAGCAGTAAGAATGAGATATCGGCCAAAGTTTTCTGGATCCTCCGTCATGGCCCCCGCACTAGCCTGACCGACCCAGCCAATGCCAATACTGGAGCCTATCCCAGACAAAGCTACTGCTGCTCCTGCCCCCAACAATGCCCATCCAAGACCCATTTAATCCTCCTTGCTTATCAGTGTGTTCAAACCAACGCTACTCACTATCCCTGACTACCAGTTTTCACTGATGTTGATTTCTTTGTCAACTCCTTAATTCTATCCCGAAACTGGGCCGCGCGTTCAAACTCAAGGTTCTCTGCGGCACGCCTCATCTTTCTCTTCAGAACCTCCACCAAGCGAGAAACCTCTGAGGGAGGAAGATAATCGGTTTTTTCCTCCCCGACGGCCATCTTTTCGTATTTATCAGCAGTGTAGGTCTCAATACCAGCTAAAATTGCCTTTTTAATAGTCCTGGGAGTGATATTATGTGAACGATTATATTGAAGCTGGATTTTTCTTCTTCTCCGCGTCTCCTTTAAAGCACGCTCAATAGAAGAGGTTACCTCGTCGGCGTAAAGGATTACCTCTCCCTCTACATTACGAGCCGCTCTTCCTGCTGTTTGGATTAACGAGGTCTCCGATCTCAAAAAACCCTCTTTGTCCGCATCCAGGATAGCTACCAGGGATACCTCAGGTAGATCCAACCCTTCTCGTAAAAGATTAATACCCACCAGAACATCAAATTGTCCCAATCTCAACTCTCTTAAGATCTTAGATCTTTCTATAGTCTCCACCTCAGAATGAAGGTATCGTACCCTCACTTCCAAATCCTCTAGATATGCGGTAAGATCCTCGGCCATCCTTTTAGTCAAAGTAGTTACCAGGACTCTCTGAGATTTTTCCACCCTCTTTTTTATCTCCTCTAATAGATCATCTACCGGCCGAGTAGCAGGCTTTATCTTAATCCTGGGATCAACCAATCCCGTCGGACGAATAAGCTGTTCCACTATTTGTGAACTCCTTTTTAATTCATAAACAGAAGGAGTAGCTGAAACATAGATGACCTGACTAATTAGGCTCTCAAATTCACTAAATTTTAAAGGACGATTATCGTAAGCTGAAGGAAGACGAAATCCATAGTTTACCAGATTATCCTTGCGCGATCGATCGCCCCCATACATAGCATGAAGCTGAGGAATCGTCTGATGAGATTCATCAATAAAAAGCAAATAATCCTTAGGAAAATAATCGATAAGGCAAGAAGGACGCTCACCCGGAGCTCTACCAGAAAAATAGCGAGAATAGTTCTCTATACCCGTGCAGTAACCCACCTCTCTTATCATCTCCAAATCATAGTTAGTTCTTGACTCCAGTCTCTGAGCCTCCAGAAGTTTTCCCTGAGATTTCAGTTCTTTGAGTCTCTGTTGGAACTCTTTTCTTATTGACTCCAGAACGTACTCTAACCTGTCAGGAGGAGCTAGATAATGAGTAGCAGGATAGATATAGACTTTCTCCAGGTGTTTTTTTGTATGCCTGGTTACGGGGTCAAATAAGGAGACCCTTTCTACTTCATCCCCCCATAACTCTATCCTTACTGCCTCCTCCTCATAAGCAGGAAAAAGCTCGATTACATCCCCTACTACTCGGAATTTTCCTCGTGAAAAATCAATATCATTTCGTTCATACCTCATTTCCACCAATTTCTTGAGAATTCTTGACCTCTCCATCTCCTCTCCCACTTCTATGGCTAATAGCATCTCCCGGTAATCCTCGGGAGAACCTAAGCCGTAGATACAGGAGACACTGGCTACAATTATAGTATCTCGACGTTCTAAAAGAGAACGAGTAGCCGAATGCCGCATTCTGTCGATCTTGTCGTTAATAGAAGCATCCTTTTCAATATAAGTATCGGTCTGAGGGACATAAGCTTCAGGCTGATAATAATCATAATAAGAAACGAAATACTCCACTCTGCTGTTAGGAAATAGCGAGGAAAACTCACTAAAGAGTTGGGCAGCCAGGGTCTTGTTGTGAGAGATAACGAGGGTAGGTTTTTGCACTTCCTGGATCACATTGGCCATAGTAAATGTTTTGCCTGATCCAGTAACACCAATTAGAGTTTGTTCTCTATATCCCTTTTTTGCACCGTCCGATAGTTTCTTTATTGCTTGTGGTTGGTCTCCTTTGGGTTTAAGGTCCGATACTAATTGAAATTTATTCTCCCCCATGAGACATATCCACTTTTGAAAATCCTTTTATTCCTCTGGAAATTCAAAACAAAAGGGAACTATCCCCCATTGTATTTTTTTCTCTTTGATAGGCTCGAATTTCCACATCATTAGATACTGGGAGGCATGTTCATCTAATCTGGGCAATCCCGAGGATTGGCAGACCTCAACATTTCTCACCTCTCCACTGGGCAGTACCCAGCATTTTACCTCTACCACACCTTTTTTCCCCTCTCTTTGGGCCCATTCCGGATAAGGAGGTTCTACCTGCCTCTCGATTTTTCGGCCGCCTTCACCTAATGGCCCTCTAATTCCACGCCCTCGGCCTTCTCCGACTCCTTCCCCTTCTCCTGGCTGGTAGGAGATTCCTCCTCCTCCAATAGAAGAAGGAACTTTGGAGGGAAGACCACTGCCTTGAGGAAGGATTTCTTTACCGCTAACTCCTTTTCCACCACCAGGAAGAGACCTTTCTCCCGGTATAATAGCTCTTTCTCCTTGAAGAGCATAATCGTTAGTTCCGGTCCCCATAGTGGGTTCATCACTACGGCCGATTAAAGGAATTTTAATCTCACTCTCAGTTCTCACCTGAGGAGGAAGGGTGGGAAGTTTTGGGCCTGGTTGCGCAGAGATCTTTACCGGGGAGACCTTAACAGCCAATCTTGTCTCTGTTGGAGGTGCTGCGTCGATCTTACCTCCAGCAGGTTTTCCTCCTTTTTCTATCTGGCCAGTGGCTTTCTCCCCCCTAGGCTTTTTCTTTATTTGGGCTACCTTAGGTGTTTCCTCTTTTTTTACCGTGGCTACTTTCTTTTTTTCTACCACCTTAACCGGTTCTTTCTTCTTTGGTACCGTAACTACCCGGGCAGGCGCAGGTTTAGAGCGAACCCTAACCAGAGATACTTCTACATATTTGGGAAGGGGTTTAAGAGGAGCCCCTAAGCTAGGGAACAAAAGAATAAGGAAAAAATGAACTGCACAGGAGATGAGAAGAGTCAGTTTAAATCGTTTTTTTTCATTCACCTTTTTTCACCACCTTTACATAAGAAGTGAGAATACCCAGTCTACCAGCTCCAGCTTGTTTAGCCAGATCCATAACCTCCACCACTTGACCGTGCCGGGTATTCTTGTCGGCATTAATGACAACCAGAGCTCGACGTCCCTTTAATCTACTTTTTAGAAGCTTAACCAGTCCTGATTTTTTTACGCTGCTCGTACCAAGATAGATACGATTGTCTCTGGTAATAGAAATGACAATACTTTCCTCAATTTTTTCCTGCGGTGTGGTAGTGGTAGGTAAATCTACCTTTATTCCCTGAAAAATGGTACGAAAAGTGGTGGTAAGCATAAAGAATATAACCAGCAAAAACACAACATCGATAAGAGGAGTGAGATTAAATGCTGCTTCTTCCCGTGATTTTGGGCGACGAAAACGCATCTTTACCTCCTGGCCAACAATTCTAAGAACTCACCAGAGAAACTCTCCAGTTTCCGAACCAGCCTATCTGTTCGGTGAGTGAAGTAATTATAAAAAACCAGGGCGGGAATGGCTATGCTAAGACCAAAGGCAGTAGTATATAGAGCCTCAGAGATCCCCCCGGCTAGAGCTCCTGGCTCGCCTACCCCCGCCGCAGCGATCTCATTAAAGGCCCTGATCATTCCCCTTACTGTTCCCAGCAAGCCCAAAAGAGGCGAGATGGTGACAATAGTGCTCAGAATCACCAAGTATCTTCCCAGATGAGGTACCTCCATAGCGCCGGCATCCTCCACAGCCTCTTTGATTTCCGTCTTTCCTACGTCTTTTTTCTCAATCCCCGCCCGCAGAATACGAGCCGGTGGAGAAGAAGTCATCTCGCACAGGGCAAGAACCTTGTCTATCTTTCTTTCCTCATCACTGTTAAGAATTCCCAGTGCTCTTTCCATGAACCTATCAGCTTTAGACTCGATTATCTTCAGACTCATGAACTTCTCAATGATGATAGCCAGCGCAAGTATGGAGCAAAATACCAGAGGAATCATTAACGGACCACCTTTGATCAAGAACTGAAGCATTTTGTCAACTCCTTTACTTAAATTTTTGTGGCAAAACAATATCGGTCATTATTTTATCTTATTATAATAGATTTTTTTTGTCAACCATGATTTTTATTTTTTTCCCACGGCCTTGTAGCCTATGTCCCGTCGGCAATACATTCCTTCAAAGTAAACCTTGTCTACTGCTCGATAGGCCTGTCGAATGGCTTCCTTCAAATTTTTACTCAGAGCTGTGACCCCCAGCACTCTACCTCCACTGGTTACCAACCGATGATCTTCTCTCTTCACTCCTGCATAAAAGGTAAAGATATTGGGTAATCGAGACAGTTTCTCCAAACCCTTTATGGGTTTGCCTTTATCGTAACTACCAGGATAACCACGCGAGGCAAGAATAACGCAAACTGCCGCCTGAGGACGCCACTCAAGACGGACCTGATTGAGACTTTGCTCTTGCATGGCCAGAAGAACCTCCAAAAGATCATTCTTCAAGCGAGGAAGAGTAACCTGGGTCTCGGGATCCCCAAAACGAACATTAAACTCCAGAACTTTAGGGTCTGCTCCTTTGATCATCAGGCCGGCATATAAAACGCCCTT
This sequence comes from uncultured Clostridia bacterium, assembly GCA_964543295.1. GTDB lineage: Bacteria > Aerophobota > Aerophobia > Aerophobales > AE-B3A > AE-B3B. Next base: position 7,672 of record CAZIXA010000040.1, on the reverse strand, counting down.
AAACTCTCTTCCCTCCTCCTTCATCCCTTGCAGGGTAGGAATTATAATTCTCCTCATTATTTTCTTATGGAGCAAGGGAGAAATAGGACCAGGAGAATAAGCTCCCATCCCTCCTGTATTAGGACCCTGGTTATGATCATAGATAGGCTTATGATCCTGAGAGGAAACAAGGGGCCTCACAGTTTTCCCGTCTGCGAGAACAATGAAAGAGACTTCCTGCCCAAAAAGTTTTTCCTCCACTAATATTCTCTTTCCCGCTTCACCAAAGGCTTTTTTTTCCATAATTAGCTTTATTGCCTTCACGGCCTTTTGGGGTGTCTCAGTCACCAACACCCCTTTGCCGGCTGCCAGACCATCAGCCTTGATCACTACTGGATCCTTCCTTTTCTCTACATAAGCAATAGCTTTATCCGGATCGGAAAACACTTTAAAATCAGCTGTCGGAATATGGTATTTTTTCATAAATCTTTTAGCAAATACCTTGCTTCCTTCCAATGAGGCAGCCGCCCTGGAAGGACCAAAGATAGCTAATCCCTTTTTTTGAAAGTAATCCACTATTCCATTTACTAAAGGAATCTCTGGTCCTACTACGGTGAGGTCTATTCCCTCCTTGTTTACCAGACCCGCTAGAGAAGAAAAATTTTTTTCATATTCTATTTTTTTACATTGCGCAATCTCTGAGATGCCAGCATTCCCAGGAACAGCAAAGATTTCCTCAACCTGGGGACTTTGAGATAGTTCCCGGCACAGGGCATGCTCCCTTCCTCCACCCCCTATAACCAAGACTTTCATCTATACCTCCTCACAGATAAGTATTCAGTGAACCCCGTCGTTTTTGGTAGTCGCAAGGCTCAGAGCCTGCGCACCCTACCCTGAAAATTCAATATAAAACGGCGTTTACTGAGCATTTACCCTCAGAGTAGTCAGTGGTCAGCCATTAGGAGTTGTTAGTTCCTAATCACCAAATCTAAATTCTGAATTATCCGCCGTATTCTAGCTCTTCCAGCTCTGGATGATATCTAATCCAGCGATGAGGGAAAGCCTTTATATAAAACATGATCCAGTATTCCTTTTCTGAATCTGCTCCATATTTATTCCTTAAGAATAACCTCACTGCCCAGCAGTGCAGATCTCGCTGCCAAGAATAAGCCTCTTCCCGCATTTTTTTTCCTTCTAGATCGTAACGGATGGAAGCAGTAATTTGATTTTTCCCAAATTTGATTCCACCCTGCGTAACAAAATCAGTTACCCTCTCATCGGTATATTTTCTTAATCCTAAAGTCAAATTCCAGATTTTCCCCTTGAGACTTAAATCACTTTCTATGTTTTTATATTCCTTAGCATAAGGATGATAGAGAAGGTAAAGATAAAGATAATTTAGATGGGGTAGAGAGGGAGTTAGATAGACTTTTGCCTCCAGCGGAGAAAATCTTTCCTTTTTCTTAGTTAAATCGTAATCCAGGCTGATTCTTGCGGAAATAAACTTCCTTTTTCGGTGATAAAGGTCATTTCGAAGATCTAGCTTCAGTATATTCGCAGGGTGAATGTCCCCTGTTTCCTTAGCGTGATCTCCTAAGCTAAAGGGCAGCCAGAAATCATTTTTTATCTCGGAAGAATGATAATAGCTCAAGGAAGGGCTCATCATATGGCTGTAGTTTCCAAATTTACCCCCGATCTTAAAAAAAAGATTTAACTCCTGGTAAGGTATGCTTCGATAACCCTCCTCTTTCTTATTATCTTTGGTATACCAGTATCGGAAGAGATGATATCCCAGCTTAGGCTGTAGTCTAAGATATTTAAAAGCAGTAAAAGGATAGGAAAGATCCAGAAAAGAGTCCGCTCGAACTATATTTTTCTCTTCTTTTCTAAAATTGGTAACTTCGGCGGCCTGATCCAGATAAATACCGGATTTACCCAGCCTTCGGGGTTCGAGGTTCTGCTTTATTTGAGGTAGTCTTTCTAGGAATCCTCGCTCAAAGTCGGGATTTACCGAAGGTTCTGCTAAAACTGCCACATTATAGCCGGATCCCCGGTGTCCGAGCTGTAGATAGGAAGTTTCGTATCCTTCACCAAAATAGTCGTCCAGAAAATTTGGGTCCGAAAGTCGATCCAAACGAACCTTGAGATCGGTAGATTTAGACAGAGACTGCCGGTGTCTTAGTCTCAAGGTCCATCTCTCCTCTTTGGTATCGGCCTCTTTTACATAGTAAGTCTTTATCTCGCCCTCTCCGGCCTTTGATTCATAAAAAACATCTACCCCTTCGCCCCAGCCCTTTTTCTCTCTATAATCAAGATGTAGCTTTGCTTGAAAATGGGCTGAGCTATAAAAATAATATCCTGTCTGAACATACCACCCGGAAAAATCACTATATCCAGGATTGGGAAGCATTACCCGGTTCTCCTTCTGCAGGTACTGGATGAGATAAGGAGTCCAGAAAATAGGTAAACTTCCCAGGTAAAGGACTACACTTTTCATTATAATCTTGTCGCCTGGGTATACCCTAGCTGTTCCAGCTCTTATCTTATAGTGAGGAAGGGGAAGATCGCAGGTAGTAAAATCAACCCTTTTCAGATCAACCACCTCAGAGGAAAAATGTGCCTTTTCTGCCTTATAAAAAAAAGGACCTTCTTTCCATCTTATACTTTGAATTGTGCCAGTCTCACTTCTCAAATTGTATCTTAAATCCTTACCTGTCAGTCGTCGGTTTCCGATTTGAAGATCAACCTCCTCCCTTGCCGTTAGATCGAGACTGTTCAAATTTACTACTATTTCGTCAGCCTTAAGCTGGACATCTTTGTATTCCAAATGTGCATTTCCCTGCCCCGTAACTGAACTGCCCATCCAGTAAAGGCGATCTGCCTGAAGGTTGACCGGAGGAGTTTTCTCCAGGGCAAACGAGGGAACCACTGTAACCAGAAAGTAGGTCAGTATTCCTATCTTTAAAAGGACTCTGACGATCGAGCTCTTTTTCTTAAAGCCTGAAGTTCTCCCCCAGAAAGATCTCTCTTGCTTTTTTATCTTGGGTGAGCTCATCCCTTTTCCCGGACATAAGAATTTTGCCCTGATGCATGATGTAAGAGGAATCTGTAATCTGAAGAGTTTCTCTGACATTGTGGTCGGTAATGAGTATTCCTATTTCTTTGTTTTTTAACTCAAAGACAATTGTTTGGAGATCTGACACGGTAATAGGATCGATTCCAGCGAAGGGCTCGTCGAGAAGGATAAAAGAAGGAGAAGTAACCAGGGCTCTTGCTATCTCCACTCTTCGACGTTCTCCACCGGAAAGGAGATAAGCCCTCTGCTTCGCTAAATGGGTAATCCCTAGTTCAGAGAGTAAATAATTTGCCCGTTCCTCCTGTTCCCCCGCGGAGAGATCAAGGGTTTCCAGAATGGCCAAAAGATTTTCCTTGACGGTAAGTTTTTGAAATACGGAGGGTCTCTGAGGAAGATAAGCAATGCCTTTTCTCGCCCTCTGATATGTAGCAAGATGAGTAACTTCTTCGTCTCCTAAAAAAATACTACCCTGGCTAGGCTTGACCAAACCCACAATCATATAAAAAGTGGTTGTCTTTCCTGCTCCATTAGGTCCCAGAAGACCAACTACCTGACCCTGGGATACCTCAAGAGAGACTTTATTTACTACCAGTTTCTTCTGATAGTTCTTACTGAGATTTTCCACCCTGAGAACCAACTTTTTCTTCCTTTCTTAATGATCCTAATGCGTAAGTCGCCTGAACCGGGGCCCCTTCCGCCTCGAGTTTTTCTATTCCTATCCAGATGGTTATTTTTTCTGCCAGTAGATCATTTCCTAGCTCATCGTGATAGTGAGCATTACCCTGGAGAACAAGTTTCTCATCTTCACCGGTATAGGTGGCCATCTGTCCGGTGGCTTGCCTCTTTTTATCCCCCTGGGTAATACTGACATTTCCCTTGGCTATAATCTCTTTTAAATCATTCTCCTTAGTTAGATGGACCTCCATCTCGTCCGACAACAATAATAGATCCTCCCAGGTAGCCTTAACCTTGCCTTTATAAAAGAGTATCCGGCTGGCATAGTCTATTCTCTGCTGGGAGCTGCTAACTACTAGCTCTTTCTGGGCGAAGACTGTCGAGGAGAGACTCATAACCACGCAGACAATTAATGCCATCCCCAGAAGTAGTCTAACTTTTTTCTTCATTCGTATCCTCCCTCAAGAATATCTCGGCACTCTTTCCCTCCGTCGCTGGATTAGTATAGCGGGTAGCGTAGAGCGTATAGAGTAAATCTGAAAGTGGTAGTCGTTTAGGGTTTTATTATCCGCTAAACGCTCTCCTTCGGGAAAATCCCTCGACACGCGTATAAATCTTCTCGACACTAATAACTTTCTAAGGGGTCAAATAATTAATCCGTGTTCATCTGTGTGAATCTGTGGCTAAATAGTTACAGTCAAGATTTACTTTCAATAAGTCTGGTAGTAGGGCTATGCTTAATCTCTATCTGAGATAGGTCAGAATTTGCAACCAGACCCCATCCCTCTATAAAAAGATTTCCCCTTTTTAAGAAAACCTTCTCCTCTGTCTGTAATTTTTTTTCTGAGGCTATCCATTCCAGTTCAGAAGTAAAAAGTTCGGCTCCGTCAGCATAGGAAACAAACTTGACATCTCCTTTAAGCACAAGATTTGAGGTACGAGTGTCCATAGTAACCCTTTCGGCCACTCCTTCCGAGGCTGGTCTACCATTTTCCAAAAGATTGAGTTTCACCTGGCTAAGGCTCATCCGTTGAGTAAACTGCACGCCAGAATTAGCTTGAAGTTCCCAGGACTTTCTACCTTTCTCATCCCATCCAACTAAATTGACCCCTTGCGCCTCCAAAAGCGGAGTCTCCTTTACCGTGGTGCGCAAAGAATATCGGCCATCTTCCCTCTTACAACCTACGAGTAGGGTAAGAGCAGCCATCATAAACACCCCAAGCACCCACAAATTTTTCTTCCTCATTTTGTCTGCCGCATCACTCCTTCCCCAGATATTCAAGGAGGAAATTCCCATGATTCAGAATTCCTGCTCTAAGATCCTTTGTAAAGTCTTCCACCTTTTTCTGACGATGGGAGGAAACTTCTTATGTTGGCGAAGGTATTCTCTTAAAAAATTAATCGTCTGATGGTCCGAAGGATAACCCGACCCCAGTGGTCCATACCTCTTCTTCAGTTTAGATATCCTTCTGTCTCTTTCCACTTTAGCCAGGATTGAAGCAGCTCCTACCACGGGATAATTTTGATCGGCAAAATTTTCTACTACTAACTCTATTTTCGTCTCGGGGCTAAGGAATGCCCTAATTTTCTCTTTGTAAGAGTTACAATTTCGAGTAGGCGCATCTACATAAACGCGATGAGGATGAAATTTTCTTATGAGAGTAATTGTGCTTTCTAGCTCTAAATCATTCATTCCCTTTTTGTCAATTTGTTGGGGGGAGATAATGATTAACTCATAGTCTTGCGCCAGGAGTTCAATCTCCTTTTTCAGTTTTAACCTCCTGGAAGAAACTAAAGATTTTGAGTCTCTTACTCCTTTTTTAATAAGCTCTGCGAGACAAGCCTGCCCTATCAGTACTCCACAAATAACAAGAGGACCTATTACCGGCCCTCTTCCAGCCTCATCAATACCTAAAATAAGCATAAAAAATTAACCATCTACACATTAAGAACTCTGGTAGCTTCTCTTAGAGCATAACAACTGATATTCACCCCTACCGGAAGACCTGCCATATGAGTGGCGAAATATTCTATATTAACCCCCAGACAAGTGGTCAATCCTCCTAAACCCTGCACCCCTATTTTTAATTGATTGATCTCTCTTAACAGTTCTTCCTCCAAGAGGGCATAGCTTGCTGTCGGGTTCCTCGCTTCCAAGGGACGAAGCAGTGCTTTTTTGGCAAGAAAGGCGCAGGTCTGCATTGTTCCTCCTATCCCTACCCCGACAATAACAGGTGGACAAGGATTGGCCCCTGCCTCTTTAACTACCTTCAGGATGAACCTTTTTACTCCTCTTCTGCCATCGTCAGGAGTAAGCATAGCTATTTTTCCTACATTCTCTGAACCAAACCCTTTGGGGAAAAAAGTTATTTTTATCTTACCCCAAAAAGAGGAGTCAAATTGAAAGTGAATCAGGGCTGGAGTATTATCCTGGGTATTTCGACGTAAGAAAAGGGGATCATCTACCATAGATTTTCGTAAGTAACCTCTCTCGTACCCCTCTCTTACTCCCTGAGATATAGCTTCCTCCAATAAGTCACCTTGGATACTCACTCCTTTACCCACCTCTACAAAGACCTCCGCTACCCCGGTATCCTGGCACACAGGAACTTTTTCGGCCTCGGCAATTTTTATATTCTCGATTAACTTGCCTAAAACTAATTTGGCGAGTCTTTCCTCCTCTTTTTTCTCGGCCAGTTGAAGCGCCTCAAAGACATCCTTTCTTATTCCATAATTACTTTCCAGACATAGCTCAGATACGACCCCACTTATTTTTCTTAGTAATTTCTCTTTCAACAAAGCTACCTATTTACTCTGGCCCTCTTTGCTTACCTCTCATACACCCATCTACATCTTCTTCCTCATGAAGCGCTTAATTTTATCTTAAGCAAACGGCTCTGTCAACCTTGCGCCTTGAATCGTTTAAAAATGTTGGTATAATCTAAGAGAGAAAAGAGAATGTACCAGATTGTAGCTAAGATTCTCTCCAACAAAAATATTAGTCTTAACTATTTTAAGATAATTTTTAATTCTCCCAAAATCTGCCAGAATGCGCAGCCAGGCCAGTTTGTACACATTAAAGTTACAGCCGGGTCAGCTTTTTTGCTAAGGCGGCCCTTCAGCATCCATAACACCGAGGATGAGAAGCTCGAGATTCTCTACCGAGTAGTGGGCAAGGGAACAAATCTTCTATCCAAAAAGGAAAAGAGTGAGAAGCTGGATCTCTTGGGTCCCCTGGGGCAAGGATTTAAATTAAAGGAAAATTTTGGGAAAGTCATCCTGGTGGCTGGTGGCATAGGGGTAGCGCCTCTTTATTTTCTGGCAAAAAGGCTACTTAACCATGATTCGAAAATCAGTGGTCAGATGCCTCCTAAGAGTCGCCGTCCTAGGATAACCCTTTTTCTTGGAGCCCAGACAAGAAAGCAAATCTTATGTGCCCAGGATTTTAAGAACTTGGGAGCCACAGTTAAAATAGCCACCGAGGACGGCAGTTGGGGCTACAAAGGGCTTGTTAGTGATTTTTTGGCTGAAGCTCTACTCCGATATTCTAAGCCAAACTTAGTCTTTGCCTGTGGCCCTCTACCAATGTTAAAAAGAATAGCTCAGCTCAGTAGAAAATATAGAGTGCCCTCTCAGGTTTCAATGGAACAGAGCATGGGTTGTGGAATAGGTGCCTGTCTGGGATGTGTGGTGACCTCGCCAGAAGGATATCTGCGGGTCTGTAAAGATGGTCCAGTTTTTAAAGTAGACCAAATCCTCTGGGACAGGTTGTGACAGTTCACACCTAGAATCGTGCATAAACCCCGTTGGATGGTTGCTATCTAACGGGGTAAACGAAGTACTTCGCAAAATATACCAATTTGGGAACATAAACGAAGTAGGTCGGTTATTTTAAGGCATAGGAATTTCAATAATTTCTCTCAATTGTTATGAAGTAAACCT
>CAZIXA010000039.1:0-20149 GCA_964543295.1 uncultured Clostridia bacterium | reverse complement strand
AAACCTTGACCTGGGATAGGACAATCTCTAGCGCTTCTTCCAGCTCAATCATTTATGACCTCTTTTTTTCTGATAAACTGTGCCCTGACAGTCGGCTATTAACTTACCAGAGGAATTTTTTACCTTTATTCGGTAAACACTGATCTTCTTTCCTAAATGTATCTGGCGTGCCTCTGCCGTTAGCTCATCCTCCACTGCGGGAGGAGAAAGATAATTAATACTCATTTGCAAAGCCAGGGCGAGTGACTCCAAGGAATTTGAGGCAGCCGCGAAGGCCTGATCAGCCAGAGAGAATATAAGACCTCCATGAACATAGCCGGAAAAATTCTGGAACTCTCCCCTCACTTTTACGCGGGTTTTAGCGTATCCCGGCTCGACTTTATCTAAGCGTATCCCCAAAAGGCGGCCAAAAGGATCCTTTTCAACCATATCTTTAAAATCTTCCATTCTATTCAAGCTCTCCTCCTTTGTTATCTATTTTTTTTCAGGTATTAAGCGCACAGCAAAAGCTTTGGCTGATCGATCTTCCATTCCGGAAAGGCTTACCCATCTCTAAGGCCCTTTCTATCCAGATTTAGATATCTGTCAAGATCTTTGCCCGAATAGTCGATATAAACAAACTTATTTTAAGCCAATAATATGAATAGCAGTGGCTTTGAATGAGACATAAACCCTCTTACCAGCCTCAAGTTCCATCTCCTCGGCTGATTTTTTCGTAATCAGAGCTAAAAGTGGAAAAGGACACCTCAGCTTAATTTTGACAAGAGGTCCTGAGAAAGTTACCAGACTTATTTCGCCAGGAAAAGAGTTTCTGGCACTGCTTGAGGGTCTTAAGAGGGATAAAGTTATCTCCTCTGGCCTAATGCAAACATACACCTCTTCAGCAGCTTGGCGATGCGATATTCCTTCTATGATTTGCTCATTGACATTTATGCGAACTACCCCATCTTCATTTGAGATTATCACTCCCTTTAAAATGTTCTCCACACCCACGAATTTAGCTACTTTTATATCCTTGGGGGTGTTAAAAATCTTGCTTGACCTGTCCACCTGGATAAGTTCGCCCTCCATTAACACACTTATCCTGTTAGCAAGGCGTTGTCCCTGGGACATATCATGCGTTGCCATCACTATAGTGGTTCCTTGCTCGTAGTTAAAGCGCAAGATAATTTCCTCGATCAGGTTTACGCTTAAAGGGTCAAGATTTGCTGTTGGCTCGTCCAATAGAAGCACTTCCGGCTCAGTGATCATGGCTCGAGCCAAAGCCACCCTCTGGGTCTCCCCGCCGGAGAGTGTCCGCGCATTCCTTTTTTGATAGCCTTTGAGATCAACCATTTCCAGCATTTTGCTAACTTTTTTAAAAATACTTTTTCTCTTATAGCCTCTTATTTTAAGAGGATAAGCGATATTATCATAGACACTGGCATTAAAAACTACCGGCTTTTGAAACAACATCGCCATCTTACGGCGTCTCTCTAATCTCAGCTTTGGTGAGTTTGAAACATCCTTTCCGGCAAAATGTATCTTACCTGAAACAGGGTTCTCAAGCTGGTCAAGGAGCCGTAAGAGTGTGCTTTTTCCAGCACCAGTTGGACCAATTAGAGCAAACACTTCTCCTTTCTCTATGGATAGGGTAAGCCCTTTTAGTACTTCTTTAGAGCCATAGCGCTGATACAAATCCTCTACTTCTATCAGGAACATCAATACCTCTGCTGTATTGTATTTACGATGACATTGATTACTAGAGCCAACGAGATGAGAATGATTCCAAGAGCAAGAGCCAATTCCAACTCGCCTTTCTGGGTTTCCAATGAGATGGCAGTAGTTAACACTCGGGTAAATCCCCTGATATTTCCACCAACTATCATAGCACAACCCACCTCAGAAACAGCCCGGCCAAAGCCCATGACCACCGCTGCCCAAACAGCAAATCTTGCCTCCTTGATGATAGCCCAGATAGCCTGAAGCTCAGTAGCACCGAGCGATAAGGTGCTATCCTTAATCGTCCTATCTACTCCACTTAGAGCAGAGATGGTAAGCCCGAGCAATATCGGTGTAATAAGTATCATCTGTCCTATAACCATGACTGTAGGAGTGAAAAGAATACCAAACCTGCCAAGCGGTCCAACTCGGGAAAACAGCACGAAAACGAGGAGGCCAACGCAAACCGTAGGGAGACTGTAAAAGGTCTGGATGATGCTTATCAGGCCTCGTTTACCTGAAAAGCTGCATAAGTGTATCATCCCACCAAGAGGAACACAAATCAACGAGGCCAGGATGGTAGAGGTCGCTGAAATATACAGCGACCTCCAAGTTATCCCTGTAACCTCTGGATCCAGATTAACTATGAGTTCAACGGCTCTTAAGAAGGCTTTCCAGAGTTCACTCATTTTATTGGCCATTCAGCAGGTTTAGCGCACTCCTCCCAGGTAGGACAACCTATCTCCTTACACTTTCCCCCACCACAGGGAGTAAAAAGCTGCATTCCATATGTTTCAACACCATATTCTCCAATTAGCCTCTGAACCTCGTCAGATATAAGGAAATTTATCAAATTGTTGGCCATTTTAATGTTGACCTTAGGATGTTTCTCTGGATTAACAGCCAGTGCTGCATAGACATTGAGCAGGATTTTCCCTTTCTCCACTAAGGGAACTAGCTTTAAATTGCCTTTATAAGCCAAAAAAGTGCCCTTATCAGTTAGAGTATAAGTCTGCATTTCGCTGGCCATAAGTAAAGTAGGCCCCATCCCTCGACCCGCTTCTACATACCATGAACCAGATTTTTGGACACTCTCATATTCATAACCTGCTTTTAGCCAGATTGCCTTTTCTTTGGCATGTGTTCCCGAATTATCCCCTCGAGAGATAAACTTCGCCTTCTCAGGATTCTTTTTACCCTCCTCCATAAGCCTTTTGAAGGCATCTTCAGGAAGCATACCCTTTATACCAGCCGGATCACTTTCTGGCCCTGCAATAAGGAAATAATTATAGGCAATGCATCTTCGGTTTACACCGTATCCTTCTCTTATGAACTCGTCCTCCCGTGCCCGATCATGGATGGTGAGAACATCCACATCCCCCCTCTTTCCATACTGCAGAGCTATCCCGGTGCCAGCATAGACGATGTCCAGCTCAACGCCGTACTTTTGCTCAAACATTGGCTCGAGGTAACTCCATAAGCCAGTATCGTAAAGGCTGGTAGTAGTAGCCACTCTTAACCTTTCCATTTTAGGCAGGAGAGGTACCTTTTTCGGCGTAGAAGCAACTCCTTGCGCAACTGCCTCCTGAGCAGAGCTAGCCATTAATGTCGATATCGAAACTAAAATCAGCCCAACCGACAACACTTTTTTTATCTTGCTATCCATGCTACTCCCTCTTTATTATATTTATGTATTAAAAAAAAGCCAATATCGTTTGGAAAGATATTGGCTTTAGAGAAAAAGGTAATTTCTCCTTTCCAAACACGGGAGGCATAGCAGTTTCCTGCCATCCCCTATCGGTCAGGTCCCCTGGGAGTGCCTTTAGGGACTTTGACTCGGAGAAACCTTCTCATAAAAATTGACAGAATCTGTCAAAGAACTTGTAAATAAGATTACCTTAGATTTAGATATCTGTCAAGCGAACGTGGTAAGTCCCTTATTTTGCTCTTCTTATCAACTTACCTTTTGAACTTTTACTGCACATACCTTATATTCAGGGATTTTGGCAACAGGGTCCAGAGCGTCGATAGTTAAAAGATTGGCTGCTGACTCTTTAAAGTGAAAGGTCATAAAAACTGTGCCAGGGGGGGATTTTTCAGTAATCTCTGCTTTTGCTACTACTTTGCCTCGCCGGGAGCTCACCTCCACCAGCTCATCGGGGGTAAGACCAATCTTCTCTGCATCCTGAGGATGGATCTCTACCAGTCCCTCAGGGTATATTTCCTCGAGGCCCTTCACTCTTCGGGTCATGGTCCCGGTGTGCCAATGGAAAAGGGTTCTTCCGGTAGACAAAATAAACGGATATTCTTCATCTGGTAGTTCTGCAGGCTCCTTGTAGGGAGTAGGATGGAATTTACCTAACCCTCGGGAAAATCTGCCCCTGTGCAAAAATCTGGTTCCCGGGTGTTTCTCATCTAAACAGGGCCATTGCAGGCCTTCTTCACTTAATCTCTCATATTTCATCCCCCCGTATATAGGGGTAAGGGAGGCTATTTCATTCATCACTTCTGCCGGAGAATTACACTCCATCCTGTATCCAAATCTGGCTGCTAGCTCAGAGATTATCTTCCAGTCTGCCTTTGCTTCACCGGGAGGATCAAAAGCCTTATTCAGCTTTTGCACCCGCCTTTCTGTATTAGTGAAAGTTCCTTCTTTTTCAGCAAAACAGGCAGCCGGCAAAACAATATCAGCATACTCTGTCGTCTCAGTGGAAAAAATATCTTGTACCACTAAAAAATCAAGCTTCTTCAGAGCCTGCCGAGTGCGATTGGTATTAGGATCAGAGAGAGCAGAGTTCTCCCCCATTATGTACATAGCCTTAATCTTTCCTTCTTCAATAGCGTGGACCATCTCTACTACAGTAAGACCGTTTTTGTCAGGCAAATCGACACCCCAGGTTCTCTCAAATTTCTCCCGTATCTCTTTGTCTTCTACTGGCTGGTAGCCAGGGAAAACATTGGGTAGAGCCCCTAAATCACAGGCACCCTGGACATTATTCTGTCCCCGCAGAGGATTGACGCCTGAGCTTTCTTTGCCCACATTACCGGTGAGCATAGCCAGATTAGCCAGAGTAAGAACATTGTCAGTCCCCGTGGTATGCTGAGTGATACCCATAGCATAGACTATAGAAGCGCTCCCCGCGCCGGCGTATGTGCGGGCGGCCGAAATTATCTCATTAGCAGGAACACCGGTTATACCCTCCACATAATCCGGGGTGTATCTTTCCACCACCGTCTTAAGTTCTTCAAAACCTTCGGTGCGTTTTTCTACAAATTTTTTATCATAGAGCCCTTCAGAAACAATAACATTCATCATTCCATTGAATAAGGCAACATCTGTGCCTGGTCTATGACGCAGCCAAAGATAAGCAAACTCTGTCATCTCTATCTTTCGTGGATCGGCCACGATAAGTCTGGCCCCATTCCTTCTCGCTGCCGCCTTAATCTGAAGAGCAATTATAGGATGGGTCTCTGAGGTATTGGATCCGCTGACCAGGATACAATGAGCATGCCCGAGCTCTGCTATGGAATTGGTCATTGCTCCACTGCCAAAAGCTCTAGCTAATCCAGCCACAGTTGAGGCATGACATAATCTGGCACAATGGTCTACATTATTGGTATTCATTACCGCTCGCATAAATTTCTGAAAGAGGTAATTTTCCTCATTGGTGCATTTAGCCGAAGAAAACCCGGCAATGCTGTCCGCTCCATACTTTTCCTTAATCCCTTTAAATTTATTCGCCACCAGGTTCAAAGCCTCATCCCAGGAGGCGTTCCTAAACTCACCATCTTTTTTTATCAAGGGAGTAGTCAGTCTATCCGGTGAGTGGATGAACTGAAAACCAAATTTTCCTTTTGAGCAAAGCCATCCCTCATTGACCACACTCTCCGGCTTAGAGGTAACTTTGACAACCTCTCCCTCTTTAATATTGAGCACAATCCTGCAGCCACACCCACAGTAAGGACAAATAGTAGATACTTTCCTTAGTTCCCATTCTCGACCCTTAAACTTTCTCTCCTTTTCCGTAAGTGCTCCTACAGGACAAACAGCTATACACTGACCACAAAAAACGCAATTACTCTCCGTTAAGGGCTTATCAAAACCAGTGGAAATTTTGGTCTTGAATCCCCTTTGGGTATAATCCAAAACAGAACACATCTGCACCTCATCACACACAGTTACGCATCTACCACAAAGGATACATTTATCATTATCCCTTTCGATGAAAGGATTGCTGGCATCAATTCCATAATGGCTTTTCTCTCCTCTAAACCGGGAGGAAGAGACTCCTAACTCATAGGCATATTTTTCCAGTTCACACCCGCCGCTTTTCTCACAGGTAAGGCAATCAAGAGGATGATTGGAGAGAATAAGCTCCAGGACTAACTTTCTTGTGGTTTGCACTCTTTCTGTGTTGGTTCTAACTACCAGGCCCCCTGATACCGGATAAGAACAAGAAGGGACTAAATTTTCCAAACCTTCCACCTCTACTACACAGAGACGACAGGCACTGGAGGCGGTAAGCCTTTCATCATAGCAAAGATGAGGAATTTCAATCCCCACCATTTGGGCCGCCTGCAAGATAGTTGTTCCTTCCTCCACAGCCAATTTCTTACCATCTATAGTTAAGGAAATTTTATCCATTATATCTACCTTCCCTGCTGTTCTAGGTGGCACTTTAGACATCTTTTTGCCTCTTCAATGGCCATATCACGGCTAAAACTCTGCTCTATTTCCTGGAAACTTTTAATTCTTTCTTTCAAAGGTAGGACCGGTATAGACAGACGAGGTTTTTCTACAGGTTCTGGGGTCGGTTCACCTTCAATCTCTGAAAGCTGATTTTTCTGTATTACGGGGACTCTCTGAAGTGGCTCTCCTCTCAAATACCGGTGTATGGATACAGCCGCTCTTCTGCCGGCGGCTATGGCCTCCACTACAGTAGCTGGACCAGTTATTACATCGCCTCCGGCAAATATCCCTGACTGTTCAGTAGCCAAGGTATGAGGATCAACAGAAAGATTGCCTCCATTATTGATGATTAAGGAAGAAGGAAGAAATGATAAATCAGCGGACTGACCCACAGCCGATATTATGGAATCTGCCTCTATCATAAACTCGGAGCCAGGGATAGGAAGAGGACGTCTTCGGCCGCTCCTATCGTATTCCCCCAATCTCATCCGGATGCACTCTAAATCGCATACCCCACTATCCTTATTTAGAATTCTCACCGGAGCAGCTAAATACTTAATCTCTATCCCTTCTTTCTCCGTTGCCTCCACCTCGGAGTCTATAGCCGGCATTTCTTGTCTAGTTCGGCGATAAAGGATGATCACTTCTTTGACACCCATACGCAAGGCGGACCTGGCTGCATCTACAGCCGCATTACCCCCTCCGATAACTACCGTTTTCTCACCCAAATCGAGTCTCTCCCCCAAATTCATTTTTCTCAAAAATTCCAGACCAGAAAATACACCCTTTAGATCCTCACCAGGAATACCTAACTTTCGGCTTTTGGGAGATCCAGTAGCGATAAATACTGCCCTGTAACCCGAGGGAAAGATTTGTTCAAATGGTAAATTCTGTCCGACGCAAATATTGGTTCTAATCTCAACTCCTAGATTCTTTACCGCGGCAAGAATCTCTTCCTTAAGTATGGGCTTAGGCAGTCGATAGTCAGGAATGCCAACTCTCAGCATTCCTCCGGCCCAGGGCAAAGCCTCAAAGACAGTAACCCCGTATCCCCAGCGGGCCAGGTAATGGGCGGCGCTAAGTCCAGCCGGACCGGAGCCAATAATAGCCACCTTCTCCTCTCTTCTCACTGAGGGAAGGGATACTCTTCTTCTCTCCTTTGGAACCCTATCGCTAACAAATCTTTTTAAGGCATTTATGGCTACTGGCTCATCTATCTCACCCCTTCGGCATTTTGCCTCACAGGGATGATGGCAAACCCGCCCACAAATAGCCGGAAAAGGGTTTTTTTCTTCGATCAAAGATAATGCTTCTTCAAACCTCTCCTGAGTAATTAGTTCAATGTATCCAGGAATATCTATACCTAAAGGACAGGCGTGTTGACAGGGAGAGATAAATAAAGCTTCACAGCTACAGGCTGGACAGTATTTTTCTTCTATATGGCTCCGGTATTCGGGTAGAAAATAGCGAAGAGTGGAAAGGACGGGGTTGGGAGCAGTTTGGCCCAAACCACAGAGAGAAGCATCCTTAACCATCTTCGCCAATTCTTCGAGCCGTTCAATATCCTCGGCCTCGCCTTCTCCCTGGGTTATACGCGTCAATATCTCCAGCATCCGTTTAGTTCCTATGCGACAGGGTACACACTTACCACAGGATTCGTCCTGGACAAATTCTAAAAAGAACCTGGCTATATCCACCATACAGGTGTTATCGTCCATAACCACCATTCCACCTGAACCCATTATAGCCCCGGCTCCCTTCAGAGAGTCATAGTCAATAGGTAAATCTAAATACCTTTCCGGTATACAACCTCCAGAGGGACCACCTATCTGGACAGCTTTGAATTTTCTCCCCTTAGCAACCCCACCCCCGATATCAAAAACGACCTCTCTTAAGGTTGTCCCCATAGGCACCTCTACTAAACCGGTATTGTTTATTTTGCCAGCCAGAGCGAATATTTTTGTTCCTTTACTTTTCTCTGTCCCTATCTTTGCATACTCATCTACACCTTCAAGAAAGATATAAGGAAGATTAGCCAGGGTTTCTACATTATTAATACAGGTGGGTTTGCCCCATAAGCCGGACTGAGCCGGAAAGGGAGGTCGAGGTCGAGGCATGCCTCTCCTACCCTCTAGGGAAGCGATAAGAGCCGTCTCCTCGCCACAGACAAAGGCACCTGCTCCTTGTTTGATTCTTATATCAAAGCTAAAACCGCTGCCCAGAATATCCTCACCCAAAAATCCCAACTCTTTTGCCTGCCTAATAGCGATCTCCAAATGTTCTACGGCTATGGGGTATTCCGCTCGAACATAGATATAACCCTGCTTGGCTCCAATAGCATAGCCACCAATGATGATTCCCTCGAGAACGCTGTGAGGGTCTCCTTCCAAGAGGGCTCGATCCATAAAAGCACCAGGGTCACCTTCGTCAGCATTGCAGATAAAGTACTTGGGACTGCCTTTAGCAGCTCTGGCAAAACTCCATTTTAGACCAGTGGGAAATCCTGCCCCTCCTCGTCCTCGCAAACCGGATTTTTTCATGATTTCGATTATGCCTGCTGGATCACCCAGGCCAAGTATCTTGCCTAAAGCTGAATAACCATCTCGAGCAATATAGTGGGAAATATTGGTAGGATCGATCCTGCCGCAGTTACGAAGAATATTCCTGGTCTGCTTTTTATAAAAGGGGACATCGCGAGAATGAACTATTCTTTTGCCAGTGCTAGGATCCTCATAGAGAAGGCGTTCGACTATCTTTCCTTTTTTTAAAGTCTGGGAGACAATCTCGGGAACATCCTGAGGAGATACTTGCTGATAAAATATATCTTCTGGATCAACAGTCATAACTGGAGCCCGAGCACAAAAACCATGACAGCCAGTAGAAATAATCTCTACTCTATCCCCCAGGCCTCCCGTATTAATCTCCTCTGCTAAGGTCCTCTTAATCTCCTTTGCTCCATAGGCCCGACATCCGGTCATACAAATTCGTACTCTAATTTTTTCAGGACCCTCTTTTGTTAAAATCGATGTCCGATAAGATTCCAGTTCCTCAATACTAGATAATTTTCTCATCGAGTTTCACTTTTCATCTAATACTGTTCCAATATACTATTCACTTTATCCGGAGTGAGTTTGCCAAAGTAGTCAGAGTTAATTATCATCACCGGAGCTAAAAAACAGGTTCCCAGACATCTAACTGTTTCCAGAGTAAATTTTAAATCGGGAGAAGTCTCTCCAGTTTTGATTCCTAATGCTTTTTCCAGCTTCGTCAGAACTCGCTTTCCTCCCTTCACATGGCAGGCTGTCCCCTGACAGATCTTGATGGTATTCTTTCCTCGAGGAACTAAAGAAAACTGAGCATAAAAGGTAACTATGCCGTAGATTTTATTCAAAGGGACCTTTGAGCGCTCACTTATATAAGTCAGTATCTCTTCAGGTAGATAACCATGAATCTTTTGCACCTCTTGCAGGATAGGGATTAACGAACCGGCCTCGTTTTCATGTTTTTCTAGAATCTTATCGATTTCAACCTTGTTTAGCTTAACTTCAGCCTTACTCAACTCATCACCCATTCCAATCTCCATGGGGGTCAGGTCTCAACATTTGACATTCAACAAGAGATTTTTGATTGACATGAGAAATTGCCGGAAAGTTCACCTGCAGAATAAGCGTAATCATGGTCACTTAAGGTGATTGACATCTTCCCGCCAAGAAACCGATAAAGATAAGACGAACATCTTAAGGTTATGGAAAATAAATGATTGAATGTCAAATGTTGAGACCTGACCCCCCTTTCTTATTCAGAAAGGGCTTTTTTCAGGATCTCTCCTGTATAGGAACGCCGATTTCGGCTAATCTCTTCTGGGGAACCGAAAGCAACCAGCTCCCCTCCCTCATCTCCTCCTTCGGGACCCAGGTCAATGATATAATCGGCTACTTTAATTACATCAGGATTGTGCTCGATGACAAGAACAGTATTTCCCTTATCCACCAGCCGATTAAGCACATCAAGAAGTTTTTCTATATCGGCAAAATGCAGTCCCGTGGTAGGCTCATCCAGTATGTAGAGCGTTTTTCCTGTTCCTATTTTGCTTAGCTCTTTGGAAAGTTTTACCCTCTGGGCTTCGCCTCCGGAAAGAGTAGTTGCCGGTTGTCCCAGGCGGATATATCCTAATCCCACATCATACAAGGTCTTGAGTTTTCGCTTTATTTGAGGAATATTGCGGAAGAAACTAAGAGCCTCCTCTACCGTTAGCTCCAAAACATCAGCAATATTTTTCCCCTTGTACTTTATCTGAAGGGTCTCCTTGCTATAGCGCTTTCCTTTGCAGACATCACAGGGGACATAAACATCAGGTAGAAATTGCATCTCAATCTTGATCATCCCTTCTCCTTTACATTGCTGGCATCTACCCCGTCTCACGTTAAAGCTAAATCTACCCTGATTGTAGCCTCTCATTCTGGCCTCTTCTACCCGCGAGAAAAGCTGCCGGATAGGGGTAAAAAGGCCAGTGTAGGTAGCTGGATTAGATCGGGGAGTCCTCCCAATAGGGGATTGATCAATCACTACCACCTTATCAATGTATTGAAGACCCTCTATTTTGTCGTGTTTGCCCGGCCTTATTCGGCTATTGTAAAAATGTCGGGCCAGGGCTCGGTATAATATCTCCTCCACCAGGGTGCTTTTTCCTGAGCCTGAGACACCGGTAACACAGACAAATGTTCCCAGAGGAATCTTGATATCTATTTTCTTTAGATTGTGCTCTCTTGCTCCAATAATCTCCAGGTATTGACTATCTTTAGGATGCCGACGGACTAAGGGAAGGGGTATCTTTAGCTCTCCCTTGAGGTATTTACCGGTCAGACTACGTTCAGAGGAAAGAACCTCTTTCAGAGGCCCGGATACCACTACCTCCCCTCCGTGCTCCCCTGCTCCGGGTCCTAAATCTATTATGTGATCGGCTACCTCGATGGTAGATCTATCATGCTCCACCACAATTATGGTGTTCCCCAGGTCTCTCAGACCCTTTAAGGTGCGAAGGAGCCTCTGGTTGTCTCTTTGATGCAGTCCGATGGTAGGCTCATCCAGGATGTAGATTACCCCAACCAGACCCGATCCTATTTGGGTAGCCAGTCGAATGCGCTCTGCTTCACCTCCCGATAAGGTTCCTACCCTTCTATCCAGAGTAAGATAATCGAGCCCCACACTTACCATAAAACCTAATCTTTTCCTTATCTCTTTCAGAATCTCCCCCGCTATAAGCTTTTCTCGGGGGGTGAGCTTTAGTTTAGAAAAGAACCTCTCATTTTCCTTGATACTTAGTTTAACAACCTCATAAATTGATTTACTTCTCAGAGTCACCGCCAGACTTTCCTTACGCAGACGAGCTCCTCCACAGTCAGGACAGGGTGTTTCCCTGACATATTTAGAGATCTCTTCTTGAACGTAGTCGGAGTCACTCTCCTTGTATCTTCTTTCCAGGTTAGGGATCACTCCTTCAAAGGAAGCCCAGTAATCATAGAACTCGCCTCCTCTTCGTTCGGTAAATTTAATTTCCTCAGAATTTGAGCCATAAAGCAGGATCTTTTGCATCTCGTCTGGTAGATTCCGAAAAGGGATATCCAGAGAAAAGTTATAATGTCTTGCCAGGGAGGCAATTTTTCTAAAATAATATCGGGAAGCGGTTCTCGCCCACCGGTAGAATCCAACTCCTTCTTCCCAGGGGACTATGGCCCCTTCTCTCAAGGATCTGGTTTTGTCTGGCACTACCAGCTCAGGATCTATAGTCTGCTTGGTTCCCAGTCCATTACAGGCAGGACAGGCACCATAGGGGCTATTAAATGAAAACATGCGGGAGGAAATCTCCTCGTAACTGATGCCGCACTCCGGACAGGCAAAGTATCGGCTAAATATATATTGCTTTTCTGCTTCGTCTATCTTTTGAATGACGAGAACCAGTCCTCCACTACGGTTAGAGGCTGCCTCTAAAGAATCAGCCAGGCGAGTCTCTATTCCTTTTTTCACTTTCAGTCTGTCCACCACCACCTCGACAGTATGTTTTTTGTTTTTGTCAAGGAAAATATCTTCCTCCAGAAGATGGATTTCCCCGTCTATCCTGATCCTCAGGTAACCTTCTCTTTGTATATCTTCCAGAAGATCTCGATACTCCCCCTTCCTTCCTCTCACCAGAGGGGAAAGGACGAGAATTGAAGAACCTTCTTCGAGCCTCATAACATGATTGGTCATATCCTCTATGGTTTGAGGGCGAATTCTTCTTCCACACTTATAGCAATGAGGCTCACCAATGTGAGCAAATAGGAGTCTTAAGTAATCATAGATCTCAGTTAAGGTGGCTACTGTGGATCTAGGATTTGAAGAGGCCTTACGTTGTTCGATACTAATGGCGGGAGATAGACCCTCAATGTAGTCCACTTTGGGTTTGGACATCTGCTCCAAGAACTGGCGAGCGTAACTGGAAAGCGATTCCACATATCGACGTTGGCCCTCCGCATAAAGGGTATCAAAGGCAAGAGAAGATTTTCCTGAGCCACTTAAGCCGGTAATGACCACTAATTTGTTGCGAGGAATCTCAAGATCAATGTCCTTTAGATTATGCTCCCTGGCTCCTCTTATAATGATCTTATCTTGACTCATTAGACTACCCCGCTTCATTTTATTCCTTTGAGCCTGGTTGTCAAGATAAATGGCTGTGCTATTATAGAGATAGGGAAGAAAGAATGAAGACCAAACATTTTAAGATCGTGGAAAAACAAAATTTAGCACCCCAGATTAAACTTTTTCGTATCAAGGCTCCCTTAATTTCCTCTAAATTCCAGGCTGGCCAGTTTGTGGTCATCCGACTCAATGATAAGGGGGAACGTATTCCCCTTACCATTGCTGAGTCCAATCCAAAGGAAGGAACCATAACTATAGTGGTTCAGGAAGTGGGAAAAACTACCTCAAAGCTAGCCAGAATGAAGGAAGGAGAGAAAATAGAGGATGTTCTCGGCCCCCTGGGGATCCCCAGTCCTATCGAGAAAATAGGAACCGTGCTCTGTGTTGGTGGAGGGGTAGGAGTAGCTCCTCTTTATCCAGAGGCAAAAAGATATAAGGAGGTGGACAATAGAGTCATTTCCCTAATCGGAGCCAGAAGTAAAGACCTTTTCTTTTTTATGGATGAGATGGAAGCTGTAAGTGATGATATCCACTACAGCACCGATGATGGAAGCTTTGGTCATCACGGTTTTGTTACCGATTTAATAAAGCAAATCCTGGAAAGTGGGGTAGGTGTCAATGAGGCAGTAGTGATTGGACCCCTCCCTATGATGAAGGCAACTTGTGGGATCACCAGGGGATACAATCTCAAGACCAGGGTTAGTCTCGACTCAATTATGGTGGATGCTACCGGAATGTGCGGCTGCTGCCGGGTGACAGTAGGAAATGAAGTAAAATTTACCTGCGTGGATGGACCAGGTTTCGACGGACATCTGGTAGACTTTGATGAGCTTATGCTCAGGCAAAAAAGATTTGAGGAAGAAGAAAAAATTGCTCTGAAGAATTGGGAAAGCGATCGGGGTTAGATTCTCCTTAAGAGATTGCATAGTTTTTCCTGAGATTTCGCAATTCTTTTATTTCTAAGGAATAATTCAGCCCTTCATAAAGAAGTACTTTTCTTTTTAAATCAGATGACAAAAGAGCGACTTAAGAGTGAAGGTGTAAATAGGGATGATTTACAAATGACTGCAAATGAAATAGTAGGGAATAGCATTGAGCATTATTTGGATCAAATGTTTAACTTTATTGAGGGTAGTAATTTGAAAAAAATTGCTGAGATGAGGAATAATGGATCTACTTTGAATGAGATAGGAAACGATTATGCAGTTCACCTTCAAAAGAGAATAGAAGGTATTATTAGCCCTTAAAGTAAGTACAACCGGGAACGTAGGAAAGATAGGGAGTAACAAAATGTATCTAACTAACATTAAAAATACAAAGAAATTGAAGACTCCTTCTGGTAAATCAATTTGGTGGTTATTACCCAAGGAAATAGGAACTCCAAATTTTGAAATGAGGTATTTTGAGGTAAAGAAAGGAATTGAATCTGATGAAGAGAAACATCCTTTTGAGCACGAAGTCTTTGTAGTGAAAATGACCGTAAAGAATTGAAGTAACTGAAATTTTAAAACAGCAAAGAGATATAATTATGAGGTTGAGGGATAAGGTAGCAATAGTTACAGGAGGAGGACAAGGAATAGGAAGAGCTATCTGTTTAACTCTGGCTAAGGAAGATTGTGACTTAGTGATTGGGGATATAAATTTTCAAACAGCAGAGAAAGTCGCTGAGGAAATTAGGTCTTTACAGCGAAAGTCCCTCGCTATTAAAGTTGATGTCTCCGATAGTAAACAAGTTAACCAAATGGTAAAAAATACTTTAAAAGAGCTTGGAAAGATAGATATTTTAGTAAATAATGCTGGGATAGCTTATCAAGGAACTATAGAGAATATGGAAGAAAAAGATTGGGACAAAGTGATGAATGTTAATCTCAAGGGTACATTCCTGTGTTCGAAGGCAGTGATAAAATTAATGAAGAGGCAACGATCTGGTAAAATTGTAAATATTGCTTCCTTTGCAGGAAAGATAGGAGGGCTCACGGTAGGTGCTAATTATGCAGCTTCTAAAGCTGGTGTAATCTGTTTTACCAAGTCTTTAGCCAGAGAGTTAGCTTCTTACAATGTTAATGTTAATGCTGTATCTCCCGCATTTATCGATACAACAATGTCTACTATTTTTCCTGAAATTCCTATTGGTAGAAAAGGATTGCCAGAAGATGTAGCTAATGCCGTAGCTTTTCTGGTATCGGAGAACGCCAGCTATATCACCGGAGAGATACTGGATGTAGATGGGGGAATGAGCATGGATTGATAATTAATTTAGATAAAGAAAAAAATAATGAACAGACAAAAGGTTTTAAGCGCCTTTTCTAAGGAGTATGGAAGTCAATATAGTGTTTATCTTAATTCACTAAAACAGTGGGAAAACAATTTTTTCTTTATGGTTAAGAATAATAGGAATAAATATTTAGTAGTAATTGGAGATTTTAGTATCACTCGTAAATTTGAAGGAAAACCTTCAAATGAGCTGAAGATAAGCGTTGCATAAATACGGTTGATATATTTTAAAAGTAAAGAAGGTAAATTTTCAGGAAGGAAAGTATACTAAAAATCCCTGAGAGTCCGAATGGAGCAAGGGACTTCAATCAAAAGTTCTATACATGGAGTAAAAAGAACCAATGGATACAATGACACCTTTGCAAAGATTTAAAGTAGCAGCTAAGTTGGGAAAGCCTGATCAAGTACCAGTAGTGCCTTTTGCTACAGGTCATTATTTAGCTTGGTTTGGTGGGCTCGATCAAAAGGACTATTGGACAGATCCAATTAAGAGACTTAAGGTTCAGTTAAAATTTCAAAGCAATTTTCCCGATATTATGCTTTATCCAGGAATTTGGCCTGATTATGGTGCAGCAGTGGAGCCCTCAGCTTTTGGAGTTAAGATAGACTGGCCTCAAAATGGCTCCGCAATGATTCATTCTGTAGATGCAAAGAGTATAGAAGAGCCTGCCGACCCCCGCAAGGATGGGTTAATACCTAAAGCTTTAGAAGATTACGAATATATATTGAAAAATATGCCTTCTTCCTATAAAGAAAAGTATGAGTATCTTGATGGATGGGCAATATCTTTAGGTCCTGTTGACACAGCAGCGTTGAGTGTAGGTTACAAAGTTTTCTTTGATAAATTTTATACAGATCCTGAAGAAGCTCATAGATTATTAAGAATAACAACAGAAACAGTTATCAGATATGTAAAGGCTCAAGAGAAAATAGGAGGGAAACTAAAGCGATATATAATTGCAGATGATTCTAGTGGTCTTATGTCCTTGCAGCATTTTAAGGAATTTGTTGTACCGTATATGAAGAAGATATTTGCTACTTTCTCCTATGCTATTGGAATATTTCACTGTGATTCTAATACCTCTCATTTGTTAGATAGTATTCCTGAGATAGGAATGGATATATTTAATTTTGGTCCCGAGGTAAACATTAAAGAAATCAAAGATAAAATAGGAGATAAAGTTTGTCTTTTAGGCAATGTACCTCCTATAAATATTGCCAACGTACCTGCCTCAAATACCTTGCAAAAGGGGACAGTTGAAGATGTAGATAGAATTTGTAAGCGGCTAATACAAATAGGTAAAACAGATGGAGGTTATATGTTAACTACAGGAAGTGGAATGGCTGCAGGGACTCCTTTAGAAAATATAGAGACTATGATAAAAGCAGGGGAAAAGCATGGAAGATACTGAAATAATACAAAGATAAGGTTTAGTAGTCATTGTGATGGAGAGGAAGGAGTTGAAGGCAGTCATTAAAACTAAATGAGGAAAACCCCTGGACTGGCAAGTGCAATAGCTGAATCACTGGCAAAACATTAGTCTGTTCCTTTAGAGATAGTTGGAATATTAGATACGTTTGCAGGATCTGGAAGTTACAAGGAGCTTTTGGATAAATACGGAATGGGAATATCTGATATTGTTAAGGCTGCAAAAAAAGTACTAAAGAAAAAGAAAAACCATTGATGCAATGAGATTAACAAGGAGAAAAGTATGGATTATAAAGATCGGGCCAGAAAAATGCTCAACGATTGGAAAAAGGAAGGCTATGCTTTTGGGATGGGTGTATTGGAAAAGGTAGGAGATTTTGCTAAAAGATCTGGTAAGTCTACCATGTTAGTGGTAACTGGATTAGGAGTCGAGAAATGGACTGAGCCAGTTTTAGATAAGATTAGATCTTGCCTAAAAGATAAAAATATTGATATTTTAGCTCTTATAAGGGGAGCTAGAGCCAATGCCCCTCGTGAGGATGTTTATAGGATTGCCAATCAAATAGAGAAGAAAGACCCCGATAGTGTAATTGCTGTGGGAGGTGGAAGCACTATTGATGCAGTAAAGGCCGCTAGCGTATTAGCTTGCTTAGATTCTGATGATGTAGAGACATATTTTGGCACGGGAATGGTAACAGAAAGGTTAAATGCAGAGAACGTAAAACTCCCTCCCCTCATCGCAGTTCAGACTGCATCAAGCTCAGGAGCTCATCTTACCAAGTACGCCAATATTACCGATCCTTCAACAGGACAAAAGAAGCTGATTATAGATGAGGCAATTGTTCCTCCTCGGGCAGTTTTTGATTATAGCACAACTTTAGGAGCCCCTTATTCCATTACCGCCGATGGAGGGCTGGATGGTATATCCCACTGCCTGGAGGTTGTCTATGGGGCAGCAGGAAAGCCTTTTTTCCTAAAAGCTATGGAAATCGCCGAGGTGGGGATTAGTTTAATTGTAGAGAACTTGCCCAGGGCAGTAAATGATCCTGGAGCAGAAGATGTACGAGTAGGGTTAGGCTTAGGTACCGATTTGGGTGGATATGCCATAATGGTTGGAGGGACAAACTACGCTCATCTTTTCAGCTTTTCATTGGTGAACCTTTTAACTCACGGCAGAGCCTGTGCTCTGGTAAATCCATACGCAACAGTATTCTTTTCCCGGGCTATCCAGCCCCAGCTTAAGATGGTTGGCAAAATATTAGGCGAGGCAGGATACATAGATGAAGACGTAGAAAAGCTCAGCGGTAGAGATTTAGGTATTATAGTGGCTCAAGGGATGATAAAATTTTCAAAAAAAATAAAGTTTCCTACCACCCTTGATGAAGTTGGAGGAACCCAGGAAGATAAGAAAAGAATCCTCAAAGCTGCTAAAAATCCTCAGCTTTGGAGCAAGTTAGAACAGGCTCCTGTTTCTTTAATTACCCGGAATGCAAAGGGAGAAATAGACAAATCTCAAACAGAGGCCAATATTGATGAATATATGGGTGCACTGATAGATGGAGTTAGAAGCGGTGATTTTGATAAGATAAAGAACATACCTTATGGATAAATGTGGAGTAAAAAGAGTAGTCCAGATCTTAAAATAAACAGCTTAGACTGGAAAGATATCAGCCTGGAATACGGTAAGGATCTTCTACAAATAAAAGTTCCTTCCTATTGTGATATTCTGAAGATGGGCTCTGTCCCTGCTTTGAAAAATCCCAGGGAAAAGATAGAGAACGCTTTATCTAACCCCATAGAAAGCCAACCCTTAGAAGATATTATTGCCTCTCGCAAGAATCCTTCCGAGATAACTCTTGCCATAGCTGTATCCGATAATACCCGACCTGTTCCCTACCATGGAGAAAGAGGAGATGGAGTGCTCCTGCCTCTTTTAAAAAGATTAGAAAAGATTGGAGTAAAGACTCAGAATATAAAGATTATAGTAGCCACGGGAACTCATCTGGCTACGTCTGACAAGTGGAAAAAAGAAGCCTTTGGAGAGTATATAAAGAAAAGGTACGAGATAGTGGATCACGACTCAACCTCATCTGATCTTTCTTATCTGGGAGATATACATGGAGTCTCAGTCAAAATAAACCGGAAGTTCTTCAAGGCAGATATTCATGTTATCACTGGTCTGGTAGAGCCTCATTTTATGGCTGGGGTCTCAGGTGGGAGGAAGGCAATCTGTCCTGGTCTTATCAATTTGGAGGCTACTCATCTTTTTCATGGCCCTGAGTTTATGGATAATCCTCTTGCTACTAATCTAGTCCTGGAAGGTAATCCCTGCCATGATTTTGCCCTAAAAGTTGCCAGAAAGGTAAGGATAGATTTTAGTGTAAATGTTACTTTAAATGGCGAGAGAAAGCTCACCGGAGTTTTTGCGGGCGATTTAGATAAAACTCATTTTGAGGCGGTGAAAAAACTAAAAAGATACTGCCTCATACCGGTCAATCATGAATACGATATAGTCTTAACCCCGGGTGGGAGTGTAGCTATTAACCATTATCAGGCAGCAAAAGCAGCCTACGGGGTGATTCCCATTATTAAAAGAGGAGGGATAGTCATTGTAGCTGTCCATAATAGTAGTGAAAATCCTATTGGCAAAGAAGATTATAAAAGAGCTATGAAGGTTCTAAAAGAGAAAGGTCCAGGGAAATTCAGCCAGTTTATTGAAAGCAGCCGTTGGGAATTTCTTCCTGATCAATGGCAGGTGCAGAAATGGGATCAGTTTTTCAAAAAAGTTGGAGCTTTTGACGGTCTGATTTACTGTACGACAAACATAGAACCTGATGAGTTGAAAGAATTACCCGGCCAAAGTGGTTATGATTTTATTAAGGGGGAAAATATTTCTCCCGATAAGATGGTACAGAACGCCCTATTTTATGCTGTAGGCAAGACAAAAGAAAGAGTAAAACGAAATCCCAAAATGGCCTTGGTAAAAGAAGGCCCTTACGCAGTACCTTTAATTAGCTGACGAAAATGGGGACGGGATCATTTTCTCACCCCTCCCTTCTTCCTAACTTCTAGTTCACAATTATTCTTCCCTCTCTAAAAAACAGTCCCCATTTTCTTAATACCCCCCCTTTCCCATTCCTACCATTCCCTCTATCCAAGAATGTTTCTATTCCAGGAAAATATTATTTCCTCAAGGAGATCAGTAGTAATAGGGGCTCATTTTCACCGGGTATTAACAGCCGGCCTAGAAGAGGAGATCCCGCCCAATCTGGTAAATAAAGAGGTAGGCAGAAAATAGGACATGAGTCTGTTGGCTCTCATCCTTTTTAAACCTAAGTTTGACAGCTAATGTCTCTATGCCTTATCAGACAAGGATTTCA
>CAZIXA010000038.1:0-20460 GCA_964543295.1 uncultured Clostridia bacterium | reverse complement strand
AGGGGGGAATTCCGAAGGAATCGGCGAAGCCCTATTTCCCCCCTCGAGTATCTTGGGATCGGAGAAAACTACGGATTAATAAAGAGATCTAATGAAGGTAAGGATAGGTTGTTGCGGTTTCTCGGTTGGGAAAAACGGGTAGTATGAGGGTTTCCCGTGGTCGAGCTTCAAAAGATATTTTACCAACCCCCACAACTTACCACCGTGAAAAGGTGGCGGGGAGAGGCGATGAAAAAGACTAAAGACTATAAGGACACTGTTCGAAAAGGTGAGTAGTTGAATCCGAACTTGAAGATTAAACTGGGCCGGATTAGCTTGAAGAACCCTGTTCTGGCAGCATCAGGAACCTTTGGATATGGGGAAGAGTATAGTAGATTTATTGACCTTAATGAACTGGGGGGAATAATCACCAAGACAGTGACCCTGGAACCCAGGGAAGGAAATCGGCCTCCCCGGCTAGCAGAGACTCCCTCAGGACTTCTCAATTCCATTGGATTAGAAAATCCCGGGCTAAAGATTTTCCTTAGAGAAAAACTTCCCTTTTTACGAAAGTTCAACACCGCCTTGGTGGTCAATATTGCGGGAGAAAAGGAGGAGGAGTATCTGCGTCTCGCTGAGAGGCTCGACAAAGCCGGAGGAATAGATGCTTTAGAGATAAATATCTCCTGTCCTAATGTGAAGAGCGGGGGTCTTATCTTCGGTACCAACCCAAGTCTGGTCTTCTCTTTAGTGAAGAGAATAAGGGAGGTTACTGATATCCCCCTTATCACCAAACTCACTCCCAACGTAACCGACATAGCCGAAATTGCTCAGGCGGCTGAAGAGGCCGGTACTGAAGCCCTGTCTCTGATAAACACCCTGCTCGGTATGGCTATTAATGTAAAGACTAGAAAACCAAAGTTGGGTAATGTTACGGGAGGTCTTTCGGGGCCTGCTATAAGACCAATTGCTGTAAGAATGGTCCGGCAGACTTTCCAGAAAGTGAACCTACCTCTAATTGGAGTTGGCGGAATAATGACCGCCGAGGACGCTCTGGAATTTATCCTGGCGGGGGCAAGTGCGGTGGCCATAGGAACAGCAAATTTCATTGACCCGAAAACCATCCTAAAGGTAAAAGAGGGGATCAGAGAATATTTACAGAGAAACAACATCAGGGAGTTTAAAGATTTAGTAGGTTGGCTTAACTTAAATTAAAAGGGAAGGTTCGGTCAATGCTTGTCTGGTTAAAGTTCTCTATTTGTAGCGTAGCTATGATTTACGCTGGTTATAAATTGTCTATGTACGGGAATATCATTTCTGAGAAGACGCAAATTACCAAGACCCTTATGGGGTTTGTTCTTTTAGCTCTGGCTACTTCCCTGCCCGAATTTGTCACCAGTGGTAGTTCCATAACAGTAGTTCACTCACCCAATTTAGCCGCCGGAGACCTCTTTGGATCATTGCTCATAAACCTAATGATTATCGCTTTGCTTGATCTAATTCAGGGTAAAGGACCCTTAATGTATGAGGCAAGACCGAGTCATATCTTGTATGGGGGTTTGAGCATAATTCTCATGGGGATCGTTTGTAGTTCCCTTATTTTGAGATCTCAACTTAATGGCTCATTAGGCATCTTTGGTTTTGGGCTTGACAGTCTGGTGCTTTTAGCTGTCTATATCCTGGGATTGAGACTCATATTTACCTATGAAAAAAAATCTCCTTCCACTCCCCCGAGCGAGAAAGAATCGTCCCCTCTGTATAAAGGCATTAGCCTAAGGTCAATCCTCATCAAATTCTTAATATGTTTTGTTGGTATAGTTTTTCTAGGTATCTGGCTGGCTGAGATTGGAAAGGAGCTGGTAGCCACAATGGGCTGGAGCGAGAGCCTGGTAGGAACAAGTCTTCTTGCTCTGAGTACCTCCCTGCCAGAACTTATAGTCACCGTTAGTGCTCTCAAGTTTTCTATAGATATGGCCATTGGCAATATTTTAGGGAGCAATTTTTTTGACATCATGATCATTCCCTTCTGTGATGTACTACTGCGAGAGAAGGAGTTTCTGGGAGAGATTTCCTCTCAGCATCTGTTTACTTTAATGCTCTCTATTATCCTCACCGCCATAGTTATAGTAGGATTGATCTATAGATCTAAGAAGGCATTTTTGAAATTGGGCTGGGATGCTATAACTATGGTTGTCACCTCTGTTGTGGGCGGATATTTTCTAATTCTGATTATGAGGGGCTAGCGCGGTAACCACTGTTCCTGGTGTTCAGTAAAAGTGGTCACTCAGTGAAAAAAGTCTATCACTGACTTAAAGGAAATGGGCAAAGTGAGGCACCCGGTAGGAGTGAAGTTATTTACAGGTTTGATCTCAGGTGAGAAAAATCTATTTAAAGAAGCAGAAAAAAGACTCAGCCAAAAATTTGGCGTAGTAGACTTTAAGAGCCCTATTCTCTCCTTTCAACACACCCACTACTATGAGTCTGAGATGGGGTCAGGCTTGAAGAGAAAATTTATAAGTTTCCAAGGCCTAATTGATCCGGCCGAGATTGGAGAAATTAAATTATTTACCAATCAGCTTGAGCAGGACTTTCTCCATCCTGATACGGACGATCGTCGCATTAATCTTGATCCTGGCTACCTTACTCTCTCTAAACTTGTCCTGGCCAGCACCAAGGATTATCAGCACCGGATTTATCTGGGAAGAGGAATCTATACTGAGATTACCCTCCGGTACAAAAAAGGGAAGGGTTTCGAGCCCTGGGAATGGACTTATCCTGATTATAGAACCAGCGAGTATCTTGAGATTTTCAATCACCTCCGGAAGATTTACCAAAATCAACTAAAGACCAAAGGATAGATACCAATGCCCATAATTAATGTTTTGCTGGTTGGGGTAGGAGGACAGGGAATTTTATTGGCCTCCGAGATCTTAGCTAAAGTAGCCTTCGAAGAAGGGCATGATGTTAAAAAGTCTGAAGTCCATGGAATGGCACAAAGAGGAGGTAGCGTTAGCTCAGAGGTAAGGTTTGGACCCAAGATCTATTCTCCGCTTATTAGAAAAGGAGGGGCAGATTTTCTCCTTGCTTTAGAAAAACTAGAGGCTTTAAGATTCATTGATTATCTAAAGAAAAAGGGAGTGTTGATATTAAATGATCTTGAGATCCCTCCTCTTATGGTGAGTCTCGGTAAAGAACTCTACCCTGAGGACATCTTTGTCCATTTGAAGAAGAGGACTTCCTGGATCATCAAAATCCCAGCCTTAAAGATTGCCCAGACTGCCGGTAATTCCAAGGCTTTCAATCTGGTTCTCTTGGGAAAGCTGTCAACTTTTCTCAGCTTTAAATCCAGCAGTTGGGAAAAGGTCATCCGGCAGGAGGTCCCTCACCATACCATAGAGGTTAACTTGAAGGCTTTTGAATTAGGAAAGAGAAGTTGACACTACAAGAAGAGATGGTATAAATATTGGAGTACAAATCCTGAAGCTAAAAGGGGGAGTAATGAAAATCTTCGTAGATACGGCGAAATTGGATGAAATTAAAGAAGCTTGTAGCTGGGGCATAGTTGATGGGGTAACGACTAATCCTTCGCTAATTAAAAGAGCGGTAGATGAGGTAAAAAGACGCGGCAAAGGGATTGATATGGAAACCTACATCCGGGAAATATGCAAAACAGCCGGGAAGGGTAGACCAGTCAGCCTCGAGGTGATTAGCTTAACCATGAAAGAAATGGTGGAGGAAGCTGAGCTGCTATATAGAAAATTTAATCCGGCTGCTGAAAATGTAGTCATAAAGATTCCCATAAACACAAATTCAGATGAATCAGAGGAAATAGACTATGACGCTTTAAAGACTATAAAAAAGTTAAGCCGAAAGGGTATTCCTATAAATGTAACTCTCATAATGACTCCAGAACAGGCACTTTTAGCAGCCAAGGCTGGGGCTAGCTATGCCAGCCCTTTTGCTGGAAGAATAGATGATTACATAAGGAAAAAATTAGGAATAGAATTTGGAAAGGTTGACTATTTTGATTTCGACTTAATAGAGAAAATTGGTAGGCAAAGGCTTGATAAACACCTAAAAAATTCGGGGGGTGAGCCTGTAGCCTCTCTTTACCTTAACAAAGAGACAAAAAATAGCACTGGCTTTGGCCAGGATAATGGAATAGGGAGTGGAGTAAATCTGGTCAAAAGCATCATGAAAATCTATAGAAATTATGAGATACCCACAGAGGTAATTGCTGCCAGTATTAGAAATACAAGACAAATCAGGCAAATGGCGGAAGCAGGAGCACATATCGCTACTATACCTTTTCCAGTAATTAGAGGCATGCTTCAACATCACAAGACTGTGGAAGGAATTAAGAGCTTTTCCGCCGATGTGGTGCCAGAGTATCGGGATCTGTTTCAAAGCTAGAGGGGAAGAAACAAGGGGACGAGAGGAGGAAAAATGATCTGGAATAAAGAATACGAGTGTATGGATAGAAAGAGTTTACAGGATCTTCAACTAAAAAGATTGAAAGAGGTTGCTCACCGCGTTTTTGAGCGCTTACCTTTTTATAAAATAAAATTTGAGGAAAGTCACGTTCATCCAGATGATATAAAATCACTGGAGGACTTAAGAAAGTTTCCTTTCACCCGTAAGTCCGATCTAAGAGAGGGCTATCCTTTTGGCTTATTCACTGCACCCTTAGAGAAAATAGTTGAATTTCACATCTCTTCCGGTACCACCGGAAAACCGGTAGTCAATGGCTACACTAAAAAAGATATCCAGATTTGGGCAGAAGTTATGGCTAGAGCATTGAGCTGTGCTGGAACTACCTCGAGGGATGTAGTTCATAATGCTTATGGCTATGGTCTTTTCACCGGAGGACTGGGAACCCATTATGGAGCTCAGCTCATTGGGGCAAAAACTATTCCCATCTCTGGTGGACAGACCAAGCGCCAGATCACGATAATGCAGGACTTTAAGTCCACAGTTCTGACCTGCACTCCCTCTTATGCCTTGCACCTAGCCGAAGTGGCAGAAGAGATGGGGATTAATCCCAGAGATCTACCCTTGAGAGTAGGGATACTGGGGGCGGAGACCTGGTCAGAAAGCATGCGGCAAAAAATCGAATCTCGATTGGGTATAGAGGCTCTGGATATTTATGGATTAACCGAGATTATCGGGCCGGGAGTGGCTCAAGAGTGTGAGGTGAAAGAGGGTATGCATCTTTTTGAAGATCACTTCCTGCCTGAAATAATTGATCCCAAAACGGGCAAGGTTTTAAAAGAAGAAGAGGAAGGAGAACTAGTTTTAACTACCTTAACCAGAGAAGGAACCTCTTTGGTAAGATACAGAACGGGTGATATAACCCACATAAATTATCAGCTCTGCGAGTGTGGAAGAACTCTGGCCAGAATTGGTAAGATCAAAGGCAGAGCAGACGATATGCTAATCATAAGAGGGGTAAACCTTTTTCCTTCCCAGATAGAGAATATATTAATCCAGATAGATGAAGCCGAGCCCCATTATCAATTAATTTTAGAAAGAAGAAAAGGATTAGATGAATTGACGGTGGAGCTGGAGACTTCTCCTCATATTTTCTTTGATGAGATAAGAAGATTGGAAGAGATTGAGACCAAGATTAAAAGAGAAATTGAAGATGCGCTGGGCCTTAGAATAGGAGTGAAATTGGTTGAGCCAAGGACGATCCAGAGAAGTATGGGCAAAGCAAAACGTATAATAGATAAAAGAAAATTGAAATAGGAGACTAAGATGGCAGTAAGGCAAATCTCGGTATTCCTGGAAAATAAGATAGGTAGATTAGCTGAAATTACGCAGATTTTAGGAAATAAAGAAATTAATATCCGGGCTTTAGCTATTGCCGATACCACCGAATTTGGAATCTTGCGAATGATAGTCGACAAACCTCAAAAAGCGTACGAGGCTCTGGAGGAAAGAGGATTCACTGTATCCCAAACGGAGGTCGTGGTAGTGGAAGTTGAAGATAAGCCGGGCGGCCTGGCACAAGTTATGGCTATTTTGGGGAAAGAAGGTATCAATGTGGAATACCTCTATGCTTTCGTAGCTCCGAAAGGTAGGGGTGCTCTGGTGGTTTTGAAAATCGAAGAAAAAAAAGCCACCGTAGACTTGCTGCAAGCGCAGAAGGTAAAAATTCTTTCTGCTGAGGAAATTAGTAAACTATAATGTTAGATAAACTTGAACAAGAGATCAAACGGCTGGCAAGACATACCGCTATCCTAAAATTTGTCATTGGCCATGGACCAATCGGCATCATAAAACTTTCGGAACTTAGTGGATTTCTCCAGCACCGGGTCAGATATTCTTTGAGAGTTCTGGAACAGCACAATCTCATAAGACCTTCACCTCAGGGAGCAGTGGCAACTCCAAAGGGTAAAGAGTTTATGAAAACCCTGGGGGAGAAGGTTGAAAATTTAAGAAAAAGTCTACTTGATTTAGGAAGTTCTTGACAAATTTTTTTATTAAATTATATTGTCAATTGTTACCATGAGCCTAGATAGCACTTATAAAGAGGAGGTGGGAAAGTGAGAAAGAAAGGAAAGATAGTAGTGGGTGTAGTAGTAGCAATAGTTATCGTCCTATTGCTAGTTGGACCGCTGTCAATCTGGCGTTGGGTACCAATGCTCCAAAAGCCAGCGGTGGCTTATAAGGTGGGGGCCATATTCGCCGTAACTGGTCCGGCGGCCTGGTTAGGAACCCCGGAACGCAACACCGCTAGAATGATCGAGCAAGAGGTAAACAAAGCTGGGGGTATCAATGGCCATCCTTTAGAGATTATCATTGAGGACACGGTCGGTGATCCAACCAGGACGGTGACGGCGGCCAAAAAACTGATTACCAAGGACGAAGTACTGGCAATAGTTGGTCCCTCCCGAAGTGGTACCACCATGGCAGTGATCCCCATAGTTGAAGAGGCTAAGGTTCCTCTCATTTCCTGTGCGGCTGCCGAAGCCATTGTGGTACCGGTTAAACCGTGGGTCTTCAAGACCCCCCAGAAGGACAGTGATGCGGCGGTGAAAATCTATGAAACCATGAGGGAACGGGGGATATCAAAGACCGCCATCATCACCGCAACTAGCGGTTTTGGTGATCAAGGTCGAAAACAACTCAAGAAACTTGCCCCCGAATTTGAGATCGAGATCGTAGCTGATGAAACTTATGGGCCCGACGATACCGATATGACTGCCCAACTGACAAAAATCAAAGCAAGCGAAGCCCAGGCCGTGGTAAATTGGTCTATAGTACCAGGCCAGGTAATTGTAGCCAAAAACATGCGGCAGTTGGGAATGAAGATTCCCCTTTTTCAGAGCCATGGATTTGGCAATATTAAGTATGCCCAGACCGCGGGAGAAGCAGGTGAGGGAATAATCTTTCCCTGTGGAAGACTACTCGCTGTGGATACTCTTGCCGACGACCATCCGCAAAAGGAAGTCTTAGCTAAGTACAAAAAAGAATATGAAGCTAAGTATGAGGAGGATGTCAGCACCTTTGGAGGACATGCCTGGGATGGACTGCAGCTAGTAATTGCGGCTTTAAGAGAAGTAGGGCCGGATCGGGAAAAAATCAGGGATTACATTGAAAATACCAAGAATTTTGTGGGTACGGGCGGAATATTTAATTTTTCGCCAGAAGATCACAGTGGACTGACTAAAGATGCATTCGAAATGCTGACCGTAAAAAATGGAAAATTTGTGGTGTTGAAATAGAGCTGGACTAGCCAAACCCCATAAGGCGCCAGGTCCGATTCCAGAGGGCCTGGCGCCATTTTTCAATCAAAGTGGAGAAAAGCCTATGAACCTCGGGGATCAACTCCTGCAGTATCTATTTACCGGTATCACCATCGGTGCCATCTACGGGATGGTCGCCCTCGGATTCAACATAATCTACAGCGCCACCGGTATTATCAACCTGGCCCAGGGAGAGTTTGTCATGCTGGGGG
Organism: uncultured Clostridia bacterium; assembly: GCA_964543295.1. GTDB lineage: Bacteria > Aerophobota > Aerophobia > Aerophobales > AE-B3A > AE-B3B. The sequence continues at coordinate 12,518 of CAZIXA010000038.1, read as the reverse complement.
GGATGATGATGGTGTACCTGACAGCAATTATCAAATTACCGATGGTAGTGAGTTTTTTTCTTTCCATCTTAATAGTCACCATGATAGGAGCCGCCTTCGAGAGAACAGCTATCCACCCTCTGAAAAATCCCTCTGTCATTACCCTTATTATTATCACCGTAGCTGCTAGTATTCTTTTCAAAGGTGGTGCCATGTTCGTCTGGGGTAAACACACCTTCAGCCTTCCTCCTTTTTCAGGAGAAAAGCCTATAAGCGTTCTGGGGGCCACTATTCTCCCTCAGACCTTATGGATACTGGGAATTATGGGAGCAACAGTTGCTCTTCTCATCCTCTTTTTCGGATTTACCTTGACTGGAAAAGCAATGAGGGCCTGTGCCGCTAATCGCACGGCAGCTAGTCTGGTTGGGATCAATGTAAAGACTATGGTTCTTTTGTCTTTTGCCTTAAGTGCAGGTATAGGAGCGATAGCCGGAATTATCATCACCCCCATTGCTCTTATGAACTATGATCGGGGAACCATGTTGGCAGTGAAGGGGTTCAGCGTGGCGGTATTGGGGGGACTGGGAAGTAACGTGGGGGCACTAGCGGCCGGATTTATCATTGGTATCATGGAATCCCTGGGGGCAGGTTTCATATCTTCCGGGTATAAAGACGCCATCGCTCTGGTGGTGCTGCTTCTGGTCTTATTCATCAAGCCCAGCGGACTTCTGGGAAGTAGGGAAAGAGCAGAGTTCAAGAAGTTCTAATTGGAATAATCAAAAGGGGAATTGATGGGAAAGAAGAATATGCTGTCGTTGCTGATTCTAGCGGCGGTAATGCTGGCCTTACCGCTAGGACTGGGCAATTCTTATTACCTGAATGTGCTAGTCTTTGTGGGTATTTATAGTCTAATTACCATCGGCCTTAGCTTACTCATGGGTTATACAGGACAGATTTCGTTAGGGCAGGCTGCCTTTTTTGGGCTAGGAGCATATACTTCAGGGGTGCTCAGCGCTAAATTTGGCGTCTCACCCTGGCTTGGACTTCTAGCGGCTATTTTCGTCACGGGAGGGATTGCTTTTCTTATTGGGGCTCCCGCCCTCAAACTAAAAGGCCACTACCTGGCCATGGCTACCCTGGCATTCGGTTACATTGTTTTTATTGTCTTTAACCAGGCTAGTTTCCTTACCGGCGGTCCCTCAGGCTTTGGACAGATTCCTAGATTTAGATTGGGAAATTTTTTGCTTCGTAGCGATGTTCACTACTACTATTTTGTCTGGACCCTGGTAATAGTTGTTCTATTGGGGAGCTTGAACATAATTCACTCCCGGGTTGGACGGGCTCTACGATCCATCCACGAAGGTGAACTAGCAGCCAACATTATGGGGGTGAATACGGCCAAATACAAGATTCAAGTTTTCGTGTTGAGTGCCGTCTATGCCTCTCTCGCTGGCAGTCTCTATGCGCATTTCATTACCTTTCTCAATCCCACTCCCTTTGGATTCCACTTTTCCATAGTCCTCGTCGCTATGGTGGCGGTAGGAGGAATGGCTAACGTGTGGGGAGCAATGATAGGAGCGGCACTATTAACCCTTCTACCTGAATACCTGCGAGTATTTCACGACTACGATATTCTTATTTACGGTTCTACTCTTCTCGTCATAATGATTTTTTTGCCTCAGGGATTGTTTGCGGGAATTCTTAGTCTGATTAAGAAAGAAAGGTAATAACTATGGATCCTATTCTTCAGATTGAAAAACTAGAGAAAAAATTTGGGGGAGTAGTTGCGGTAGATGGGGTAGATTTTGAGGTAAATCCCCACCAAATTAAAGCCATTATTGGCCCTAATGGAGCAGGTAAAACCACCATCTTTAATCTCATTTCCCGGATATATCCACCAACTTCTGGCACAATTAGGTTCAAACAGCATAAGATTAATGAGCTGAAACCCTATGTTATTGCGAAAAAGGGGATCTCCCGCACTTTTCAAAATGTGCAGGTGTTTGAAAATATGTCGGTTCTGGAGAATGTGATGGTGGGACGCCATTGCCGAACTAGATCAGGACTTTTCGCTGCCATTATGAACCTAAAAAGAACCCGAGACGAGGAAAAAAGAATCCATGACTATTCTTTGGAGATGCTCTCCTTCGTTGGGCTGGAGGCTAAAAAGAATGAGGCGGCCTCTAATCTTACCTTTCAACAACAGAAGCTATTAGAATTTGCCCGAGCCCTGGCCACGGAACCAGATCTACTTTTACTTGACGAGCCAGCAGCCGGGCTCAGCGTTCCTGAGGCTGATGAGCTGGCTCAGCTTATCTACCGAATCCGAGAGATTGGAATCACTATTCTTCTGGTAGAGCATGACATGGGGCTAGTAATGGAGGTGTCTGATGAGGTGATTGTTCTCGACTCTGGTAAGGTCATCATTGAAGGAACCCCGCGCGAAGTCCAAAATAATGACGCGGTAATAGCTGTCTATCTGGGTGAAAGAGAAACAGAGAATGCTAACCATACGAAATCTTAGAAGTTATTATGGGCGCATGCAAGCTTTGAAGGGAGTTTCTTTGCACGTTAAAGAAGGCGAAATAGTGGCCTTAATTGGCGCAAATGGAGCCGGGAAAAGCACCTTGCTTAACTCTATCGTGGGGCTGGTTTCCTCCATCACCGGGCAGATTATCTTCCTTAATGCAGACATTACGCACCAATCTCCCCGGGAAATAATCCGGATGGGAGTTAGCCTGGTACCGGAAGGAAGGCAGTTGTTCGCTCCTTTAACGGTTATGGAAAATATTACTCTGGGGGCTTATCAACGCTATGGAAGAGAGGAAAAATCTAAGATTAACTATGATCTGGACACAATATTTGAACGCTTTCCCGTTTTAAAAGAAAGACGATCACAGGTGGCGGGAACTCTCAGTGGGGGTGAACAGCAAATGCTGGCCATTGGCCGTGCTCTCATGTCAAAACCGAAACTTCTTTTGCTGGACGAACCTTCTATGGGGCTTGCTCCCTTGATGGCCGCCCAGATTTTCCAAATAATATCCCAGTTACACCGGCAGGGTACCACCATCCTTTTAGTAGAACAAAATGCTGGAGCGGCATTCAAAATATCCAATAGAACCTATGTCATCGAGACTGGCAGAGTTGTTCTTCAGGGTACCTCGAAAGAACTTCTGCACAACCGTGAAGTAAAAAGAGCCTATCTAGGCAGAGAATATAAAGAGATCTGGGAGTAAAATAGATGTCGATCTGGAATTCTCATTTTGAGTGTCTGGCAAAGGATGAGCTGGAACAACTACAGCTGGAAAGACTTCAGGCTACTCTTAATCGAGTCTATCGAAGTGTTGCTTTTTACCGAAAATTGTTTGACCAGATGGGATTGGTGCCGGAGGAGATTAACTCCCTGGACCAACTCGCCAGAATTCCTTTCACCAGTAAGACTACTTTACGAGCGAGCTATCCTTACGAAATGTTTGCCGTTCCTCTTCGAGAAGTTGTGAGACTCCAATGTACTTCTGGCACTACCGGGGAGCCCATTGGCGTGGGCTACACCAGGAATGACCTGACTCATTGGACTGAAGTGAGTGCTCGGGTACTTTGTGCCGGAGGTGTAACCAAGAATGATGTGGTACAGATCTGCTTTGATTATAGCCTATTCGGCGGAGGTCTCGGTTTTCATTATGGTGCTGAATTAATAGGAGCGTCAGTCATTCCGGGCTCCAATCTCGATCCAGCCCGGCAGGTAGTAATTGCTCGAGACTACCGCACCACAGCCTTAATAGCTACCCCAGGATTTGGGATTAGACTGGCTGCGGTGATCCGGGAAAAGGGATTAGGTCCTGCTGACATTCATCTTAAAAGGGGCCTTTTTACAGGCGAGTCTTTCTCCGAAAGAACCAGGAAGCAGATAGAAGACGAGCTCAATATAAAGGCAACCGATAATTACGGCTTAAGCGAGATAGCCTGGCCAGGAGTGGCAGGAGAATGTGAAAAAAAGAAGGGGCTTCACATTTTTGAGGACCAATTCATCCCAGAAATAATAGACCCTCGGACTAATGAGGTTCTTCCCCTCGGAGAGGAAGGAGAGCTGGTACTTACCACCATAGCTAAGGAGGCATTTCCACTCATTAGATACCGAACGGGAGACATCACTGCCCTGGATACTTCTCCCTGTGGATGCGGTCGAACTTTGATTCGGATGAAAAAAGTAGCCGGTCGTACTGACGAGATGGTCACCATCAATGGGGTAAGCTTCTTTCCCTCTCAAATTGAACACATTTTTTCCAAAATTTGGGGAGTTGAACCTCGCAGCTCTTTAGTCATTGATCGACGAAGCGACCAGGACATTGTCAATATCCTGGTGAAGGTTTCCGAAGAAATCTTCTTTGACGAAATGAAGAAGCTTCAGGACTTAAAATCAAAAGTGGAAAGAGAGATCTACCAGGATTTGGGTATTAGTGTCAAGGTTAAATTGGTTGAACCTGATTCCTTCGCCAGAGAAACTAAAGGCAAGAGAGTAATCGACAAAAGAGAGTCCAGCTGAGAGAGAAGTTCAGTGATGTCCAGAGAAATAGATCCAGAGTATCTTGATAGAGAAAACCTGGAGAAACTTCAGTTAAAAAGGTTAAAGAAAGTTCTAGGTAGAGTCTATCATAAAGTACCTTTCTATCGAGAAGCATTTGACGCACGCAAGGTAAAACCCGATAATATAAAAAATCTGAAAGATTTGGAGAGACTTCCTTTTACCACCAGAGAAGACCTACGTGCTGGTTATCCCTATGGGTTTTTAACCTCTTCCTTATCTCGTCTGGTAAGGTTACATACCTCTACCGGTACCACCGGTAAACCTAAAGCGGTACTCTTTACCCAGAAAGATATCGATCAAGCTGCCCGGCTCATAACTCGCAATATGAGGATGACAGGAGCAGGACCTGAAGACGTTTTTCAAAACATGATGAGCTATGGGTTGTTTACCGGAGGTCTCATTTTTCATTACGGAGCGGAAAGAGCAGGGCTATTGGTAATTCCAAGTGGAACTGGCAACACAGAGCGCCAAATAGAGCTGATGCATGACTTCAAGACCACCATAGTACATATAACTCCTAGCTATGCTCTTTACCTAGCTGAAGTTATGGAAAGAATGGGAATGGACCCCAGAGGTGATTTTAACCTACGCACAGCTTATTTAGGAGCAGAGCCTTATTCTGAGGCCACAAAAGATGAGATCGAGGAAATTTTCTCTCTGGATGCCTACGATTCTTATGGTCTTTCGGAAATGAATGGTCCGGGAGTTGCTTTTGAGTGCAAGGAAAAATGCGGAATGCATCTCTGGGAGGATAATTTCATTATGGAGGTTATTGATCAAGAGACTCTGGAGGTTCGAAGGGACAGCGAAGAGGGAGAGCTAGTGTTAACCACCCTAAATAGAGAAGCAATGCCTATCCTGAGGTACAGGACTGGTGATCTGACGTATATATACCCTGATCCCTGCCGGTGTGGACGAGTCCACCGTCGCATATCCCGAATCAAAGGCAGAGTAGATGATATGTTTGTCCTTCGAGGTGTAAATATCTTTCCCTCAGAGGTGGAAAAAATCCTTATGAACATACCTGAGGTGGGAAGAAACTACCAGATTGTTCTGGAAAGACATGGGGGCCTGGAGGAGATGAGGGTAATCCTGGAGATTAAGAAAAGATTTTTCACGGGCTCCCTCGAGGATTTGAAAAGATTACAGAATAAGATCAAGGCCAGACTTAAAGGGGAGCTGATGGTGACTCCTCAGGTAGAGCTGGTAGAGTCGGCTACTCTGCCCAGAACTACAGGCAAAGCGAAAAGGCTAATTGATAAGAGGAAGATATAAATTTGGGCGCTATGACAGGATACAGAGCAGGACTGGTCTTAAAAGTGGTGGGAATCTCCTATAACCAACTCAGATACTGGGCCAAGATTGGTTTCATTAAACCCAGTATAAAAAGTGCCAAAAAAGGAAGGAGGAGACTTTATTCCTTTGGAGATTTAATAAGATTGACTACAGCAAAAAGCCTTCTGGACAGTGGAATCTCACTCCAGAAGATAAGAAAAAGCGTAGATTATTTAAAAAAACATGAGCCAGAAATAAAAGAGCCTCTATCCGAGCTTAAATTTCTCACCAATGGGAAAAGCGTTTTTACCTTGACCCGTGATCCAAAAAAGGTTATTGACGTTTTAAACAGATCACAGTTAGTCTGGAGTGTGGCCATTGGTAAGATCTCCAGGCATACAAAAGACAAAATTCAAGAAAATGGAGATTATTGAGATTTCTTAAAACGCTATCCTTTCCCAAAATTCCTTTGTTTGCCAAGTCCTTCCCATTTTGCTAAACTAATACGAAATTCTTGCTCATACCAAAATTTTAAAGAGGTGAGGGTTGAAAATATCGATCATCGGAGCCACCGGTTACACCGGGGTAGAACTGGTTAAGATTCTCTTGAGACACCCCAAAGTAGAGATTGAGGCGATAACTTCCCAGAGCTTTGCCGGAAAGAAAATCTCAGAGGTCTATCCCCGACTGAGTACGGATCTAGTTTGTCAATTACTCGACGTAGAAAGAATAGCCTCCTTTTCTTCCTTTGTTTTTACGGCTCTTCCTCACGCAGCCTCCATGGAGGTGGTGGGAAAGCTTTATTTAAAAAGAAAAAGAATAGTAGATCTCTCGGCTGATTTTCGACTCGACAGTCCCCTGGTTTATGAGAAATGGTATGGAGTAGCCCATAAAAAGAGAGATTTGCTTAAACAGGTAGTCTATGGTCTACCCGAGCTCTACCGGGAAAAAATAAAAGGAGCCCGTTTGGTAGCCAATCCGGGTTGTTATCCTACTTCAACCATACTCTCGCTGGCTCCTTTACTAAGGTTTGATTTGATAAAAGAGGATAGCATCATTGTAGATTCCAAATCCGGAGTTACCGGGGCGGGAAGAAAACTTTCCCTGAAAACCCATTTTCCCGAGGTTAATGAGAACTTATCTGCTTACCAAGTAGGATGTCACCGTCATATCCCCGAAATAGAACAAGAGTTAGCTAAACTTGCACAAAAAGAGGTTAGAATCACCTTCGTTCCCCACCTGGTTCCCCTGAATCGAGGAATACTTTCTACCTGTTATGCCGACCTGAAGGATTCTCCCCAGCCCAAGGATTTAGTTAAAGCGTTTGAGGATTTCTATAGAGGTGAACCTTTCGTGGAAATTCTCTCTCAAGGCTGCTTTCCTCAGGTAAAAGATGTGGTCAATTCAAATAAATGCCAGATAGGGCTTATGGTCGATGAAAAAAAACGTCGAGTAATAGTCATTTCCACTATCGATAATTTAGGCAAAGGCGCCTCTAGCCAGGCAGTGCAAAATATGAATATAATGTGTGGATTTGAAGAAACCATGGGCTTAAGCTAAGGAGAGACCATTGAAAGAAGTGGAAGGAGGAATTACAGCCCCCCAGGGATTTAAAGCAGCAGGGGTGCACTGCGGGATAAAAGTAACTCAGCCTGATCTAGCACTAATTTATTCAGAGGTTCCGGCGATGAGTTTTGGGATGTTTACCAGTAACAAGGTAAAGGCAGCGCCGGTTCATTATTCTCTAAGGAAAATCCGCCGCCATCAAGCCCAGGCAATCATTATAAACAGTGGCAATGCCAACGCCTGCACCGGAGAAAGAGGACTTAAAGACGCGGAGAAAATGGCCAGATTGGTAGCTCATCAGTTAGGAGTAAAAGAAGATGAGATTCTGGTAGCCTCTACCGGAAGGATAGGTAAACCCTTGCCCATGTCTAAAATTGAGGCTGGGATAGGACAGGTGGCGCAGTCTCTATCTTTTAAAGGTGGCCATCGGGCAGCTCGGGCCATCCTAACCACTGATAAGATTACCAAGGAAATAGCGGTGGAAACCGATATTCCGGCAAGAGGAAAAGGTAAGGTAGTAATTGGAGGTATAGCCAAAGGAGCCGGAATGATCTCACCGAACCTGGCCACCATGCTCTGTTTTATCACTACCGATGCCTGTATAACCGAGGATGCTCTGGAAGAGGCAACGAGATCTGCGGTCGACAAATCCTTTAACCAGATTAGTGTGGATGGGGATATGAGCACCAACGACAGCCTATTTATCCTGGCTAACGGACTTTCGAGAAATAAGAGAATAAAAACCTGGCACAAGAAGAAAAAAATAAGAGTTAAGGACGAGAACTTCGATGACTTCTGTCAAGCACTGGATTTCATTTGTGGATCTTTGGCCAAGCTCATTGTCCGGGATGCCGAAGGGGCGACAAAATTTATCGAGATAAAAGTAAAGGGAGCTCCTTTCCCCAAGGATGCCCGCAGGGTTGCTAGAGCAGTAGCAAACTCGATGCTGGTGAAAACCGCCATCGCAGGTGCATCCCCTAACTGGGGAAGAGTAATGTCAGCGGTTGGCGCAGCTCATGCCAAAGTAAAACCCCATCGGGTAGATGTCTACTTTGATGAGTTATTGGTCGTAAAAGGAGGTATGGGAGTAGATTCCGTAGAAGGAAAACTAGGAGAAGCCCTGGAGCAGGATGAAGTGAAAATAACCATTGATCTCCATCAAGGGAAAGACAAGGCCACCTTCTGGGGATGTGATTTGACTGAAAGATATGTGAAAATCAACAAAAGATATGTGTAGATACTATGACTGATCCTAGATTCGTGCTGAACCCGAAGATAAAAGATGCTGTATTAGAGGCGCAAAATAGAACAATAATGGTTATGGGCGGATCAGACACCGGAAAAAGTACTCTCATTGAGGATCTTTTAGAACTTCTTTTACCAACTTTTAGAGTAGGGGTGGTAGATGCTGATCTGGGGCAGTCTCATGTGGGTCCTCCCGCTACCATAGCCTGGGGGATTATAGAAAAAAAATTCGAGGGCTGGGAGAATCTGGTGGTAAAGGATTTCTACTTCGTGGGAGCCACCTCCCCCTCCGGCAATCTCCTTCCCACGATTACCGGGGTCAAGATTATCTATGACAAAGCTGCCACACAGGTAGATAGGATTTTATTGGACACTACCGGCATGATAAGAGGAGGACCAGCAAGAGTTTTGAAGAGATGTATGATAGAGATAATTGAGCCTCAGATAATCCTGGCCCTCCAGAGAACCGATGAGCTGGAACATATTCTCATTGGATTTAAGGGGATGAGCATACCCAGGATCTATCGCGTGAAAGTACCCCCTACCGTTAGACAAAAAAGCTACTGCGAAAGAGTCGGCTACCGCGAGCAGAGATTCAAAGCTTATTTTGAAAGTGCTCAAAGCTTGGTCTTAGCCTGCGACAGAATTGGACTAGGGGGTATTATCTCGGAGGGATATCTTCACAATCGCTTGATCTGTCTAAGAGACACCGAAGGCAGAAATCTAGCTTTAGGTATCGTGGACGAGGTAGATGGGAGGATGAGAAGTATATCCGTATATACTCCTTTGAATAAAGAAAAGAAAATCGGAGGCATCCTTTGGGGTAAACTCAGGATTAACCTCGAAGGTAAAGAGGTGGATTGAGAAAATATTAAAGTCAATTACAGATTGAATTTTTATGCCTTTCTAAATCCTCCAGTTTAGTTTTAATTTGCAACATTTTAACTCTCTCTTAATGTCAAAGCTACCTTAGTAGCTTTGACTATATCCTTCCAAGGTGGCTTGAATTGGCATTACTTATCATTTTGACAATTTCCTGGCGAACAGTGATGGCTATCTCCTCCAATTCTCTAACAAGTTCAGCTGAGTGTTTCAATATACTACCTTTCTCATTTAATAAATTTACTCTGAATTCAATTAATTTTGCCATATCCATTTAAAAAGATACGCAGATCTTCTTGAGTGGGCAGGGAAGGAATTACTCCTCTTTTAATCGCCGTTAATGCTCCTGCAGCATTAGCAAATCTTAAAATATTTTCCATTTCCTCGCGATCAAGATCAAACGGATCTTTGCCCTGCTTAATTTTCTGTAGAAATTTTGCTAATATTGCCGAAGTAAAACTATCACCGCAACCTGTTGTATCAATAGTGTGAACTTTGTAACTTTCAATAAAGCTCCAATCTCTACCATTATTGAAAAAACTTCCTTTGTCTCCTTGGGTAACAGTTACAATTTTAGGACCGTATTTCAGGAGAATGTCGCTTCCTTGTTTTACATCACTAATTCCGGTAATAAATTTTAATTCGTCATTATTTAATTTAACCAAGTCCGAATTATTTAACCCCTCGATGATTCTTTGTTTTACCTGGTTTTCGCTATCCCACAACGAAAATCGCACATTTGGATCGTAAGAAATTACCAGCCCATGTTTTTTGGCATACTCAAGAGCTTTTAAGGTAGCTGAGTAACTCGGGTCAGAAATCATACTGATGGAGCCATAATGGAAAACCCTTGCAGTTTTTATAAAACCCTCGCTTATTTCATCTGCACTTATCATCATATCTGCACCCGGATTACGGTAAAAACAGAAATCTCTTTCTCCGTCTTCTCTGGTCGAAATAAAGGCCAACGTGGTTCGGGATTCTCTGTCAACTTTCAGTTGAGAAATATCAACTCGATTTTGCAAAAGAACACTTCGCAACAATCTCCCGAAGGGGTCGTCACCAATTTTGCTTATGAGAGCTGAATCTACACCGAGTTTTGCTAGTCCAATGGCAACATTCGCCGGTGCACCGCCAGGAACTGGCAAGAAGCTAGGAGCTTTTTCTAATGGCACCCCTACTTCCGTGGAAAACATATCTACCAAAACCTCGCCCAAACAGATGATATCTACCATGTCATTGAAACGGATATGAAAGAGTTTACCGAATCTAGCTTAAAGTCTATATTTTTTCATCTTCTCTCGGATAAACTTCAACCCCTGTCGGGGAATATCATCAATATTATCCGCCAACTTGCGCCAGATTGATGAGACAACGGGCATTTCCTTCATGGGGCCATAGAAACTTTCGATAACCAGCCATCCATCGTAGCCGATCTCGGATAGACCTTTGAAAACCTCATCCCAGTTGACATGGCCTGTCCCGGGGATACCCCGATCGTTCTCGCAGCAGTGCATATAACCAAGATATCCCTTGCTTTTAACAATGGGGGTATAGAAGTCTTTTTCCTCAATATTCATGTGGTAGGTATCAAGGTGAAGTTTTACATTATCCCTACCAATATCTTTTAGAAGGCGAATTCCGTCCTCAGCGGTGTTTAAAAAATAGGTTTCATAGCGGTTAATGGCCTCAAGACAGAGGGTAACCTTTTTATCCTTTGCATAATCAGCCATCTCTCTTATCAGCTTTACTGCGAGATCCCACTCTTCCTGAGTTCTTCCTCTTCCCTTTGACATCTCAAAGGTGCCGTAGAGTACTCCATCTAAAGTATCAGTACCAAAGTCTGAGCAAATATCGATGAATCTCTTTAAATAGCTTTTCCCTCTTTCCCTGATACTTTCATCCTCATCAATGAGATTCTCGTTTTTGCCCATCCCTGCACAACAGGTATATCCAAGATTTATCTTCTCAAGCTCGTTTCTCATTTGTTCGATCAGCTTAAATTCAATTTCCATAGGATTAGTAAGGGGTATCTCTACACCATCGAAACCCATGTCCTTTATCTTGTAAAAGACACTGAGGGTATCCTCATTTAACCTGGATGTCCATATCAGAAGATGTGCACTTACTTTACTCATAACTGCCTCCTCGTTGAAAACTTCCTTTTCCCTAAGATAGATCGGCCTACCTACCATTCATCACCTTCTTTCCGGCCCTTTATTTTCAGCTTTTCTTCTTTTATCAAGAAAGATCCAACTTGCTTCAGAGAAATTTTGATTGTATTAACGAAGCTTCTGTAAACTGTCTGTAAACTGTATGTTATTCTCTCCTCAGTTGCACAACAAATTTGTAACGATCGCCTCTGTACACTGATTTAAGAAATTCAGCTGATCGATTATTGGAAAGATAGGAAATACGCTCAGCTATAAGTACCGGTGATCCTTTACTTAGTTTTAGTATTCTGTACTCATAATCATTGGCTAACGACGGGCATAAGCTCTGCGTAGCTTTAACCAAATGTAAATTATATTTATCCTTTAATATTACAGTCAAGGATTGAGTTAGATCCTGCTCCTGAATCCCAGAACAGAATTTACGAGGTAGATAAGATGTCTGAATAGCCATTTATCAGATCTAATCATTTTCTTGATAATTTCCATTAGCTGATGGTATTTGAGAATAAAACCTCCCTGCCGTATGATACTTTCGGTATCCATGATGGTTATCTCTGAGCGTTAAGGCGTTAACGTTTAAATCTATTGTATATTAATTTTTGACAAAATCAACCCTCGAATTACTGCCAAAAAATCGAAAGTTAACCTGGGCTTTAAAGGGTCTTTTCAGGAAAAATAAAAGGGATGTTATCCATTTCATCGTGAATACACTCCTTAAAACTCCTAATTATTTCACACTATAATGAGTTTACTTTGGTTTGAAACCTAAGTTTGACAGCTAATGTCTCTATGCCTTATCAGACAAGGATTTC
>CAZIXA010000037.1:0-20857 GCA_964543295.1 uncultured Clostridia bacterium | reverse complement strand
GACTAAGCCAATGAAGAACTTCAGATAATTTACACACTAAACTTTACACGACCGAAAAAGACAGTTTGTCCTAAGTAATCAGATATTCCTAAAAGGAGGTAATTAAAAATGGGTGATAATTTGAAAGGTAAAAAAATTGTTTTTACTGACAAGAATAGAGTTGAAATTAAGGGCTTTACAGTAAGAAAACCAAAAGCGGGGGAGATAGTAGTTGAAAATATATCCTCTCTTATTAGCGCAGGTACCGAGATTGCTTTGCTTACAGGAACACATATCGGCTTTACAGATAAAAGTATCGGATACCCTCCTTATCCCTTCTACCCCATGGAGCCCGGTTTTTGTAGTGCAGGAAAAGTCATAGCTATGGGGAGCGAAGTGAAAGATTTTAAGCAAGGAGATAATGTAGTTATCCAGACAGGTCATGCCAGTCATTCTATTTGTAGCATCGATCCGATGATTGTTCAAAAAATCCCCGCTAATGTCTCTTTTGATCAAGCAACGTTCACCTTCTTGGGTATGATTGGTATGTTTGGAGTAGTTGGGGGTCAAGTTTCCCTAGGCAAATCGGTGCTTATTATGGGCCAGGGAATTGTGGGGCAACTTAGTCTTCAGTTGGCTAAGTTAGGAGGAGCTAATCCGGTAATTGTTGTTGATTTGTACAATGACAGATTAGATATTTCGAAAAATCATGGACATGGAGCTGATTACGCTTTAAATGCTAAAGAAGTTAATGTAGAGAAAGAAGTACATAAAATTACTAAAGGAGAAGGAGTCAATATAGTCATAGAGGCTACAGGTAATTCTAAAGTTATTCCCTTGGCTCTTAAGATAGCAAGCAAGCTAGGTAAAATAATGGTTCTGGGTTCTCCTCGTGAAAAAGTGGAACTCGATCTTTACACAGAATTACACAGAAAAGGTTTATCGCTAATGGGAGCTCATGGTGTTTTATTTCCTATGCAAAAAGAATCTTATTTTACTTGGACTACGCCTGGAAGTAAGAATTACGTGTTAGAACTTTTAAGCAAGGATTTACTCAAAGTTGACGGGCTAATAACGCATAAGGTGAGTTTTAAAGAGGCCGCACAGATGTACGAAAAGCTAAAGAGTTCTCCCCGAGGTATGCTTGGAGTAATATTGGATTGGACGGTGTTGCACTAGCTTTTTGTTGCCGCCGTTGAATCTCAGTCTTCTTCTTAGAAAGGTAAGAAGCTAGGAATTTATGGGCAAAAAGGAGGTGAAAAAGCAGGAGGACTCATCTTGTTTGGAATAAGAAAGTTTTTGAACGGAAAAATAAACTATATTGGGGGACAAAAAATGGCTAAGAAGAGAAAAGTGATTATATGGTTGTTAGTATTTAGCTGGATGACTGCTTTTCCGATTCTTGCTCAAGCTCAAGTTAAAACATTACGCCTGATGCTTTGGTCCAGTCCTGAGAAGAGTGTGGGGGAAATTATCAAGAAATTTGAGAGCAAGAATCCTAACATTCGGGTGGTTATGGACGTTGTGTCCTTTCGAGAGTTATACGATAAAGCTACAGTAACTCTAATGGGCAAAGGGGAAGTGGATATGGTATATGGTATGGCTCCTTGGACTATATCATGGGCAACAAAAGGTTTCCTTCTAAACCTGGACGAATATATCCCTATGTTGGATAAAGACGACTTTTATGAATCATCCTGGAAAGCGTCTCTGTACCAGGGTAGTTTGTACGGCATCCCATACAGAGTAAATGATTATGCGATGATTTATAATAAGGATATGTTTGGGAAAGCAGGGATTGATCCAAATAAGCCGCCTAAAACCTGGGAGGAATTTCTTAGTTACTGTAAGAAATTGACCAATCCTCCGGAACAATACGGATTTGGATTACTGGGTGCTGGACCTGCGTGCGTTGAAGTAAATATTCTTCCTTTTGTATGGCAAAATGAGGGAGATGTACTTAATGAGGACTCCACGAGAGCTCGTATAAATGATAAACCAGCAGTAGAGGCGATACAATTTTGGGCCGATTTGCTTATCAAACATCGCGTCGCTCCCAGAGGATCTGTGGCAAATAGTGATGAGGAAGTTGTGGCTCTATTTTCTCAGAGGAGAGTTGCTAGTATGTGGGTTGGACAATATGTATTCGATCACATCCAAAGCCAAGCACCAGAGCTTCTTGCTGATGATTTAGTAGGAGTTACCGTGCTTCCCAAAGGGAAACAAATGGCAACGGCCGTACTTCCTTGGCCGGCCATGATTGCCGCGAATACTAAATATCCTGAAGAGTCCTTTGATTTCGTTAAATTCATGACCTCTACAGAGATGGTTGTCCAATATTGTCGCACACTCCCAGCGATAAAATCAGCTGCTAAGGCAGAGCGCTTTAACACTCCTCTCTTGGGACCTTTTAGCACAATGCTGCAATATAGTCATCCCATACCGGTAATACCTCAATGGCCTGCGATCGAAAGAGATATATTGGAGGGATGTCAAAATGTGTTAACAGGAGAAGAAGTTCAGAAAGAGATGGACAAAGTGGCGGCAAAAATAAATAAAACATTGACTGAGAAATAAAGAGCATAAAAACGAGTTCTCTTTGTTCCCCCTAACACAGTAGCGTAGAGCTTTCTAACGAGGGCTGCACCTACTGTGAGGGGGGGACAAAAACTCAAAATTGGCTCTATAAGGACATCTGGAAGGTGCCGTTTAGCAAAGTTTTGAGTTATCTCAACGCGGGGTTGTTGAAATGCTTTTGTATTTAATCATAGAAAGTGTTTTTTGGCAATCCCTTCTTAGTCTATTTTCGATATTTCTAAGAGGGGGTCTCCCATGAGTAAAAGCGTGAAATTTTTGACCTTAAAGAGTAGGAACGAAGTAGTTTTCCGGATAGCAGTGCACTGCTGCGCAATAGCACTGGCGATTTTTAGTCTTCTTCCGATTTTGTGGATAATTAGCACTTCCTTGAAACTTCCTTCCGAAGTATATGCTATTCCCCCCCGATGGATACCTCGGAGTCCTGTGATAACTAACTATATAGAGGTACTGGCTAACAGAAGGATATTGCACTATTTTGCAAATAGCACTATAATTGCGGGATTTTCGACAGTCATAGCGTTGATTCTGGCTACGTTCGGGGCATATGGATTCGCTAGATTCAAATTTATAGGAAAGGAATCCTTAGCTATAATAATATTATTTAACCAAATGCTTCCCTTGATAATTGTTATAATCCCTTTCTACATCATGCTGCAACGCCTTCATTTGCTTGGTACATATCGAGGAATAATTTTAGTATATCTTGTTATCACTTTGCCTGTATCGGTTTGGTTACTAAGGGGGTTTTTCCAAAACATTCCTAAAGAACTAGAAGAAGCATCTTTTATAGATGGATGTAGTAGGTTTACTGCTCTCTGGCGGGTTATTCTACCTATTGCTTTTCCTGCTGTTATTGCAGTAGGCTTATACTCTTTTACAATGGCGTGGAATGAGTTTACTCTGGCATTGATACTTACTGATCAGGGAACAAGAACTATTCCAGTGGGCTTGGCATATTTTCAACAAGAATTTTTAACAGACTGGGGCGGGATGATGGCCACATCTGCAGTATTTACTTTGCCAGTACTTCTACTCTTTATTTACTTTCGAAAAAAGTTAATAAGTAGTATGGTTGAGGGAGCCATAAAAGGATAGCTTGCTGAGGGGAGAATGGTTGCTATGGAAGGAGGGAGGTTATGGTTGAAAGAGAAAGAAAGAGACCTTTTCTTTATTTTGACGAAGATTTTGTTCCTAACCTCAGAAAGAGGGTAAAAAACGCATGGATAAATAATATTTATAAAGATATGATGGAAACAACCGAAGCAGATTTTACTTTGTCTGAAAAAAATCCATTTGTGTTAGATAGAGAAGAACTGAAAAAGCGATATCCAGGTGAGAAAGGGGAACAGGCAAAATTTCTATCGCACGATGGAGCTGCTCGTTTAATTCGATTAGCATTGGTATACCTCATTACGGGAGATACTAAGTACGCAGAAAGGTGTAAGGATTTTCTGGATATTTATATGAAGCAACGGTGGGTTTATCCTCTTGAAACAGACCTCATTTTATCATCGTGGCTACTTGGGTTTTCTACCAGCTTTGATTGGATATACCATACGGGCGTTCTTGGAAACGAGCAAAACAGAAACGGTCTTGCTTATAGATTAAAGGATAGGATATGGATGGGCTGTGATTGGCTTATGGATTATCTTCAAAAAGGAGGCATACCAGATCCTGGTAACCACAATCTTATTGTGGCCTGCACTTTAGCTATAGCGAGCTTAGGGTTTCCCGATCATTCGCAAGCTAAAATTTGGTTTGGTTATGGAAAGAAACTTGTAGACAATTATTTGATCACAGGCGATAAACTAGGTGAAGACGGAGATTGGTATGAAGGGACATTAAGATATCAATCCTATCCCCTGGTGTGGTTCTTTTTTTATGCAGATGCTTGCCGGCAAGCTGGTATATACAATTATTATAAACTCTCAAAGATACGTAAAATGTTCGATGTAATTCTCTACTATCTGACACCCAATGGTGAAAACTTAGGCTTCAATGACGTTACGCATAAGGAAATAAGTAAAGTAAGCGGTGGACTTCTTATAAAGGGAGCTAACGAATATCAAGATGGCGGATACATTTGGGCATTTAATAATATAAAAAATATAGACTTAAGTTTTCCCCTCTCTCGCGAGCAGATAATTCTTTACTATGACCAAGAAAGGATTCCTCAGCCGTGTAAGCCGGGCCTTCCCCCTAGTATTCTTCTAAGGCGTACAGGTTATGGTATCTTTAGAACTGATTGGGAGAAAGATGCCACCCTCTTCGCCATGGATTGCGGCCCTTATTGTGTGCATGATCATGTAGATAAGGGGACCTTTGAATTTTATTATGAGGGGATTCCATTGATTCTGGATAGTGGATGTGGACGCTATGCTGAACGGAGCAAGTGGGTTAGTCCTCAAATGCACAACATTGTAGTGGTAAATGGGGGATATCAATATAAATATGAACATCCTATTTATGGATATGGAGCATGGGATCTTCGACTCCCATTTGACGGTGAAATTATTGAGTATCATCCAGGGAAGAGTGTGTGTTTTCTAAAGGGAGATTATACCAAGCAGTCAGGGGTAGAGAGAGCAACACGCAGTGTCATGTTTGTAAAACCTGGGTACTTGATTATTCTGGATGAATTAAGGGATAAGAAAGAGAATGTTTATGAGGCGTACTTCCACGGACGAGGGAAGATAAAATTAAGACAGGACCAAGGTGTTATAAAATGGAAAACGACGGAGAATGTTGACTTATTTTTGCGCATTATTGTTCCCAATACTTACGATATAAAAACAGGAACACATGAATTTGCATTGCAATCCCGGCTGGATGGTTTAGAGCTGCATGGGAAGCGGGTTCGAAGCCGGGAAAATCCTACTTTAGATTACGTGAATATTAAAACTGTAGGTAAGGATGTTCGATATCTTAATCTTCTCTTACCTATAAAAAGGAACGGAGAATCTGTAGAAGTTAAAAGTTCAATATTAGAGGCAGGAGAAAGAATAGAAGTAAATTCAGAAGATTTTACTGATGTATTCATATTTCAAAAAATCCCAAAGTTTATAAAAATGGAGAATGTTATTACAGACGGAAAAATTTGTTTTATAAGAATAAAGAAACATAAACCCGTAGAGTGGATGATTCATAGAGGTACTTATCTTGAATGGAAGGACCATATACTAATTAAAAGTCCAATAATTACTACTTTTATGTGTTTTACAAAATAACGGAGAGGGGAAAATGAACAAAGAGGAGAAGGCAAGGAAAATTGATGAGGTGATTGGGAAAATTGATAATTTTAAAATGGTTTCTATTTTGAGAAATCTTATTCGAATTCCTAGTTTTACGGGTGAAGAGAAAATGAAGGCGGATTATGTAGCCAAGGAAATGGAACGACTTGGTTTGGAGGTGATAGAAACTTATATTGATTACCCGAAGGGTCGAAGAAACGTCCTAGGAATAATGCGAAACGATGGAAGAGGAGAAAGTCTAATGCTCTGTGCACATCTAGATACGCGTTTTCCTCGGGAGCAGGAACAATTCACCAACTTTGAGACCAGGATAGAAGGGGATAGGATTTATGGTAATGGAACTGGAGACAGTATGAGTCCCCTGGCTGCTATTTTCGGAGCGTTAGACGCAGTGAAAAGAGCAGGGGTTAAATTGAAGGGAGATGTTATTTTCTTGGCCTCATCAGATGAGATGTGTTTCAAGGAAGGAGCTTTACTTCTGGAAGAGAACGGAATTACAGTAGATAAATGTCTTATAGGTGAAGCAACTGATTTAGACATAGGCATTGTCCATACGGGAAAGGCAGAATTGGAGATTAAAACAGTTGGAAAGAGTGGTTATGAGATAGGCGTTTATGCTGAGAGAATGGGACAAGAGGTGATAAATGCTATTTTATCAATGAACACAATCATTAATTATCTACGACAAATGGTTAAGGAGGATCCCTATTTTCAGAAAAACCATCCGCTTTTACTAGGTAAGGGTGCGGCACTTAATATTGGGACCATTATTGGCGGCAGTACAGGGGACGGAGATCCTACACGTAGGCCCGGTAGGAAACCTGGGGAGTTTGGTTTAGCAAAACGTACCCCGGAATACTGTTATTTGAGGGTGGGAGTAAGATATTGGCCAGGCCAGACTGCTCAGGAATTTTATGATGTTGTAAGGAAGTATTTAGCCAAAGCGAAGGTAGAGGATTCATCCGTTGAGGCAGAGGTTAACTTGTATCTTGATCATGGAAACGAACCCTACGAGATTCATCCTGATACAGAGATTGTACAGAAGATGAAAAGCTCTATCAAACATGTTCTGGGAAAGGATCCCAAACTGATAGGAAACATCTATTCAACAGAAGCTCCCTTTTTCAAGAGAGCAGGTATGGAGGTAGTCTGGTGTGCTCCAGGAATGGGTCGGGTCGGGGGCAATGAGTATGTAACGAAAAAGGAGCTACTGGATACCTGCAAAATCTACACGGCGGCAATTATAAATATTTGTACTTAAGAAAGAAGAAAAATGGCTAAGACAATAGGTTTGATTGTCACGTTGGATACTAAAGGAGAAGTGGCAAAATACTTTAAGGATAGGATTGAGGCAAATGGCTTGAAGTGCCTGGTGATCGATTCAGGTATTCGAGGAAGACCTTTTGGTGTTAAACCGGACATTACTCGTCAGGAAGTTGCTCTTGCTGCAGGATCGGATATCGTTACCCTCAGCAAGGAAAAGCGGGGTGTGGCAATTGATGTGATGAAAAAAGGGGTAGCGGTTGTAGTCGAGCGGTTGCACCGAAAAGGAAAATTTCAAGGAATTTTCTCTATCGGAGGGGAGGATGGCATGCATCTGGCGGCACCAGCCATGCAGCGGCTACCAGTAGGATTTCCTAAGATGCTCCTTTCTCCGATTTTTCAGGGAACAAGTAGATTCGGGCATTATGTGAGAACAAAGGACATCATTTTCATTCACTCGGTAACAGATATCCTAGGGGTAAATATCATTAGCAAGAAAATTTTCGAAAACGTTCTGAATGCCATGATAGGAATGGTAAATCAAGTGGGAGAAACTGAGATTTCAGACACCAACTTAATTGCCACCACCATGTACGGTAACACAACTCCTGCTGTAATGCATGCTAAAAAAATTTTAGAGGCAAAAGGGTATGAACTGATTGCTTTCCATCCTAATGGAACTGGTGGAAGAGCGATGGAAGAATTTATCGAGGAAGGGGTGTTTGCTGGCGTCTTAGATATAACACCTCAAGAGCTGGTGGATGAACTTTTTGGAGGAACCCATGCGGCGGGCCCTCACCGGTTGGAGGCTGCAGGGCTTAAAGGAGTACCTCAAGTAGTAGTTCCGGGGTGCGTGGATTTTATCAACGAAGGTTCTTTAAGTGAACTTCCCGCAAAATATAGGAATCGGAAAGTGTATTCCCAAAATCCGACTTCTACCCTCATTCGGGTTAATAAAAAGGAGATGAAACAAGTTGCTTTAGAAATAGCTAAGAAACTGAATCGAGCCAAAGGACCTGTTATCATGGTTATCCCTCTTAGGGGACTTTCTATGTACAACAAGAAGGGAGAATTTCTGTTTAACCCCGAGGTAGATAAGGTCTTGGACGAAACTCTCAAGAAGAGCTTAGACCCTAAAGTGGAGATAAAAGAGCTGGATTGCCACATTAATGATCCTATTCTTGCCCAGACGGCGGTCTCTGAACTTCTGAGAATAATGCAAAAATAGATAATCCCTTTTAGGAGGTGAGCAAAAGCTTCGGAAAGTTTGGTACGGCTGGTAGTATACCAGCTTATGAGACATTGGGAAATTTCCCTCATAAGAACTGGACTTTGTCGAAGTGGGAAGAGGGGGCGAATAAGATCTCTGGGCTGACAATGGCTGGAACTATTTTAACCCGAAGATATGCCTGCCGTCACTGTCCTGTGGCCCGCGGCAGAGTCGTCAAGGTAGTTAATAGCCTCTTTGCTCCTGTCGATGGCGGAGCTCCCGAATATGAGACTACAGTGGCACAGGGGAGCTTGCCATAACGGAAGTTGGTCGCATCCCTATGAGATGAGCTTGATCGAGCCTGAGCTGGGAATAGACAAATTCCAGGATAGATATCAAGTCGAGGGAAAAGCTGAGTTTAGAGCTAAACTCTCTCCTCTTGGCGAACTCTTGAGCGATTACTATGAGTATCGAGAGTGGAATGAGGATGGTATACCACTTCCAAAGAAGTTAAGAGGTTTGGGGCTATAAAAGCTACATATTAACAAGACAGTTTAGGTTGTCAAATTATCACGTAGAAAGGAGAGGATATGAAAATAGGGTGTTGCTCGGTCAACTTTCGGCAATATTCCCTGGATAAGGCTCTGGCATGGATTGCGAAAGCTGGTTTTGAATATGCGGAGCTTGAAGCTAACCCTAATTGGTGTAACCATATCGATCCCAAACGGGATAACCCAATCAAGATGAAGGAAAGGGTCGCGGGTTTTGGACTAAAAATATCGGCTCTGGGAAGCCATCGTGAGCTGATTTCTGATGTAGATGTTGACTATGATGCAGTCGGAGACATTCAGAACGCCATTCGATGGGCTAAAGCTGCAAGCATTCCAATTGTAATTACGGGAGAGGGGAGAAAGCCGAAGGAAATGAAGGATGAAGAGGCGTTAGCTAAGATAAAGAAACGACTGGAACAGATTGTTCCAGTTGCGGAGGAGTGTAGTATCTCTTTGTGCATGGAACCACATGGCTCTATTTCTCTATTACCGGGAGGGTTGGAAAAAATCCTTTCTCTGGTTCCCTCCGAATGGATAGGAGTCAATTTTGACACAGCCAACCCCCGGCGAGGAAACTTCATGCATCCCACTAGCAAGGGTCTGGAATGGATGCTTGGAGATACGGCTCCTGCATCAGATGAAATCACTATCCTGACTTCAGTAGCCAAATATGTTCGAAACGTCCACTTCAAAGATGTTATGGGTAAGGATGCTGTTAGCTTAGGACACGGGGAAGTGAATCTCAAAGGATGCCTTCAGATATTGAAGAAAAACAACTATAAAGGAGTTCTCTCCTGGCAAACAGAGGGATTTCAATCAGCCGAAGAGACTCGCAAATGGATGGAGGAGAGTCGGCGTTTCATGATCCAGGCTCTGAAAGAAGAATAGCCAAAGAAAAACATTTAAACTAAAAGGAGAAGAAGATTGGACAAATTTAAGACTAGGAATCTTATGGAGATGACCTTTCTGAATGTGGAAGATTATCTCAAAAAAGACGACATAATTCTTATTCCAACGGGAAGCAACGAGCGTCACGGACGGCACCTGCCTTTGGGTTGTGACAGCTTCCAGGCCCTAGAGATAGCAAAACGAGCAGCAGAAAAAGCCAAAGTGATATACACCGGTGTTGTGTGGATGGGTTATTCGCCCCATCACATGCGTCGACCGGGTGAGGGTACCGGAACTATTACTCTGCGGGGAGAGACTTACCGTCGACTTTACTACGATATTGCCAGGAGTCTCATCTATCATGGGTTCAGCAAGCTAATCTTTGTCAACTACCATGGATCCAACATCAAGGTGAGCGATGAGATTTTTCGCAGAATCCGGTATGAAACCGGTGCCTTTGTTGCTATGTATCAGCACTCGCTGGAGCGACAGATTAGTCTGATCAAGGACCTAATTGAGAAGCCTGGTGCTGAGGAAGAAACTTGGAAACAATCAACTTGGCATGCCGCGGAATGCGAAACCGCCATGATGATGAGAACCAACAAGGATTTTGTGAGGATGGAAGATGCGGTGGTTGGTGTGGCTCATGCACCGGATTTCCTCGGGAAAGGATTCAAAAAGATCGATGGCACACCTACAGTGGCTTTTAGGGGATCCGAAAATATCTATGTCCCGATGGATCATTACGAATACAGTGATGAAGCTACGATTGGAAATCCTAAGACCGCGACACTAGAATTGGGCGAGGCTCTGTATGAACGGATGGGGCAACATCTGGCTGACTTTATTGAAACTGTCAGGAAGATCAAGGTAGAAATAAAAAGCCGCGAATGGCCGGAACGTTCCTATTGAAGGGAAGCTACCATTATCAAGAAGACTTCAAAAGATGTGCTTTTAATTGCTACCCTGGATACTAAGGAAGAAGAGGCGGTTTATCTAAAAGAGGCCCTGGAAAAAAAAGAGAAAAGCGTTCTTGTATTAGATTGTAGTATGCGTGCAGAGAAGACGTACCACAGCGCCGACGTCACGCCACAAGAAGTTGCTCGAAGGGCAGGATGTGAGTATAGGAAACTGCTAAACTTAGTCAGGGAGAAGGCCATAGAAGTTATGATGAAAGGGATTGCCTCGGTAGTAAAAGATCTCTACCACCAGCGTCAATTTAGAGGTGTCTTAGGCATTGGGGGATCGGACGGTACCCTACTGGCCACATCTGGGATGAGAGAGCTTCCTGTAGGAGTACCTAAGTTGATGATTTCAGCCATGGCATGCGGTAAACAGGTATTTGGAAGCTTTGTGGGCACCAAAGATGTGATAATGATGCCTTCAGTCGCCGATATTTGCGGCATAAACCCTATAAGCAAGAGAATTTTCGATAACGCAGTTGCCGCCATGGTAGGAATGCTGGAGGTATGTTCCCAAGAATTAGTAGTAACTGATTCATTAATCGCTATGACTATGTACGGACAAACAACCCCTGCTGCCATGATGGGGAAGGCACTTTTGGGAAAAAAAGGTTATCAAGTGGTTGCCTTTCATCCCAATGGCGTAGGCGGAAAAGCAATGGATGAATTTATTAAGCAAGGTGTCATCCGAGCTGTTTGGGAGCTAACACCTCATGAGGTAGGGGATGAATATGTCTCCAAGATCCACTCCGCTGGTCCAGAACGTATGGAGGCTGCCGGGACTCTGGGTATTCCCCAAGTGGTGGTGCCCGGGTGTATGGATTTTATCTGGGGAACGCCTGGTCCCCCGGACATGATTAAATCTAGATACGCTGGTCGCCAGAACTATCTTTTTAATCCAGATGTGCTATTAGTTAAGCTAACTGCTGAAGAGATCAAACTTGTTGCCCGAATTTTGGCAGAAAGAATTAATCGCTCTCGAGGACCAATTGCGTTGGTTATCCCCCTTGGGGGAATTTCTATGTTTGACCATCCGGGAGAGGCCTTGTATAGGCCCGAACTGGAGACCTTGTTGTTTAAACAATTAAAACAGCAAATCTCATCTCGGGTTCAACTGGTAGAATTGGATGCCCATATCAACGATCCTCTCTTGGCCTCAACTTGTGTTTCGTTGTTACTGCAAATGCTGAGAGGGTGACGACAGATCATTCATAAAGAAAGGACTTCTCATGGGGAAAGGTTTTGGGTTCGGAAAGGCTATTTTTTTTGGTGAGCATTTTGTGGTCTATGAGGGACCGGTAATAGCGGCAGCACTATCTCTAAGAGCAGAAGCAGAGGTTGTCCAGACTGACTCCGGCGGTTGGGTTATCGAGGATAACCGTCAAGAGTCCCCAGGATATAAGAAAGAAAAAAAACAGATGCAATTGGAATCTTTGCAAAGGATTTTTAAGCATCTAAATCTGTATCCCAAGAACCTTAAGATTGTTTTAGGTGGAAATTTACCAGCGTTTAGCGGTATTGGTGCTACAGGAGCTAGCTCTGTGGCAATCGTGCGCGCTTTATCGGACGAGTTTAGCTTAAAGCTCACCGATGATGAGATCAACAGGACCTCCTATCAGGCCGAAATTGCTTATCATGGTCCCAAGACTGTTGGAATTGACAACATGATTGCCACTTATGGCGGTGTTATTTCCCTCACCAAGGGTAAGGAGGAAACGGGCACTATCAAAAAAATAAACTTGAAAGGAGCTTTTGAGATCGTAATTGGCAACACTGGAATTGCTGCTAATACTAAGGTGATGTTGGACGGCGTTGCAGAAAGAAAAGCAATATGGCCCGGAAAGTACAATCAGGCCATTGAAGAGGCAAAAGAAATTGGGATGAAAGCTCAGGAAACTCTCGACGCCTTTGACCTCTACAAGGTGGGAGTTCTGATGAACCAGAACCACACCCTATTGCGTACCATCGAAGTTTCCTGTCCAGAACTGGATTTGCTGGTTGACGTCGCGCGGCAAAATGGAGCTTTGGGAGCTAAGATGACCGGTTCAGGTGGAGGGGGATGCATGTTGGCTTTGACGCCGGGCAAGGCCTTACAAGAAAAAGTTGCGCAAACCATTGAACAAAAAGGTTTTCAGGCTCTTCGCACGACAGTTAGCCCAAGCTAGCAAGTTTATTGCCTTAAAACAAGATAATCGATATCGTGTGGGAGGGTATAGTATTGAGTTGACAGGAGCGAAGCTTTTAATATGAACTCAAGGAGGTAGAAATTATGGCTAGAAGGGATTTGATAGATGTAGCAATGGGAAGAGAAAATGCTGACCTGGTTATTAGAGGCGGAAAACTAGTAAATGTCATGACGGCTGAAATATATGAAGCGGATGTTGCCGTAAAAGGTGATCGGATTGCATATATAGGAAATGCTTCACATACTATTGGTGATCAGAGTCAAGTTATTGATGCTAAGGGCAAATACATAACACCGGGATTGATTGAAACCCATTATCATTCATATGAAAGCCATATGAACTTAACCCAACTCGCAATAGCCATGTTACCTAATGGAACGACTTCTCTCCCGATGGCATTTTATGGTGAAGGGATTGTTGGTGGAGTAAAAGCAATAAAATTCTTCTACAATGAATTAAGGGTTACACCTGTGAGATGTCTTTTTCAAGTTCCTGTTTTGGCTTATTTGCAAAACGTAGAATTGGGGTTTCCCAAGACAGCTCAGTCACCTACAATAGAAGATTCAAAAGAGATGTTAGATTGGCCAGGATGTGTTGGGATTGAGGAACCCCCAGCTATTCCCATCTACGAAAAGGACCCAGAAATGCTGGATTTATTTGAGACTACTCTGGCAAAAGGGAAAGTAATTACGGGGCATGGTGCTGAACTTTATGGCAAGGAACTCACGGCTTACCTGTCTATGGGGGCAGCTTCTGACCATGAAACTGTGAGTGTGGAGGAGGCAATTGAGAAAGTGAGATTAGGTATGTATATCTCTATTCGCCAAGGAACACAGTTGACGGATTTGTTGACATTGATTAAAGCCATAACAGAAAAAAAATTGGATACCCGATATTTCAATTTTTGCAACGACATCGCATCACCTAGCAAACTAGCACATGAAGGTAATCTAGACGAAAATATTCGATTGGCAATTAGTGCTGGGGTTAATCCTATAACAGCAGTTCAGATGGCGACTATCAATGCTGCTGATTTATTGAAAGTAAGCCAAGATTTAGGGAGTATTGCTCCAGGCAAGTATGCTGATATTCTATTAGTAGATGAACTGGTCGGATTCAAGGTAGTTATGACCATTGTAGGTGGAAAAATCGTGGCGAAAGATGGTAAAATGGTTATGGATTTAAAACAGCCCAAGTATCCGGATTATATGTATAATACAATGAAAGTGAAAGGAAAAGTCGCAGCGGAAGATTTCCAACTTAAAGTACCACCAGGCAAAAAGGAGGTACTTGTAAGAGTCATCGATTCTCCGGAAGGGTGCATCATTACGGAAGAAAAAAAAATTCGTTTGAACATTGTTAATGGAGAAATTCAGCCAGATATTAAGAACGATGTTCTGAAAATTGTGATGGTCGATCGATTTGAAAAATCAGGCAGAATTGGAATTGGTTTTGTTCAAGGATTTAAATTGAAAGTGGGGGCTATGGGTAGTACATATAACCCAGTTATGGAAAATATTCTAGTTGTTGGAACAAATGATCAGGACATTAGTGTGGCTGTGAACGAATTGGTTGAGATGGGGGGTGGCTTTATTGCAGTTAGGAATAAAAAAGTGGAGGCGAGACTTGAGTTGCCCTTATTGGGGCTATTATCAGATGAATCTTTTGAAACTGTGGTTGAGAAAGAAAAAAAGATAAATTCAGTACTTCATAGTTTTGGGTGTGAGTATCGAGACCCATTTTCAACCCTGGCCTTTCTAGGTGTATGTGGAGAAGTTGGAGTACTTAAGATCAGTGATCGCGGTCTCTACAATTGTCATAAAAGAAAACTAGTGGAGACGGTTATAAAGTAAATAACCACACAGCTCTGCTGTGGGGGTTATTTACTAATCTTTTTCTCTCCTGGAGAAGAACTTGGAGCTTACTACTCAGTAGAGGCCTCCTACACTGGATTGCTTACATACTTATCAGGATATCATAAAAAGATACTTTGTGAAGTGAGTTGAATTAGGTTAAAAATAGAAGAAGGGGAGTTTTTGAACTACCTTATATGATAGAGCAAAACAAAAAGTGTGGTATTTGGAGATACGGTAATAAAACTAATTCTCTGGTTTCATGAAAGATACATAAAAGGAGCAAGATAATGAGAAAAAAAGGTGACTATTTTCGTCGTGTATTTCATAGGACTTCGACAGAATTTTGGATAAATAATGCGAAACCCAAGGAAGCAGAAAACGCCATTGCAAGCGGAGCTGTTGGTGCAACTACGAATCCTACCTATCCATCCAAACTTTTGAACGATCCCCCTTATATCAATAAACTTATTGACCAGGCACTGGAGGAGTCCGATAGCGATGACGAGATCGCTGATATAGTATACAAAAAAGCAGTCGCCCGTTTGCAAAATCTTTTCCAGCCACTTTATGAAAAGAGTAATGGTCGTTATGGCTATGTTGCGATCCAGGGCGATCCTCGAGTTAACGAGAATCCGGATGCGATTATCGCGGGAGCGCACGATTACCGTAAAATGGGAGAGAACATAATAATTAAGGTCCCTGCCACACCTGCTGGCGCTATGGCAATGGAGGAGCTCACAGCAATGGGGTATCCCACCATTGCAACATTGGGTTTCTCAGTCGATCAAGCCGTTTATATGGCTGAGGCTTACCAGCGCGGACTTAACCGCGCCAAAACCAGACCTCTTTGTTATATAACCCTTATTGCAGGTATTCTGGATGAATATCTGAAGAAGAAAGCAGAAAGGCAAGGAGTTACTATAGATGTGGAGTGGATAAAAAAGGCGGGATGCGAAGCTTCTCGCACCGCATATAGGGTATTTAAAAAACGGAATTATAAAGCTCTCTTGTTGGGTGGCGGTGCCCGAGGACCTCATCATTTTTCCGAGCTTGTTGGTGGCGCTATGGCAATTACCATTGGCTGGAGCCTGGCAGAGCAGTTAATAGAAATGGATGTCCCGGTTGTATCCCGTATAGATACGCGAACTTCTGATAATGTTTTATCAGAACTGGAAGTTAAATTACCGGATTTTCACAAAGCCAATCATGAAGGTTCGTTAGCGCCAGAGGAGTTTCAGAAGTTTGGTCCTGTTGTCTCCTTTCAAGAATCATTCTTAACCGGTATTGATATATTGTTGAATGCGATATCTAAACGTAAAACTGAAAGAGGATTATCGTGATAAAGCAAACATTCAAATCCAGAATTAAGTCGGACAAGGTTATATTGGGTACCTTTCTACAGATTCCAGCTGCAGAAATAGCAGAGATTGTTAGGTATTCAGGTTTCGAGGCAGGTATTGTTGACGCTGAGCATGGAATGATGGGTGTAGACGCATCAATTCAAATAGTGAGGGGTTGTGATGCTGCAGGGCTCATATCCATATATCGTGTGCCAGAAATCAACCATCATCGTATAGGACATGCGTTAGATACTGGAGTTTCAGCCGTAATGGTTCCTAATATCACAAGTAAAAAGGATGCTGAACTTGTGGTAAGTGCTGCTAAATATAATCCAGAAGGAACGCGGGGTGTTTGTCCTTTTACTCGTTCTTCCAAGTACAATGCGGTGGATAGGGATCCAGATTATTATAACCGTTCTAATCGTGAGACAGCTATCATATTACAGATTGAAGGAATTGAGGGTCTCAGCAATCTGGATGAGATACTGGAGGTACCGCATATAGATTGTATCTTTATCGGTCCTTTTGACCTTTCCCAATCCCTTGGGATAATTGGGAAGATAACCGATGACCGTGTCCTTAAAGCAATTCAGGAAATCCTGCAAAAAGCCGAGCAAAAAGGGATTGCTGTGGGTAATTTTGTGGTGACTCCTGAGCAGGCGAATCGTTATATAGAAATTGGTGTTCGCTTCATAGCTTACGGTGCCGATACGATGATTGTATCAAGAGCATACTACGATTTGGGTAGGCTAGTTTTGACACCCTAAATACCTCCCGCAAGCCACGTCGCTTGACGGCGTGGCAAGGGAGGGCTGTGAGGTGTCCAGCGAAGCTGGACTAAGTTGCTCTTTCAATTAGAATGATAGTATGAGTAACGTTAAAGCAATACCACATGCGGTATGTAATTTCAACTATAATCTTATGTGGATTCCAAAATGTCACAAATCTATCTTGCGAGGAGGAATAAAAGAGAGATTAAAAGAGATCTTTTCTGAAATTGCAAAACAATACGAATTTGAAATAGAGAAAATGAGTATTCAGACAAATCATGTTCATCTGTTTGTCTCTACGCCACCAAGATACTGCCCTGCGAGTTCGCCAATCTAAAACAACACCTTTGGCTGGGAAAGTTCTGGGCAAACAGTAGGTATCTACGCCCTAAGATGAGGGAAATTGGTCAAACAGAACTTACTGAATTTACCTAAAAGATGTAAAGCTGGAAGATTCGCAAGGGGATTAAATAAGGTGAGAGTTCCCTTGGAAAACAAAGGGGTTTTCAGGGGCAAAGCCCCCTGACTATCTTGTATATTATGAAGTAGAATATAATTCTATAAAATAGAATAAAGAGAGCTAAGAAAGGCGGATAGTTGCCATAAGTATCTGTAGGCCGGTTTGTATGCTGAGTGCCGCTAACTAAACAGGAGCAAGTGAAAAAATCTTTTGAAGAGGCAAACAAGAGGATATCGAGAGTATAGGAGCATAGACCTTCAGAAACATATTTGTAGTTTGTCGGAGGTGCTACAGTGAAAAGGGTGCGGGTAGGAGTTGTTGGATCTAGGTTTGCAGCAAATTTACACGCCGAAGCCTATAGAAGATGTCCCCATGCGGAAATTGTTGGGGCAGCAGCAATTGATAACCTTAGTGCCTTTTGCAAGGAGTTTGAGATTCCAAACTCTTATGACGATTACCATCAAATGTTGAGGCGTGACGATATAGATTTGATAAGCGTATGCGTTCCCAATTTTCTCCATAAAGAAGTTACTTTGGCAGCAGTAAATGAAGGTAAGCACGTGATCTGTGAAAAACCTCTGGCAACCAACCTTGACGATGCTGATGAGATGTTGCGGTCTTGTGCCCGTAGCGGAGTAAAGCTTATGTATGCAGAGGATTGGATCTTTGCCCCTGCACTTGTTAGAGCAAAGAGTATTTATGAGGAGGGAGGAATAGGCGATATTCTCTATGTAAAAGCAAAAGAAGCTCATAGTGGTTCACATTCTATATACGCCCAGAAATTAAAATTGTGTGGTGGTGGAGCAATGCTTCATATGGGAATACATCCTATTGGTTTTGTGCGTTGGCTTAAGAACAAAGAAGTTGCTAAGGTCGTTGGTAGGGCTAGCGGAGGCAAATCTAGCAATTTACTGCATACAAATTTTGAGGGCGAGGACTGGGCAGTGGCTATTCTTACATTTAAGGATGGGACATTTGCACTCGTAGAAGGTAACTACCTAACTTTGGGTGGTCTCGATGATCAAATTGAGATCTATGGAACGAAGGGAAATATTAAGGTTAAGCTGTCTCAAGGTTCACCAATTAAGGTGTACAGTTCCTGTGGGTATGGTTATGCCATCGAAAAGGCGGAGACTACTAAAGGATGGACTGCTCCAGCAATGGATGAGGAATTATCGCTTGGCTATGTAAGTGAAATAGCCTATTTCGTTGAATGTGTAAGATTGAATAAGGAAATAATGCCCGGGGTACGAGGTGAAGATGGTCGGGCAGCTCTAGAAATTGCTATGGCTATATACAGATCGATTGAGCTAGAAAAGGCAGTGAAATTACCTTTATCATTCTAATAGGATAATTTCTGATGATAAATTTTGCCGGAATAAACTTTAAAAACCCATTTGTTATTGGTTCGAGCCCCCTGACAGCATTTATAGATTTGATTAAATTCTTAGTATTCCCTCAGAGTTGGTCGATACCGCGAGGATAGATGGTTGTTCAGAATTTGCCCTATACCATAAAATAATTTTGTCTTTATGTAAGCCTGCTTTAGGGGCATTAGCAATATTTGGAATCTTATTCTCGAAGCTTCGGAATCTGAATAATTTTTAACGGGAATCACGAAAAAATTGCACTTTTTACAAAATTTAGATAATTCCAGTATCTTTCAGTATTCTATTTAATGTAATTGCAGCCCGTAATTTTCGCAGTATAAGCTTTAATTCTGCTTTATATCTGTATTGTGAACTCATATGTAAAGTGTAAACTTTTTCTTTTTTCTATTCTATTCGGACTGCATGGCTGATGGCTCTATCGCTAAAAGTTTCAAAAGAGCATCTTTGCCATACCTCTGGCAGATGTTTTTTTAAAAATGCAAAATATGTTATAAGCCAAGGAGATAAAGTAAAGATAAGCCTCATTGCTGCGAAAACGCTGAGATGGTATCTTCCCAGAATGAAACGGGTTTTTGCTCTCTTCGAAGAAGTTCTCTATCGTTTGCCTTTGGTGATAAAACTCGAAGGCACCTCTAGGAGGGAGGTGAAAAACCCCTCCAAACAACGGGTACTATCAGCAACTTCGATTTTTTTTCGAAGGAGAGCTGATGAGCGTTGCCAATAATTTGACTGTCTTGATAAGATTCACCTTGATAATTTAGGAAATTTGAGCCCTAATTCTTAGAAACCCGGGACTATGGTGTCTGTTTATCTATGTGAGTACTGGAAGAGCCTCTGGTATATCAAAGACTATCCTTTTATCTTGTTGCTCTGGTATAAAATTCTCTTAAGGTTTACCACAGAAGCAGTGAATAAGGCTTGAAGACGAGATTTTCTCACTTCGATGTATCTTGTCTCTTGCGAAGGCCATGGTAGATGAGCTCAACGATCTTTCTCTCTATTGGTGGACGCCTTTAAATTATAAATCTGTTTAAACTGCTCAGTTTTTTGTCTCGCTCTCATCTTCCGAAGATACTCTTCATTGGAGCCTGCGGTAATAGTTCTTCCGGTATTCTTGGCCGTGGTACACTCATTTCTTCGGGAGCAGTGGTGGAGATAATTCGGTCTTTAGCCACTCCTTTTCTGATTCGAGGCTCACCTTGCTCATTTTTCTCTGTATCCTGGGAAACGATTTTGGCCAGGAGTTTGGCAGCATCTTCAACTTCAGGATCGAGATCCTCTTTGGAGTCATCGAGATGAGAGAGAACTTTCCTGGCATCAGAGACCAAAAGAGAGAGAAGCTCTCCTCGCTCTTTCCTATCTTCCCAGTTGATCTTTGGTTTCACATTCTCTTTACCGTAAATCTTCAAAAAAAAGATTTAGCTTGGATTTTCTCTTTTTATTCATAAAAAAGAGAATCTTGTGGATGTCACCTTGCAAAAGCTCGTAGGTATCCTTTACTGCTCCGGCTTCCAGCATAGGGGTAGAATCCTTTTCAAAAGGCCTGCTTCTCTTGCCAGCTCGAGGGTTTTTTTAAAGATCATCTTATCCTTGTGATTAATGAGGAGGCGGGCTCGAAAGTAAACCAAGAGGAAGCGGTCAAAGCCCTCGTAGTCAAGAGGAACATCTAGGGCATACTTCCATTTGACATTAAAACGTAGCATCTCAAGGGCTTCTCTATCAGAGAGATTCTCATAATTCTCTAAGATAAGAACTTTGGTAAGTCTTGGTGGGGGGGTACAGAAGGCCTACCATTATTAAGGCAGTAGATATCAGCAAACTCATCATCAGTTATGACCCTATCAGCAAATTCGTGCATTTTAGTATAGAAGCTCTTTTGATCTATAAGATGTAAGATGGGCACAGACGAAGTCGGTATCGAAAAAAGAGATTTGCCGGTTTTCCTAGCATTTTATCTCCTTGCTGTGGTATTTTTTAACTTCAAAAGCACCTCTATTATAGCACAGGTAAGGATTTTTGTAAAATATTTGTTGTCTTAAGAAAGAGCACAGTTCAGATGAAATTCATAATCAGAAGCAGGGGTTTTCCACCAGCCTCCTAGAGATTTCTTAAGGAAAATTTTTAGCACTGTATGAGACTAAAAGTAAGGAGT
>CAZIXA010000036.1:0-21693 GCA_964543295.1 uncultured Clostridia bacterium | reverse complement strand
GGGTAGGACATTCTAGCTTGATAGTTATATATGACATTCTATTAACACAATAACATAACTTAACGCGGGGTCTTGACTTTTTTAAATTTTGTTATATAATTATCTTGTAAGACAAGAATAAAAAAAGACAATGACCAAGAAACCATTTACTAAAATCAAAAACGAGAGGATATATGTTCAAATTGTTCGTCAAATTGAGAATTTAATCGAACGAGGTGTGCTCAAACCAGGGGATAAATTACCTACAGAGCCAGTTTTAGCGGAACAGCTAGGTACCAGTCGACCTCCCTTAAGAGAGGCACTAAGTGTTTTGGAGATATTGGGCATAATTGAGAGAAGAGGTCGAACGGGTAACTTTGTGAAAGCTAATATAGATACTCTTCGTTATAAACGGCAGCTTAGAGAACTTGAGAGGAATGTCTCCCCCTATGAGACACTACAAGCACGGAAAATTGTGGAAACAGAAATTGTACGCACAGCCGCTGAAACGGCAACTAAAAAGGATATAGAAGCTGTTCAAAAGGTCTTTCAAGAAATTAAAGAAAAGATTGAAAAGCTTGGTTCTTCTTTGACGTTGGAAGACATTATTAGCTCTGACATAAAGTTCCATCTTTCTATTGCAGAAGCAACCCATAACAGTGTTCTCATAGAAACGGTAGGATATATGGTAGCTGGCCTAAGAGAAAAACTGTGGACAGAGATGAAGTTACATACTACAGATTTCAGGAAAAGATCCCAGAAGCTTTTATTAGAACATAAAGAAATCCTCGATGCTTTAGTAAGGAAAGATGGTCTAATGGCTCGAAAGAAAATGTACCAGCATCTGGATATAGCCGAACAGGAGATGTTTGGAACCTCGTAGAAGCTGCAATTGTCAAGAGTTTACATGGGCAGTAAGGTTGAAGTAGGGTGAAGATTGAAGAGGAGAAGTTTTAAACTACCTCAACACCAGGGAGGAAAAATTGTTTCAGTTGGGTATTTTCCCCGATGAAATTAACCAAGATTTTGAGCGGGCGTTATATGTTACGGCTAAAGAATTCGGCCTAAGGTATGTCGAACTTCGGACCCTATGGGACAAAAATTTAATTGATTTATCAGAAACAGATTTGAAACGAGCGAAGGAAATGATAAAAAAATACGGGCTTTCGGTAAGTTGTATTGCTTCCCCTTTTCTAAAATGTCGGTTGAGAGAAAGCACTGTTAAAGGAGATACATTTCTTGTAGAAGAGAAGAGTTATAATGAACATCTTGATATTTTAAGACACTGCATCGACTTGGCCAAGATGTTTTCAACTAGGTTCGTGCGTTGTTTCTCGTTTTGGAAGGAAAGAGAACTCAATAAAGAAATTTTAGAAGAAATTATTGACAAGTTAAGGAATCCCATAAAGAGCGTCAAAAAAGAAGGATTAGTTTTGGCTCTAGAGAATGAACATACATGCAACATTGATACAGGGGCACAAGCTTATAGATTATTAAAAGAGATAGATTCTCCTAATCTGGGTCTAATCTGGGACCCAGGTAACGCTTTATTTGCAGGAGAGATCCCTTACCCGGCTGGGTATGAGAAAATCAAAGAGAAAATCATCCATGTGCATATTAAGGATGCTGCTCATAACAGAGAAACAGGGAAAATGGAATGGAAGCCTGTAGGGGGTGGTGAAATAGATTTCAAAGGACAATTCCAATCCTTATTAAGCAATCATTTTGAGGGGGTAGTTTCCTTGGAAGCTGCGTATGTACCCCCAACGGGAAATAAGGAACAAGGAACCATAGAATCCTTTCAGGGAATGAAGAATATACTAGCTTCTCTGGGAGTAGAATAAAAACTAGAAGGAGGAAAAGTAATGAAACTCGCTCTACACAGTGTTAGTTATGGTGGTGTTTGGAAAGGACAAGATATTCTGTCATTAGAAGAGTTTGTCATCAAAGCTGCCGAGTTGGGATATGATGGAGTGGAATTTGTGGCAAAAAGGCCTCATGCTTCACCCCTGGATTTAGATGAGAAAGATTGCAAACGGATAAGAACTCTTGCTGAATCAAAGGGAGTGGAAATAGCCTGTCTCGCTGGATATCATGATTTCTCTTACGAGACGACACATCCGGATATGGCCTATATGGAAAAAGAACTGGTTTACCTGGAAGGGGAGCTGAAACTAGCAGCCTGGCTTGGAGCTCCCGTAGTAAGAACTTATGGAGGCTTTATACATCCTGGTACAAGCTGGGAACAACAGTGGAACTGGGTGGTAGAAGGCCTTAAAGAAGGAGCAAAGCTCGCTGAAAAATATAGAGTGATACTTGGTCTCCAGAATCATAATGAGATAGGCCACTACCATGAAGATGTTTTAGATATTATTAGAGAAGTTGGTTCTGAAAATCTTAAAGTGATATTGGATGCTGCTTATGTTACTATAACTGGCGCACCTCTTGACAAAGTAGTGCACCAGATGGGTAATTTAATAGTTCATTCTCACCTTAGTGACCATATATTTAGGCCTTTAATTAGATGGTCACAACCTGCTTTTCCTTATATGGCGTTGGGTTCCTACAAGGTCAATAGGTGGTGGAGTGTTCCTGTAGGAGAAGGGGAAATCGATTATAAAACCTTCGTGCGTGCCTTAATGGAGATAGGTTATGAGGGATTCCTGTCCTATGAGATATGTGGTCCCCTAGAGGGCGGAGGTGCTGAGGAGAATCTGGATAAAGCTGCAAAAAGGACATTGGAGTATACGAGAACTCTTATAGCTGAGGCAGAAAAAAAGTGAAGAAGGAAAAATAGCCTTTTGTGTGAATAAGGAAGAACAGTCTAGTAGCTTAGATCGTGATCCACAGAAACAAGAAAAGAAATGTGACCTAACAAGAAACGATTCGTAAATTAGGTGGTAAAGAAGGGTAAGAGAGAGATGTGTAAAAAGGAGGATTTTTCCGATGAGAAAGTTGCCAATTGGATTTGGGGTGATAGGATGTGGTACCGTTGCCCCGTGGCACATAGAGGGGATTCTTAATACCCCCAACGCTAGATTGGTAGGAATAGCAGATTCTGTTGAGGAAAAGGCTAAGGAAGTAGGTACGAGATATAAGGTTAAGTCGTACGTAAATATCACTGATTTACTTAAAAAAAGAGATATAGATGTAGTTAGCATATGTACTCCTAGCGGGAGTCACGGAAAAATAGCTATTGCAGCCGCAGAGGCAGGCAAACACGTTCTAGTCGAGAAGCCTCTGGAGGTCACTTTAAAAAAAGTGGATGAAGTAATAACTGCTTGTAAAAAAGCAAATGTAAAGCTAGGAGCAATTTTCCAAAGGAGATTTTTTGATTCTACAATTAGGATCAAAAAAGCTATAGATGAGGATAAGTTTGGCAAATTAGTTTTGGGGGATATGTATTGCAAAATATATCGGTCCCAAGAATATTATGATAGTGGAGATTGGCGGGGAACATGGGAGTTGGATGGTGGCGGTGTCCTGATGAATCAAGCAATCCATGGGGTAGATCTTCTCCAGTATTTAATGGGTCCAGTGGAGTCTCTGTATGCCTGTACTGATAATCTTGTGAGAGATATTGGGGTTGAAGATACTGCGGTGGTAAATCTCAAGTTTAGGAATGGAAGCTTAGGGGTAATGGAGGCGACCACTTGTGCTTATCCCCCGCAACTGATGAAGGTAGAGATTTATGGAGAAAAGGGAACAGTGTTAACTGAAGGTGAAGATATGGACAATATCGTAAAGTGGGAATTCAAAGGTGAAAAGGTCCCGGAATGCACGAAAGAGAAAAGGATATCTGGTTCAGGAGCATCTCCGACTAGCATAAGCAAGGAAGGGCACGAGAGGCAAATTAGGGATATTGTGGAGGCGATAAAAGAGGATCGGGAGCCTAAGATAAATGGAGAAGAAGGTAGAAAAGCGATAGAGATAATTCTAGCTGCATATGAATCGGCAAAGACTGGTAAGGTAGTCAAGTTTCCCTATAAGCCTTACAAAGAATAAAAGGATAACGAAGAGGTGGAGGAAAGATAATGAAATTGAGCGTAGCTATGTATAGTCTTAACCAAGAACTTTCTAGTGGGAAAATGGATATGGAAGGATTTATTAATTTCTGTGGAGGCTTGGGTATCGAAGGTGTTGAGCTACTAACCTATTATTGGAAAGATAAAGAAAGAGAGATAGAATTAATATCTAGTTGGCTTGAGAATAATGCTCTTACCTTAGCCGGCTATGGAGTGAAAAATAATTTTATTCAGAAAGATAAAAAAGAAAGAAAAGGACAGGTTGATTACGTTAAGTCAGAGATCGATACAGCCGCCAGAATCAATGCACCGATAATGAGGGTTTTCGGAGGACTTCTGCAAGAGGGTATGACTGTGGAAGGTGGTCTAGAGATGGTAATTGACTGTTTGGCAGAGTGTGCAGAATACGCCGGTAAAAACAAAGTAACGTTGGGGTTAGAAAATTGGGCTTCTCTAACGGGAACTCCCGCTCCTCCTGGGACAAGCCAAGAAGTAATCCATGTTATCAACTCAGTTAATTCTCCTTTTTTAAGGTCGTTAATTGATATGACGAATTTCTTATACAGAGGTCAGGATCCTTTAGAATCACTAAAGGAATTAGTTCCTTATACTGCTCACATACACTTGAAAGACATAAAAAGCGCAAGTGGACAATCATTGGATAGACTCGAAAAGATAAAGCTGGATGACCTAGAAGGTTGTGTCTTGGGTGAGGGAATAATAAATTTTGAGAAGACATATGAAGAACTAAAAAAGGGTGAATATGAAGGTTTTCTCTCTCTGGAGTATGAGGGCAAAAACGAGTGTAAGGAAGCGGTGAAGAAGAGTATAGAGTTTGCTAAAAATATGATGGTTGAGTAAATTTTGGAGCTACTAGATGAAGGTAACCCATGGTTAGCTCACCTAACGGGAAGCCGCAAAGATGAAAATTCATCCTGTGGATAAAAGGGACTTCACTTTATTAAACGGAAGAAAGAAGGTGATTGGACTAACAAAGCCAGAATAATAAATGGAGATTATAATTTTTGAGATAAGCATGGTAGATTAACCTAGAATCAAGGAAAAAGGAGGGATAGAATGGCAAAAAACAAAATTTACTTACATAGTGTTAGCTATTCAGGAACATTTGAAGGCCAACATATTCTACCTGTAGATAAGTTTATCTTGAAGGCTAAGAAATTAGGTTATGATGGAGTAGAACTGGTGGCAAAAAGACCCCATGTCTCTCCGTTGGATTACGACGATAAAGCTCTTGCTAGGTTGAAAGACTTTATCGAATCAAATGGCATGGAAGTAGCTACCATTGCTGGTTATCATGATTTTTCTCATGACACGCTGCATCCAGATATGCCATATAACGAATTGCAGTTAACTTATCTAAAAGAGGAGTTGCGCATAGCAGTTGGAGTGGGGGCACCTCAAGTTAGGGTATACGGAGGTTTCTTACATGCGGGTGTGGATTGGCATAAACAACGCGAGTGGGTAGTAAGTGCGCTTAAGGAAGGAGCAAAGCTTGCCGGAGAGTATGGAGTGACTCTTGCTCTTCAAAATCATAATGAAATTGGTCATCATCATCAAGATGTGTTGGATATCATTAAGGAAGTAGGCTCTGAGAATCTCAAAGTAGCTTTGGATCCTGGTTATGTTGCTGTGACTGGTGTTCCTTTAGATAAGGCAGTGCATGATGTGGGGAGCTTAATTGTTCAGTCTACCTTTAACGACTTTAATTTTAGACCTTTCGTTATGTGGGGACAACCTGCTACTCCCTATATGTCCTTAGGTACATATCTGGTTAATAGATGGGATGCTGTTGCGATAGGAGAAGGGGAAATTGATTACAAGTCTTTTCTACGTGCCCTCATGGAGATTGGGTACGAAGGTTGGCTTGGGTTTGAGATATGTGGACCAATAGAAGGTGGCGGCTCAGAAGAGAATCTAGACCGGATGGCAAAAAAATCGTTAGAAAATATAAGAGCTCTTCTAGATGAGGTAGAAAAGAGTGTAGTTAAATGAAAATGAAATGAGATCTTTGGCAAGAAAAGAGTAAAAATAGGCCTGGAGGGAGGTGAGAAAGTAAGTAGGCTATTAGCTGGGGCGAAGGAAAGCTTTCTAAAAAGAGAAAACGTTAAATAATTAAATTTCTTTTTAGGAGCTTTCAGGGAAAAATGAACCAAGTTTGTCTAAGGAGAAAAAAATGTATAAAAGTAAAATAGGTCTGGCAGTGTTGGTAGCTACCATAGTCAGCTTTAGCGTGTTTGTTCCTAACAGTGCTTTATCGCAAAAACCATATGCAGGAGTTGAATTGCAGTACGTGACTACTTCCCCCATGGTGACTTCCCAACTAGATCAAGAATTTGAGAAATTGACCGGGGTAAAGGTCAATGTCACAAGTGTAGCCTATCCAGATGCTCATCCGAAGCTGGTTGTCCCATTCGCAACAAAGCAACCCATTCCTGATCTGTTTATATTTGATGACGTATGGACTGGGGAGTTCGGAAAAGCAGGGTGGTTTGTCCCGGTAGAAGATTATCTGACCAAAGAGGAGAAGGCTGAGCTATTACCTGTAGCGCGTGAGATGTATACCTACAACGGGCACTTAGTTGGATTTGCCATGCTGGAAATGCCAATAATTATGTTCTATAATGAGAAAATGCTCTCTCAAGCAGGATATAAACCGGCAGAAACATGGGATGAGTTTATAGCTCAATTGAGAGTAATGAAAGCAGCGGGGTTATTTAAATATGGGATAACTTGGTCTCTTGATACAGGAAGGGGGCTGGTTAGTGATACGTTTACATCTCTCTTGCTCTCTCAAGGTGGCCGTCTTTTTGATGAGGAATGGGACCCGAGATTTAACAGTAAACCAGGAGTGGAAGCACTTCAATTCGTTTTGGATACCCTTTTTGAGTTTAAAATTGCAAGTCCAACATCTATGGAAGCGGATAAGAGGGAGTCTTTAATCCCATTTATGCATGGAGAAAACCCATACAACCTCAATTGGCAATTCATGTATCCTCTTACAATAGACCCAAAGGAATCATCCATCGCAGAATATTCAAAGTGTTGTTTGAATCCAGGTAAACCAGGTGCGGTCTATACAGGAATTGCTGGTGGCGGCGCTGTTGGTATCAACCCTTACTCTAAACATAAAGAAGCAGCAATAGAGTATGCTAAATTTATTACAAGCAAAGAAAACGCATTGAGAAACTTCAAAAATAAAGGGTGGATGCCGTGGTGGAGCTCTTTATATGAGGATCCAAAAGCTCTTGCCATTGAGCCGCAGCTTCCTATCCTCAAAACTCAGCTAGAAAGGAGTGAACCAAGGCCTTTACGTAATTGGTATGAGGAGTATTTCAAAATCATGCAAATTGAGATTTCTAAAGCTTGGCTAGATAAAAAAGTAACAGCAAAAGAAGCCTTGGATAATGCGGCAAAAAAGGTTAGTGAGCTAATTGCAAAATATGGCAGATAAGATTTGGGGTGATCGGTACTTTGTCCGAACAGTGGGGGATAAAGTGATAGCACAGGTAATCCAAAGGTATATCCAGTATCGGCACAGAGCAGTACAGTTGGAGTTCGATCTCTGACTTAATAAAAATATATCCCCACGGCTCTACCGTGGGGATATTTACTCCACTGAAACACTCAAAAAGAGGAGTTTCTCAAGATGGCTCGCGTGGGTATTTATAATGCGAAAAAGGGAGGTTTTATAGTGAAATGAAAAAAGAAGAATTATTCTCTCAGCTGCTA
The DNA here is from genome assembly GCA_964543295.1 of uncultured Clostridia bacterium. Lineage (GTDB taxonomy): Bacteria > Aerophobota > Aerophobia > Aerophobales > AE-B3A > AE-B3B. The sequence continues at coordinate 13,939 of CAZIXA010000036.1, read as the reverse complement.
CGCGCTATTGTAAATTACGAGCAGGATAAAGTAGACAACATATGCAAGAACATTGTTCAGGACAATATCGATCCTACGGAAGCTATTGAGAGAGGAGTGCGTAAGGGGCTGGGTGAAGTAGGGCAACGCTTTGAAAGAGAAGAACTTTTCATACCCGAACTATTAGCCGCCGGAAAAACAGCTGAGAAGGCAATAAAAGTGCTTACCAGTGGACTACAATCTTGCCAGGAGAAATACCTAGGCAGGGTTGTTATTGGAACGGTCCGAGGTGACATTCATGACTTGGGAAAAAACATAGTGACTTTAATGTTACGAACCGCGGGTTTTGAGGTATTTGACCTTGGGATTGATGTTCCTCCCGAGTCTTTTATTGAGAAAATCCAAGAGGTTAATTCTGATATTGTAGGTCTCTCTGCGTTGATGATGACAACCTTACCTGCACAACGAGAGGTGATAGAGGCGCTGATAGAGTCAAACCTTAGGAGTAAAGTCAAAGTAATGGTGGGAGGTGTAGCTACCTCGGACCAATGGGCCAAGGAAATAGGGGCAGATGCGTATGCAGACAACGCTTCAATTGCCGTACGAAAAGCAAAGGAACTACTAAGGAGGAGGTAGTTAATTGTGAAAGTAGGAATTAAACCAGCACATCCTATGGAGGTAATTACAAGAGAGGAAATTGAAGAAATTCACGAGGGTGCCTTACAAGTGCTCAATAAAACAGGAATAAAAGTTGAAGATAAAGAAACTCTGGGACGCTTGGTGGAGGCTGGTGCAACTTTCAACCACGATAAAAGAATAGCTAAAATCCCGCCCCAGTTGGTAGAGCGATGTCTTAAAAAGGCTCCAAATCAGGTTACGCTTTGGGCTAGAAACCCTTTGTTTAACGTGGAACTGGGGAAGAATTACTCGTATAGTACAACTACTAGCGGGACATTAAATATCTTTGATTCGACAAATTCCAAATACAGAAGGGCAACTCTGGAAGATGTTGAGAAGTTCAGTAAACTTGTAGATGTTTTGGATGCCGTGAATATAAATGAGGGAGTGGTTGATCCTCAAGAGATTCCGCATCGGATAAGAGACATCTATACCAGTAAGGTAATTCTTGAAAATAGCGAAAAACACTGCAAGTATCCCGTAGCAAGCGCTAATGGAGCCCGGGCACTTATTGAGATGGCTTCAGTTATAGTTGGTGGAGAGAAACAGTTGATGGAAAGACCCATAATTTCCGGAACTGCTGCTATTAGCCCGCCTCTAACTTACGATCGAAGAGCTATGGGTATTCTTAAGGAATACGTTCTACGAGGACTCCCTGTTTACGTTGGTTCTGAGCCTATTTCAGGGGGTATCGCTCCGGTGACTCTAGCAGGAACTTTAGTGCAGGCTTGCGCAGAGGCCTTAGCTGGAGTAGTTATCGTCCAGATTCTTAACCCTTGTACTCCAGTTATATTTGGCGCTTACTGCAATAGTTTAGATATGCGCAAAGGAATTAATCTAATGGGTACCCCAGAGATGGCCTTAATGGGAGCAGCGATGGCCCAACTTGCCAGATATTACAAGTTGCCCTCTTGGACATATGGGGCAGCGACTGAGTCAAAGTTTCCTGATATGCAGGCAGCTTATGAGAAGACAACGACTACCCTTCTTCCCCTTCTGGCAGGCCATGATATTTTTGGAGGAGTGGGCAAGTTAAGTTCAGTATTGGGTGGAAGCTATGAGGTTCTGGTGATAGAAAATGAGATGCTAGAGATATTTTTCAGGGTAACACGTGGGATTAAAGTAAGTCCAGACACTCTAGCACTAAATGAGATAGATCAAGTTGGCCCAGGTGGAAATTTTCTTTCTCTCCCGCACACTCTAACACATTTTAAGAAAGAACATTGGCTGCCTACTCTTAGTAGCAGGGAATCGATGGGTCATTGGGTGGAGAAAAAAACGAAGGATATTGTACACAGAGCGAAAAAAAAGGTCGACTCTCTTTTGGCCGAACATCGGTGTAAACCTTTAGATACTTCAGTTCGCAAGGAAATTGATAGGATTAAGAGAACTTATGTTGAAAAGGTGAAAAAGTGATAAAAGGGAAGATCTACCCTCTGAAGTACCCAGAGAAAGGATAAGGCTACAGGGTGGAGGTAACCAGACTCAGCAATAATCTAGGAATGGCAGTATAGACGATGTCTAGCTTAAAATCGTCAAACGCTTTAGAAACAGACATACTCGTAATAGGAGCAGGAGGTGCTGGTTTAGCAGCAGCTATAGAGGCAGTAGAAAAAGGGTGCGAAGTCACGGTATTAGAAAAAATGCCTAAAATTGGCGGTAACACCCTTATATCATCGGGTTATATAAATGCGGCAGGAACTGATCTTCAGAAAAAACAAGGCATCCAGGATTCTCCCGGCAATCATTTTTTAGATACACTTAAAGGAGGGGACTATAAGAATAATGCAGAACTTGTTAGGATAATGGTAGATAATGCTGCTGAGACTATTGACTGGATGAGGAGTCTTGGTGTGCATTTCGACAGCGAAGTACGCTGGGGCAAAGGCACAGTAAGTAATAAACGAGCACATGTGTGTTCAGGTCCCCGGTTGATTAAGGTATTTAAGACAGTTGCCGAAAAAAATGGTGCGAAGATTCTCACAGGTAAAAGGGTAATTAAACTAATTACTAATGGATCTGGGCGTGTAATACAAGTTATGACAGAGAGTAATGACGGAAAAATAATTTCTGTTAGTGTTAGAAAAGCTGTTATAATAACTACCGGTGGGTTTGGAGCAAATGCTGAAATGAGAGCAAAGTATGATTTCAGACTAAAATATGCTAGTACTACAAACCTCTCTTGTGCCACAGGAGATGGCATTATCATGGCACAGGCAATTGGAGCTAGTTGTGTGGATATGGAATACATTCAAACTTACCCATTATGTAATCCAAAGACGGGAAGATTGGATAGAGTAGCCGAACAAGGTGTTATCTTAGTAAACAGGGAGGGAGAAAGATTTGTTGAGGAATCTGGGAGAAGAGATGTGATCTCTCGTGCTATTCTGGCACAAAGAGGTGGATCAGCATTTTCAATATTCGACGAAGAAAGTAGAGGAGAAGTAAAGGTTGGTGCTCGAGTTATTTTAGGAGCGACGCTTGTAGAACTGGCAAGAAAAACAGGAATCGATGATAAGAAGTTGAAAAAGACCATTGACAAATTCAACTCATATGTCGATGTTGGCAAGGATCCAGAGTTTGGGACGAGAGTGCGTGGCCTAAAAAAGATAAGAAAACCCCCATTTTACGCTGTGGAAGTTGCACCTTCGGTTCATTACACCATGGGGGGTTTGGTTATTAATGCTCGAGCTCAAGTTATGGATGTAGGCCACAGAGTGATTCCAGGGTTATATGCTGCTGGTGAAGTTGTTGGTGGCGTTGATGGTGCAAATAGGTTAGGAGGGAACGCATTATCTGCAGCAATAGTCTTTGGACGTATAGCTGGTGCTAATGCAGCTACAGAGAAAAAATGCCAATTCTAAGTAAAGAATGTGATTGGACATGATTCAATCTTCATTGAAGTTGTATAGTTCTTCTAGGGGCTTTCAGGGAAAAGTGAATCAAGCCTAATTTGGGAAATTTCTTTAGGAGGAAAGAAAATGCCCGAGTTTTTAAATAGCATGGAATGGTATTATCTTGCCGAGGAGAAGGATACAATCCCACTCCTTTCCTTTAGAGGTGAATCAAAAAAAGATTTTCAAAAATGGCATAGTGAACTGAAGGCCAGGTTACTTGAACTTTTAGGGGAATTTCCAGAAAAAGTTCCCTTAGAGCCGGATAAACTTGGGAAGGAAGATTGTGGGGATTATGTCCGGGAAAAGTACACCATCGCCACGGAAAAGCACATGCGCTTGCCTCTTTATCTCCTTAAACCTAAGGATATTCCCTCTGGGAAAAAACTTCCGGCAATTCTTTGTTGTCATGGTCATGGCCCCTTTGGCAAGGATTCAGTGGCTGGGGTGACCTTTGGTCAACCGGAGAGGGAAAGGAATATAAGGGAATATAATTACAACTATGGTGAGCAGATGGCTAAAAGGGACTATATCACTGCTTGTCCAGATTTCAGGCCTTTCGGCGAAAGAGTGGCTTATACCGAGCCCTTTGCCGACCTGGATGGATATCATATGGATAAATGCAATCACTATTTTATCAAAGGCTCTCTCTTAGGTCAGGTACTCTTGGCCAGAAATATCCATGATGGGATGTGTGTTCTTGATTTTCTCTTAACCCAAAAGGAGGTTAATCGAGAAAAGATCGGATGTATAGGCCTTTCCTTCGGAGGAGTAATGACCACTTATATTTCCGCCTTGGATGAGCGAATAAAGGCTGCCGATATCATCTGTTGTCTCACGACGACGCGCCACTGCATCGAGACGGCCAACTTCTGTGGCTCTCAATTTGTGCCTTACTTGTATAAATATGCTGATGTAGCTGATATCAGTGGCCTGATTGCTCCAAGGCCGCTTTTGGTGGAAAGTGGAGTGAACGATACCGTCTTTATGTTTGAGTTCAGTAGGGAGGCCTATAAGCAGTTAAAAAAGATCTATGAGACAGCAGGAGCGGAGGATAAGCTCGAGTTTGACGTATTCTTAGGGGAGCATTCTTTTGCCGGGAATAAGGCTTTTTCTTTCTTTGATAAGTATTTGAAAGAACAGAAATGCACTTGAGGATATGGTTTAACGTCAGTTGGACTGCACTTTGGCTTTTTTAGATAGAAATTAAGCTCAAATGTGAAGATAATTTAAGACTAATAAGTTGTATTTGGTTTGAGAGCAATCTCTACAATGTTTTATAGAAAAGGATTTTCAGGGATGCATCTGCTAGTTTTTGAAAAACAGGGGAGTGCAGATGGAGTAAAATTGGATCGATTGTGACATAATTCAATGTTCTCTGCTATACAGGGATTCTTTGTCGTGATTATTCTGCACTTTCCTCTTTGACAGTTTTTAATTAATAAAATGAGTTGAAGAGGGGGGATTAGGAGGTGCAAAGCTTGAGTTTTAGGAGGATACGAGTTGAGAGAAAGACTGAGGCGATATGCAGGGTAATAAAAGGATAGAAGATCGGGCCCATAGGAAGGACCCCCTCTACGATGAGAAGATGACTCAAGAAGGATACAAAGTGGTTAGATACGCAGATGACATAATAGTTTTGTGTCGAAGTAGGACTCCCTATGTGTCAAGTTCTGAATAGAATTAAGCAGGAACAGCTTTCGTTCTGTGGTTTTCCTTCATCATAAGGTGAAATTCCTCTTTGTATATTTCCTCATTTCTTGCGAAGAGCAAAAAGGATCTTGAGCCATTTGTTCCCTAGAGCTACAAGGGCCTGAGAGTGGCTGTAGCCCCCTTTTTTATGTAATACTCCCTGGCCCAAGTTGATCTTTTTAGGCTGCAAAAGGCAAGCTGAGAAACCGTTTCTTTAAGTCCCTTATTGCAGGCACGACGGGCCTTAACCCCTCTTCTCATCTTGCCGCTGTATTTGCTAATGGGCGCTGTTCCCCCGTAGCACTGATAGGAGCTGTAGTCCTTGAATCGTTCTTTGTTATCGCCTAGCTCTCCTAGAAGCCTGGCAGAGATAGTATCACCCGATCCGGGAAGACCTCTGAAGATATTCTTCTCCGGATGCTTATCCACAAGGCGTGAGATTTCCTTCGTGTATTTCTTGATCTGCTCAATTAAGGGAGGAAGCTGGGCCAGAAGGGCCAGCGTATACCTTTTTTAGCTTCCACAATGAACTGGGGAACTTGAATTGAGGAAACCTGAAGGATGCTATGAGTCTTCTCTAGTTTCTTGAAACTGTGTCCTGAACCTCGGAAAAAGTTCTTCATCTCCTCTCTTCTCAGCTGAGCTGTCTCTTCATGGCTAGAATACTTTCTAAGGAACTTGATCACCTCGGGCTTATCTAAGCTCTTGAAGGCCCTGGCTGCTGCTGGAAAGTACTCTTTCAGGTTAGCCCTTAGCTTATTGAGGATTCTGGTCTTGGCTTTGACCAGTTTGTCTCTATCTCTGGTGAGAAGCTTTATTTTCCTTGCTAGCTCGCTGTCACGAAGAAGGGGGCGAAACTGGTGTCGATCGGTCCTGAGGATGTGGGAAAGCACCATAGCATCTATGGGGTCAGTCTTTGCTCCGGAAATCCTGTGTCTGTCTCGGTATCTGTCTACCACCTTCGGGTTTATCGAGTAGAGGGTATAGTTGTGGTCGAGGATAAATTCAGCCAAAGGGCCTGAACTTTTCTCCATAGCAAAGAGAACCGAGAATGTATCTTTGGATAGCTTTCGGGCCTTAGCTAAGAGTTTAAGCATCCCCTTCTGATCATTGGAAATCTCGAAGCAGGCCAGCTCTTTTCCTGAATCATTGGTAATGTAGATGTCGTGTTTTTCATCTGCCCAATCAATTCCGACATAATGCATTTTTATCCTCCTTGTCTTTTCTGGGCGGTGCATGTGACCCTGTAGGGGAAGTACTCGAGGTACGGCTCCCTACTAACTGTCACCACCACGGTAGTCCTTGAGATGGACAGCCCAACATAGCACTCAAGGTGCGGGGTTGAAACAGTCCTATCCCAAGGCTTGGATATTCTCATCATATTATTATACTACAGGGTTGAAGCAGAAAAGGTTTTAAGACGAACGAGGGAAATCCTTGAGGGAGAATTGAACCTTAAACTCAATACCCAGAAGACAAAGATTACCCATAAGACTCAGACTTTTGAGTTCTTGGGTTTTCTATTTGGGTGTGGGTATTCAGACTATAAAATCCCTCGTGAGCGAGCAGTCAAGGCCTTTAAGGATAGAGTAAGGCATCTAACCCGTCGGCATCAACCCAAAGCAATGTCTCAAATAATTAGTGAACTTAATCCTGTAGTCAGAGGTTGGGGCAACTACTTCTTTAAGAGATAATTGCCAAAGGATATTTGACCAACTAGATTTCTGGTTAAGAAACCGAGTCACTGCCTTTAAACTGAAGCGTCAAGGTGGCTATGGACACCGCAAATATCCTTATTCAAAACTCAGGGCTATGGGGATGCTCTTTCTCAAGGATTTACTTTATGCAAAACAACCAGACTTACTCCCTACAAGGGGGCAACGCCTAAGGAGAGCTGGCTGCTGTAAATCGGCACGGCCAGTTCGATGAGGGATTGGTGGGGTAACCCACTCGCCTACTCTACGCAAGAAAAGAGCTAAAAATAAGGTCGGAGGGAGGTGGAAAGCAGGTAGGCTATTAGCTGGAAAAAAGGGAAACTTTCTAAAAAGAGAAAACGTTAAATAATTAAATTTCTTTTTAGGAGCTTTCAGGGAAAAATGAACCAAGTTTGTCTAAGGAGAAAAAAATGTATAAAAGTAAAATAGGTTTGATAGCGTTGGTGAGTGTCGCAGTTAGTTTTACGCTGCTTATTTCTAGCACTGCCTTATCGCAAGAAACACAAGAAACATATGAGGGAGTAGAATTACAGTACGTGACTACTTCTCCTATGGTGACTGAGGGACTGGATAAAGAATTTGAGAAATTGACTGGGGCCAAGGTCAATGTCACAAGTGTATCATGGCCAGATCTTCATGCGAAGCTAGTTGTACCCTTTGCAACAAAACAATCCGTTCCCGATATATTTATGTTTCCGGAAGAATGGATTGGGGAGTTTGGAGAAGCAGGATGGTTTCTCCCAATAGAAAATTCTCTGAGCAAAGAGGAGAAAGCTCAACTAGTGCCCGGAGTGCGTAATATGTACACTTATAAGGGACATTTAGCTGCATTTGCTGAAATGGCAATGCCCGTGATTATGTTCTATAATAAGAAAATGCTCGATGAAGGGGGATTTGAGCCGGCAAAGACATGGGATGAGTTTGCCAACCAATCTAGAACATTAAAAGCTGCAGGAATGGCTGAATATGGAATAACCTGGCCTCTTGCTACAGGATACACATTCTCTATCGAAGGGCCTTTCACCTCTATGCTGCTCTCTCAAGGTGGCAGTGTTTTCGATGACGAAGGAAACCCTATATTTAATAGTGAATTGGGAGTGCGGACACTTCAGTTCATTATTGATACCCTTTTTGAGCTTGAAATTGCAGATCCAATATCTATGCAAGCAGATAAGAGGGAATGTTTAATCCCATTTATGCAGGGAGAAAACCCATATAATTTCAATTACCAATTCATGTATGCCATCACAACAAACCCGGCGGATTCATCCATTGCAGAATATTCTAAATATGCTTTGAATCCAGGTGCACCAGGTGTAGATATCACTGGGTTTGCTGCGGGCGGTGCTCTTGGTATCAACCCTAATTCCAAACACAAGGAAGCAGCAATAGCGTACGCTAAATTTATCACAAGCAAAGAGAATGTATTGACGAATTTCGAGAAGAGAGGGTGGATGCCGTGGTGGAGTTCTTTCTATGATGACCCAAAAGCTCTTGCTATTGAGCCGCAGCTTCCGATCCTCAAAGCTCAGTTAGAGAGAAGTAGATTGAGGCCAGGTGCTAATTATAGCTGGTATCCAGAATTTGGTAAAATTATGCGTCTTGAGGTTTCCAGAGCTTGGTTAGATAAAGAAGTAACAGCAAAAGAAGCCCTGGATGATGCGGTGAAAAAAGTTAGTGAGTTAATTGCAAAACAGACTAAGTAGGATTTAAAGTAATGGATGAATGGATATACTTTTTGAGTTGGGTTGGAAGAAATTGGAAGTTGTAGTTGAAAAGGGAAGTTCGTAGGTAGATCGCAGGGATGATACTTACTCTGCCGACAAGTAGGAGAACATCCAGAGACAATTCTTCCCTAGAAAGGGATCTTTCTTTATAGCTATCAGCAAGATAGAAAGAGATAGGAAGAATTGTCTCTGGCGAACCAAATTTGTTTCTAACTACATAATAATAATATAATAAATGAAAAATAAGAGAATAGTCTGTTTTACGTGCTGCTAAAAGGTTAGGAAAATGATTATAAGAAAGCAAGCCTTAGCGTATTTCATGATTCTTCCTGCGCTTAGTATTGTTTGTTTCTGGCTATTGTACCCTGTAGGATATTCCTTTTACATAAGTTTGCACGAGTGGTATTTACCGCAATCAAACATTTCCTTTCTTGGATTAGATAATTATGCCCGTCTTTTGGGCGATCCTCTATTTTGGAAATCTACAGCACTTACATTATATTTTGTAATCATTTCCATATCTGGAGCACTAGTATTGGGTTTAGGCATAGCTTTATTGCTTAATGAACCGCTAATGGGTAGAGGAGTTGTAAAAGCACTGCTTCTAATACCCTGGGCTCTACCTGCTGTCATAGTTGGAGGTATGTGGAGATGGATATATCATCCCGACTATGGTCTAATTAATGGAATACTAAGACAAATTGGTCTATTCCAGGCACGGGGAAGTATTTCATGGCTAGGATCGTCTATGGCTATGAAAACGGTTATATTGACGGACATATGGAGATTTGGGCCTTTTATGGGAATCATGCTGTTGGCAGGACTTGCAACTATTCCACCTCAACTATATGAGGCCTCAGTGATAGATGGTGCAAATAGATGGCAGAAATTTGCATACGTAACACTTCCTCTTCTCACACCCACAATCTTAATCTGTCTAATTCTTAGGACTATATTTGCATTTCAAGTTTTTGGTTTGATTTTTACCCTTACGCATGGAGGACCGGGTACTGCTACACATGTGCTTGCCTACTATATGTATTCCACAAGTTTTGAGTATCTTCATATGGGATACGGTGCCGCTATGACTTATATCTTGGGCGGGCTCATTTTGAGTTTTATTGGTTTCTTCCTATTATTATCTAAAATTTCCACAAAAAGTTGGAGATAAAAAATCTATTTTCAGACAATAGTTAATTTTACTAAAAAGTAGATGAGCGAATGCGGAAAATAGGGATAATTGAGAAAGTGTTATTATATAGTTTGCTTGTTTGTCTATTGGTTTATTTGATTTTTCCTTTTTTCTGGACTTTCTTATCAAGTATAAAACCCGGAACAGAACTGTATACCCGTTATCTTCATTTGGTGCCGCAAAACCCTACTTTTCAACGATATCTAGCTATCTTCACTGGCAAAGAAGAAGTGCTGGGTCAAGTTGGTGCAGGTGAAACCATAAAATCTTTTAGAAGCGGCATGTTTAATACTTTATTTATCTCAATTATTTTGGTACTGATATGTTCAGGGCTAGGATCGCTAGCAGCATATGCATTTGCCAGGCTAAAATTCCGAGGAAGCGTTGGTATTTTCTTACTTATTATGTTTTTACGTTTGGTTCCTGTTGTAGTGCTTGTCATTCCACTTTTCCTCATAATACAGGACCTTAATCTATTTGATACTAAAACTGCTCTGATATTCGTGTATTCTGCCTTTTGGTTGCCATTGGTTATTCTAATAATGAAAAGTTTCTTTGAAACAATACCTCCTGAATTAGAGGAGAGTGCAATGATAGATGGTTGCGGGAGAATAGGTGCTCTTATCAGGATAGTATTACCTCTCTCACTTCCAGGATTAACAGTAACAATGTTACTGGTATTTATATCGTCGTGGCAAGAATTCATTTTCGCTCTTGTGGTTACCAGCTCCTCAAATTCAAAAACTCTACCTGTGGCTATGGCAGAATTCTTTGGACGTCAGGGAATGGACTATGGCATGCTTTCCACAGGAGCAATATTAGCCGTTATTCCTGTAGTAATGATAGCCTTGGTAGCCCAAAAGTATTTCATTAAAGGACTAACTGTGGGAGCAGTAAAAGGATAGATTTCGTTCTTACATTTTTTTGTGGCTTAGTTTTAACTTCTGTTTTTATAGCTTTTTGCTACCAGTGGAGGAAAACGGTTTCTGAAAGAACAGGATAAGCTTTAAGAGGTGATAGAGCGAAAAAGAGGGAAAGGGAGTTGAGAAAAGGACTGCAAATAAAACAGTCACCATAGGTTGAGTAAGAAAAGTTAAATAATCTCTAAAAAGAAGAGAGACTTAGGGGGTGAGAAATGGGAAAGATTCGATTTGGTCTGGTAGGCTGCGGGTTTATAGGTCTTGTCCACGCCTGGGCAATTTCCAGTTTAGATAGTGCTGAACTAGTGGCAGTGATGGATACCAGGGAAAAATCTGCCAGGGAAGTGGGAGACCGTTTTGAAGCGAGCTGGCATACAGACTATAACTCGCTTTTAAACAGAGATGACATCGACGCAATAGCGATTGTTACTCCGAGTGGTCTTCATGCAGAGCAAACAATTATGGCTGCTCGAGCAGGCAAACACGTTATGGTAGAAAAGCCTATGGCCATTACACTTGAACAAGCAAATAGAACAATAGAAGAGTGTAAGAAAAGTAGCGTGAAACTGGGATGTATTTTTCAGGAGCGTTTTTGTGAGTCCAGCCAATTGTTGAAGAAAGCCGCCGAGGAAGGTAGATTCGGAACTCTGGTTCTTGGCGATGCTTACGTAAAATGGTACCGATATCAAAAGTATTATGATACCAGCGGAGGATGGCGTGGAACATGGAAATACGATGGTGGAGGAGCCTTAATTAATCAATCAATCCACACAATGGACCTCCTTTGTTGGGTTATGGGACCTGTCAAAAGAATATATGGCCGTACAGCTACCAGAACTCATAACATAGAAACAGAAGATGTAGGTATTGCGTCTCTTGAATTTGAGAATGGAGCTCTTGGCGTAATAGAGGGCACTACTTCTGCCTATCCAGGACTCTTTTCTCGGTTAGAGATTCATGGTGACAAAGGATCGGTAGTAATAGAGAACAGGGCAATAAAGACTTGGAGATTCGCTGAAAAGAAGAAAGATGACCCTGAGGAAGAGAAAGTTCCTGGAGGAGAGCTTGTTGGAGCGTGTCCGAGTGTTGGAGTCGACCTCGAAGGTAGAGACCCCAGTAAAATGGGGGTACAACACAGAGTTCAATATAACGACTTTGTAAAAGCTATTTTGGAAGACCGAGAGCCTCTAGTCAATGGAGTGGAGGGGAAGAAAACATTAGAGGTACTATTAGGGATTTATAGATCAGTACAGGATAAAACGGATATTGAGCTCCCCCTCTCGGATTAACCAAACCTGTATCTCTGCATGTAGGAGGCAAAGGTGTTAAGAAGGGCCTGGAGAAAGCTGTAAAATCCCATGTTGGAATATGGGGATTTCATAATTGGGAAAAAATGGGCGGAGAAGAGAAAACATAGCTTGTTTTGTAGATAAGAAAAGCACACGTGTTTAAGTCAAGAGAAGGAGGAGATAAGAATGTTTAAGTGGGCGATTATTAACGACGAAATATCTCAAAATCTAGAGAGAGCAATAGATGTATGCCGAGAACTAAATATTCCTGGTATTGAACTTCGCTTGGTAGAAGGAGAGAATATAGTAAATTTTGAAAAAGAGAAAATTCGTCAAATTGCTAAATTAATAAAGGAAGCGGGTCTAGAAGTTTGTTGTGTGGCTTCTCCGGTATTTAAGAAGTGCAAATCAGATGACGATGGTAAATATAGGTCTGATGTTGAACTTCTCAAGAAAGCTATTGGAATTGCCCAAGAGCTAGACTCACACCTCATTCGGGTTTTTGCTTTTTTGAGAGAAGGACAAAATAGTGACTTAAATAAAGCCATTGAACGATTTGAAGAGCTTGCTTGCATAGTTCAATCAAGAGAAATTGTTATCGCAATCGAAAATGAGTTAACCTCTTTTGCACGAACAGGAAGAGAACTGAACCAGTTTCTTAGAGCAATAGACTCAGAAGCAGTCCGAGCTCTATGGGATCCAGTCAATGCTCTTTTGGCTGGAGAAACTCCTTTTCCAACTGGTTATGAGAAAGTTAGAGACTTAGTGGTCCACTTACATGTTAAGGATCTTGCAGTGGCTGGGCGAACACTGGAACAAATCGAATTTGCACCAGTTGGAGAGGGGAAAGTCAATTGGGTGGACCAGATTAAAGCTTTATTAGAGGATGGGTACAAAGGTTACGCCTCTTTTGAAACTTCGTATCGTCTGGGTAAAGGAGAAAAAGCTGGTGAGCGTGCAACAAAAAAATGTTATGCTAATTGCCTTCAGATATTGGATGAATTGAAAAAATAATCACATAAAGCTATGTGTATATCCTGAAAAAGATAGGAGTAAGAAATGAAACTAGGTGTGTGCGTAGATATTCTGGACTTACCAAAAGTAGAGGAAGCAGCTTTTGACTATGTTGAACTAAGTGCCGTGGATATATTAGATCCAGATAAAGTGAATGAACAGAAGTTTAATGAATGGATAACTTTTATACAGAGATATTCAATACGATCAGAGGTATTTCGAAAAATATTACCTTCTGATATGAAAGTAGTAGGAGAAAAGATAAAGAAGGGAAGCGTGAAAGAGTATCTAGATGCGATCGTTCCTAGAGCAAAACGATTAGGAGCAGAAGTAGTCGTATGGGGTAGCGGAGAATCTCGGAATGTCCCCAAAGGTTTTTCAAGACATAAAGCTTGGGATCAATTGAAAGAGATTATCTCCTACGCTGCTACCCTTTGCAAAAAGGAAGGTATTTTAGTGGCCTTGGAACCGTTAAACAGCTATGAGTCCAATATACTTAATACTATTGGTGAATGTCTGCGAATGGTTAAAGAATTGAATCAGGATGTAGTTGGAGTAGCAGCAGATACAGGACATATGAATATTGATGAACTAGATTTTGAAAAACCTATCCTTGATGCCAAAGATAAGCTGTTTCATGTGCACTTCCGGGATAGCGGCATGAGAGCACCAGGTTTGGGTCATATTCCCTTTAGTCGAGTAGCCCAAGCTTTAGAAAAAATTAATTACCGAGGAAGAGGAACAATAGAAGCAGCCATTAACTTAACTAAAGAGTTAATCCCTGCTAGAGATTTCTTAAGGAAAATTTTTAGCACTGTATGAGACTAAAAGTAAGGAGT
>CAZIXA010000035.1:0-22351 GCA_964543295.1 uncultured Clostridia bacterium | reverse complement strand
CATAAGATTAATTATGGGATATTATCTAATAGGTAATTTTCTGAAAAAGTAAAGTTCGTGGAGGCTTTAGTCTCCCGAGGCAGAAAAAAAGCGACTAAAGGTTGCCCTATCCCAGTTTCAGGAAAAATAGCGGTATTAATCTTAATGAAAACTAAGACTGTGGTAAGGGCTCAGAAAAAAGGTAAAGGAGGTGATAAACCATGGCAGTGCAAACTTCAATGGCACCTTCAGGACTGGCTGAGGTTCTGGACCGCATCCTTGACAAAGGTGTGGTCATAGATGCTTGGGTCAGAGTGTCTCTGCTTGGACTGGAGATCCTCACTGTGGAAGCCAGAGTGGTAATCGCCGGAGTAGAGACCTACCTGAAGTATGCTGAGGCAGTGGGACTTACTGCTCCAGCAGCCTAAGGCTAAAGGGAGAGAATTTGCCAAGGTACCCTCGGAGGTCCAGTGTGTCTTGCCAAATGGACTCTCCGTCTTAGAGAGAGATCACAGGTGAAGGATACAACTTTAAACCTGATTGGTTCTTATGAGGGTCTAATTTCTGCTTTGCAGACCATTATAACCGTAGGTGATATAACAACACATGATGAGAGCGTAATTTCAGTTTATGAGGAGAGGGAAAAGCTAAAAAGTAGGTTGCAAGAAATCCTGGCTAAGAATTGCTCTTTGCGAAGAAAAGATTTTAATAGGATGATAGAGAGAATTTTTTGTGATGGCGAGAAAAAGAAAGAGGAGATTAAGGAGGAGCAAAAACAGATTAGAGGAGTTCTTAAGGAGTATCTGGATGAGCAAAAGGAATTGGCAACCTTCCTAAGGGAAAAACTCACTGAATTTATGCAAGGTAACTCAGGCAAAGACAATTTTGAGATAGCATTAGCAAACATCAAAGCCATACATGAGAAGAAAGGGCAACAGGTTTTTAGTAGGCTGCGGGATTTTAAGTTGCGTGTGGAGCTTTTTCAGAGAGAACAGGAAGAGATTAACCGGAGATTACAAAGATTTGTTGATCGGGGTGAGTCTCTGAGAACAGAAGATCTCAGAAGGCTCGAAAGTACTAAAGCTCACGAACAAAGGAGAGCTGAAAGGAGGATACTGAGGGAAGATGTAAAACGGTTACTTTCTCATTTTAAACGAGAGCGTCAAAGATGAGCATTCATCAATCAGTAGGTAGTTGAACGTTTTGAGAGTTGAATGCATAAAACTAGGAGAAAGGAGATAAAAAATGGCAATCGGATCGGGAATGAAAGGACTAACTCAGGATATCGCTTCCTCGCGAGAGGAGAGAGCAAAAAGAGTTGAGGGGCTAAAAAAAGAGGTGCAGCAGATAAGACAAGACAGCAAAAGTTTAATCAAAGACCTTCGAGTCGCTCGCCGAAAGACGGGAAATCAATTACGGAAGGATTTGAGTCAAGGCAAAATATGGAGGAAATCTGAGGTCAAACAAATGCTGACAGATGCCCAAGGGTTGATAAAGGACTTTCAATCTTCGAGAAGGGAAATGAGCTCTGAGTTAAAGAAGCAACTGCGCCAGGGAGTCGAAAGCCGAAAATCTGAAGTCAAACAGATGCTGAGTGACTTCGATAAAGCTCAAACAGAGGTAAGGAAGGACTTGAAGGAAGCGCATGATGCCTGGCAGGAGTTAATCTCTAAAAAGAAAGCCGTGGTAAAGGCACCGCCCAAGGTTAAAAAAGTAGAAGAGGAAAAGGTAGAGACCCCAGTAGCAGAGGAAGAGGTCCCTGATTGGGAGAAAAAACTGCTGACAGCGATTAGGGAAAATCCTAATGGAATAACCCTGGCGGAAGTAGCCGAGAGCTTAGGTATAGCTCCTGTGGTTCTCGGGCGAGCATCAAGGAGTCTTCTTGAAAGGGGAGAAATCCGCAAAGAAGAAAAACTTTATTTCCCAGTAACAGAAGAGGAGAGTTAATGTGGAAAGCGAGACTTTAAGAAATATCAGGACTATGAGACACATTAAAACTAGCCTGGATGTTGCAAGAGAACGGAAAGTCAGAACTACCAATTCTCTTTCCAAAACTAAAGAAGAGATTGAGCGTTTGGGATCTATCGAACACCCGCAACTAAACCAGCTTTTGACTAAAGAAAAAAAACGCTTTGCTGATTTTGATGCATCGGTAAAAAAATCGAAGCAGCGAATACTTCAATCAAGAGAGCGATTAGCGGGCATAATAAATAAAAATCACGCTCTTACTAGACTAAGACACCAGTTACAGCAAGCCCGCTGGATGAACGAGCCTGATTCTCCGTTATCAAAGATAAAATTGAACCCTCATAATGAAAGGTTCCGTGAAGTGGAATTACATTATTAAGGCAAACATTCAGCTATGAGTTAAGACTTTCAGTAACCATGTCTTGATTGAATTACCCTGATGTTTTAAGCTGTGTGTAAATTTAGTTCACGTCACGAATGAGCATCAGAGGTATATCTTATTATTTTAATTCTGTTAACTCATATCGAGGGAAAAGCTAATATCACTCTTGATTAAGAATGCGTAAGGAGGGTAAACAGTTATGTATGAAAAACCGGAAGTTATTGTTCCTCGGCTGGGAGATAGCTTTATAGAGACGCCTTACATCAAAGAACTGACTAACCGCGCTATTAGTTATATTAAGGTGGGGTTTCCGGTTCATTTATGCGGACCGACGGGGGTGGGCAAGACGACTTTAGCCTTCCATATAGCCACCCAACTGGCTCGACCAGCGGTCTTGATTTACGGCGACTACGATTTCGGCACTTCCAACCTTATTGGTGGATTACATGGCTATAGGAGGAGGTATTTGAGGGATAATTTCATCCGCTCGGTGCTGAAGGTCGAGGAAAATGCAACCCAGCAATGGGTGGATGACCGTTTAACGGCTGCTTGTGAATATGGACTTACCCTAATCTATGATGAATTTACCAGGTCGAAACCAGAGGCAAATAACGTCCTCCTTTCGGTGTTAGAAGAAGGGGTCCTTTCCCTTTCTTCAGTTAGAGGTGAGGGAAATTACCTAAAGGTCCACCCTAATTTTAGTGCTATCTTCACCTCTAACCCGGAGGAATACGCCGGGGTCCAGCCAAGCCAGGACGCCCTTCGTGACCGCATGGTGACCATGGAGCTGGGCAATTTCGATGAGGAAACCGAAGTCGCTATTACCCAGGCGAAGTCAAAGCTTTCCCTGGAGGACTCTCAGCGCATCGTCAGTTTGGTGAGAGAGATCAGAGAGGCTAAATTGAAAAAACTCATCCCCACTATTCGCGCTTGTATTATAATAGGCAAGATATTAAAACTAAAGGATGCTGTATCTACTGATGACCATCTGTTCAAACAAACTTGCCTGGACGTCATCATTCCTGAGGTTCCTAGAGATGAAAAAGAAAAAGCAAGACAAGTAATAGATGATTTTAGGAATGGATAATGCTGGGTAAGTATTTCTATGGGATCATCGAGGAACCTCAACCTACGAGATTCAGCTTTTCTGGAGTAGGAGAGGCTGAGGTATATACCGTCAATTATCAAAAGGTAGCAGCGGTGGTCAGCGATATCGAGCTTCAGGAGGTAGACCCCACCCGAAAAAATGTACGTGCCCATACTACAATTCAAGATGAGCTCTTCAAAGAATATACCCTTCTCCCTATGAGTTTCGGCGTGATAGCTACCAGTGAAGATGAGGTTCAGAGGTTGCTGGAGAAAAACTATGATGGTTTCCTCAGAGAGCTGAAGCGGCTCGCCGGCAAGATAGAGGTTGGATTGAAGGTCTTCTGGGACCGCGAAGCCATGATTAGTGAGATAGAGAGAGAAAGCCAAAAGCTTACCGAACTCAAGACAAAAGTAAATACTGCTTCATCTCCGGTAGAGGCTCAAAATTTGCTCGTAGAAGCTGGTAAGCTAATAGAGCGAATTGCTATCGACTGGAAGCATAAATACACCAGAGCGATTTATGCCGCTCTTGAAGAGCTATCTGTTGATGCTAGATTAAATGACCCCGTAGGGATTAAAAACATCCTGAATGCCTCTTTCTTAATAGATAAGTCTAAAGAGAGGGAATTTCAGGACAACGTTTACAAACTGGATTCCAAATATCAGGGTAAAGTAAATTTCAAATATGTAGGCCCTTTACCGCCTTATAGTTTCGTCAACCTAAAGCTGGAGAGGTGAGGTGATAGGAAAGTTTCTCTTCGATGTTACGATAGGAGTTCCTTTAACCTTAGGTAAACAGATACTGGAAAAGATCAGAGACGAAGTGGATAAGGAACGCCTGATAACAGAGGACTCGATTAAAAAAAGGCTTCAAGAGTTGCAATTACTTCTGCAGGATGGTGAGATAAGCGAGGAGGAATACGAGGAACTAGAAACCAAGCTCATTAAAAGGTTAAGAGCGGTGAGAGAGCATAGTAGAAGTCGAAGGGGTCAAAATAATGCCATTACAAGCAACAAGGGATGAATCTTCTACCTTGGTAGATGTAATAGACCGCATCTTGGACAAAGGGTTGGTTATTAATGCTGATATATGTGTTTCTGTAGCCGGGGTTGAGCTTTTAGGGATTAGGATAAGGGCAGCCTTAGCTTCCTTTGAGACCGCTGCCAAGTATGGACTGGAATTTCCCAGTGGCACCAGTTATGAGACAGCTGCCTGGAAAGAAGCCAAAGTAGGTAAGGAGGAATGCCCGCAGTGTGGTAAGAAGGTCCCTACTGAAGAGCTTATGAATGAGGGCTGTCCCTGGTGCGGCTGGGTAAGTGCCAAGGCAAAGAAAGCTAAAGCGAAGGCAGCCCCCGAGATACCTGCGGAGTAAAAAGAAGTAAGCCATGCCAAAGGACGAAAGAAAGAAAAAGGTGGGTGGACTATTTGGCCTTGGTTCTACCTTAGGAATAGGAGATAAAGTAATAGAGCATGTGAAACAGGCTCAGGAGAAAGAAAAAAAGAGGCTACAAAAGAGCGATTATTATGCCCTCTGCCCTAATTGTGGTGCCTCAGTAGTCACTGAGGAATTCTAAAAAAATGGATGTTATCGGTGTGGCTATAAAGAAAAAGACTAAAGAAGATTTAGCCCAGCTTCTTGAACTCGTCGATGAGAAAAGTCGTGCTATTCTATGGCATTTATGGTGGTATAGGCATGCTGATATATCAAAATTAAGGGAGTTTATTGACGCTTCAAGCGACTTCGAGGTCTTGCATAGATTAAAAGAGATCATAAATGAAAAAGCTCAAAAGCTCTGGGGCAAGCCAATAGTGAGCTTTGAACAATCGAAGATTGATCCTCTTACTGGAGATAATATCCTGTTTAGCTGGTGGTTTCTGGATGAAGAGAATGTTTCTATGTCAGGTGGGGATAAACTTTTGGTAGATATATTCAACGAGAAAGACAGCGTTACCGTAATTGCAGAGCTTCCGACTTCGGTTGATCTTGCTTCAACGGACATACAGTTTAAGAACGGCATATTGAAGATCAAGTTGAAGAAAGAGAGCAAAAATGGTGAGAATAGATTGGAAGGAAACAATCAAAAGACTGTGTCAAGCCGGGTTTACCCAAAAAGACAAGCTACTCATCCTCTCCGCTCAAGCCACCGGTCGTCAGTATTATAAAAAGATAGAATTGCCTTGCTTGGTTAAAGACGAATTCAGCTCAACTTACAAAAATGGCATCCTGCAAGTCAGGATTAAGAAGTAAGGATTAAGTTTAATTCTTAATCCTGAGAGCTTAAAAGCTGAGCTAATATGGCTATTGATATCAATGAAGATAACCTGAAGGATGGAGTTTTAGGACTGGTAATTGCTCTGGTTGAGGTAATCAGAGATGTTTTGAGAATCCAAGCATTTAAGAGAATGGAGAGCGGGATATTAACCGAGGAGGAGTGCGAGAGGTTAGGACAAGCTCTAATGGATCTTGATATTGCCCTTGAGCAAATAAAGGAGGAACAGGGAATTACTGAATCTGTTCAAGCCGTGAGGGATGGCTTAGATGAGATTGTGGATGATGTAATAGACAGGATGGTTGATCCTGAGAGATGGCGGCAAGAGGCAGAGAAAAAAGGAATATAGTGGGAATATGGAAAATATATTCTATGCCGCATTAGCCTTACACATAGCTGGTAAACGGGTGAATAAGGAAAATATACGGGCTGTCCTTAAGGCTGCAGGAACCCCGGTTAATGAACCGGCGCTTGATGCCATGGCCGCTTTTGTGGAAGCTCTGGAAGTTGCTAAGAAGCCAAAGCAAAGATCCATTGACCTCAGAATTATCAAATTTCTAACCTCGGAGCTAAACCAGCACAAGGCACAAACAGGCAAACTGCAATCCTTGCTTGAGGAGTTGACACAACGGCAAGCTGCCCCGAAGCCAGAGACTGGCAAGCCTGCACCAGGGAGGGAAAAGGTAGTAGTCTCAGAGGAAGAAGTTTCAAAAGAGGTAGCTGAGGAAGCAGTTAAGGTCGCTCCGGAGGCAAGGGTTGAAGAAGCTGAGCTTGGAGCTTTAAAAGGGCGATATGTATATGGAGTCGCTCCCACTGGAAGGAGAGTAACACTGGGTCAAATTGGAATAGAAGGGAGTGAGGTTTACACTATCCGTTACAAAGACCTGTGTGCTGTTGTCCATAATTGCCCTACAGAACCTTATCAATCAGACAATGAGGAAGTAGTGAAAGGCTGGGTGAAGACTCACCAGAAAGTTCTGGATGAGGCAAAGGAGCGATTTGGCACCCTTATCCCCTTAGGCTTTGATGTCATAATCCAGCCTAAAGATGATACGATTTCTTCCGAGCAGATGGTAAAAGATTGGCTTAGGGAGGATTATGACAGGCTTCGCAGTGTGATGGAAAAGATCAAAGGCAAGGACGAGTATGGAGTGCAAATCTCCTACGATCCCAAAGTAATGAGTAAGTTTATCGCTGAACAAAGCGAAGAGGTAAGGAAGATTAAAAAAGAGATAGCTACTAAATCACCAGGAATGGCATATATGTATAAGCAGAAGCTGGAAAAAGCGGTGAAGGCTGAGATGGAAAGATTTGCTGATGAGTGGTTCAAGGGCTTGTACGAGAAGATTAAGAGACACACAGATGATATTGTGGTGGAGAAGACAAAGAGGCTGAAGGATAAAGTTATGTTGCTTAATCTCTCTTGCCTGATGGCTAAAGAGAAAGTTAAGAGCCTGGGTAAAGAATTGGAGAAAATCAACAATATGGAGGGTTTCTCTGTTCACTTTTCTGGCGCCTGGCCTCCCTACAGCTTTGTGGCTAAACCCATTATGGAAATAAAAGAAGGATAAGCTATGAGATTAGTGCCTGTAACTTTATTATTGGTGGCAATATTGGAGATTTCATGATATGGAGCCAACTCGAGATACTCAGGCAACACTGGTAGATCTTCTAGATAGAGTGTTGGATAAGGGGCTCGTTCTTAATGCCGACCTTATTATTCATGTGGCTGGTATTCCTTTGTTAGGAGTCAACCTGAGGGCTTGTCTTGCGGGGATGGAAACAATGCTCAAGTATGGCATCTGGCGGGACTGGGATGAAGCCCAGCGAGCAGTAGCCATCGAACAGCAACGGCGAAAGAAGCAGGTACCTCTGGCAGCAGGGGAGAAAGTCCTGCTAAGAATATTTGCTTCTCAGTGGGTAAACAATGGCAATCACCATAACTGGAGACGGGGACATCTCTATGTTACCGACAAAAGAGTGCTTTTATGGAGAAAAGAACCAGCCGAAGTATTGTTTCAGGTCCCATATGAAGAAATAAAAGGTGTTAGCATTGGAGGGAAAACCAATGATGGTGAAGAGACAGATTACCTTTATCTATCGCTCAGATCAGGGAAGGTAGCTCAGCTACGCCCAAGTGATGCCTCAGTACTCAAGGATACCATAGTAGAGAGGATGAGTACTCTAGGACTAGAGGAAAACCTCTCTGTTCCTGTTCCTCAATGAGGCAACAGCGAAACTCTTATCTGAGGTGGACATCTGCAATAATTACCTAAGGAAGCTTGTTCAATCTGCGGCTGGGTATAAACCCCAGAATAAGAAAGAGAGGAGGTAAAAGTTGGAAATGAACGCTGATGAGATAATTAAAAAGGCGCGGGAGGACTTTGCCAAGCTTAGCAAAATATCGGTTGACGGGGTTACCGGTCTGTCTAAGACGAAGGAGGGGTGGGTAGTCTCGCTGGAGGCGCTGCAGAGAAGCGCTATCCCCGATAGTATGGATGTGTTAGGACTGTTTGAAGTGCGTCTGGACAACGAGGGTAACCTTCTTGCCTTTGAGAGAAAGAAGTTGCGCAAGCGTAGTGACACAAAGGAAGAGTAAAGGCAAGAAATAATAAGATGAGACTTGGCTTAAAAAATAAAAAATAGGATATAAAGTCAGGATTTGCTTTTGGGGGACAGAATAAAGAGAAGGGTGGCTATTATTCGCTTCCTGCCCAAAAGAAGGCTCCCAGTTATGTCCCTCCTTGTCTGCTTCCCAAGGGAACCCCCTAGGATAGTTTTTGCAAAGTAAATATTAGTAACCAGCTAAACCCCCTTGACAAAAAGAAAATATTTTATATAATTAATGGTGCAATGCAAAATAACAAGATATACTTAACAGAGAAAAACAAAGGGTTGAGGTATGTTAGAAGATAATAGCATATTAACTTTAAGAGTGGCTGAGGCAAGGTCAAGAGACGTGGGCAGGGGGATAGCCAGGATAGACCCTAAGGATATGGACAAAATAGGGGTGGAAGTAGGAGATATAGTTAAGATTAAAGGTAAGAGAGAGACGGTAGCTAAGATTATGCCTACCTATATGGAGGATCGAGGAAAAGGAATCATCCAAATGGACGGTTTAATAAGGGAGAACGCTCAAATTGGCCTGGATGAAAGAATCTCTCTTCAAAAGACTTCTCACAAACCGGCTGAGAGAATTACTCTCTCCCCCTTGACCCTGATGCGAGGTACGCATCAGGACCGGGATAGAAGATATATTGGGAGCCTACTGGAAGGTCTTCCTTTAACAGAAGGTGATAGGATAAGAGCCAATCTCTTTGGAACCCGTAGCCAGGATTTCACAGTGGTATCCAGTTCCCCTAAAGGGGTAGTTTTAATTCACCCCCAGACCGTCATTAAAATAAGGGAAGAGAAGGGCGGAATAGAAGGAAGAGCTAAGATATCTTATGAGGATATTGGGGGATTGGATAGGGAAACCCAAAAAGTTAGGGAGATGATTGAGCTGCCTTTAAAATATCCTCAGGTTTTTGAGAGATTAGGCATTGAAGCTCCCAAGGGGGTACTTCTGCACGGCCCCCCAGGATGCGGGAAGACCTTGATCGCTCGGGCAGTAGCCAATGAGACCAATGCCTATTTCAACCATATAACCGGTCCGGAAATCATGGGAAAATTCTATGGAGAAAGTGAGGCTCGTCTTCGCGGTGTATTTGAAGATGCCCAAAGAAATGCACCAGCCATTGTATTTATTGATGAGATTGATGCTATTGCCCCTAAACGGGAAGAAATGGGAGGGGAAAAACAGGTAGAACGAAGAGTGGTTGCTCAACTTCTTGCTTTAATGGATGGGCTGGAGTCTCGGGGACAGATAATTGTCATCGCCGCTACCAATATCCCTAATGTAATTGATCCTGCTCTAAGGAGACCTGGAAGGTTTGATCGGGAGATTGAGATAGGCATCCCCGATAAAAATGGCAGATTAGAGATACTCCAAATTCACACTCGGGGAATGCCTTTAGCAGAAGATGTGGATTTGGAAAGACTTTCCCAAATTACCCATGGATTTGTGGGAGCAGATTTAGAGGCTTTATGCAGGGAAGCGGCTATGACTGCCCTTAGAGGCATATTTCCCAGTATTGACTTTGAACTGGAAGAAATTCCCTATGAAACCCTTCTTAAACTTGAAGTGACCATGGATGATTTTATGGAAGCTTTAAAAGAGGTGGAGCCTTCGGCTATTAGGGAAGTATTTACCGAGATTCCCAATGTAAAATGGAGTGACGTAGGAGGACTGGAGAATATAAAAAGTGTACTTGGAGAAACAATTGAATGGCCTTTAAAATATTCCAAGTTGTTTAACCATGCCAAAACTAAACCACCTAAAGGCATACTCTTGTATGGTCCTCCTGGAACAGGAAAAACCTTACTTGCTAAGGCAGTGGCCAGTGAATCTGAGGTAAATTTTATCTCCATTAAGGGACCTGAACTGATGAGTAAGTTTGTAGGTGAATCAGAACGAGGGGTCCGAGAGGTTTTCAAAAAAGCCAAACAAGCCTCTCCCTGCATTGTCTTCTTTGACGAATTGGATAGTTTAGCCCCAGCTCGTGGTGCTGGTTTTGACTCTCACGTAACTGACCGCGTAATTAGCCAATTTCTTACCGAGATGGATGGTATAGAGGAGCTTAAGGGGGTGGTAGTTTTAGCAGCTACCAATAGATTAGATATTGTTGATCCCGCTCTACTGCGTGCTGGCAGATTTGACTTCCTTCTGGAGCTACCCATTCCTGATGAGTCAGCGAGAATAAAGATATTTAAAGTTCATACTAAAGGTAAACCCTTAGCTTCCGATGTAGACCTTAAACTCCTGGCCCAAAATAGCGATGGCTTGGTGGGGGCTGATATAGAATCTATCTGTAGGAAAGCGTCTATGCTGGCCATAAGGGAATTTCTGGATAACCCAAAAGGCAAAAACGATAAGGATTATACCAGATTTAAAATTGCGGCTAAACACTTTAATCAAGCAATTAAAATGGTAAAAGAAAATAAAATAGTGAATAGTTCGTAGTTATGAGTTCATAGTTCATCGACAAAAACAACAAACAATGAACTATGAACAATGAACAAATAATGAAGAAACTACTTTATGTACCTATCATCCACATGGAGGCGGATCTGGGAAGCGTGGGTGCTGTAGTTGACAAAAGCAGCAGTCAGCTATGTGGAAAAGAACGCTGGAACAAGCATAAAAAGGCAGTCTCGAAGTTATGGGATTCTATTGCCAACTTCTTTAATCGTCTAAGCACCTCTAATCTAAAAATTTATCAGGATGGGCTGATGATAGATGGTGGATTAGGAAAGAAAATCGTTGAGGAAGGGGCGACGAAAGGAAGCAAAAATCACAAAATTATCCGTAAGTTAATGGAAAAGGGTGCAAAAATAATGAAAACAGAAGATCTCTCTCTTCTTAAAGAAGAATATAATAGCCTTATCAAGCTTTCCCAAACTCAATCTTTCTTAGAGAGAATGCTGGCATATATAGGATATAAACTGCGTAAAGACCCCCTGATGGAAAAAAGAGACAAGTTCATCGCTGAGAGAATAAATGAGACTCTGCGAGATGGGGAAGTAGGGGTCCTTTTTATAGGAGTTTATCATAATGTGCTTCCCCGAATTTCCAAGGACATTATAGTCCATCAGGTGAAAGAGAGAAGTAAAGTAAAAGCCTATTTTGACGAACTTGTTCGAGGAAAAGATGAGAAAAGATTTAATGAGCTCGCCGAATATCTTACCTCTCCGGTTAAAATAGTTCATAGTTCATAGGTGATTGTTCATCGACAAAAAAACAATGAATAACAAAGGAGATGGTGAATTATGGCTTTTAGGTTTGCGCTATTAGCTGTGATAATTTATCCTAATACGCTACATGGTATAGGAGATAGGAGATAGGAACTATGAACCATGAACTATGGGGATAGGATTATGCCTCGGTTGATTAAAAAGTATAGCAACAGAAGGATGTATGATACCAAAACCAGTCAGCCAATCACGCTTTCCGAGCTTGCTGAGCTAATAAAGCAGGGAGAAGAAATTCAGGTGATAGGTCATCCCGCAGGCAAGGACCTTACCTCGATAACCTTGATTCAAGTCCTTCTAGGACAGGAGAAGGGCAAAAAAGAGCTTTTCTCTGCCCTTTTGCGAGAGCTAATAAAGAAAAGAGCAGATTCTGTCTTAGAGCTGTACCCAGCAAGCCTTTTTACTGTCCTGAATGGTGCTCCCTTCTCGGTAGAGAAAGCAAGGGGGGTAGTTAGAGAATTGGTAAATAGAAAAGGGTTAAGCAAGACGGAAGGGGAAAAACTTCTGGAAAGTTTTCTAACTAGGATACAAGAAAATAAGAAGGCTTTAGAAAGGGAGATCGAGGATAAATTAAAAAAGAAGATAAGAGAGGTAGAGAACCTTTACCGAAGACAAATTTTAGAGCTCAGGAAAAATGTGGAAAACTTGAGAGAGCTACTCGGCCAGCGTAGGGGGCAAAAATAGTTCATAGTTATGAGTTTATTGTTCATCGATAAAACAATGAACAATAAACAATAAAAGGAGGCTATAATGTCTGGTAAAGAAAGAAAAGAAGAAAAAAGAGAGGCTGAAATTGATTTTGGTTTAGGGAAAATCAGCTTGGGAGGAATATTTGAAGGGATCGGTAATTTAATTGATCTAGCATCTAAGTTATCTGAGGAAGCCAAAGAAATTAAGAGAGAGGGAGAAATAAAGGGACTAGGTGGGAAAACAAAGGGTGTGTACGGCTTTAGCATTAGAACCCTAGTTGGAGGAAAACCGGTTGTGGAAACCTTTGGTAATATAAAACGCGAGAAAGAGGGACCGGTAATAGAAGAAGTTAGGGAACCCATTGTAGATGTTGTTGAAGAAGAGGATTTCATTCGGGTAATAGCAGAGCTTCCTGGGGTGTCTAAAGAGGATGTAAAAATCAAAATAAATGAAGACATTCTCAATCTTTCTGCAGAAAGGGGAGAGAGAAAATATGCCAAAGAGACCTTACTTCCTTTCTTAGTAAAGGAAGATCCCGTAGAATTTTCCTTCAAAAATGGAATACTGGAGCTTAAACTGGGGAAAAAGGAGAGCTAAAACGGAGCCAAAAAGGTATGCTGTTTCATAAGGAAACTGCTCTGCCAGGACTACGGAAAGCTTTTTTGCCTCTTGTAGAGCCTTCCTTCTGTGTAGTTCGCTCCTCTTTTAGATCAAAAATTGTAGAAAATTTCATCTAGTCTCTTTTTTGTGCTAAGGCTACCTTTTTGTGACTCCAATTTTATTGGAGCAAAGAATAAAAAGGTGACAAGGAAGCGATGAGATTTGTAAATAGCAATGCTATTTTAGGAGGCTTAATGCTTCCTCAACCTTGGTTAATCCTTTGTCTATTTCTTCGATGGAGGCAGCATAAGAAAGACGCAGATAGCGATCAGCGCCAAAGGCAATACCGGGTACCACTGCCACCCCCGCTTCCTCCAGGAGATACCCGGCTAAATCCAGGGAATTCTTTATGATCCAATGGTTATATCTTTTTTCAAAAAAGCTGGAAAAATCAGGAAATACATAAAAAGCCCCTTGGGGAAAAAAGCAGCTCACCCCCTCTATTTTCTTTAATCTATCTACTATAAAATTTCGCCTTCTGACAAAGATTTTCCTTCGTTTTTCCACCTCGTCCTGGGGTCCTTTTAGAGCTAAAAGGGCAGCCATCTGGGCAATAGAGTTAGGGCAGGAAGTAGAGTGACTCTGTATTTTTTTCATCCCCTGGATAATTTTCTCTGGACCTCCGGCATAGCCAATGCGCCATCCGGTCATACTGTAGGTTTTGGACAGTCCATTGACAGTGATTGTTTTCTCCTCTATCTCTTTCCCAAGGGAGGCTATACTATAGTGTTTTCCCTCGTAAATGAGCTTTTCATATATTTCATCAAAGATAAGGTAAAGTTGGTGCGAGCAAATTACCTCGGCTATTTCGCTAAGATCCTCTCGATTGTAAACTGCTCCGGTTGGGTTACAGGGAGAATTCAGGATGAGGAGCTTTGTCTTGGAGGTTATTTTCTTTTTAAGCTCATTCTTTCCTATCCTGAATCCGGCCTCAGGGTAAGTAGAAACCAGAATGGGAGTTGCCCCGGCAAGCTTCACCTGCTCTGGATAGGATACCCAGAAGGGTTGAGCAATAATTACCTCATCGCCAGGGTTACAGAGGGCTAAAATGGCATTATATAGAGCTTGTTTTGCTCCTGCACTGACCAGGATCTGGGAGGGACCATAATCGAGTTGATTATCATTTTTGAATTTATTACATATGGCCTGGATCAACCCCGGTATCCCCGCTGTAGGAGTATATTTAGTGAATCCATCCTTTATTGCCTTGAAGGCAGCCTCCTTTATGGACCAGGGGGTGTCAAAATCTGGCTCTCCCACAGAGAGATCAATGATGCTTCTACCCTTCCTCTTCATTTCCTTACTCTTTGCACTTATAGCTAGAGTAGCAGAATCACTAACCTCATTCAGCCTTTTAGCTAAATTGATTGTTCCCATCTGACAAAGATTTTTATCTTTTAGAGATCTGGGGTCTTGCTCTGGCTGCCCTTAGTCCTGGTTTTTTCCTCTCCTTCACCCTGGGATTACGGGTTAAAAGACCGGCCTTCTTTAAAGGATTTCGAAGTTCTGGGTTAATCTTCAAGATGGCCCGGGAGAGGCCCAGTCTTATGGCTTCAGCCTGCCCGGTTGGACCCCCTCCTTTAACGTCAGCTTCTACATCAAACTTATCCAGAAAATTTACCTTTTCTAAAGGTTCCTTTACAATTTTACTATAGACCTTACGGGGAAAATAGTTTTCTAGATCCCTCTTATTCACAGTAAGATTTCCCTGGCCCGACTTTACCCTGACCTTAGCTGTTGCTTTTTTTCTTCTTCCCACAGCATAAAAGCCTTCCTTCATTGGTCGCTCCTGAATTTATAGTATAGAAATTTCCTTTTGGGACATAGATCTGCGAAAATCTGCGTCCTGATTAACTTGTTTCTTAAATGGTATCACAATTTTTAACTCGGTCAAGAGTATCTCGGGACTCTTCCCCTCCGTCGCTGTATATAAGCTTTATAGTTCATGGCTCATAGCTTTGCCATTCACGATTCACCATTCACGTTTCTTTAAGGTTTCTTGGAGGAAGCTTTTTCTGGGGCAGTTTCAGGGGCTAGGTATTTAAAAAACTTTGAATCCAGAGGGACTACGATGAGCGTCTTTTTGGGAAGGGTTTCCCGGTAGGTTTCCAGAGTCTTTAAAAAATTAAAAAAGTCAGGGTCTTGCTCATAGGCCTGGGCATAAATTTTGGTGGCTTCAGCATCAGCCTTTCCTTTTATCTCCTCGGCTTTCCTATAGGCCTCCGAGCTTATCTGAGCTAATTCTTTATCCATCTCTCCCAATATTTTGGCTTTTTCCCCCTCTCCTTCAGAGAGGTACCTATTTGAAATCCTGTTTCTTTCGGCCTTCATTCTGGCAAAAACCGCCTCTGTGTTGGCTTTGGGAAGATCTGCTCTTTTAATTCTCACATCAATCACCTTTATCCCGTATTGTCTGGCCATCTGATCACTCTTTTCGTTAACTACCCTCATGATCTTTTCTCTTCCTACCTCTATTCTTTCTATCTCTCTTTTTATCTCTTCTTCCTCGGGAGTTATTTCTGCGGACAATATCTTTCTATTAGAGGTTCTCACAGTATCCATTAAATTGTATTTACCCACTTCTTCTCTTAATACCGAGTAAATAATATCGTCCAATCTTGAGTTTGCTCCCGGTTCGTTTCTCACCGTCTTCATAAATAGAAGGGGGTCAACTATTCTCCAGCGGGCATAATTATTGAGAAATATGTATTTTTTGTCCTTGGTAACACATCTTTTTGGTGCGGCGTCGTATTCGAGCAGTCGGTCTTCGAACTTATTGGCCGCCTGAATGAAGGGGACCTTCATATAAAGACCCGGCTTTTTCAGCACTTTAATGGGTTTTCCCAGTTGAGTGACCACTACCTGGTTGGTTTCATTAACGGTAAAAAGGGCCGAGTTTAGGGTTAAAAGCCCTATAATTACGATGATAATTTCAGCTATGGCAGTCCCACTTGGTCTAGTGGTCATTTTTGCCTCTTTTCCTTATTCCCCACCCTGGATTGATCCCTCAAGTCCTTTCCCTCTCAAGTTTAGGAACTTTAAAAGACCCTCACCGGGCTCGGCCATAATCACCTTCTCAATGTCGGGAAGAATTTCTCTCATTGTCTCCAGGTATAATCTATCTTTGGTTATGGTTTTGGCTTTGCGGTAAGCCTTTAGTCTTTCCAGAAATCTTTCTGCCTCACCCTGACTATGTTTTACCCTTTGTACAGCATATGCTTCTGCCTCTTTTATCGTCCTTTCTGCTTCTCCCCTGGCCTTAGGAATTTCGGTATTGTATTTTCCCAGAGCCTCATTGACCAGTCTTTCTCTGGCTTCTCTGGCACTGGCTACTCCCTCGAAGGCTTCCTTTACCTCACCGGGAGCATGGACATCCTGTAGTTTTACCGTCACCACATAAATCCCACTCTCATAGAGGTCTAAAATTCCCTGAAGTCTTTTTTGGGTTGCATCCTGAATTTCCTCTTTTCCAATGGTCAGAGCCTCGTCAACGCCTCTGTCTCCGATGGCTTGTCTCATGGCCGCCTCTGCTGCATCTTTTATAGTTTTTTTGATATTCTTTACATTGAAAAGATACGCTTTGGCGTCTTTGATTCTATATTGGACAATGAACCAGAGATCAACTATATTGATGTCTCCGGTGAGCATGAGGGCTTCCTCTTCGATGTCCTGGTATACCGCCGGAGGTCCTACTCTAATGGTTTTAAATCCAATCTCCATCTTCTGGATCTTAGCTATGGGTGGTTTGTCCACCCGTTCCACGGGCCAGGGAATATGATAGTGTATTCCAGGACTTTTGGAAGTATAATACCTTCCCCACCTTCTAATGATCCCTTCCTCATTAGGATGAACGATATAAACTCCTGAGAGAAGCCAGATGGCCATGATGAATAAAACTATCCCCAGAGCTATTTTTTTGGCACTCACCATCTTTTCCCTCACTTGTAACTAATTAGCCGCAGATTCACACAGATGAATAATTATCCTCACTTGATGATTCCATAAGTAGTGAATATTCGAAGAACTTCATTGGGAAGCTCACCTATTCTGTCTCTTTCTATAATTACGTAATCATCTATGAGTGATTTGGCACATTTTTCGTGTTCTTGCCCAATAACGAATAGAAAAGGAAGAATTTCATTGTCTGAAAGTTTGCCGAGGACATCTCTTACCGCCTCAGGGGTGTCTGGTTCTCCATCGGTTATGATAGAAAAACCTTTGGGCCTACCTTCCACCTCTTTTAGTTTCTCAGCAATGTATTCTATGGCATTCACCATTAAGGTGCCTCCATATGGATAAAGAGACATTATCCTTCCTCGAGAATCTTCCATATAGTTTTCCTTGAAATCCTTTATGATATAGACTGTATCTTTGTAATTTATCATTTCTTTTAAGAGCCTTCCCCCGGAGTGAAAGGCAAAAATTGCGAAAGGATAACCAGAGTAGTTGAGCGCTTCTCCCTGAATTAAGAGAGCACTCTTAATATAATCAATTATCTTATATCCAAACCCAAACCCGGTAGAGGAACTTATGTCTGCCAAAATGGCCCAGGCAGCTTTTTTCTTAATCCTGGCTCTTTTTCTAAACATCTTTTTGTTTGGTTTGACACCGGTGGCCTCGTATTCTAACTCTGCCTGCACATACTCGCCTATATTAATCTCTTCTCCCTGTTTCGCCCTTTTCTTTCCTCGATATCTTTCCTCGAGCCTTTTAAAGTAACTTTCTATAGCCCTTATTTCTCCATTGTACTCCTCTATGATTTTATGGGCATTATCAATGTCAACCTGGCAGCTTGGGGGCCTTCTCAGAATAACCCCTGGGCTCGGCCTTGGTACTATCCTCACAAAGGGACCACCGGACTGTAGATATTTCCATTGCTCTTTTCTTAAATCTTTTTCTTTTTTTTCTTTATTTTTCTTTTCCTCTAATTTTTTCTTGGACTTTCCTTTCTCCTTTCCGACCTCTTTGCCAACTTCGTCCTTCCCCCTGGTGGTCTTTTCCTTAGCTTTGAGTTCTTGCTGGTGCTTCTTCTCTTTTTCTACCTTGCTTGAGGCTTCTTCTTTATCTGATTTTGGTCTTCTCTCACGGGATTCCTTTCCACTTGATCCTTTTTGTTGATCAGTCGGTTTTTTCTCAGGCCGGGGGGTGAGTTCCTCTTGATTCTCTCTACCCTCTCTAGGTTTTACCTGCCCCCTATAGCTGCGGGGAATACCGGGAGATAACTTATCATGGCTTCTCCCGGCATAAGAGGGAAGCCTTGGTATAGGCTGCTTTATGTCGAAATTTTCCTTAAATTTTTGATATATTTTGGCAGTTGAATCAAGAGAAGCATGAATATCATTACCTTCAGCATCTCGCGCTAGGGCTACACACTCTTGCAGAAGATTTTCATATTTAGAAGGCACCTCATCAATAGTTTTGTCAAGTAAAGTTTTCTCGAGAAAAAATTCCCTGAAGGCATTCAGTTCTTTCCCTTTTTTTAACAGATATTTGGGGCTGGGCCTGCGGGCAAGATAGACTGGTTTTTCCTTTTCCTCGGAAAATTTTCTAAGTCCAGGAAGCTCTCTTCTAGCCTTGCGGTCTATCCTATTGTCCTCAACTACATTAAAGATCTCATGGGCGAGGGTGGGATTCTCCTTAAATTGGTCCTGGAGAAAGAAGTCTTCCAGAAACCGATTTATCCTTTTAGAATCATATCCTTGAGAATCGGCCAATTGCTCGTGTAATTTGATAAATTCCTTTATGTGGTCTGATTCATGTCTTATTGCGCTGGCAAGCATCATCTCATTATCAGAGTCGTGGCGAGCCAAACCAAATTGTTGTGGTAGATGTATTTTTTCCCCATCGGTGAAGATAGCCGGACCACTGATGAGGGAAAGAAGGGTTTTTTTGTCGAAAATAAGAGGATATTTTTCGCTAGCTCCATCCCCTATTCTAAAATTTATCACTTTTTGAAGCTCAGACTCGATTTTCTCACAGGTAACCATTTTTACCTCTTTATTCTCCTGTTAACTTTCTCCATTAGCTTTCTGAAAAGTGTCTTGTCAGTCTCGTAGGTAGACTTAGGATTGAGCATATGCACCTCTATTAGTTTTCTAAGTGGCTGCTTGCTCTGTTGAACAGCCTGACAGACCTCTACTGCTCCTCTCAAACCCATATCTTTTTTATAAGTTGAAAGTATCTCTCTGAAGTCAAAGAGTAGCTCAGTTATTAAAACAGCTATTTTTTCATCAATTCCTGGTGCTCTTGATTTCAGAATGTTGGCGGTGCCTTCTTTGTCAGGATAGATTATCTTTATCTGGGCCCACCTTTCCAGAAAGGCATCACTAAGCTCAATGGGAGTATATCTTGAGTCCAAATTTCCGGAAGAGATCATCTTAAAATTTTCCCCGCCTTCAATGACTTCAAAACCGTACTGGGATTGGACAGTTATCTTTTTATCATCCAGGACCCCATGCAGACCGTAAAGCACTCCGGGATCTACTGGTCCTATCTCCTCAAAGTAAAATATGCCATTATGTATCATGGCCAGGATGAGAGCCCCGGGGGCCTTTATAGGCTTGGGATCGGCAGGGACCCAGGAACCCACTATATCGTCCATGGTGGTCTCTCTGTTTCCCGTAGGTGACATATAAAAGGGTATATTATTTACATAGGCATACCACTTAATCATGGTACTTTTCCCACATCCGGTTGGTCCGTTTAGCAAAAGAGGCTTTCCCTTGTCTACCAATTCACAGAATATCTTCCATTCACCCTGTTGATCTATGTACTCAACAGCCTCCGTCATCTTGTTGACCGGATAATTTGAAAGGATAAAATTGCTGTATTTTCCTTCGGCTATTTCCTGGCCTACTTCAAGAGTCTCAGCAGATTTCACCGTTTTTTCCTTGAACTCCTTCCTTAATCTGTCCAGGACCACCAGAGAAAGGAAATCAGTGTGATCAAACTCATCTTCGAGTTCCAGAAGGCCCCTTACTTTTGCTTGACGCCGGAAAAGATAAAAGTTTCCTATAATTACATTTCTCCTAATATCGTATCCCTTAAAAAAGCCATTTTTCTCCAGTCTTTCTTTCCTCTTCTTGCTTAAAAGATTTTTATCGATCACCGTGATTTCGTAATTATTTGAGGGCGATTTTAGAATAATTGTTCTCTCATCCTTAAAAGATAAAAGGGTAGTCCTGTTTAAGGCAATTGTTCTTATATGGAAATCTTCAGGGGGATAATTTTCAGCCATCCAGGTTCCTAGCTTGCCAATTCTTTTGTAGCCATTGTCTTTAATCAGACTTACGTTATAGTACACCGGAAGATAAATCTCCTCTTCCAGGGCAGGAAAATCTAATTTTATTACTTTCCCTGGCTCCAAGGGGTTAATAATTACATTTTCTTCTTCGGCTTTTTTGATGAATTCCACCAGGTATCTTTTCATCCTTCGTCTTCCTCTTTTTTAGGTTCTTTCTCCTCCCACACCCGATCAAAGTCTGTTTCTTCACTTGACTTTTCCAGTGGCTCTATCTCAATGCGCCAGACATCGAGGTCTTCTTCCTTTGGTTCAGTTCCGTTAATGAGGTAATTACAAAAAGCAAAAGCGTTCTCATATCTGCCTCTGAAGCCAATAATAATTCCTTTAAACTCCTCAGATTTTTTGAAAGATAAAGCGGCTGGCTCCCAATCCTTAGTGAGTTTTTTATTTTCCTTTCTTAGTCTTTGATTTAAAAAGGATTTTTTTTCCACGTCGGCTGTTTCCTTGAACTCTTTTTCAAGCTTTCTTAATCTTTCACCCCTCTTGCCAAAATAGGTGAGTAAACTCTTATCCAAAGAGATGTATCTTTTAAAGAGGCGTCTTTTGGCAGGATAGGCACCTATCTGAAAAAAGGGTGAGGTAAATCCCCCCAGATCAGCTAACCAGGGAACCACTAACCCAAAGATGACATCGCCAAAGACAAAATAAAAGCCCGCTATT
The DNA here is from genome assembly GCA_964543295.1 of uncultured Clostridia bacterium. Classification (GTDB taxonomy): domain Bacteria; phylum Aerophobota; class Aerophobia; order Aerophobales; family AE-B3A; genus AE-B3B. The sequence continues at coordinate 1,499 of CAZIXA010000035.1, read as the reverse complement.
ACAGCGGCAGTTTTAGGATTTTGGTTAATCGTGGCCATAATACCAGCCCAGCCAATTGCTTCGGTAAGGATACCGTATTTTGTGGCTCGTCGGTGAGCGTACCTTCTCAACTCCACAGGGTTCCTATGGCTTGGATTAATTTTTATCTTGCCACTTCTAAATCTTTTTTCAAAACCTCGATCTAGATAGCGGATGAAGTCTTCCCTCCCATTTCTGACGTTTATCTCAAAAAGATGATTGATTCTATCAGTTAATAATTCAAAAAGAGTGTAGACTTTCTCATGGTCTTCATACTTAATTAATACTACCGAACTACAGTCGTTATTTTCTCCATAAATTCTCGCTTGAAGATGATCTTTGTTTCTTACTTCGAAGAATTTGCCATCTAAATATACCCCAATCCCAGAGCCTAATTCATCATTCAGGTTTTTTACGCGCATCATCTTTCCTTAAGTTATTGTAAGCATTCAGCCCTCAGAAGGCGATAAACCTTCTTATAAACTCCTGTTCAAAGATCCTTCTTGAGATAGCCAGGGGCAGGAGCCTCAGGAGCTCCTCCACTCCTGGTTTTATCCCGGTGTTAACTGAGATAAGCGTCGATATATCATTTTTCCTGGTAAAACAATAAACCTTTCCTTTAAATTCTAAATCATCAAGCCAATAAGAATGGCTCAGCCCTAATCTTTCTAACCGTTCTGTGGGTTTCTTTCCTTTCTCCCTCTCTTCTCTTGATATGGTTTCCTTTTTGGATAGTTTCATCAGAGGAACATAAACCCCATCTATTCTCAAAGTATCAGATTTTCCTAAATAGGCAACTTCCTCGCGCCTTTTATCGTAAACTCTAATAGAACTCTCTGCGGGGTAAAATGTCTCCACATATCCTGCTATTCCTTGCGGAGTTTTCACCGAGGCATGGAGGGGAAGGTTTTCGTTTCTAAGGATAAAATCATGATCAATCATCCCAAGAGGTTCGGTTTTACTGACTATGATGAGTAATTCTGTTTTGTTTCTCTCTGTTCTGATAATATATCTAGCCATCTAAGAAAATGGGGACGTGATTATTTTTTCTATACTTTTCCATCCTGGTTTTTGCTTTGGAGTTATTGAAATGGCCACCTCCCGCTACATGGAGAAAGGCATTTAAACTATTTTCTTAAGATTTTTGCCTTATTGATTGCTCAGAGACGGCATTCAGAGGGAGAGCTTTCTTCACTGGGAATAGTCTATTCTAATTTATTCTGATGTTTGTAAGTAAATAGGGTAACGGTTTAGTTTTTCTAAAATTTTCCTCTTTTCCACCATTAGTAAGTAGTCACCCCTCAGTAAGTTGCTGATAGCTGAACACTTTTGAATATGTAATGTTTTAGAAAATCTCACCCCACACTATTATACATATTATTTTGACATTGTAAAGGGGCACGCATGAAATTGTATATAAGAGGTCTGGAAATGGTAAACTGAATTCCTAGTACTATGGTAAACAGAATTCCCATGGTAAT
>CAZIXA010000034.1:0-23712 GCA_964543295.1 uncultured Clostridia bacterium | reverse complement strand
GCCGAGGTTTACTTCATAACAATTGAGAGAAATTATTGAAATTCCTATACCTCCAAATAACTAGCTCAAAATAGATTTTTGGGTTTTTCTCCGGTCATCCCATGCCTGAGTCTCCTCCTATGCTTGAACTTTTTTGCTTTTCGATCCTGGCTTGTTTCCTCTTAAGAATTCAAACTCTATCCCCGAATCTGGCGATGAAATGTCTAGCTTGACCAGACGAAGTTTTTCCAGATCATGGGCTGCTTTTTCTAATCGCTCCCTGAGGAAATTACTCCCCAGACATCCCTCGAGAACTTTTGAACTAACCCTTCCCGTTCCTTTTACTTTGTCGGCAAAAATTATGAGAAGTAGGTACAATCTAGTCTCCTCTGAAGATAGCCTTTTCCATAAATTTTCATGGGTTAGCTTTTTTAGCAGCTCACGTTTGTTTATTCTCATATTTTGGATTATAAGATAAATAATTATGATTGTCAAGGCTAGGGTAGGCTAAATAATCTTCTTAAACTAACAATTCTACGATCTATAGGCAGGACAGAAGTTTGCTTACTATTTGAGCATTTGACATCCCCACCCAAATAGACTAGTATTATCATCTGAGAGGTTGGAGATGAAGATAGGGAAAAGCATAAGGAGACTGAGAAAAAGATTAGGGTTGACCCAAAAAGAATTTGCTGGGCGTGTGGCTGGCAAAGTTGATTATACCTATATTGGAAAAATGGAGAGGGGAGAGCAGTATCCTTCTCTTAAGATGCTGGAAAGGATAGGAAAGGCTTTTTCTGTTCCCCTTAGTTATTTCTTTGAGGATGAGAGTCTTCTTAAATCCTTGAATCTTCTACCCGGTGAAATAAAGGATCTACTTAAGGATACAAAAAGGCAGGATTTACTAAAGATCAGTCAAGGACTAAACCCACGAGATATGAGCCTGGTTATGCAGATAATCAATATCCTCACCCAGAAAAAGCCTCTGGAGGGCTTACAGTTGGCGGAGCCTGGGCTTGACTATCTGAGTATGGAAGAGAGAAAGAAGGAGGATTTAATTAGCAGGATCGAAGCCATTCTTGGCTCTCCACCCAGGGTTTTATCCTTAGAAGAGGATTGGCTAAGGCAGACGCTAAAAATCGCCCTAGAGACTCTCAAAAGGTCTCTTGACTGAAGTGTGGGTTTTAAAAAAAGAGGCAGAAGATTGCTCTTCTGCCTCTTAAAATTCTACTCCAGTTTCAGCTTAGAGCTTAGTACTGAGGTGGTGGATAGGGTGGTGCTCCTCCTTTTTCCTTTTCTTCAGGGATGTCGGTAACCACAGCATCGGTGGTTAAAATCAAAGAGGCAATACTTGAAGCATTCTCAATGGTTGTTCTTACCACCTTGGCTGGATCTATAACCCCTGCCGCCACCAGATCCTCATATTTTCCGGTCTCGGCATTGAATCCCCAGTTACCCTCTTTACTCATTACTTTTTCTGCCACTACTCCACCCTCTACCCCAGCATTTTCTGCTATCTTTCTCAAGGGTTCTCTAAGTGAATCTCTGATTATGTTTATTCCGATTTGCTCATCGGGATTCTCACCCTTAAGCTTGTCCACAGCCGCATAAGTCCTGACCAGGGCTACCCCACCTCCAGCAACTATTCCTTCTTCCACAGCAGCCCTGGTGGCCGCAACCGCATCCTCGATTCTGGCCTTATTGGTTTTCATTTCTGCTTCTGTTGCTGCTCCTACATTAATTACCGCCACTCCACCAGCTAACTTGGCCAGCCTTTCTTCTAGCTTTTCCCGGTCATAATCAGAATCGGTCTCCTCCTTCTGAAGTTTTATCTGGGCGATTCTTGCCTCGATTTCCTTGGCAGCACCCTGACCTTCAATAATGGTGGTATTCTCATTATCTATTTTTATTCTCTTTGCTTTTCCCAATCGGGAGATATCCACATTCTCCAGTTTCATCCCCCGTTCCTCAGCTATGACCATTCCTCCAGTGAGGGTAGCGATATCTTCTAACATAGCCTTCCTTCTATCTCCGAAACCAGGAGCCTTAACTGCGGCACACTTCAAGGTTCCCCTTATCTTGTTCACTACCAGAGTAGCCAGTGCTTCTCCTTCCACATCTTCGGCAATGAGAAGGAAAGAGTTGCCAGTGTTGGCTACCTTCTCCAGAAGAGGAAGAAGATCTTTCATGTTGCTTATCTTTTTATCGTGCAAAAGGATATACACATCCTCCAGGTTAACCTCCATCTTATCCGGGTTGGTGATGAAATAGGGAGATAGATATCCGCGATCAAACTGCATTCCCTCCACCATCTTCAGGGTGGTCTCGGCAGTTTTTCCCTCTTCTATGGTAATGACTCCATTCTCCCCAACCTTTTCCATAGCATCAGCAATTCTGTCACCCACGGCCGGATCATTAGAGGCAGCCACGGTGGCTACTTGCCCGATGGATTTTTTGTCCTTGACCATCCTACTGCTCTTTTTTATCTCATCCACTACAGCCTTAACCGCCTTCTCCATTCCTTTTCTAAGATGAGTAGGATTGACCCCGGCCATTACATGCTTTAACCCCTCATGGATGAGAAATTGGGTCAGAAGGGTGGCAGTGGTGGTTCCATCTCCAGCCACATCTTTGGTCTTCTCCGCTACTTCTTTCACCAGTTGGGCTCCCACATTTTCATAAGGGTCCTTTAGCTCAATATCTTTGGCCACCGTAACCCCGTCATCCGTAACAGTGGGAGAGCCAAAGCTCTTAGCCAGGGCTACGTTCTGCCCTTTCGGGCCCAAGGTTATGGTTACAGCGTTGGCTAATTGATCGACACCTTTTACTAAAGCCTGCCTAGCTTCGGATCTAAACAGAAGTTGTTTTGGCATTTAATCCTCCTCTTAAATTATTCTATTATCGCTAAAACGTCATCTTCACCCAGGACGAGACAATCATCGCCGTCTACTTTTATCTCCGTCCCTCCATACTTGGCGAAAATGACTCTGTCTCCTTTTTTAAGCTCTTTAAAATCAGGTCCTACAGCTATCACCTCCCCCTGCTGAGGCTTTTCTTTGCTAGCAGTTTCGGGAAGATATATTCCTCCTTCTGTTTTTTCTTCCTCTTTCCAGGGTTTAACTACTACTCTCTTACCTAGAGGCTTAATTTTCATCCTCACTCCTCCTTTTTTTAAAGTGTAATTATATATAATTTTTTCCCCCTGTCAAGCTCGCGGGGTCAGGTCTCAACATTTGACATAGATCTCCTTTTTTTATGAGCATCTTTTTTATTGTTATCCTCAAAACCTCTTGACTGTCTGTGAGATGCCAGCATAATCTATATCATAAGATTTTCCTAATGTCAAATGTTGAGACCTGACCCCGTCATATCCCGTCTTCCCTTCAAGGCCTCTCCCAGGGTCACTTCATCAGCAAATTCTAGATCTCCCCCTGCGGGGAGACCGTAGGCTAGACGGGTCACCTTTACCTTATGAGGGGAGATTAACTTAGAGATATAGATTGCCGTTGCCTCACCTTCGGTATTGGGATCAGTAGCAAGAATAACCTCCTTGACCTTACCCTGTTTGACCCGCTCCAATAAGCTTGCAATGTTCACATCCTCCGGACCAACTCCCTTAAGAGGAGAAATGGCTCCTCCCAATACGTGATAGAGTCCCCCATATTGTCTTATCCGCTCCAGGAGAAAAAGATCCTGTGGGTGTTCCACCACACAGATAGTAGTTCTATCACGGGTCTCGTCCTTACAGATTCTGCAAGGATCATCTTCGGTGATATTGCCGCAGACAGAACAGAATCTTACCTTTTCCTTAACCTCTTTAAGGGAATCGGCTAATCTCTCTACGTTCTCCCTGGAATTTTTCAAGATAAAGAAAGAGAGGCGTTCAGCGGTTTTCTCCCCGATCCCGGGGAGTTTGTTTAACTCCCCTATTAATTTGTCCACAGACTTTACCTGATACATGAAATTTCAACCAAATAGACCCGGAATACCCATCCCCGGTAGTTGTAAACCACCGGTGAATTGGCCTAGTCTCTCTTTGATTAGCTCCTGCACTTTGCTCATAGCGCTGTTTACTGCGGCGAGGATTAAATCCTCCAGCATCTGAGCATCATCCCCTTTTAGAAGTTTTTTTTCTATGCGAACATCTACAACCTCAAATTTGCCGTTAATAGTGACCTCTACCATTCCTCCTCCACTGGAACCGGTAACTTCTTCTTTGGCTATCTCTTCCTGTATTTTTTTCATCTCACCCTGTATCTTTTGAAATTGACGCAGAAGTTTCGATACATCTGGAATCATCAAAAATTACCTCCTTATGGTATCCTTTACTACTTCCCCTTCAAAAAGATCTATTGCCTGAGCCACCATGGTTTGCCATTTCTGGTCCTGGGGCCTCTTTTCTATTTTCCTTTTGTGCTCAGGTTCAGCCAAAACATAAAGGAGAGTAAAGGAGGAAGATAAAAATTTTTCCAGCACCTCTCGTATCAACCTCAGGTTTTGCTTCCTGCTCAAGGTTTCCTTATGAAAGGGCTTTTCCACCTCTAAAGTGAGAGAGTCCGAGGTAATTTTTAAAATTGTGGCCTTTCGCAGGATCGTTCCCAAGGTTTTTTTCCTCTCCTCAATTTCCTTTACCATGAGTTTCCATTTTTGGTGGAACTTCTTATCTTCATCGCCCTTGCCATAAGAGACTTTGTCTGGAGATGTTTCCAAAGTTGGCAGGGAGATCTTTTCTTTTTTCTCCTTTTTTTCCTCTTTTTTTGGCTCTTTTTTTTCCTGGGTCATAGAACTAGAAGATTTAGCAGTAAGTTTTTCTTCTAATTTGAGTATTCTTTGATAAATCTTGGCCAGTTCTGGCTCCCTTAGGGCTAGATTATCCATCTCAAAATCAGAGGAAAGCTCAACCATCAAAAGCTCCAAATGAATCTGAGGCTGAGAGGAAAGTACCATACTCTGTCTGGCTTTAGAAAGTAGATCTATGAAACGGACTATCTCTTTTAAACTAAAATGAGAAGCCTGTGATTTGGCCTCTTTTCTTTCTACCGAGGAAAGGAAGGTAAGATCCTCTCCCCCCATTTTAAGCACCATCAAATTACGCAGCCACTTCTGCCAACTCTTGATAAGCCATTGAGGATCTTTTCCCTCTTCAAGTAGCTGATCCACCAGACTAACATTGGCTAAAGTCTCTGCCTTAGCTAAATTTTCAGTAAGTTTAAATAGATATCTTTTCTCCACCATTCCCAGAAGATTAGCCACATCTTTTTCCGATACATTTGCTTCAGTATAGGAAATGGCCTGGTCAAGAACTTTTTCTGCATCCCTCATACTATTTTCGGCACCCTCAGCAATCAAGCCAAGGGCTTCGGGGGTTATAACAATATTTTCCTTTCTTACTATTTGCTCTAGTCTTGTCAGAATATCAGAGGTGGCGATCTTTCTAAAATCAAATCTCTGACAGCGAGAGATAATGGTGGGCGGAAGTTTATGGGGAGTGGTGGTGGCGAAAATAAAAACAACGTGAGAAGGAGGTTCCTCTAAGGTTTTAAGTAAAGCGTTAAATGCAGGGTTGGTAAGCATGTGAACCTCATCTATGATGTAGATCCTGAATTTACCCCGGACGGGAGAAAATCTTACCTTCTGCCTTAAGCTTCTTATCTCGTCAATTCCCCTGTTGGAAGCTCCATCTATTTCCAGAACATCCAGAGACTCGCTTCTCATTATTTCCTTGCAACTGTCGCACTGATTACAAGGAGTAGAAGTAGGGCCACTCTTGCAATTCAAAGCCTTGGCCAGAATGCGTGCCGTAGAGGTCTTTCCAACCCCCCTTTGTCCGGTAAATAGGTAGGCATGAGCGATTCGACCAAGGGCAATGGCATTTCTAAGAGTACGCACCACGTGATCCTGCCCCACCACTTCTTCAAACAATTGGGGGCGCCATTTTCTCGTCAGAACCTGATAGACCATAAAAACTCCCCTGGTGGAGATGGGGGGATTCGAACCCCCGGCTTCTTGCATGCGAGGCAAGTGCTCTACCCGCTGAGCTACATCCCCTATAATTTTTATGTGGTAAATCGTTATATTTTAATGAAATTCTAACAAAAATCAAGCCACGCGCGTCAGAGTCCCGGGATATTTCTTGACTTGTTTGAACATATTATTATTATAAAAGCAATTGTGTTGGTATCTTGCTCGGATACCAATAATTAGGAGATCAACAAAGATGAGTGAGAAAAATAAACCTCCCAAGATGCCTGTTTCAACAAGAAAATTCCAAGTGGGAGGACAGGCAGTCATAGAAGGAGTAATGATGCGTTCTCCAAAATCATTTACTGTAGCCATCCGAAAGAGTAATGGCCAAATAATGATAAAAAAAGAGCCCTATATCGCCCTTACTGACAGATTTAAATTCTTGAAAATTCCCATCATTAGAGGGGTAATAGTTCTCATTGAATCCTTATACCTGGGGATAAAGGCTCTCAGTTTCTCTGCTGAAGAAGCTATGGAAGAAGAGAACCCCGAGACAAAAACCCTGGATACCAAGAAAGAAAAAAAAACAGAAACATTTGTCACTCTCTGGTTAATTCTATCACTCCTTATGGGTTTTTCTTTAGCCCTCTTCATATTTTTTTACCTTCCTTTAATTCTGGTAGAGTTAACCGGCGTCAAGGGAGGATTCCTGTTTAACCTTATCGATGGTTTAATTAGAATAACTTTCTTTTTGATATATATATGGGCTATCAGTCTCTGGAAGAGTATGAGAAGAGTCTTCGAGTATCACGGAGCTGAGCACAAAAGTATTTTTGCCTTTGAAGCGGGAGAAGATTTGACTCCCGAAAATATCAAAAAATATTCCACCCATCATCCCGCATGTGGAACAAGCTTTCTTCTCGTAGTAATGGTAATTAGTATCTTAGTTTTTATGTTTTTAGGCAGACCCCCTACTATCTCCGAGCGTTTGACAAGGCTACTTTTTGTCCCTTTAATTGCCGGTATATCCTATGAGGTAATCAGATTATCCCGCAAAAGAAAGAGCAGCAAAATTGTCAAAATATTAACTACTCCGGGGCTATGGCTGCAAAAAATCACTACCAAGGAACCCGATGAGAAGCAACTGAAAGTAGCCATCGCCGCCCTGAAAAGTGCTCTGGAATAGTTCAAACTGAGCCATACTCCCTCTCTAATACGTCTGGCTTCTCTTGTCCTCGTACATCTTTTCGTCTGCCCTGGCAACTGCCTCTGATAGATTCATTTTTCCGTTGACTGGAGTCCAACCTATACTTAAACTCATAGAGAGATGCGAGTCCTGGGCTTGCCGATTCCATTCCTCAGCCGCTTTCCTTATTCTCCCCACAAGGGCTTTGGTTTGCCTATCGTTAGTGTTTGGAAGAACAATAGCCATCTCATCTCCACCGTATCTAGCTACTGTATCCATACTCCTTACATTTCTTTTTAAAAGATGAGCAACTTCCTTTAAAAGATAATCCCCTTTGTTATGCCCGAGATGATCATTTACATATTTTAGGTTATTAACATCGATAAACACCAAGGATAATTCTGTTTGATGCCTTTTTGCCTTTTCCAGCTCCTTTTTAAGTATCTCGTCAAACTGCTGTCTGGTAAAAAGCTTAGTTAAGGAATCAACTGTAGTTAGTTTCCTCGCCTCTTCATATAGGCAGGCATTGCGTATGGCAATCCCCATCTGGATGGCTAGTTCTTTCAATAGTTTCAAGTGATCTGGAGTAAAGAAATTCACCCTCTTACTTTCTAGATATACAGCGCCCATAACTTGATTTTGAAAAATTATGGGCACACCTAGCTGGAATCTGAGGGAGGTTTCTCCTTCTAAATGTGCAAGGTCTTCTTTACTCGAAACTATGAGATCTTCTTTTTCCCTGACTATTCGGTAAATACTCTCTTTTACATTCTCCTTTAATCTCTTTTTTATTGTTTCCTTCCGGTATCCTTTCCATACTTTAGGAATCAGCTTACCGGTTTCTTTGTCTATTAGAAAAATGATATACCATTTAACTCCCATAACTCCTTCAACAGCCTGCATACTATTTTCAAGCACTTCTCTGAGGTTCAGGCTAGAGTTTATCAGCCTTTGTGCCTTAAGCAGGCTCTTTAACTCATCATATGATCTTTTTAGTTGGCTAATTTTTGCTTCGTGCTCTTTAGATTTATTCACCTTTCTCCCTTTAGTTTGTTAAAAGAACCCGCCTTTTTGGCTATCCTTCTTTTACTGTTTTTTACAGTTCAATACTTACCCCTCCATCAGTTCGTATGATTATACCAAGCTTATTCTGAATGTCCAGTTCCTTTTTCATGTTGACAAGGCCGAGTAGTTGTGTAAAATAGGCAAAATTAGTGAGGAGAAGCGTGGTTCACATGGAGGAAAAAAAGAAGGGAATAAATTCACCAGAGGAGCGTCTAGTAAAGGAGCGCAAGGATAAGCTTAAGCTCTGGATGAAAAAGGAAGAAAATCCCTATCTCACCAGATTTATTCCCCGTCATACCACAAAGTGGATAGCCAAAAAGTGTGAGAGTGTGACCTCAGGCAAGAAGACAGATGTAAAGGTGGAAATAGCAGGAAGAATTATCACCCTGAGGGGGCATGGAAAGACAAGCTTTGCCGATATAAGAGACGCGGAAGACAAAATCCAGATTTACGCAAGAGAAGAGACTTTAGGAGAAAGGTATTCTCTGTTTAAAAAGCTAGATCTGGGAGATATCGTGGGAGTGAAGGGAAGAGTTTTTCGAACCAGGAGTGGAGAGTTAACTGTCGAGGTTCTTGATTTTGGGCTTCTGGCAAAGTCACTTCGTCCCCTTCCAGAGAAGTGGCATGGGCTCCAGGATGTTGAACTTCGCTACCGAAAACGCTATCTTGACCTTCTGTCAAATCCGAACACTAAGAAGATTTTTCTAGATCGGGGAACCATAATTAAGTTCATAAGAGACTTTTTGAACAAAAAAGGGTTTTTGGAGGTGGAGACACCTATGATGCAGCCCATTCCTGGGGGGGCCACCGCCAGGCCCTTTCGGACTCATCATCATGCCCTGGGGGAGGACTTGTATCTTCGGATTGCCCCGGAACTTTACCTGAAAAAACTGGTGGTGGGGGGGATAGAAAAGGTATACGAGCTAAACAAGAATTTCAGAAATGAGGGCATGGATAGATTCCATAATCCTGAATTTACCATGCTTGAGGTTTACTCTGCCTACAGCAGCTATGAGGAGATGATGAAACTCACCGAGGAGCTAGTGTGTGAAGTAGCCATTAAGTTAAAGGGAACCCTTAAGATCAGCTATCAAGGAGATGAAATTAACCTTTCTCCTCCCTGGAGAAGGATAACTTTTGAGAGAGCTTTAAAGGAAATGGGCAGCATTGAACTGGATTACCAGAACATGGCTCAGCTCAGAAAAACCGCCGCTCAGATGGGGCTGGAAGTTGAGGGGTTACGAGACGATCAGATAATCGAACATCTTCTAGACCACAAGGTTGCTCCCAGGCTCATTCAGCCCACATTTGTAATTGACTATCCTTTTCAAACTTCACCTCTGGCCAGGAGAAAAAAAGAAAATCCGGCTCTCATTGAGAGGTTTGAGATCTTCATAGGGGCAGAGGAATTGGGCAATGCTTACTCTGAATTGAACGATCCCATTGATCAAAGAAAGAGAATGCTGGAAGTAAAAGGAGAATCTCAGTCACTGGATGAGGATTTCCTGGAGGCACTAGAATATGGGATGCCTCCCACCGGGGGTCTGGGCATAGGAATAGATAGGCTGGTTATGTTATTAACTGATTCTGCCTCTATTCGGGACGTTATTCTCTTTCCGCAGATGAGACCCAAAAAACGATAATAAGCGACAAGATGACACACAGAGATTGTGTTAATATAGAATGAGGAGTGAGAAAATGGAACGCCAGGTCTATATAAACGGAGAATATTTCCCCAAGTCACAGGCCAAAATCTCGGTTTTTAACCACGGATTTCTTTACGGAGACGGGATCTTTGAGGGAATAGCTGCTTATGGGGGGAGGGTCTTTAAACTTGAGGAACACCTCCAGAGATTATGGGAATCGGCTAAGGCCATCGATTTAGAGATCCCCTTATCAAGAGAAGAATTGAAAGACAGGCTCCTTGAGACTTTAAGGAAGAATAAATTAAAGGACGCCTATATTCGATTGGTAGTGTCTCGAGGAGAAGGGGATCTGGGTCTTGATCCACGTAAATGTCCTCACCCAGACGTTATTATTATCGCCGATAAGATAAACATATATCCAGAAGAATTTTATAAAAAGGGCTTGGAGGTAGTGATTGTCTCCACCCGAAGGAACATTCCCTCTGCCTTAAATGCCAGAATAAAGTCTCTCAATTACCTCAATAATATCCTGGCTAAACTAGAGGCAAACCTCCAGGGGGTGCCGGAGGGGATAATGTTAAACAAGGATGGGTATGTTGCCGAGTGTACGGCTGATAACATCTTCATGGTGAAAGATGGTCATTTAATCACCCCTCCCCCCTGGATAGGTATCCTGAAGGGAATTACCCAGGATACAATAATGGATTTAGCCCGAGAGGAAGGAATTCCTGTGGAAGAGAAGATTTTTACTCCGGTGGCTCTTTACTCCAGTGAAGAGTGTTTCCTCACCGGGACGGCTGCCGAGGTGATGCCGGTAACCAAGATAGATGGAAGAGTGATTGGAGATGGTATGCCGGGGCCGATCACCAAAAAATTGATGATGAAGTTCCATCGGTTAACCCGAAGGGAAGGAATACCCATTTATTGAGAGGAGAAAGCTTATGGCCAAGATCTATTATGAGAAGGATGCCGATTTAGGTATCTTAAAAGAAAAACTGATTGCCATAGTTGGCTATGGAAATCAGGGGCATGCTCAGGCACAAAACTTGAGAGACAGTGGACTTAAAGTCATAGTAGGCGAGCTCGAGGGTTCCCCTGGCTGGATGCGGGCAAAAGAGGCAGGATTTGAGGTGGAGACTGCCAAAACGGTAGCTCAAAAAGCTGACATTATCCAGATTCTCATCCCTGATGAGTTCCAGGCAAGACTCTATCAGACGGACATTCTTCCTTTTCTGAAAAAAGGTAATGCCCTGGGGTTCTCCCACGGATTTAACATTCATTTTCATCAGATTGTCCCTCCCCGGTGGGTGGATATATTCATGGTGGCCCCTAAAGGTCCGGGAGTCCTGCTGCGCAGAACTTACCAAGAAGGAAAGGGGGTTCCCTGTTTGATAGCTATCGAGCAGGATGCCAGTGGCTTAACCAAAGAGATTGCTTTAGCCTATGCCAAGGGCATTGGAGGAACCAGAGCCGGAGTTATCGAGACCACTTTCCGGGAAGAGACAGAGACAGACCTATTTGGAGAACAGGTGGTTTTATGCGGAGGAGTTACCGCATTGATTAAGGCTGGATTTGAGACTCTGGTAGAAGCAGGCTACCAGCCTGAGATGGCCTATTTTGAGTGCTTACATGAACTAAAGCTCATCGTGGACCTTCTGCAGGAGAGTGGACTAAGTGGAATGAGATCAGCTATAAGTAACACTGCTCAGTATGGAGACTTAACCAGGGGTCCCCGAATTATAACCCAGAAGACCCGAGAGGAGATGCGAAAGATCTTATACGAGATTCAATCCGGTCAATTCGCCCGAGAATGGATAACGGAAAATCAGACTAACCAGCCTGTATTCAATGCCTTGACTAAAAAGGATGAAGAGCATTTAATAGAAAAGGTAGGAAAGAAACTACGGGGAATGATGGGCTGGATCAAAGAGAAGGAAAATTGATGAGACACATTATCTCGGTAGAGGTAGAGAATCGCTTCGGGATATTGGCCCGCATATCCAGTCTCTTCAGCGCTCGAGGTTTTAATATTGACAGCCTGGCGGTGGGGGAAACAGAAGATCCCACTGTTTCCCGCATCACCATGGTTGTTCCCGGAGATGATCAGATCATCGAACAGGTTATAAAGCAGCTACGTAAATTGATAGATGTAATCAAGGTAGTCGACTTGACCAACCAGGATACTGTAGAGCGAGAACTCGTCTTAATAAAGGTAAACGCAAAGCGAACAGATCGGGCTGAGATCATGCGCATAGTAGATATTTTCCGGGCAAGGATAGTGGATGTTCATCCCTTCAGCTTTACCATAGAGGCAACAGGGACGGAAGATAAGATCAAGGGAATTCTTACCCTTTTAAGGCCCTTCGGGGTTAAAAAACTGGTCCGAACAGGAAAAATTGCCCTAGCTCGTGAAGGAAAGGAAGGTTGAAATAGGAAAATGGAAAGAACCCTGATATTAATTAAACCGGATGGAGTGTGCAAGGCATTGATCGGTGAGGTTATTCAGACCATAGAAAAAGAGGGATTTAAGCTGGCAGGCTTAAAAATGATTCGCCTAAATGAAAAAAAGGCAGAAGAATTTTATCGTCCCCACCAGGGTAAAGATTTTTTCCCGGGATTAATTGATTTTATGCTCACGGCTCCTTCAGTAGCGCTAGTGGCAGAAGGTCAAGGGGCAGTAAAAAGGATAAGGGAGATTATAGGAGAAAGAAAACCCGAGGATGCGGGAGCCGAAACAATTAGAGGTAGGTACGCCTCTGACGGGAGAAGAAATATAGTGCACGGCTCTGATTCAGTGCAGTCTGCTGAGTGGGAGATCGATTGTCTTTTTCACTCAGAAGAGCTTTTTTCTTATCAGCCGCAGGATTGGCTGGAAAGTGAACCGGGATAACCCTCCTTCAATCCCAAAATCAAAGGAGTATAATGAATGGCTGAAATTAAGCCCTTCCGAGGCATTATTTACAACCAGGAAAAGATAAAAGATTTAGCTAAAGTGACGGCCCCTCCTTACGATGTAATTTCTCCTCTTGAGCAACAATTGTACTATAAATCCCACCCCTACAATGTTATTCGACTAATACTGGGGCGCGAGCTTCCCCAGGACAACGAAAAAGAAAATAAATATACCCGCGCCCACCGCTTTTTTAGAGAATGGCTATCAGGGGGAATATTAAAAAAGGAAAAAGATCCTGCCATTTATGTTTATGAAAAAGAATATTCCCTCAAGGGAAGAGACGGAAGAAGGAAAGGCTTTCTTGCCTTGATGAGGCTGGAAAAATTCGGTACCGGGGTAATTTTCCCTCATGAACAGACCTTTCCTAAACCGGGAACGGACCGCTTGAGATTGTTAGAGTCCTGCCGGGCTAATTTTAATCCTATATTCTGCCTCTATTCAGATTCTCTTCATTTGATAGACCAACAGCTGGAGGAAAAAGAGGCGATGTTTGAAGTAAAAGACTCTGATGGAGTAAAGCATATAGTAGGAAGGATAAACACTAAAGATACCATCAGAAAGATATGTAAAGAAATGGAGCATAAGAATATTTTCCTGGCCGATGGTCACCATCGCTATCTAACCGCTCTGAAGTTTCGTGATGCCGAGAAGAAGCGATTTGTCTCCAGAAAAAGAAGCGAGGACTTTTTACTAATCTATTTTTTAAACATGGAAACCGATGCCGTTACCATCCTTCCTGTACATAGAGTAATAGGTGGCCTTACCCCGGACCAGCTATCTAAATTAAGATCCAAGATGGGAGATTTCTTCCAAATAGAAGTACTCAAGTTTAATTCAAATACTGAAGCGGTAAGAAGAAAAGAAATGTCCGAAAGAATAGATCACGCCCAAGATAGCATGGCCTTTGGTATGTATTGTGGAGAGAATAGATACTACCTTTTAAAACTAAAAGACAGTGAAAAATTTCTTGCGGAAAAGATAAATACTGCCATTTTAGATGCCATATTGAGGAAAATATTAAAGAGAAACCAACTAGAAAAAGGAAGAGAAATCGACTTTATCAAGGATGAAACTGAAGCAGTCGAGCTCATCAAAGCCGGAAAATACCAGATAGCCTTCTTTCTTAAGTCTCTATCCCTGAAGGAAGTAAGGGAGACATCCCTTGCTGGAAAGATTCTCCCCCCCAAGAGCACCTACTTCTATCCTAAACCCCTGAGCGGACTGGTGATGCGAGATTTGGAAGATGGGATCTACAGCCCATGAGCTCCTATCGAGACTGGATATTGTTAAGTAAACTTCCTCATCTTGGCTCCTGGACATGCCGGCAGTTGGTAGAACATTTGGGGAGTCCGGAGAAGGTTCTTTCTGCCTCATCCCAAGTTCTATCCCGGGTACCTGGCCTGGGAGAGAAAGGAGTTACTTCTATAACCCACCAGGCGCACAAAATAGAGATTGATAGAGATCTAAAGCGAATAGAGCAACTTAACATTGAGGTAATTAGCTATAAAGACCCCCGCTATCCAGTAAATCTTAAGAATATCTTTGACCCCCCTTTTCTTCTTTACGTTAGAGGTACCCTAGAAGAGCAAGACCTTGATGCTCTGGCCATAGTGGGAACTAGAAGAGCCACTGTGTATGGAAAACTCACCGCTCGAAGATTGGCTCGAGACCTGGCCAGAGAAGGGGTTACTGTGGTCAGTGGGATGGCCAGAGGTATTGATACTGAGGCTCATCGGGGAGCTTTAGAGGCAGGGGGAAGAACTATGGCTGTCTTAGGGTGTGGACTAGATATAGTCTATCCTCCTGAGAATCGGGGCTTGATGGAAGAAATTATCAAAAAAGGGGCAGTGATTTCGGAATTTTCTCTGGGGGAAGAGCCTGAGGCTCCGCACTTTCCGCAACGAAATCGCATAATCAGCGGACTAAGCAAGGGGGTTCTGGTAGTGGAGGCCCCCTTAAAAAGCGGTGCTTTAATTACGGCTAATTTCGCCCTGGATCAGGGTCGAGATGTCTTCGCCGTCCCGGGAAACATTAACAGCCCCAATAGCCACGGAACTAACGGGCTGATCAAAGAGGGTGCCAAATTGGTGGAGTCGGTGGAGGATGTGCTGGAGGAACTGAATTTTTCAGAACTTGCCCAGCTTAAAAAAGAAAAGATTAAAGACAAGAACCCCTCATTATCTTCTGAGGAGAAGAAGATCTTTAATCTCTTGAAAGATGAACCTTCTCACATTGACCTACTGGTGAAACTCAGTAGATTCCCTGCTTCAAAAGTGGGTGGGCTCTTAACGAGACTCCAGATAAAATCTCTGGTAAGAGAGCTACCCGGCAAGTTATTCTGCAAAAGATAAATTTGGGGTCAGGTCTCAACATTTGACATTCAACAAAAGGTTTTTGATTGATATGAGAAGTGGCCAGAAAATTCACGCGCAGAATAAGTGCAATCATGGTTAGTTAAAATGATCGAGATCTTGAGAAAAAAAAACAAGACAAAGACAAAATAAAAATCTTGAGGTTATGGAAAATAGATTACTGAATGTCAAATGTTGAGACCTGACCCCTTTGTTTATAAAAAGGAGGAAAAATTGGCGAAAAAAGGGATAATAATTGTGCTTACAGGCATCATCGTAATGCTTGTGAGCTTATCAGGAAACGCACAGCAAAAGGGCGTTTTTGGTCTGGGGTTCATTATAGGAAATCCCACCGGGATAAGCATGAAATTCTGGACTAGGGAAACTGATGCGGTAGAGGTTGCCGTTGGCTGGAAAAAGAAAGAAACAGGGTTACACCTCGATTATCTCTGGCATAACTTCGACTTTTTTTCGGTGAAAAATGGCCAATTTCCCGTTTTCTACGGATTAGGCATAGGAGTTAAATTAAAAGAAGATGAAGACAATGAGATGGGAATAAGGACTATTGTGGGCTTGGAATACCTTTTTTCTAAGGTACCCCTCGATTTCTTTTTGGAAGTCGCTCCCGTGCTTCAGTTAACTCCAGAATCAAAAGTTAAAGGAGAAGCCGCCCTGGGTTTTCGTTTCTTTTTCAAGTGATGAAGTAAATGCTGGTGCAATCACAAGATCTCGCGCTCAACCATACCTCTAAGCGAAATTCCTTCTTTCCACCACAAATTCTGTTCTCTGAAAATTTCAATTATTCCCATCACATAACCAAGTTAATTTTAACTTTACTGGTAAAACAACTGGGTTGTTTTTGTAATTATACAGAAAATTCTGATTAAAGTCAATATCGCTAGTTGTTTCTGAACATTCCCCAAAATTCTCCCTCTTGATTCCTTCCATTCGTAGGGTAAAATAGATAAAAGTATCCCCCGAATAAAGATAAACCATTGTTAAAAGATGAAGGTCCTTCTTATAAATCCCTGGATATATGATTGTGCCGCCTATGATTTATGGATGAAGCCGCTGGGGCTTCTTTACGTTGCTGGCTTCTTGGAAGATTCTGGCTATGACGTTTCTCTCATTAACTGTATGAACAGGCATCAGGTGGCTAGTCAAACCTTGACAAAATTTTTTTCTGTCCTATGGTACTCTTGAATAAGTTATCCACCAATCACTAATAGCAAAGTAACTATTCACCGCAAAGATCATAGAGTGCGCAGAGATGGATCAAAAAGGAAACTTAATGAAATGTAAGCAATCAGCTATCAGTTTCCAGTGATCAGCAATTCACTGATAAAAGAAAAATAATCACGTTCCTATTTTCTGAAAGTGTGACTTTAAGATGCCTAAAAATTTAGTCATTGTAGAATCGCCGGCCAAGGCTAAAACCATAAATAAGTTCCTGGGCAAGGATTTTCGGGTGGAGTCCTGCTATGGACATATAAAAGATCTACCCAAGAAAAATTTGGGGATAGATATAGAAAATGGGTTTAAACCAACCTACCGCATAATCCCTGGAAAACGGAAAGTGGTCAATAAATTAAAGGATTTAAGCCGCCGGATAGAAAAGGTCTATCTGGCTACGGATCTAGATAGAGAGGGAGAGGCAATTTCCTGGCATCTTTCCCAGGAGCTAACTCATCCGGACAAAGCAAGAATAGTTTTCAATCAGGTCACCAGGAAAGCTATCCGTGAGGCTATTAAAAGACCCGGCCAACTCGACCTTAACAAAGTGAATGCTCAGCAAGGAAGAAGAGTATTAGATAGATTAGTGGGATATAAGATATCGCCCCTTCTCTGGGACAAGGTAAAGAGGGGACTCTCTGCCGGAAGGGTCCAATCAGTAGCGGTTAGGCTTATCTGTGATCGGGAAAAAGAGATAGAAAAATTCGTTTCCGAGGAGTACTGGATAGTCAAGGCCAGATTTAGATTACCTTCCAAAAAGGCTTTCCTGGAGGCGAAACTTTCCCTGATCGATAGCCAAAAGGTAAAAATAAGTAGCGAAGCTCAGGTAAAGGAAATTGCGGAAAAAATAAAAGAGCAGAGCTACCAGATCATAAGAGTAAGAAAAGAAGAGAAGAAGAAATCTCCTCAGCCTCCCTTTACCACCAGCACCTTACAGCAGACAGCCGCTTATCACCTAAGGTTTTCGGCAGCCCGCACCATGAAGCTAGCCCAGGATCTTTACGAGGGCCAGGAGATTGGATCTGAGGGAAGAGTGGGTCTTATTACCTATATGCGGACAGATTCTGTCCGGGTGGCCAAGGAAGCACAGAAGGAGGCGCGGGAGTATATAAAGAAAAAGCTAGGAGAAGAATTTCTCCCCTCAAAAATCCCTTATTATAAGAACAAAAAATCGAGTCAGGATGCTCACGAAGCTGTACGACCAACCGGGATCAAGCGAGATCCGGAGAAAGTCAAAAAGTATTTATCAAATCCCCATTATAAACTCTACGAGCTCATCTGGAGAAGATTCATCGCCTCTCAAATGGAAAGAGCGGTTATGGACACAGTTAAAGTAGACATTCAGGGAGGAGTATATCTTTTTAAAGCCGAGGGTCGAAAAATTAGATTTCCCGGCTATCTTCTAATTTATAAAGAGAAAGCTGAAAAAGATGAGAGTCTGCCAGCAGTCAATGAAGGTGAGAAGTTAAAGCTAGAAGAACTTAGCTCAAAACAGCAATTTACCAAAGCACCTCCCCGATACACGGAAGCTAGTCTGGTTAAAACCCTGGAAGAAAAGGGAATCGGAAGGCCGAGCACTTATGCTCCCATTATCTTCACCATTAAGAAAAGAGGTTATGTGAAATCTGCTAGGGGTGGGTTCGTTCCTACGTCCCTGGCAAGAGCGGTGAATGACCTTCTGGTGAGTAGTTTCTCTTCGATCCTTGACCCTCATTTTACGGCCCGGATGGAGGAAGGTCTGGATGCAGTGGAACAAGGAGAAAGACCCTGGGCTGCTTTAGTAGACGATTTTTATGATCATTTTAAGAAAGACCTCGATGTGGCTGAACAAAAGATGAAGGATGTTAAAAGTGAGGGATGGAAAGTCTCTCCCCTTAAATGTGAGAAATGTGGAGGGAGAATGGTTCTTAAATTCGGACGCTATGGAGAATTTCTTGCTTGTTCTAATTATCCTCGCTGTAAGAACACCAGGAAAGTAGCTCAAAAGACAGGAGTTAGATGTCCTTCCCCGGGCTGTGAGGGAGAGATCATCGAGAGATCATCCAAAAAGGGTAGTATTTTCTATGGCTGCTCAAGGTTTCCTCAATGCCGGTTTGCCTTGAAAGCCGAACCGGTAGTAGAAAATTGTCCTCATTGCGGGAATTCTTATCTGGTAAGGGTTAAAAATGGCTTAAAGTGTCCGGAGTGTGGGAAAAGAATAGAAGAGTTTCTGGTCGAAGAACTCAAACTGGGCAGAGTCCCTTTTAAAATAATGAAAAGAAGATGGAGCTAGAAATAGATTGGCTGGATAGATTTCATCGTTACCTGGAAGAAGAAAAAAATCTTTCCTCGCACACGGTTAAAAGCTATACCAGTGATGTCAAGGATTTCTTAAAATTTCTCCTTTCCCAGAAGGAAGATTTGAAAGAAGTAGGATACCCTAAGGTACGAGATTATCTGGGGTCTCTTCAGAAAAAAGAAAGAAGAAAATCTACTCTGGCCCGAAGAGTTGCTTCTTTACGAAGCTTCTTTCATTTTCTCTATTTGAAGGGATATCTTGAGTCTTTTCCTCTCTCTGGTATGCGAGGCCCAAAACGGGGAAGAAAAATCCCGACCTATCTAGAGGAGGAAGAGGTGCAAAGACTTCTCAGCGCAGCAAAAGGAGAGGATTTTATTCGCCTTCGGGATAGGGCAATTCTGGAGCTTTTGTATGCCACCGGAATGAGAGCAGCTGAGTTAGTAAATCTTGAAGTTGAGGATCTTGACTTTGGGTCAGAGACGGTGAAGGTTCGGGGTAAAGGCTCCAAAGAAAGGATAATACCGATGGGAAGTTATGCCGTTAAAGCACTAACCACATATTTATCCATGAGAAAAGAGAAAGTAAAACCTGAAGTAAAGGCCCTTTTTATCAATAGATTCGGAGGAAGACTCTCCGACAGGTCTTTGCGAAAAAAAATGAATCAATACCTGGGATTAGCTAACATCCAAAAGGCAGCCGGTCCACACATACTGCGTCATTCCTTTGCTACCCATCTTTTGAACCGGGGAGCAGATATACGCAGTATCCAGGAACTTTTAGGTCACGAACGGCTCTCCACTACTCAGGTCTATACCCATTTAAACACCAGGAGACTCAAGAAGATTTATCAAGCCACGCACCCCAGAGCGTAAAAGGAGGTTAGATGATTCGCTCAACTACTATCTTGGCAGTGAGAGATAAAGACAAAGTGGCTATTGCCGGTGATGGTCAAGTAACTTTTGAGAACATAGTTATGAAACACAAGGCCCAGAAGATAAGGAGACTTTATAAAGGACGCGTTTTGGCTGGCTTTGCTGGAGCCATTGCTGATGCCCTTACCCTCTTTGAGAGGTTCGAAAAGAAGATTGAACAGTATCAGGGAAATCTTGCCCGGACTTCATTAGAGCTGGCAAAAGACTGGCGGCAGGATAAGATACTGCGCAGACTGGAGGCTTTGATGATCGTGGCTGATAAGGAAAAATCTCTTATTATCTCAGGTAACGGAGATGTGATTGAACCTGATGACAGAGTAGTAGCCATCGGCTCAGGGGCTGGTTTTGCCCAGGCCGCAGCTCAAGCTTTGGCTGACCACACAGATTATCCTCCCAGAAAAATTGTGGACATAGCCATGACTATAGCCGCCTCTATCTGTATTTATACTAATAATCAGATTAGTGTTGAGGAATTATAATAAAAAGAGGGTAACCATTTAGCCACAGATGAACACGGTTTGGGTTTGTTGAGTTTATTGGGTTTGTTGAGTTGAAAAATAAGGCAACAACCATTAAAGGTGGCTTATTATTGAATTTTGACAGAAAACCAGAATTCAAAAGAGTTGTATATGATAATAAAAGAAGAATATCAGCGTAAATCTGCGGCTGAATAGTTACACCATGAGGAGATAAAAAATGAGGGAAAAATGGCTTACCCCTCCTATCATAGTAAAGGAGTTAGGCAAATACATTATAGGGCAGGATGATGCTAAACGGGCGGTGGCAATTGCCCTGCGGAATAGATGGCGGCGGCAAAAGCTTCCTCCTAAACTTAGAGACGAAGTAGCTCCCAAGAATATCATCATGATAGGCCCGACGGGAATAGGGAAGACAGAGATTGCCAGAAGGTTAGCTCAACTAGCCCAGGCACCTTTCATAAAGGTGGAGGCAAGTAAATACACCGAAGTAGGTTATGTGGGAAGGGATGTAGAGTCCATGGTAAGGGATCTAACCAATGTAGCGGTAAACAAAGTGAAAATGGAGATGATGAAAAAAGTAAGGGAGAAGGCGAAGAGATTGACTGAAGAAAGACTTCTGAATATTCTCCTTCCTCTTCCCCAAAGTACCTCGATTTCCCACAAAGGAGGAGAGCTTGAGGAGAATGAGCGGATTAAAAAAGCAAAGAACACCAGAGAAAGACTAAGAGAGAAACTGAAGAATAAGGAACTGGAAGATAGATTAATTGAGATCAAGGCAACCGATAAGTTCACTCCTATGATAGAGATATTCAGTAGTGCCGGAGTAGAACAGATGGGGATGAACTTTCAAGATCTGCTGGGTGATATGTTGCCAAAACGTCCTCGAGACCGAAACGCCCCCATAAAGGAAGCTCGCCAGATTATCCTGGAGGAGGAGTCCCAAAAGCTGGTAGACAAAGACAAAGTCATTGAGGAGGCTATCCATCGTGCGGAAAACTCAGGTATAATATTCATTGATGAGATAGATAAGGTTGCCGGGGGAGGAGGAGCGAATAAGATAGATGTCTCCCGGGAAGGGGTACAGAGAGATCTTTTACCCATCGTTGAAGGAACTACTGTAGCTACCCGTTATGGGGCCGTTAAAAGTGACCACATCCTCTTTATTGCTGCCGGTGCCTTTCATGCTACCTCTCCTTCCGACTTGATCCCTGAACTTCAAGGAAGATTTCCCATTCGGGTGGAATTGAATAGACTTACCCCGAAGGATTTCGAGCGTATCCTAACCGAACCTGAGAACGCTTTAATAAAGCAGTATCAAGCTTTGATGAAAACCGAAGGGATACAATTAACCTTCAAGGAAAGTGCAATTAAGCAGATCGCTCATCTGGCTTCTCTGGTGAATGAGCGAAGCGAGGACATCGGGGCCAGGAGGCTTTACACCGTTATGGAAAAGCTTCTGGAAGATATCAGCTTCAATGCTTCCAAAATGAGGCGAAAGTCCCTTACCATCGCCTCTAGCTACGTCAAAGAAAGGCTCAAAGATATCGTAGAGAGTGAGGATCTCTCCCGCTATATCCTTTAATGATGGTGTTCTTGACAATTTCTTTCGTGATGATAAGTTAATTAGGACGCAGATTTTCACAGATCTATGTCCAAAAAGGTAAATACTCAGTGAACCCCGTTGGCTGCGAACAAAGCAATCTCGGTAGTCGCAAGGCTCAGAGGCTGCGTTTATGGGCACCCTAAAGGGTGCGGCTACCCACTCTGCTCCTCGCAGTCAACAACATAGAACGTCCTTCACTGAATACTTACGAAAAGGGGGTGAGGAAAGAGTCCAAAATTCAGTAAACTTAGTCATGAGATATGGAAAGGAGAAGGAAATGATGAAAAGTAAAATATGGTTGGCTCTGCTAATGGGAGTGGGTTTAATATGCAGCACTACCTTTGTTGGCTCAGCCGCCCTGGCGGGAGGAACACTAGTTTTTGGTAGCAGTGGAGATGTAGTTAGATTGGATCCTGCAGACGTAACCGATGGAGAATCTATCCAGAGAATGGATAATATTTTTGAGGGTTTAGTTGAATATAAATCAGGTTCTACAGAAATACAACCCTGTTTAGCCACCTCATGGGAGACATCTAAAGATGGAAAGGAAATAACCTTTCACTTGAGAAAGGGAGTTAAATTCCATGATGGAACAGATTTCAACGCCGATGCAGTGGTATTCTCCTTGAGAAGACAGTATGATAAAGGTTATCTTCCCTGGCATGATTATGGCGAGTGGGCCTATTGGGGATATATGTTCAGTGATATAGAGAAAGTAGTAAAGATCGATGACTATACAGTAAAAATTGTCCTAAAGAGGGTAAACGCTTCAATAATGACCAGTCTGGCTATGTTCACCGTTTGTATTGTCAGTCCCACCAATGCGGCCAAATGGGGTCCGGATGCTTTTAAACATCCTGCGGGAACGGGTCCCTTTAGGTTCGTTGAATGGGTGAAGGCTGACCACATCACCTTAGAGGCTAACGATAATTATTGGCGTGAAAGACCCAAACTGGACAGATTAATCTTCAAGGTTATCCCCGACCCTTCGGCAAGACTTATGGCTTTAGAAGTGAACGAGGTTCAGGGAATAGAGTATCCAAGTCCCACTGATTTTGATAGAATAAAAGCTAATCCAGACTTAAAACTTCTAACACAACCAGGAATGAATATCGGATATATGGCTATGAATACTGGGTATGGATATAAAGATGCCAATGAAAATGGAGTGCGTGACGCGGATGAGCCCTGGGTTAAAACTCCGGGATATTTTGAACCTCTCACCAAGAAAAAGGTGAGACAGGCAATTAACTGCGCCATTGATAAGAAGTCGATAGTGGATAATATTTATAAGGGAACAGCCATAGTAGCAAAGAATGGGATGCCACCCTTTATGCTGGGATACAATGATGAAATAGAAGACTATCCCTACGACCCCCAAAAAGCAAAAAAACTCTTGGCAGAAGCGGGATATCCAGACGGCTTCGAGGTTACTTTGTATGTAATGCCTGTTTCGAGACCCTATATGTTCGACCCTCCCAAGATTGGGGAAGCGATTCAAAGTTATTTAGCAGCTGTGGGTATAACCGTAAAATTTTATCAGGTGGAGTGGGCTACCTATCTTCAGGAAACAGAAGCTGGAAAACATCAGATGTGTCTTCTGGGATGGACAGGTGATAATGGAGACCCGGACAACTTTATGAATGTATTATATGGAGCAAATGCTTGTTCAATAGGCACAGCCGGAAACTACGGCTTCTATAATGATGAGGAAGCGCAAGACCTACTCTCCAAGGCATTACAAACTTATGATGTGGAAAAAAGAGCAGAATACTACAAGAAAGTGCAGGAAATGATACACGAAGCTGCCCCCTGGGTATATCTGGCTCATGCAAACCAGAATGTAGTCTTCAGGTCAAATGTGCATGGTTATGTGCTCCACCCCACATCGAGAAAGTTCTTCTACCCTGTGTGGATAGAATAAGAGAAACTGTTTTTGTTTAGGTTAAAGGGTCGGTGATCTTTAATAGGGATTGCCGACCCTTTATTTTAAGGCATAGGAATTTCAATAATTTCTCTGAATTGTTATGAAGTAAACCTCGG
>CAZIXA010000033.1:0-24229 GCA_964543295.1 uncultured Clostridia bacterium | reverse complement strand
AGGTTTACTTCATAACAATTCAGAGAAATTATTGAAATTCCTATGCCTCTAAATAAAAACAATTCAATTCTCGTAAAGATTTCCCACCTCAAGACAATACAGTGTCTGATAAAATCAATGTAATCAAGGGTTCTTTAAAAGTTCTTCCCGGCGTTTTCTTTTCTTTCCATCTTTTTAAGACAATTCCTACACACGCCTTTTAAGTAACTCTGTATTTGTTTTATTCGGTGTCCTTCCACTTCTTTTTTCTCAAGATACTCACACTTAATACCTAAATCTATGACTCTGCCACACTCCTCACATAAAAAATGAGAATGCCAGGAAGTATTACTATCAAATCTTGTTTCTGTACCAGAAACAATAACGGGTATAACAAGTCCTTTTTTAAGCAGTATATCCAGGGTATTATAAACCGTAGTCTTGGATATGATTGGTATTTCTCCTACCAGCGTCTTATATATCATATCAGCACTGGGATGGATCTTGTTTTCCTTAAGATATTTTAAAATCCTCAATCTCTGATAGGTTGGCTTGATTCCAGCTGCTCTTAAAATAGTTTTGAGCTTTTCTAAATTTGTAGCCATTACAATTTTATATTATAGAAAGATAAAATAATGTCAAGAGGATCTGCCAGCCAGGCCGATCTTTACCCCCATCTTGTATCGGCTTTATTGACCTCTGTCGCATTTCAGAGTACAATAACACGGCTATAATAAAAACCATCGGCTAGCAAAATAACTGAGCAGGGAGGTCTTCATCGAACAAGGTAGATCGTGGCGAAAGGAGGCAAAAATGGCGGTCAAAAAAGTGGGAGAAAAATATAGATGTAATGTCTGCGGCAATGAGGTGGAGGTAACCAAAGTTGGTGGGGGAACTCTGGTTTGCTGTGGTCAGGAGATGGAACTAATAGGAGAATAGACTCGGAAGGGACAGAATCATAAATCAAAGAGGAAAGTTAAATAGCAGAGATGGGTAAATTACTAGCCCATCCTGAGAAGGTAGAATACCACTTTTAATTAAGTAAGATTTTTCTCCCTAGAATCTTAACGTACCTTCGCGATTTTTCGAGGTCTTTCCTGGAGGAAGGGATGTCCCTTACCTTTTTTTCCTCCAGTGCTTCGATTCCCCTCTCCGGGCGCTCCGCGAACTTGGTGGTTCCCTGCCACCCTTTCCTGATGTGGGCTTTCTTTTTGGAGAAAAATTGATTTTGTCATTCAGCCTCTGCTTCAGCTTCCTTTTTGAGCCTCGCTTGCTCCTTCATCAGATACCTAAGTTTATTCTGGATTCTGCCGTTAACCGTTTTTTCAGGGAAAGCTCCATCCTTACCTCTCTCACCAGCTTCAACACCGGTCAGAATCTCCATCCCTTCGTCTATGGTGGAGATGGGGTAAATATGAAATTTGCCCTCTCTTACGGCCTCGATCACCTTGGGTTTCAGCATGAGATTTTTGACGTTGCTTTGGGGAATGATCACCCCCTGGTGTCCGGTGAGTCCCTTGGCCTGGCAGACTTCGAAAAAGCCTTCTATTTTCTGGTTCACTCCCCCGATTGGCTGGATCTCACCCCGCTGGTTTACCGATCCGGTAACGGCTATACCCTGCTCAATGGGCAGCTCAGACAAGCTGGAAAGTACGGCAAAGAGCTCGGTCGAGGAGGCACTGTCTCCCTCCACAAATGAGTAACTCTGCTCGAAGGTCAGGGTTGCCGACAGCGACAGAGGAATACTGCCGCCATATTTCCCTCCCAGATAGCCGGAGAGAATAAGTACCCCCTTGTCGTGGGTCTTCCCGCTCAGCTTAGCCTCACGCTCAATATTAATGACTCCCTTGTTTCCCATGAAAGTCTGAGCGGTTATTCTGGAAGGCTTGCCGAAGGAAAATTCCCCATAAACATAGACGGAAAGAGCATTTACCTGACCGATCTTTCCTCCTTCGGTGTCGATATAAATGGTACCTCGCTCAATCATCTCCTGTATCTTCTTTTCTATAAGGCTACTGCGGTATTCTTTTTCCTCCAGAGCCTTTTTCACATGGTGCCTAGTGACGTACGTGCTTTTCTCAGTTTTGGCCCAGAAATCTGCCTCCCTCAAGAGGTTGGCAATTTTCCCGAACTGCAGTGAAAGCTTCTCCTGATCCGCCGCGAGCCTGCTGCCGTATTCCATAATGGCTGCTATTCCGCTCCTGTCACAATGCCTTAGCTTTTCCTCATTACAGATTTTGCAAATGAAACGGGCACACTGAGTTATTGCCTTATCATCAATTCTGGTCTCGTAATCAAAATCGGCCCTCACCTTGAATATCTTTTTGAAATTTTCATCATAAAGATGCAGGAGGTCAAAAATTTCTCCTCTTCCTATCATTATGACCTTTATATCCAGGGGTATGGGCATTGGCCTCAGGGCGCTTGAAGAAAGGAAGGCATACTGTTCTGCTGCCTCTTCAATTTTGGTCTCTTTATTCCTTAGGTTTCTTTTTAGGGTATCCCATACAAAGGGGCTTCTCAGTACCCCCTCGGCGTCTACCACGAGATACCCCCCATTTGCCTTGAGGACAGAGCCAGCCTTAATTTTAGTAAAATCAGTTATCAGAGCCCCAAGCTGGGCCTTCTTTTCTACCCTCCCGAACATGTTGCTATAGGTGGGATTTGTCTCCATTATCACCGGCGCTCCCTGGGTGTGAGAATTATCTACCACCACGTTAACCTCGTATTTCATAAAAGAACCCCTGGTGGGAACCTTCATCCCTAAAAAAGACGGTTCCTCTTGAGGTCTCAAAAAATCATCTACGTTTTCCACCAGGTCAGCCTTGACTTCATCGAGATGATGCAGTACCTCCGGATAATCCTTATATTTTGCTTTTAAATTATCAATGCGATAACCAACTACAAAGAGAGCCACCTCTTTATTAAATTTGGTGAGCTGGTCCTTTGATTTTCGATCGAGGAGGGCAAATTGTTCAAAGGTCTGTTTTATCTGTTTTTGGACATCCTTCATATTCTCCTCAATTTGCTTGCGTTCCTCAGGAGCAAGCTTTTGAAATTCTCTCTCACTCAAAGGCTCACCATCGCTCCTTAGAGGAATCGGGGTAAATCCCAGAGGCGTCCTCTTAATTTGGAAGCCTCGCTCGCGTGCTTTTTTCTCAGTCTCTGAAAGGAGCTGCCGTTTTTGGTCCTCAAAGCCTTCGGAAATCTTGGCGCTTCTCTCTTTATAATCCTTGGTTTCAAAAGCCTTGGGAATCTCTGTCCTGAGGCTCCCTATCACGTCCTTCATCTCCTTCTGCCACTGTCTTCCTTTGCCCGGAGAAAGACCAATACACCTGGATTGGTCAGGATCCTGGAAGTTGTGTACATAACACCAGTCACCTGGTACCTCTTTTTTGGCGGCCAGTTCCCTTAAAATTCTTTCTACCGTGCTGGTTCTTCCGGTATCACTCACACCAGCCACATAGATGTTATAACCCGGACTGTCAATATTGAGGCCAAATTCAATGGCCCTGATGGCACGATCCTGTCCGATCATACCCTTTATTTCCGGTAGCGTTTCGGTAGTCTCACAGGCAAATCCCTTTAGATCGTAGCTTCTCTTTAGTCGTTCAAACGAGAGTTCTTCATGTTTTAACTTCACCTTAGCCTCCTTTTACCACTCTTAAAGAAACCTCGACGGAGTTCTTCAACTCTGGTCTTTGGCCTCTGTCATTGATTTAGAAGCTTTCACAACCTCCTCCACAAACGAAACCTCGGGAAGAGCTCCCTCAAAGCCAAACTCCTCGTTTATCACCACCTTGGGAACTCCCATTACTCCGTATTTATTGACTAGATGAGGAAATTCAGCCGACTCTACCATATCTGATGTAATGTATTCACTCTCCAGGGCAAGTTTATGAGCCATCTGTACGGCTGAGGGACAATAAGGACAGGTTAGAGTGACGAAGACCTGAATGTGTACGGGATTATCAATTTTACTTATCTTATCCTTCAACTCGACAGATAAATCAGTAGCTTTCCTGGAAACATCGTAAATGGCGGAAATAAAAGAGTTAAATTCATATCCCCCGGGAATACCAAAAAACCTGATTCCGTAGTCCTTCCCTGCCTCTACTACGATAGCCGGGATCTTATCAATTTTATACTGCTGGGACTTTTCCTTATCCAGAGCAAAATTAAATACTTGGAAGCTAATCTTGGGAGAAAGAGAGGCTATTTCCTCGGTGAGTCTGCGGGTCTCCTCACAATAGTGGCATTCGATCTTCTGAGTAAAATTCACTAACCTAACCTGGCCGGTCAATTTCTTGAACCTTTCCCTTACCTCATTTCGCACTTCATCTTTAAGTAGGGCCATATTTACCTCCCTCTATGTAATTTGCCTCGATCTCAATAAATATTGATAGGCAGTGAGAGTAGCCTTAGCTCCTTCCCCGGCGGCGATGATAATCTGTTTCTCGGGAACACTGCTTACATCCCCAGCCGCAAATAATCCCGGAGTATTGGTCTGGTTGCTGCAGTCTACTATAATCTCGCCCGCTTCATTAAGCTTTACCAAGGATGCGGCAAATTCGGAATTGGGAACCAGCCCGATCTCGATGAAAACTCCCTGTACGGATAAGCACTTAATCTCACCATTATCCAAGCCTTCTATAGTTATACTCCCTACCCTATCGTCTCCCTTAATCTCCTTCACTTTATGTCGGGGGAAGGAGGTTACTTTCTTTTCTTTTTCTATTTGTTCTACCAAGAGAGGATCTGCTCTCCAGACGGAGGCGATATCTATCAGATAAATCTTAGGGGCAATTTTGACCAAATCTAAAGCTGTCTCGAAGGCAGAGTTTCCTCCCCCAATCACGGCCACTTCTTTTCCTTCAAAAAAAGGGGCATCACAAACACTGCAGTAACTCACTCCCCGTCCGATGAGTCTCTTTTCTCCTGAAATATTAAGGGAGCGAGACTTCTTACCAGAGGCAATGATTACCGTCTTACCCCTAAATTTCTTCCCACCCCTGGTGAGGATGGAAAAGATTTCTTGTTCTTCGCTTAATTTCTGCACTTCTTCCCCAACTTCTTGATCTATGGGAAAGTGCCTTACCTGTTCTCTAAATTTATCAACTAACTGCCTACCTTCAATATATTGATAACCCATATAGTTTTCCACCTCGGAAGTCAGAAGAACCTGACCACCCAGGTCCTTACTGATCAGTAGAGTCTTTAATCTCTTGCGAGCAGCGTATACGGCAGCGGTCATCCCGGACGGTCCCCCACCTATTATCACCAGATCATAAATCAATTCCGTCTTCCCGGGCCGCTTTTCCTCTTCTTTGGACAGAATAAAATCTAGCTCCATATATTCCCTCTTTTAATTGAGTTATGACCGCTAAATCATTTTATACCAAAGAATCTGGATGTCAATGAACCAGAAGGCCTCTAAGGCCATTTTCAAGTGGACCTCCTGCGTCCGCAAACCGCCAGGAGAAATTGGCCTTCACCCATCGAATGGAAGACTTTTTTGTAAAAAACTGGAGTTAGTAAAGTTTTCTCCGGCTTTCAGGATTGCTCCACCAGGTTTCTTACTACCGACATGTTTTTGAGATCATCCTCATCACTCTTGCGAGGAGTCTCCAGGATTGCCGGAAGATGGGAAAGCTCTGGATGATTAATGATTCTTCGAAAACCTTCCCTGCCGATATATCCGTCTCCTATGTGCCAGTGTCGGTCAATGCGTGAGGAAAGAGGAGTTTTAGAATCATTGAGGTGAAGGAAGGAGAGTTTTTCTAGACCGATTAACCGGTCAAATTCTTCTATCGCCTTTTCCAACCCCTCTTTTTCTGATAAATCATAGCCGGCTTCAAAGGCATGAGCAGTGTCTAAGCATACTCCAACTCGGTTTTTATTATCGATGCCATTAAGGAGTTCCTTGATTTGAGAAAAGCTGTATCCGATCGCTGTCCCCTGACCGGCTGTGTTCTCGAGAAGAATAATAACCCCATTTTTAACTTGAGCCAAGGCGTGATTTATAGCCTGAGTAATTCTTCCCCTGGCCTTAGATTCACTAGAAGTGGTTCTACTTCCCAGATGAAGGACAAGGTAGGTAGCTCCTAACTTTTCTGTCCTCACCAGATCTTCCTGTAAACTTTTAATTGATTTAAAATATAGATTTTCCCTGGGCGAGGCTATATTTGGAAGATAGGGCATGTGCACAAAAACTGGATTGATTTTTTCTTTCTTTACCTCTTCCTTAAATTTTGTCGCCTCGGCTAAAGATAACGGCTTATTTTCCCATCCCCGGGGATTGCCAGAGAAGATCTGTATGGTCTCACACCCGAGATGGATAGCCCGGGCCACCACCCGGGAGAATCCTCCTGATATTGAGATTTGGAATCCAAATCTCATGATTTTGGCTACTCCCTATCGATTGAGTCCATCCTTTTTTGAATCTGCATTATCACCTTGCCACATTGTGGACAGACCCACTTTCTTTTCTTGTGGTACGCTCTCTTTTGCTCCCGCATAGGTGTTTTACATCTAGGGCAGATCATAGCGTTCGTTAAAAAATTTTATGCGAAAGTACCTGAAAAGTCAACACGCAAACCCATTTTCCACTTGACGGGGGAGATTTTTTAAGTATAGTGAGAAAGGAGTAAAGATGGCTAGAGAGCTTGCTTACGTCCTTATAAATCCCTATACCATCCGTAAGTCACGTACGGGAGGGGTAATTAATCGGCTCCTCTCCTGGGGAAGGCTAAATCTGGTAGCGGCAAGGATGTTTGCCCCTAGCCGCAGGCTTGTTGAAGAGTACGCTGAAGCTGTATTGTTCCGCCCCATGAATAACGAAAAGGAGAGAAAGCTCTTTGAGGAAATCAGAAATTATCTTTTCACCAACTATCTTCTCCAGAAGAACGGCTTTCCGCCCAGGGTAATGCTTCTTCTCTTTGAAGGAGAAAATGTCATTCAAGAGTTAAAGAGAGTGGTGGGGCACATTACTAGAGTTTCGGTGGGAGAGACCATCCGGGGAACCTATGGAGACTATGTTGAAGAAAATGGAAAGATAAAGTACTTTGAACCTGCAGTGCTCATTGGCACTGATAAAGAAGGGATAAAGAGAGAACTCCGGGTCTGGGCTAGCTATTCTGAGCAAGATGGAGGACTTCTAAAGGGAATAATCCCTTATCCGGAAGGGATAAAACTGGAGAGAACCCTGGTTCTCATAAAGCCAGATAGCTTTGAGGAACTCAGTTCCAAAGTAGGTAATATAATAGATAGATTCTCTCAGACAGGCCTCTTTATTATTGGGGCCAGAGTAGTTCAGATAGGGATCGAGCAGGCGGAAGAGTTTTATGAGCCTATAAAAGGGAGGCTGGCTGAGAAAATGAAGAGTAGGCTGATAAAGGAAATTCGAAGTTCCTTAGAGAAATCTCTTGATTTTGATCTTCCCCCAGGAATAGAAGAGAAAATAGCCGAGGAGCTTAAAGTACCCAAGGCCGAGCATGAATTTAACAAAATCATAAAGTTTATCACCGGGTGGAATCCTGAGAAGGCAACCGAGGAAGAAAGAAGAAAAGAGGGCTCAGAGAAATGCTTGGCTTTAGTTTACGAAGGAGATAACGCTATTCAAAAAATTAGGAAAGTTTTGGGAGAAACCAATCCAGAGGATGCTGCTCACGGGACGGTGCGTAAAGATTTTGGCCATGATGTCATAAAAAATGGTGCCCACGCCTCAGATTCCGTGTCTTCAGCAGAAAGGGAGATGAGGATTGTCCAGATAAAAAAAGATGACATTGGTAGAATAGTGAAGAAGTACTACTAGGACCCACCCATATGTCCAACCACCATATCGCCAATCTCGTAAGTTTTTAAACCACTTTTAGTGGAAAGGTCTTTTATCCGACCTGATGAGAGCAGTCTGGTGATTGCTTCATCAACTAATTTTGCTCCTTTTTCCTCACCCAGATGCTCCAGCATCATCCCCGCAGCAGAAATGGCTGCCAAGGGGTTGATCACATTCTTTCCCGTATATTTAGGGGCTGAGCCATGAATAGGCTCAAACATACTCACTCCTTGAGGATTAATGTTAGCCCCGGCCGCAACACCCATCCCTCCCTGGATTATAGCTCCCAGGTCAGTGATGATGTCACCGAACATATTGCAGGTAACGATGACGTCAAACCACTCCGGGTTCTTCACCATCCACATGCAGGTGGCATCGACCAGGGCGCAATCTTTTTTGATATCGGAATATTCCTCTCCCACTTCCTTAAAGGTTCGTCGCCAAAGATCATGAGCAAAAGTAAGGACATTGGCCTTATCACAAAGGGTGACTTGTCTTTTTTTGTTTCTCTTTCGCGCATATTCAAAGGCATATCTTACGCATCTTTCTACACCTTTTCTGGTATTTATCATCTGCTGAACGGCAACTTCATCCCGAGTCCCTTTTTTCAAAAATCCTCCTACCCCCACATAGAGACCTTCGGTATTTTCTCTGACTACTACAAAATCAATATCCTCAGGGCCTTTATCTTTGAGAGGGGTCCAGACCCCCGGATATAACTTCACTGGACGAAGATTTATGTATTGATCAAGACCAAAGCGAAGTTTCAAAAGGAGCCCTTGCTCCAGGATGCCCGTCTTTACCTCTGGATGTCCCACTGCCCCCAGATAGATAGCATCCATGCCTTTAAGTTCTTCTAAGGCAGAATCAGGTAGGGTCTCTCCTGTTTTAAGGTATCTATCTCCCCCAAAATCATAATGAATGGTGCGATATCTAAAACCTGTTTTCTCTGAGGCTGCCTTTACCACTTTGAGTCCTTCCTTCACTACCTCCGGTCCGGTCCCATCTCCCGGTATCACGGCTATCTGGTATTCTCTAGCCAATTTTTACCCCCTTTATCATCTTGATAAACCACCTTTCCTCTCACTATGGTCCATTCAACTTTGCCCGGAAGCTCCCAGCCTAAAAAGGGCGAATTTTTACATTTGGAAAAAAAACCATCCTCGGTAACTAACCATTTTTTTTCTAAATCAAATATGGTTAAGTTTGCCCTGGCTTCCTCCTTTATTAGTCCTCTATTAATACGCAGGATCCGGGCTGGATTTATGGTCAGTTTGGCTATAGCCTCCATTAAAGTGAGAGTCCCGGTCTGGACCAATTCCTTGATTACCAGACCCAGAGCAGTTTCAAGACCTACTACCCCGAAAGGAGCAGCGCTATATTCCTTTTCTTTCTCCTCTACCAGATGAGGAGCGTGATCAGTGGCGATAACATCGATAGTGGCATCTTTTAAACCTTCTTTTAGAGCCTCCACATCGCGCTTGCCTCTCAGGGGAGGATTTACTTTGGTGTTGGTGTCAAAACTTTTTACCTCTCTATCTGTAAGGGTAAAATGATGAGGCGTAACCTCGGTGGTGATTCTTACTCCGGATACTTTCGCCTTCCTAATCAATTCCACCCCATTAGCGGTGGAAAGGTGAGCCACATGAAGAAGTGATTCTGTCATTTTGCAGAGGGCCAAATCTCGTAAAAGGGCTACTTCTTCAGCCTCTTTGGGCATTCCTTTCAGACCGAGAATGGTAGAAATATATCCCTCATTCATGACTCCATCCTGGGAGAGTTCCCTGTCCTCACAATGAGAGATAAGAGGTAGATTAAACATCTTGGCATACTCCAGGGCTCTTCTCATAAGATGGGAATCAGCCACCCAGTCTCCGTCATCGGAGAAGGCCACCGCTCCAGCCTTTTTTAATCTACCCATAGGAGATAGATCCTTTCCCGCTCTAGCTTTACTGATGGTAGCTATGGGCAAGACCTCAACTAATCCCCGTCTCTTAGCCTCCTGGTAGATGAATTCCACCAGCGAAGGATCATCAATAGGGGGATCGGTGTTGGGCATACAACAGATGGTGGTGAATCCCCCTTTTGCTGCAGCCCGGGTTCCTGACTGAATCGTTTCCTCATCTTCTCTTCCGGGCTCGCGAAGATGGGTGTGCATATCAATAAGTCCCGGGACCACTACTTTATTGGCCGCATCTATGCGCTCATTGCAGGATCCATTAATCTTTGGGGCTATCTTTTTTATCATCCCCCCCTCGATCAGAATATCAACTACCCCATCGTAGTTGGTAGCTGGGTCTATCAGTCTTCCTTTTTTAATTAAAAGAGGCATAAAGAGTTCCTTAACTTTTTCCTAATAGAAGATAGAGCACGGCCATCCTTACCGCTACTCCATTGGTTACCTGATTTAAGATGATGCTCCTTTTCCCATCAGCCAGCTTTGCCGGTAGCTCTATTCCCCGATTGACCGGTCCAGGGTGCATAATCAAGGCATCAGGTTTGGCAAGATTTAATCTTTCCTCCGTGAGAGAAAAAAACTCTATATATTCAGAGAGGGAAGGAAGGAGCCCGGTGTTTTGACGCTCCTTCTGGATTCTGAGCATCATGACAATATCGACCTCCTTCAGAGCATCTTCTTGCGAATAAAAGACCTTAACTCCCATTTTTTCGATTAAAGGAGGTATAAGAGTGGGAGGGGCACAAACCCTCACCTCCGCCCCTAATTTTTGCAAAGCCCAGATATTTGACCTGGCAACCCGTGAATGGGCTATATCACCGATTATGACAATTTTTAATCCTTCCACTCCTCCTTTTTGCTCTCGAATAGTGTACAGATCAAGAAGGGCCTGGGTAGGGTGTTCATGAGCCCCATCACCAGCATTGATTACCGAAACGGGAAGTTTTTTCGCTAAAAGATGGGGAGTTCCTGGGGTGGAGTGGCGAAGGACAAGACAATCTACCTTCATAGCCAGAATGTTTCTGGCAGTGTCCAGTAAAGTCTCTCCTTTGACTGCACTACTATTGGAGGTGGAAAAATTTAAAACATCTGCATTGAGTCTTTTTTCTGCTAATTCAAAGGACATCCTGGTTCTGGTACTGGGCTCAAAAAAAAGATTAACCACCGTCTTACCCCTGAGGGTTGGAACCTTTCTAATGGGTCGTTCCAGGATCTCTCGAAAAGACTCGGCTGTCTTGAGAATAAAGAGAATCTCCTCTTTGGATAGATCCTCCATCCCTAAAAGATCCTTTCTCTTAAAAACCATCCTTAGGTCCTCTTCAAAATAAGTACCTCATCGGTTCCATCCAGCTCTTCAACCCTTACCTCGACCATCTCTCCGGAAGAGGTGGGAATGTTTTTACCCACATAATCAGCCCGAATGGGAAGTTCGCGATGGCCTCGGTCTATGAGTACCGCCAGCTCGATCTTCTTTGGACGCCCAAAATCAATAAGAGCATCAATGGCGGCTCTCACAGTTCTTCCTGTATAGAGAACATCATCGACCAGAACCACCTTTTTATCATCGATCGGAAAAAGAATATTGGTGTTTCTTACAACGGGTTGATAAGCGATTCGGGTAAAATCATCCCGATAGAGGGTAATATCAAGGGTGCCGGTGGGTAGTTTTTTACCTTTTATTTCCTCCATCATCTTGCTTATTCTCTCTGCCAGAGTCACCCCCCGGCGATGAATCCCTACCACTACCAGGTCTTCTATTTCCCTATTTTTCTCGAGAATTTGATGAGAAAGACGCAAAAGAGCTCGCCGCATCTCATCCTTATCCATTAACTTAGCCATTTTTTCCTATAAAAAAGCTCTTCCTGTTTTAGCAGGAAGAGCTCTAAAAAATCTTTAGCTTTTTTGAAATCTTTACTTTTTCCCCACTCCACCGGATTTACCTCCTTACCAGCCTCACCGGACCAGTTTAAAGGACAGGGCATAACATAACTATTATAATAAAGAAAAATTTCTTGTCAAATGAAAATTCCTACCCCTCCAGAGCTACCAGATAACTTTATCTTTACAGTGGTAAAAAATTATGTATAATAACGCTAAAGTGAGAAAAAAGTGAAGTAAATGAGAGAAGAAGCTACTTTGCGTCTTCCCGTAACGGCAGATAAGAGCCACATTATAACTCTGGGAGAGAGACTCTATAATCCCCACTTAGCCTACCAACGTCAAAGTAAATTGATGCGTGACGCCTTTGGAGAGGAAGAATCTCTACTCCTTTAACTCTGTACTCCCGAGATAAAAAATAATCCCGTCCCCATTTTTTCTAATGGATCTTGAGATACTTTACTTTTCGTCGCAGGGTATTTCGATGTATTCCCAATAGCTTTGCTGCCTTGGTTTGATTCCAGTGTGTGGTCTTCAAGGCTTTTTGGATGAGTGCTTTTTCCCCTTCAACGAGTGAAATAGACCGGGGAGACGAGATGACCTCTGAATCCAAAGCACTCTTCCACGGTCTTAACAAAATATCCTCGGGTAGAATAACGTCGTTGTTACTCAGAACCACAGCTCTTTCAATAACATTCTCGAGCTCTCTAACATTACCCGGCCACTCGTAATCCATTAATAGATCCAGAACCTCAGCCGAGATAGTCTTTACTTTCTCTCCATTCACTCGATTATATCTTTTTAAGAAATAGTTTGCCAGGAGGGCGATATCTTCCTTCCTTTGACGCAGCGGAGGAAGGTAGATAGTAACCACATTTAAACGGTGGTAGAGATCCTCCCTGAAGAGCCCCTTAGCTATTGCCTCCTCTAAATCCTTATTAGTAGCGGTAATGAGACGAAAGTCAACTTTAACAGACTTTGTTCCCCCTACCCTTTCAAAAGATTGCTCCTGAACCACCCTTAGTATCTTGGCCTGCATGGGGAGGCTCATATCGGCGATCTCATCCAGAAAAACGGTTCCCTCAGAGGCTATCTCAAATTTCCCCGGCTTTCTAGTGGCCGCTCCCGTGAAGGCCCCTTTTTCGTAGCCAAATAGTTCGCTTTCCAGGAGCGATTCAGGTATAGCGGCGCAGTTTACCGGCACAAAGGTCTTCTCCTTCCTCGGGCCATTATAGTGGATGGCTCGAGCGACCAGCTCCTTACCGGTTCCACTTTCTCCCTGCAGGAGAACCGAGCAATTACTCCGTGCTACTTTCTTAATTAATCTGAAGCTCTCTTGCATTTTTTGACTATTTCCCACAATATTGGTAAAGGTGTATCTGCTTTCTAATTGTTGCTGCAGACGCTCATTCTCTTGCTGCAGGCTTTGCATGTAAAGGGCTCTTTTAAGAACAACCTTCACCTCCTCCAGGTCAAGAGGCTTGGTAAAATAATCACATGCTCCGTGTTTGACAGCCTCCAGGGATGTTTTCTTGTCACCATCGGCAGTAATCACCACCACTGAGATTTCAGAGTGAACCTTCTTGATCTCTCTTAAGAGTTTCATTCCCTCCTCGGGGGTGTTCTCTCGAGGGGGAAGATGCAGATCCAAAAGTACCACATCGACCGGATGTTCATTTACGATTTGAAGAGTCTCTACCCGATTGGCTGCCTGAAAGAGCTCATAACAGTCCTTGAAGGCCCAATATATCTGCTTTCTCTGGCGCTCATCATCATCTACGATGAGGATAGAATTCATGAGGATCTCCTGTGGCAAGACTCAAAGCAATACCAAAAACTTGCTCAAGGTTGGAACCCGTTTCCAACTCTCACCAATTTCCTTATCAGCAACTTTCATGCCAAGTCCTTTAAGTGAGGAAAAAAGCTGGGCGGGGTTATCCAATAACGTGATCTATTAAGTCTACAAAGAATTGGGTAGGTAAAATGCTTATCTAAAAGATGAGATCAATTAATCTATTTGCCCTATCTGGGTGCAAATTATGCACTAAAGTAAGGCAACTCCTTGAGTGCACAACATCTCTGCGGTTCAAGCTCATTTTATGGGAGCAGCTGCACCAAAATGATGCGGGCCACGATTTTGTGGATATGAGCCTTGTTTTTGTAACATCTGAAGATACCCATCTTTTTCAAATCTTGAGAAATGGGGAACAACAAGATCTACAAGGGAAGGATCAAACTGTTTACCTTTTCCTTTTATTATCTCTTCAATAGCTTCTCTGGAAGATAATTTACCGCGGTAGCATCTTTCAGTAGTCATAGCGTCATAGGTGTCTATTATTGCAAAAAGTCTTGCCGGAAAAGGAATTTTTTTGCCTTTAAGACCTTCCGGATATCCTCTACCATCATGGCTTTCGTGATGATACAAAACAATATCCAGCCCTTCTCCAAAGAAGGTAGTTGGACGAAGGATTTGATAACCAATAAGAGGGTGTTGTTTTATCTTCTCAAATTCAAAAGGAGCAAGAGGGCCTTTTTTTCTCAAAATGCTTTCCTCAATTCCAATTTTACCAATATCGTGAAGTTCTGCTGCCCGTTTGTAGGTAATTAATTTCGAATGGGGAATACCAATCCTCTTCCCAAGCCTCACCAGAAGTTCCGAAGTTCTCCAGGAGTGTTCAGCCGTATAAGAGTCCTTAGCATCTACAGCTAAAACGAGAGCTCGGGTAGTAGCTTCATAATTAAGATCAATAGCTTTGCGCAGATCCTGGATCATTCTGGTGCTTTCTATAATCTGATTTCTCCTCCGCAGAGCTCCCTCAGCAGCCTCCAGTACCTGATCCTTGCCAAAAGGTTTAACAATATAATCAAAGGCCCCAGACCGAAGAGCCTGTAGACTGGAGGAAAAATCCGGATAGGCAGTTATCATAACAACTTCTACTTGAGGTCTTATTTTTTTTATTTTTTTTAAGAATTCAAGACCGTTCATAGAAAACATCCTTATGTCCGTAAAGATAAGATCTGGCTCCAGAGAAAGATCAGCCAGAACTTCCTCCGGGCAATTAAAAGTATATACCGGGTATTTATCTTTCAGAATCATTCTCATTGATTCCTGTACACTTTTCTCATCATCTACCACAAACACTGTTGCCTCTTTATTTCCCAATTCCAGAGCTCCTTTGTTTTTAAAGGGGAGGTCGATAGCGAGGAAGGTAAACCACCATAGTGGTACCCTTTCCCGGCTCACTAAGAGGAACTACACTACCCCCGTGTTCTTCGATAATACTCTGAGAAATAGTTAGTCCCAGACCTATTCCTCTGTTTTTGGTGGTAAAAAAAGGGTCAAATATATTTTTATTATCCACATTTTCCCCTGGCAAACCTGGACCGTTATCTTTAATTTCTATTCTCACATATTCTGCCGGTTCCGGGGAGACTGTTTTTTTTAGGGTCCTGACTGAAAGGTTTTCAGGTAACTTATCTGTAGCCTCACAGCTAATGTCTATTTTTCCCGCCTCTTCCGGTACTGCTTCGATACTATTGTTTATAATATGAGCAAAAGCTTCAATTATAGCTTTTTTATCTAGGTAAACCTGCAGATTCTCTTCCTTACAGCTAATATTCAACTGAATCTCTCTCTTCCTGGACGTCTTCTTCTTAATCTTTTCCAGAGTCTCGGTGATTAAACTAGGCAATGATTCAGCGACTTTATCCAGATGTAGAGGTTGACTGAAAAATACCAGACGTTCAATAAGATTGTCTATTCGCTCAATTTCTCTTATTACTCCAGAATATAGCCTTTTTTGAAATTCCTCATCAAGGTATTTTGAGGGTAGCAGCTCAGCTAAGGACTTAATGGGAACCAAACTATTTCTCAACTCATGAGAGAAGCGAACGGCTACCTGAGCAAGAAAATCCCTTTTTTGCGCTTTTTCCTTCTCTTCTTGTAGATATTTAATGGGAGTAAGGTCCGTAAATATCATCATACTTCCTGAAACCTCTCTCTTGGCATTTTTCACCTGACTGATGCTTACGCCCAGCCAGCATTTCATAGCTGGAACATAAACTTCCTTTCTTTCATAGACGGTGCCCTGAGTGAGAGCTTCGAATAAAAGGTCACCCAAAGGTGAGGGGAGTTTTCTTATATCCTTACCCGTTAAATTTTGATATTCACCAAGATTTAACATTTTCTGAGCCCGGAGATTGCAGGTTGTAATCTTTTGTTGGACATCTACGCTTATTACCCCACTGGTGGCATCTTTAAGGACATTCTCAATATACTTTTTCTGGCAACACATCTTATCGTAAAACAAAAGATTCTGTATAGCAAGTCCAACTTGATTGCAAAATAAAAAGACCTGTTTAATTTCCCTCGGAGACATCTTGTCTCCGGTGATCTTCGGCCCAAGACCCAATATTCCTATTAGCTCACCCTGGGGAGAAAGAGGAACTACAACATTGGCCTGAATAAGCTTCATTTCTTGTTTTATGTCATAGGCAGTTTTGAAATCGGTCTGCAGGATACGCTCTCTGGTTATCACTGTCCCTTCTCTAGCAAGGAACTTCACCAATCCCTGCTGAGGATAAAGTTGAATGTATTCTTTCATTTCCTCTGTGATCCCCAGACAAGCTCTTATCCGATAGGTTTTTTTTATTTTATCTCTTAAAAGAAGGGAAAGCCGGGTTATTCCGAACATTCTGTTTAAAAGATCCAGAAAAAATTGCATCAGTTCATCTAAATTATACCCATAGATCAGGAAGCGCGACATTTGCTCTAAAAATTGCCATTCTTCTGAGGAGAAAGTTCTCTCTTTTTCTGAAGATGAGAAAGGATGAAACGATTCTCTGGAGATTCTTTCTTCTGCCATTCTTGAGATTAACATTTCCTTTTCTACTTTTTCCCTTACCACTTCAGGAAGAAGGGTAATGTCCTTGTCCATATCAACATATTCAGCAAGTCCTTTCTCCCGTGCCGCCTGGATTATCCCTCCATCTACCTTCCGTCCTATTCCCAAAATCACTATTGAGTCATTGAATTCTCTTATCAGTGGGATAATATCCAGACCATCCCATAACATAGAGGAAAAGTCAATAATTATAAAATCT
The DNA here is from genome assembly GCA_964543295.1 of uncultured Clostridia bacterium. Lineage (GTDB taxonomy): Bacteria > Aerophobota > Aerophobia > Aerophobales > AE-B3A > AE-B3B. Next base: position 7,478 of record CAZIXA010000033.1, on the reverse strand, counting down.
ACCATTAAACTTAAAGTTCTAATCTTTCGATGGTCATTCTCCGTAATAATCAGATACTCTGGTCCTAAGAGATCATTTAAAAACTTTTCTCTTTTTCTTTCACGGGTGATAAAAAGTATGCTAGCCATTTTTCTATTCCATGCCTGCTTTTTATTTTAATTTTTCTCCAGTACAGTATTCAATGTACCTTTTTACTTTCATCAGGATGATCTTGGCTATAGAAAGGTAACTCAACAGTCACCATTGCCCCTCGTTCCCAATTACCAATATGTATTCTTCCGTCATGGTTTCGGATAACTCGATAAGCTACAAATAGTCCTAATCCCGAACCTTTCCGTTTGGTAGTGTAAAAGACATCAAATGCTCTTTCTATGGACCTCTCAGAAAATCCGGGGCCATTGTCCTTAAAAGTTACCACATTAGGTAACCTCATGTTTTTCTTCTGTACAATATCTATATAAATTTCTCCCTTCTCATCAACTGCTTCGGTGCAATTTGTGATAATGTTTGAAAATGCTTTTTTTAGCTCAGCTCTGTCTGCAAAGACACGGGGTTGAGACAAATATTTTTTCATAATTTGAATACGTTTAGCACTTAGTTGTATACTCATACCCTCAAGAATTTCTTCTAATAGTTCCGATAAACTTACCTTGACGTATTCCCCCTTTCCTTTTTTCAAAGTAAGACTAAACAATTTGTTGATTATTCCATCTATTCTATCTATTTCTTTCAGAGCAAGGGTCATAAATTCGTTTCTAAATTCCTCATCTCCGTATTTGTCCGGAAGTAATTGAGCCAGTGTTCTGACTGAAACAAGAGGGTTCTTTATCTCATGAGCTAATTCACCTGCTATTAAACCCATTGTAGCTAATCTTTCTGCCTTTCTTACCTCTGCTTCCAATTTTTTAAGTTTTGTCAAGTCGGTAAGAACACAAATAATCTGTCTAATCTCACTACCAGTCTCTTCATACAAAACATTAGTATTAATCATAACCGGGACCCCTTTGCCTTGACCTTTATTAACCTCGAGAGAGAACTCCTCATCGGCATAACTTTTCCGTTCCCTATACCCGCTGTCAAACACTTTATTCAGTGGGATTGGAAGAACAGAGTATTTTTTGCCTATTATGTGCTCTCTACTTAATCCAGTGATCATCTCTGCTTGCAAGTTGAAGGCTGAAATTCTACCATTACCATCCAGACTGATAACCCCGCTTCGCATCCCTTGGAGAATTCCCTCGTTGTAGTCCTTCATATTCTTTACTTGCTGAAACAGCTTTGCATTCTCTAAAGCAATAGAGGCTTCATCAGAAAATAAAGAAAGAAGCTGAATATCTAGATTTGTATAAATATCCCCGGATAACTTCCCTCCGAGACATAAAAATCCAACCATCCGGTCTCTAAATAATAAGGGAAGAATTAACTTAATTCGAAGCTTGTTGAAAATACACTGCATTGCATCTTGAACTTCTGAGGGCAGGGCAACCAAGTCTTCCTCTAGCAACACGCCTTTCCTTTCCTGTAATGTAGTCACAATTACATTTTCGCTATCGAAGTTTTTCTGAAGGTGGTCTTCTTTAGGTAACGTTATTTTACATTCATAAATCCCTGAATTTTCATTTAGAACATACAAGTATCCAAGCGAGGAACCCAAGGTTCTTACAACCTTTTCAATGATGAAAATCAAAAGAACTTCGATCTCTAATATAGTACTAAGTTCTCGGGTGTGTTTTCTCAGTTCTCGATAGTAACTTTCTCGTTCAGGATAGAGCACATTGACAAAGATATTTTCAATCCTGTTTCTCAGGGGATTGAACAACAAAGCGAATCCAAATGAAATTATCCCTATCAAGAAAAAAGAGGACGTTCTACTAACTGGACCAAACAACAAAGTGGGCAAATAGATGACCGAAATAAAAAATGAAGTAATAAAAGCCGTCATTAACGAGTAGGTAATTACCCTTCTGAAAACAATCCTGATATCCATCAAACGATATTTTACGATAGAGTAAGCAGTGATAGAAGTAAAGATAACAAGGAAAATGTCATGGGGAATTTTTTCTTCAATTCCATACGCACTGAGAAAATGCATTGATCCTCCAGTAAAAGCTACCAGAAAACCAATGAATAGATACTTACATTGATTTTTTTTGAATCCTGACCAAATTCTGTATTTATCGAACAAAATATAGAATCCATAAATAATCGTAACCGCGAATACACTCACATAAACGGTGTAAAGTGGTCCCGGAACGATACTGTATTTATAAATATTGGAAGAGGTAATTCCTGCAATAAACCAGTTGCGGAAACCAAGATAGAAAAAGGTAAACGAGAATAAATAACTCAGAAATAGTATATATTTTTTACGTTTGGCTTCACCTAAAATTTCCAGAATAAAGTGCAAATAAATGCTTGGGCAAAGGATAGCGAACAGGTATATTATACGGATTAAAAAAAACACAGAATGTGCATTGAGATTGGAACTCATAACGGCAGGATACAAACACCATGTACCTATCATCACGCAAAGTAAAGAGAACAATTTATTTCTCACTGCTTTTCTATTCTTCAGATACACGAATATCGCCATGCCTACGTTCACAACAAACGCGGTCAGCGATGATATGACAAAGACGGTTACTTCCATCTAAATTATCCCCTTACTTTTATACCAGGCAACAGTTTCTCTAATGCCTGTCTCGGAGCTAAATGGGGGAATGTAGCCTAATTCCTCTCGGGTTTTGGAAATAACGCAGGCCCAATTTGAGCGCATTTCATTAATTAATTTTCTTACACTATGAGGCCCAAATTTTACAAGTATGCTGGCTAAAAGGTTAGGGATTTTGATTTTTGGAAAACTAACACCTTCAGCATCTGCTATAATCTCAGTCCATTCATTTAGTGTACGTGGTTTTTCATCGGCAACAAAGTAGATATCACTTGGCACTATCTTGATATGCCTTAGCATCTCCAAGCCAGCAATTAAGTTCTCTATGTAACACAAACTAAGTAAACTACTTCCATCTCCAAGTGGCTTTATGCCCCTTTTCACCATCTTGAATAATAAGGTCGACCGAGAAAAAATATTGTCCCCGGGTCCATAAACTAAAGCAGATCTAATTATGGTCACAGGAAGCCCATATTGTCTCTTGTATTGCAGCAGTATATTTTCAGCCTCCAACTTACTTTTTCCATATCGTGTAATTGGATTAGGTAAAGTATCTTCGTCCACTACACCATAATTTTTCCCTACTACTGCGGCAATACTGCTCAAGAATATAAATCTTGGATACTCTCTGGATGAATTCATTACCGCTTGAGCCAAAAGTTTTGTGCCTTCCGTGTTTACCTTGTAGTAGGGATTACCCCTTTTTTGCTTTGTAAATACTTTCCCTGCCAGATGATATACCAGTTCAACTTCAGGAATCGATTTCACTAAAGCCTTTTTATCAAGAATATCCACTCTTTTTAACTCCACCTTTGCATTGTTCAGCTTTTGGTACTGCTCAACTGGCTGTCTTACCAAACACGTAATCCTGTCGTTATTTGTGGCTAACCTATTTACCAGGAATCTTCCTATAAATCCTGTTGCCCCCGTTACTAGAATATTCATAAACCTGACGTTTGGTAGACCCTAATCTACTAAATCAATTAAATCTAGTAGATAAATTTACGAATTTAAATTTCTAAGAATTAACACACCGTTCTTACCTCCAAAACCGAAACAATTAGCCATAAAATAATCTATCTTTGCTTTTCTGGCCATATTGGGTACATAATCCAGGTCACAATGAGGGTCTCTATGTTCATAGTTGATAGTGGGTGGAACCATTCCTGCAGAAAGGCATATTAGACTGGCGCACAGCTCTACCGCGCCACTTGCTCCCATGAGGTGTCCAAGCATAGACTTAATAGCGCTGACCTTTACCCTATAAGCGTGTTGTCCGAATACTTCTTTGATCGCCCGTGTTTCAAGCAAGTCACCTATTTTAGTGCCAGTGCCGTGAGCATGGATATAGTCTATTTTTTCCGGATTGATTTTGCTACTCAATAATGCCCGTCGCATCGCCTCACGAATTCCTCTTGCTTCCGGGTGAGGGGCTTTCGTACGATACGCATCGCAACTAAATCCATAACCTATGATTTCCGCATATATCTTTGCATCTCTTACCATTGCCCTATGATAATCCTCCAGAACCAGTACTCCAGCTCCTTCGCTCAAAATGGTACCGTCTCTTTGGGCATCAAAAGGTCGAGGTGTACCACCCTTATCTTGAGCTCTTTCAGACAGTATCTTAGAAAGAGATATTGAAGCAAAGAACATAGGAAAAAGTAGGGCTTCTGAGCCACCGGCAAGAACTACATCTGCTTCCCCAGCTTTTATCAAGTCAAACCCGTAGCTAATGGCATCAAAAGAAGAAGTGCAAGCAGAAGAGAAGGTTTTGCTGGGACCCTGAGCATTCCATGCTATGGCCACATGGCTCGAAAGAGCGTTTGGATAGGTTATAGAAGACGTATATGGATGGACGGAGAGAGGACCTTTTTTCATGAAATTTTGGTATTGGTCGAAAAGAAATCCCAATCCTCCTATGGTGGTTCCAAAAGATGTAGCCGTTTTCTCTGGTATAATATCTTTTTCTGTTACTCCTGCGTCTTTCATTGCCATCTGGGTAGCTGCCAGCGCGAACTGCGTACATCTTTCAGTTCTATTTGTTTCCCTCTCTGACATATAATTTAGCGAATCAAAATCCCTTATCTCACCTGCCAATTTGCATGGATATGGAGAGGAATCAAAACGGGTAATTGCTTTGATTCCTGACTTCCCAGCTATTACGTCCTTCTGGAGCTCTTCCTTACCTATACCTAGAGGAGAAAGAACCCCAAGCCCTGTAATTACTACCTTTCTTCTGAGAACCATAGTTAAACTACCATTTTTTCTAGTCGCGTCAAAAAGGTCATCTTCCCTGCAAGATAAGGAAAAATAACCATCGGCCTTATCGAAAAGGAAGAGGTGATGGCTCAGAAAAAGAATAGCAGAGAATTGGACAAATTGCAAGCCTCTCTTCTGGATGACAAGAACTTTCTAAAAAGGATAATAGAACCACCTTGTCAGAAACTCCTCTTCCCATAAATTCAAAAGCCCCGATATCATACCCTGCACCTTGAGGTCGAGAATTCCCATCGAAATCATCACTTGGTGCATCAACCGCCATAACATTTTGGTAAATATCAATTTCGATCTGCAGGTTCATCCTGTATTTTACGAAGTTGAATTTCCAGAAGCCGTGATGCGCGAAGCATTACTCCCACACGCTTGTTTACATTAGCGCGCGCCACCTTGCACAGTAGATTTCCCTTAATATAACCCCAGAATCCACTCGTTTTGACTAATAATTCGTTGACGTCTGCATCATCTTTAATACAGATGCGTTTCAATCTAAATAAGTCAGTATGCTGAGAGTTAAATCCTAAATCAACGGTTATAGCACACTCATAACCTATTTTTTGGGCTATTGAAGTTTCCCTATCAGAATAATCACCATTTGGATAGGATAGCGCATATATTCTAAGCCTGTATTTATGCTCAAGATCCTTTTTTGACTGTGAAATTTCTTTGAGTGCTCTCTCTACGGAACATTTTGGTAGCAAAGGATGAAACATGGTATGCGATTGAAAATCTACAATATCTTTCATTTCTTCGATTTCATTTTTTGATAAGGCCTGTCTATCATTAAATTCTTTTCTTTCTTCGAAACCGAATTTTCTTAAAATTTGCAATCCTTTTTTATCAGAAATATTTTTGACATACTCACAGGTATCGTTACCAATACCATGTTTGAACCAAAAATGTCGGTTTGTACCTACTATGGCACTGCACAAAAAAATTGTTGAAAGTATGTTATATTTTTCAAGTATGGGCTTTAACTTATAATTGCTCTTATAGCCATCATCAAAAGTTATTATCAAAGATTTAGGAGGCAATCTATCAACTTTTCCTAATTTTTTTGCGTTGACATAGTCCCTCAAGGAAATAATACTGTATTTAGATTTTAATATTTCAAAGTGCGTATCAGCTATTTCAGGTTTTATATCATGATAAACAAGAATTGTTGTTCTTTTTCTTTGAATTACCTCTCTAATGAAAAAAGGTATTAAGGTAAGTCTCAATAGAATGAAAAGCAATTTTCTAATCATTTTGTATTAGGTGAACCTACTTTTACTCCAAACTTAGTTATCTCCGTCGGAAAAATACGCATTTGTGACAAAGAATGGATCGGCGATTTCTTCTCGGTATACTTCAAGAGACTTAAGCGATGAATCTACTCTCAAGTTTGATAGGGTGCCATCATTATTCTCCCATGTTTCGTGCCAGTAACTTATAGCTTTAATGCGTGGGTATCTACCACTTTTAATTGATTCCAACGCTTCTCGTATCCAGGCAGCCTTATCGCCTGTGGCAGAATCGTCTACAACACCAAACTCCAGAACAGCAAGGGGTTTTTCCGTCGAAATTGCTGAAAATTCGAGATAGCAACCATCGAGAATCTCTGTGAAGGTTTGCCATGCCTTACCAGGTTTTCCAGGGCCAAAAATACTGACTCCAATCCAGTCAATATAGTCGTCACCAGGATAATAAGCTGCCATATTATTCCAAGATTCTTCGGGCCACCCTTCTGCATAAACATGAAATACCCAACTAATATTCTTTACCCCTTGAGCTCGAAATAGGTCAATTATATGTCGGTAAGCGTCGCGGAATCGTTCGGGACCATCGGGTAGATTTGAGTCACCATACTGGTTCATGTCTCCGCCGCCATTCCATCTCCCACTCCAGGGAGACGAATCACCATTCACTTCCGTACCAAATTCCACCATCAGCGGAATGTTGGTTCTCTTTGCAGCTTCTGCCCACCGGGCCAACTCCGCATCGAAGGAACCTTCAATAATGCGTTGCATAGTATAAACAGGGTCCGGACCGCCTTCGTATTCGTAAATACTGCAAGGCATCATTCTAATAAACGGAATGACACCCTGTTCGTGAATAATACGCACAGAAGCTTCGGGAAAATTGATTCCCTCAATCCAATTATTGGAAAAATATGCCCAGACAATAGGTTTACCCACCAAGTTTTCGAACTCAACTATTCTTTCCGTTGTTACATTATCCTCTGCTGCTCCAAAATCAGGGAAAGCACAGTGATATATACCCTCTGGTGGCGCGAGAAGCTTTCTACTATTTGAATTATCTGGTGAAGCGGTTTTGTCAATATACCCTGAAAAGAGTAAAACGAAAATGACGAAACATAAATAGTACCTAAGCATATTTTCATCCTCCATTTTTGTAATTTCAAAGATGATTTTAGACACCGTTTTTCCAGCCCATTCCAAAGTCAGAAAACTTAAGTCAGCTTAGTAGGGCATGATTTTCAAGACAGAGGTGGGATTTCCCTTCTTCTCTCTAAAATCTTCCAGGC
>CAZIXA010000032.1:0-24929 GCA_964543295.1 uncultured Clostridia bacterium | reverse complement strand
GGGGGGAATTCCGAAGGAATCGGCGAAGCCCTATTTCCCCCCTCGAGTATCTTGCATACGCTTAAGGAGGATAAAGTGCAAAAGATTGGTTCTTCTACTACCTCTTCATCTCAACAGCAGGATGAAATGAGAGAAAAAATCAACCATCGGATGGAGAAAATCAAGCACAAATTAATAATCATTAGTGGAAAAGGGGGAGTGGGTAAAAGCATGGTTGCAGTTAATCTTGCCTATGGCCTGCTTTTTCAAGGAAAAGCTGTAGGCATTCTTGATATTGATATCCATGGGCCGAGTCTGGCCAAGATGGTGGGCATTGAAGATCGTCGGTTAAGATTCTCAGATAATGAAATCATAGAGCCGATTGCCATTACCTCCAGTCTAAAAATAGTTACCATCGCTTCCCTGCTTGAGGATACCGATACTCCCGTCATCTGGCGGGGACCCCTTAAGATGAAGCTAATATCACAGTTTTTGGGAGATGTCAACTGGGGTGAGCTCGATTATCTAGTTATTGATTCTCCTCCCGGTACCGGGGATGAACCCCTGAGTGTAGCTCAACTTGTTCCAGAATTAAGCGGAGCAATAATTGTGACTACTCCCCAGGAAATAGCCTTGTTGGATTCTAGAAAGTCGGTTAATTTTGCTAAATCTCTCAAAATATCGGTGATTGGAATAATAGAGAATATGAGTGGCTTGATTTGTCCTCATTGTGGAAAGGAAATTGATCTTTTCAAAACTGGGGGAGGAGAAAAGGCAGCAGCCGAGCTCAAGGTGGCCTTTCTTGGTAGAATTCCCATTGAACCGGCTATAGTAGATTCTAGTGATGAGGGTAGGCCTTTTATCCGAGCTTACGGAAAGACCCCCACGGCAAGGTTGATGGATGAGATTGTGGGAAAAATCATACAAAGAGTGGAGAACTAAGGATGAAAATTTTTCAGAAGGACTAACTCAAGGAACCTTTCAAAAAAGAGAGCTCTGTGAAATCAAATCGAGTTCTTCAAAAGATAAAAGACCTCAAAAAGAAGAGAAAAGCCCTTATCTTAGCTCACGTTTATCAGAGAGGGGAAGTGCAAGATATGGCTGACTTTACCGGTGATTCTCTAGCATTGAGCAAGATGGCTGTTGATACAGATGCTAAGGTAATCGTTTTTTGTGGAGTGAGGTTTATGGCCGAGACCGCAGCCATACTCAATCCTGATAAAGTAGTGCTTATACCACAAAAGGATGCTGGATGTCCTCTGGCAGATATGGCTAGGGTTGAAGATTTACTAATCAAGAAAAAAAAATATTCAGGGGTGGCCGTGGTAAGCTATGTAAATTCGTCCGCTTCGATTAAGGCAGTATCTGATATCTGCTGTACTTCTTCTAATGTGGTTGAGGTAGTAAATTCGCTAAAAGAGAATAAGGTTTTGTTTTTACCCGATAAAAATTTGGGCAGATTTGTAGCTTCCAAAACGAAAAAGAAGGTTATTCTGTGGGATGGTTTTTGCTACGTACATCATCACAACATCAAGCCGGAGGACATTAAAAGAATGAAGATAAAGCACCCGCAAGCAGAGATTATGGTACATCCAGAGTGCCAGCTTCAAGTAATAGGTCTAGCCGATTTCGTGGGATCTACCGGCCAGATGTCCGAATATGTAGCTAAGAATAAATCTAGAGAATTCATTGTTGGTACAGAAAGAGGAATGCTTCACGCATTACAAAAGGAGAATCCTAACAAGAGCTTCTATTCACCATCACCACTTGCGGTTTGCCAAGACATGAAGTTAACGAAGTTAGAAAATGTAGTTTCTGCACTGGAGAATATGCAGTTTCAAATAAGAATATCAGGGGAGATAGCCATAAAAGCAAAAAAGGCCTTGAATGCAATGCTGAAGCTAGGAAAGAAAAATTGAAGAATTAGATGAAACTAGAAAAACAGGTGAGAGATATGTCGGAGGAGAACTTGCTACAGGATTTACAAAAAGGTGAAATTAAGAAATGAGCATAACAGAAAATTACCAAAGGATAAGAAAAGAAATACCAGATAATGTAACGATAGTTTTAGCAGGTAAAACAAGAACTCTAGAAGAAATTATAAAAGTTATAGAAGCAGGAGCTACAGATATCGGAGAAAATTATATACAAGAAGCTGAAAGAATCTATAATTCTCTAGATGAAAAAGCAAAAAAAGTGAGATGGCATATGATTGGAGCATTACAAAAAAACAAGATAAATAAAGCTATTCCAATTTTTGATGTTATACAAACTGTTGACTCTTTAAAAACTGCTGTAGCTATTGATAGAAGGGTAGAAAGAGCAGGAAAAAAGATAATTCCTGTTTATATAGAAATAAACATCGGCAGTGAAATAACAAAAGATGGTGTGAAACCAGACTACGAAATTATTGAAAGTTTAGTCAGAGAAATATCAAAACTTGAACATTTAATTTTAGAAGGCTTGATGACTATGGGTCCTAGACTTGGGAATCCTGAAGATAGCAGGCCCTATTTCAGAAAAACAAAAGATATTTTTGAAAGAATCAGAGCTCTTAATCTGCCAAATGTTAATATGAAAACACTTTCTATGGGGATGACAAATTCGTATGAAGTAGCAATAGAAGAAGGAAGCAATATGATTAGGTTAGGAACAATTGTATTTGGAGAAAGAAAGGGAAATAGTTGAAGGAGCAGTCGCTGCTACTCCTGAAGAAGGTAAAAGGTGCTCCAGGTAAGGGAAGAGATATGTATCGGGTGCGGACTTTGCGCCCGTATTTGCCCTCAAGGAGCCATAAGCATTGTCTGGAGTAAGGCTCATATTGACGAGACAAGTTGTACAAACTGTCATCGTTGCCAGGAGGTCTGCCCTAGGGGAGCAATTAAAGAAAAGGTTAAAGCCATTCCCTTAGATGAACTAAAACTGATCTTCCAAAATCTGGAAGAAGAAATAGACAAAACTATGTAAAGGCTTGAAAAGCTAGAAAATAGGAGATAGCTAAGATGACCAGGATATTCTTTCCTCAATTCAAGAATGGCAAGCAGGGAATCGAGATTGAAAGAGGGAATATTTTAAATTCTGCAAGGAAGCTTGGCATAGAAATACCTTCGGAGTGTGGCGGAAGAGGCTTATGTGGTAAATGTAGAGTGAGGGTTGAGGCAGAGGATGCCTTAAGCCCAAGAACAGAGGCAGAGAAAAACTTCAAATTAGGCAAAGATGAAAGGTTAGCTTGTCAGGCAAGAGTTATACGAGGAGGAAGTATCCGTGTTTTCATCAAAAGCATAGGTAGATATGCCATTCTCTCTGATACTGTAGAACATAAAGTAAAGTTAGATCCTTTTATCTACAGAAAAAATGATAAGGTTTTCTGGCAAGATAGACAACTCGACAAATTCAGAGATGGAATTTATGGCCTGGCCATAGATGTGGGCACTACTACTCTTGTATCGCAGGTAATTGATCTAGAATCAGGCAAAAGGATAGCTACTTTGGCTGACAAGAATCCTCAGGCCTCCTTTGGAGATGATGTTATCTCGCGAATTGACTATACTATGAGGAACAAAAATGGACTGAGGGAGCTGCAAAACGTGGTTATCGAAGGAGTAAACGCAGGCCTTAGGAGGATTGCTGAAAAAAAAGGGGAAATCCTCGACCATATTTATGAGGCTGTAGTGGTAGGGAATTCTACCATGCGTAGTATCTTCTTCGGGGTTAATGTCTCCTCCTTGGGGGTGATCCCTTTTGAGCCCTTAACCTGTGAGCCTATAAACAAGAAAGCTGAGGAGCTAGGTCTAAAGATTAATCTCAAGGCCAACGTTTATGGGGCTCCTTTAATAGGTGGTCATGCCGGAGCAGATGCCCTGGCCGATATTATTACCACCGAAGTCTACAAAGCTGAGAGGCCATCTATGCTCATAGATATTGGAACCAATGGGGAGGTTGTCATCGGTAATAAAGACAGGATATTGACCGCCTCCTGTGCTGCCGGAGGTGCCTATGAGGGAGCAACAATAAGCTCTGGTGTTGGAGCTGTAGAAGGAGCGATAAAGAATATCAGGATAATAAATGGCAGGGTGCAGTTCGAAACCATTGGTAATAAGCCTCCTCTGGGAATCTGTGGTTCCGGTTTGATTGATCTGTTAGGGGAGCTACTGAAGAACAGGATTATGAGTAGGAAGGCGAAGTTAAAGGACGATTTTTTTATCACTCCTGAGATTAGTATTTCCCAGCAAGATATATATCAGCTTATAACAGCCAAGGCTGGCCTACGTCTGGATCAGGATCTTTTGATAAAGTACTATTCAGTTACTCTGGAGGAAATAGATAGGATCTATCTATCCGGAGCCTTTGGCAACTTCATCAACCCGGATAAAGCTATCCTCATAGGCCTACTTCCTAGAGCAAGAAATAAAGTAGTTAGGATCGGTAACGGCGCCCTGGCGGGAGCAAGTCAAATGCTTCTTTCCCGGGAAAAGAGAAAAGATGCAGAAAAAATAGCCAGAAAGATCGAACACATTAAGCCCAACGAAAGAGAGGAGAATTTTTCATATATGATAGCCGAGAAAATGTATTTCGAAGATAAAGATGAATTGTTAAAAAGGGATTTGAACAAATGATCACTTTAAAGTCTGAGGAGGAATTAATCTATCTACGAGCAGCCAGTCGGATTGTAGCAGATGTTCTTGCAGAGCTACGGGAAGTTATTGTTACAAATCCAGGGATAACCACGCAGAAGCTTGATAGGCTGGCAGAAAGTTTGATTATCAGACGAGGAGCCAGACCTGCCTTTAAGGGATACCGTGGATTCCCCTGCTGCTTATGTACTTCTGTTAACCAGCAGGTTGTACATGGTATTCCTGGTGATTATAAATTGCAACATGGAGATATTATAAGCCTAGATTTAGGAGCAAAATTAAACGGATATTATGGAGATGCTGCTATTACTGTAGCTCTAGGTGAGACAAGTGGTGAAGTTAATAAATTGTTAGAGGTTACCGAAGATGCTCTCTATAAAGGAATCAGACAGGCAAAAGTGGGAAATAGATTATCCGACATTTCTTATGCTATTCAGTCCCATGTAGAAAAGAACGGTTTTTCGGTGGTCAGGGCTCTTGTTGGTCATGGGATTGGAAAACATCTTCATGAGGACCCTCCCATACCTAACTTTGGCAAGCCTCATCAAGGTCCAAAGCTCGAACAAGGAATGACATTAGCAATAGAGCCAATGGTCAATATGGGAAGTTTTGAAGTTGAAACAACAAAGGATAACTGGACGGTAGTAACAAAAGACGGCAGACCTTCTGCTCATTTTGAACATACCATCGCCATAAGAGAAAATAAACCAGAAATATTGACATTAATAAAACGGAAAAAATGAAAACTTACTTGGATTGTATCCCTTGCTTTTTCAGGCAGGGGCTAGAAGCCGCTCGAATGGTCACAGACGATGAGGAAAAACAAAGAAAAGTTCTGGATGAGATAGCAAAAGAGCTGCCCCAAATCCCCTTAAATAGTAATCCACCAGAAATGGGCAGAAAAATCCATAAAATTGTCCAGCAGATTGCAGGCTCATCCGATCCCTATAAGAAGATCAAAGATAAATATAATAAAATTGCTCTAAGGCTTTATCCTAAACTTAGAGAAATCACGAGAAAGACGAAGGATCCCCTGCTTATGAGTATAAGGGTGGCTATCTCCGGGAATATCATTGATTTTGGAGTAAATACTCATATTGATATTGAACAAGAGATAAAGCAGATTTTGAAGCAAGATTTTGCTATTTTTGATTATATCCCATTTAAAAAAGCATTAGAGTATACTGATGAACTCTTATATTTAGCGGACAACTGTGGTGAAGCTGTTTTTGATCGCATATTGATAGAATTGATAACAGACGCGTTAAATAAGAAGGTAACCTATGCGGTGAGAGAAAAACCCATCATAAATGATGCTACGATAGAGGACGCATTATTTTGCGGAATAGACAAAGTAGCCAGAATCATCTCTTCCGGCTCAGATGGACCAGGAACTTTTCTCTCCCTGGCTACAAATGAGTTTCGTAGTTACTTTAATCGAGCTAAATTGATAATTAGCAAGGGACAGGGAAATTATGAAACTCTTTCTGAAGAGGATAAACCTATTTTTTTCCTCCTCAAAGCAAAATGTCCTATAATAGCAAAGGATCTAGGGTGCAAGGCAGGAGATATAGTCCTAAAAGGACAAGCCACCAGCGCTGCTAATCATTCAACCAGTTTTAAAAGGAGAAATTCGGAGGCAAGTGTTAAACTTGGGTTTTAACCAGAGGAGGCTAATATGGAAACGAAAAGGTATCCCCGGGTCATTTTATTCTCATCGGGATCCTGTCCCTGGTGTGGCCGAGCCAAGAGTTATCTTCGCCAGAAAGGGGTCAGAGTAAAGGAGGTAAGAGTAGATAAGGATCCGGATGCCGCTAAAGATGTAGTAAGAATGACCGGTCAGATGGGTGTACCGGTTCTTTTAATCGGTACAGCAAAAATTGTCGGATTCGATAAGGGAAGGATAGACCGATTGTTAGGATTAAAAAGAAGCTAGAAAGCAGGGAAATAAATGTCGATGAAGATCCAACCGTTGCTGGAAAATACCAGATTATGGCAATCTTTACTCTTGTGAATAAATTTTCCCATTTAGGTATTGAGACAAAAGGTAGCTAGCAAAGAAAGTGGAAAGAATGGGAAGCGATAGAGAAAAATGGTTGAAAGAAGACGGTGAAAAAGTTTTAAAAGAGATTGGTATCAAAGAAGGCCAGGTTATTTTGGATTTTGGATGCGGTTCAGGAATCTTTTCTCTTCCCGTTGCAAGAATAATCGGGAAAGAAGGAAAAATTTATGCTCTGGATAAAAACAAAACTGAGCTTGATGAATTGATGCGGAAGGCCAAATCACAAGAACTGAGAAATATAGAAACAGTCAAGACATCAGGCGAGCTAAAAACTCCATTGCGAGATGAATCTATTGATATGGTCTTGCTTCACGATGTTCTGCACTCCTACTACTTTTCAGTGGACGAAAGAAGGAAGTTACTGAGAGAAGTCTACAGGGTTTTAAAACCAAATGCATTGCTTTCAGTTTATCCAGAACATATGGAATTGGAGGAGATCAAAAGAGAAATAGAAGAAACAAATCTTCATTTTGAAGTCGAATATTTTAAAACAATCATTCACAACGACAGATACACACACGGTCATATTTTAAATTTTAGGAGATCTACTCAATAAAAGGATGGGGATCTTCAAACGCCTTTTATGCTGATTACAAAGGAAGGTCAGATTGTCAAATTTTGAGGAAATAGACCGAGCAAGGAAAATTTCTGGGTCTCCTCAGGAAGTACAGAAGCTCCTGAGAGGGATTTTGAGTATTTAGAGGGAGTAAATGGATAAGAAGTTACCGAGTGTAATAATAAACTCAGCCAAGGCTCTCTTTAGTGTCTTGCCTCTGCTTGCGGGAGTCATTCTACTTGTTGGTCTCACTCATACTTTAATGCCCAAATCCTTTTGTTTTCCCACTAATGTTGTTTTAGACTCCATTATCGGCAGTGGGTTGGGTAGTGTGCTTGCGGGTAATCCTCTTACCAGTTATGTCCTCGGAGGTGAGTTGCTGAAACAGGGTATGAGTTTGGTTGCAGTGACCTCATTTTTAGTTGCATGGGTTACGGTTGGGTTGGTCCAATTGCCGGCAGAGGCAATAATGTTGGGGAAGAAGTTTGCAATTTTGAGAAATATCTTCAGTTTTGCATTTTCTATGCTTGTTGCGATGACAACAGTATTTGTACTAGGCTTATTATGAAAAAAACTGAAAAAAGCTATGTAGGATGGTATTTTTTACTCATTGTTATTGTTCTTTATGTAATTATTGGATTGTTAAAAATTGAGGTGCTTTTACCTTCCTTAAGATTTTCTTTCAAAATAATAAAGAATATAATACCGGTTTTTGTAGTGATTTTTGCTCTTTTGGTTGCATTTGACTTGTTTGCCAGTCCTTATAGTGTGCGCAAATATTTAGGAAAATCATCGGGTTTCAGACGGTGGTTAATTGCTATTGGGGGTGGTATTATCTCCACAGGCCCAATTTATATGTGGTATCCGCTGCTAAAGGAATTAAAGAAGCAAGGAATTCAATATGGCTTTGTTGCTACCTTTCTTTATAATAGGGCTATTAAACTACCTTTAATTCCGATGATGATAGTCTATTTTGGTTTGAAATATACCTTAGTTCTTGCAATGGTTATGATTACTATTTCAGTTATTCAGGGCATAATCTTTGAAAAAATTGAAGGAGGTGGTTTTTTGTGAAAGTTGCCATAGCCTCAAATGGCAAGGATGAAAACGCTAATGTGAGTGAGAAAAGTGGAAGAGCACCGTATTATTTGATTTTTGAAAATGGTAAGCTAGTAAAAGTGGTAAAGAATCCCTTTAGAATTGGAGGGGGAGGTGCGGGATTTGGTGTTGCTGAAATGCTATCGGATGAGAAAGTTGAGATGGTCGTTAGTGGACAATTCGGACCGAATATCACAGGTGTTTTCGAATCTAAAAGAATCCAATTTAAGGAAATGCCCAGTATGACTGTAAAAGAAGCTTTAGAAAAAATAGAGCCATAAAACACATTAGGTTACAGTACTCTTATAGGCTTTAACCTCTTGGAAAGCGTCAGGGTTTGTTTTCGCTTATTACAGATAAAACTTGCTGACTCGTTATTCCACGTTGGTCAACGATGCTGTGAGACTCTCCTGGAGGTGAGAAAAAAGAAGAAAGGGGGGAAACAGGTCTTTTCTATTCTCTTGTGATTTGACAAGGAACTTGTAGGATAGAGAGACTTCTAGGAAAGGTACGGACTAAATTATACCTTTTCTGGTGATTAAAAAGGAAGATCGGATTGTCAAACTTTGAGGAAATAAATAAAGCGAGAAGACTCCTTGGACTTCCCCGGGAAGTTACTTTGAGTGAAATAAAAGATGCTTACCGGAGAAAAGCTAAAGAGTATCATCCGGATAAACAGAGGGCCGGAAAAAGAAAAGAGCTCAGTCAAAAAATGGCCCAGATCAATAAGGCCTATAAGATTCTTATGAACTACGTTGAAAAATACAGATTCTGCTTTAGTGAAGAAGAAGCGAAAAGAAACGACCCTGACCGCGATATAAGGCGATTTTCTAGAGATTGGTTAGGAGGGAGATAAAAATGGCTATAATGGAGGTAAACGTGATTCCTCTTGGAACTGAGACCCCCTCGGTGGGTGATTATGTCACCCGAGCGGTGAAGATGAAAACTTATGATTCTTAATAATTTTCTTGCCTATTCTCATTATTTCTGGTATTCTATTCTCTGGGAATCTGAATGATGACCATCAATTTCCTAACTGTCAAGGATTTTACTTATCCTGTAATCATCATATTCTCTTGAAAATCTTTAGGATTTTAAAATGATATATGAAGATCGTCTTCCACCGGAAGAGGAATTAAAAGCAAAAAAAGCGGTAGGGAAAAGTTTTGAACCCTCGGTTATCGACCGTTCTATTCTCAAGACCATTTCCTATGAATATCCTTACCGATCCATCCAGATGGAGCATACTACAGATGAATTTACCTGCCTCTGTCCTTTCTCCGAGCTTCCCGACCAGGCTACTATGACCATTAAATATGTGCCCAACAAATTATGTATAGAACTGAAGTCTTTGAAGTACTATTTTTACTCCTTTCGGCAGGTCAGAATATTCCATGAACATGTGGTCAATAAAATTCTGGAGGATCTGGTGGCTGTTCTGGACCCCATAGAGATTAGCGTAGTGGCAAAGTTTGCTATAAGGGGAGGTATATCCAGCACAGCTACAGCTTCTTATAAGAAGAAAGAGAGAGGATAGAATATGCGGGAATGCAGTATAGAGGAAAATAAGAAAAAATGCAACTGTACTTATGAGCCCTGTGACAAAAAGGGAATCTGCTGTGAGTGTGTCTCCTATCACTGGAGATTAGGAGAACTACCGGCCTGTTTTTTTCCTGATGATATAGAGAGAAGTTATGATCGCTCCATCGAAAGATTCATCAGAACCTTTAAAGAAAGAGGAAAGTGGTGGTAAAGGGAGGGAAGGTACATTACAGTGCTCAAAGAACTGCCAGTTTTTAAATTAGCGAATTACTAGAAGAACAAAGATGAAATCAATAGTTTCAACGGGCAGGGGCGGATCCGGAAAAAGCAGTTTTATCGCGCTATTAGCTAAATATTTAAGATCCAAAAACTCCTTGCTTATGATTGATGCAGATCCAGATGAGAATCTAGCTGAAATGATAGGCGTTAATTTAAAAGAAGAGAAGATAAAAACAGTATCGAGTGTGCTCTTTGATATTCAGAAAGGAGAAGTTCCCGAAGAACTGAAATCTTTACCTCGTCCAGATCAAATTGAATATATGTTTCATACCTGTTTATACGAAGGTACCGGATTTGACCTGTTTTCCCTGGGAACGAAATGGACAGTTGGCTGTTACTGCCAACCAAACAACATTTTAAAGTCGATTATCCCTAAACTATCGATAAATTACGATTATACACTTATTGATTCTCCGGCAGGATTGGAACATCTGAACAGGAAAGTAACCTCCGAGGTAAATGACATATTTGCCATAATTGATCCATCAAAGAAATCTTTCGATAACATAAAAAGAGCCGGCAGAATTATGGATGAAATTAGAATAAAATATGACAATTTCTATGTTGTGGCTAATTATAGGTTTCCTCAAGACATGGGGGGATTGGTTGAAAAGAAAACAGGGCTAAGATATTTGGGAAAAATAAACTATGACAAAAGCCTCGAAGAATATACTTTCAATGGGAAATCTTTGCTTGATCTACCCGAAGACTCTCCAGCATTTGTCTCGGTAAAAAAAATCATGGAGAAGATAGACCAGGAAAAGAAAGAGGTATGAAATGGGTCAGATATTTGGGCCGGTTCCTTCTAGAAGATTGGGTTTTTCCTTAGGTGTAGATACAATTCCCTTTAAGACCTGTAGCCTTGACTGTATCTATTGTCAACTGGGAAGGACAATTAATAAGACTATCCAAAGAAAAGAGTATATAGCTGCCGATGATATCTTAAGGGAGATAGAAGAGGTTCTTCGAGAAGGAAAAAGGATCGATTATATTACCTTCTCTGGTTCCGGGGAACCCACCTTAAATTCTGAGATTAGGAGGATGATTAGCCGGATTAAGAAACTAACCTCAATCCCTTTAGCCATCCTGACCAATGGAACTCTACTCTACCGGCCGAGAATACGAGAAGACTTGATGGAGGCAGATTTAGTGATTCCCTCTTTAGATGCGGTGACTCAGGAAATCTTTGAGGTGGTAAACCGCCCTCACCCCTCACTGAAGATTGAGAAGGTCATCACCGGAATAGACAGTTTTTCTCAAGAGTTTAACGGTAAAGTCTGGTTAGAGATTATGGTGGTTAAAGGAATAAATGATTCTCTAGAGGAAATAGAAAAGACAGCCCGGGTA
This sequence comes from uncultured Clostridia bacterium, assembly GCA_964543295.1. Lineage (GTDB taxonomy): Bacteria > Aerophobota > Aerophobia > Aerophobales > AE-B3A > AE-B3B. Next base: position 13,432 of record CAZIXA010000032.1, on the reverse strand, counting down.
ATTAAGCAAATGAATCTCGAAAAAATCCAATTAAATACTGTAGTTCGACCCCCAGCAGAGGAATTTGCCCGGCCTTTAACTGCAGAAGATTTAAATAATATAAAGACGGTCTTAGGAAAGAAATGTGAGATCATTGCTGAATTTAAAAGAGCCACCCAGAAAGCTTATAAAAGGAATGTGGAGAAGAGAATATTAAGCATGGTTAAAAGACGCCCTGTCACACTGGTTGATATCTCCCGATGTCTGGGACTACACCGAAATGAGATAATTAAATACGTAGAGACTTTAGAGAAAAAGCATCAAGTAAAGACTAAAGTTCATAGTGGAGAAAGATACTACCATTAAAAAGAAGTTAGAAAGGAGAAAGATATGTCAGAGATGACATTGACAGATCAAATCTGGGATAATGAGGTCTTAAATTCAGATCTTCCCGTAATAGTTGATTTTTGGGCCGAATGGTGTGCACCTTGCTTTATGATAGCCCCAGTGGTAGAGCAAATAGGTGAGGAGTACGAGGGAAAAATTAAGGTAGGGAAATTAAATGTCGATGAGAATCAAGTCACAGCCGGAAAATACCAAGTTATGGCCATCCCTACTCTTTTATTCTTCAATGGTGGCAAACTGGTAGACAGGGTAGTCGGGGTAGTGCCCAAGAAAATTTTAGTAGAAAAAATCGAAAAGATATTGGAGGAGAAAAATTAAAATCACTTTTCAACCAGAAGGAAAAACAGCCGAAGTAGATAAAGGAACAAACCTATTGGAGGCGGCTGTCCAGGCAGGAGTGTACATTAACAGCGTTTGTGGAGGGGATGGGATCTGTGGAAAATGCCGTCTTATTTTGAAAGAAGGAGAGGTAACAGTTGAACCTACCACTCTTTTAACCAGGGATGAGATCAAAAAAGGTTATGTTCTTGCCTGTCAGACTAAGGCTAAAGGAGACATAGTGGTAGAAGTCCCTCCCGAATCTAGAGAAGAGAAAAGAAAAATACTGGTAGATAAGGACGCCCGTCGCTTTCGAGCTCTTTATGCTCCTCTTAAGGAAAAAGTCTATTTTAAATACGATCCTCTGATGCAAAAAATGTATCTTAAGCTCTCCCCACCCAGCCTCCGAGATAATATAGCTGATCACCTACGTCTTTACCGCGGGATCCGCCGACAAAGAAAGATTCCCATCATGCAGACTGGTCTTAAAATAATGAAGAGCCTACCCAGGCTCTTAAGAGAAAATAAATGGAAAGTAACCGCAACTCTGGGAATAAGAGGAGAAACAGTAGAGGTTATTCAGGTGGAAGGAGGGGATACCACCAAGAAAAACTACGCTATAGCCGTAGATGTTGGTACCTGCACCGTAGTGGCTCATTTGGTAAATCTAAACACCGCTGAAACTGTGGATGCTGAGGCTACGTACAATTCCCAAAGGATTTATGGGGAAGAAGTAACCCGAAGAATAATCTATACAGAAAAGAACGGACCAGATAGACTAAAACAAGCTATAGTAGGCGACATAAACAATCTTATTACCACTCTTATCTTGAAAAATGATGTAAAGCTAAACGATGTTATGGCTCTCGTTTGTGCAGGGAACACAGCCATGGTTCATTTTCTTCTGGGACTTGATCCGGCTCGGATCAGAAAAGAGCCGTACATCCCTGCCTGCACTTCTCCTCCGCCCATCAGAGCAGCCGAGGTAGGAATAAAAATTAATCCCCGGGGTCTTCTTTACTGCCTTCCCGGTATAGCCGGTTGGGTAGGAGCAGATATTACTGCTGGTGTTCTTGCCACCGGTCTCTATGGGGCAGAAGAACTTACCATGCTTATAGATATAGGAACTAATGGAGAAATCGTCATCGGAAATAAAGAGTGGATGATCTGTTGTGCTGCCTCCGCCGGTCCTGCCTTTGAGGGAAGTGGTGTAACATGTGGTATGAGAGCCGCCGAAGGAGCTATAGAGAAGGTGAACATTACCAGAGAAGGGGGGGTCAGCTATACAACCATTGGGAAGACCAAACCGCGGGGAATATGTGGATCCGGATTAATTGACCTCATGGCCGAGCTGTTCACCTCAGGCTTTGTTGATAGATCTGGAAGATTAAATTCCCACAAAGATAAGAGAGTTAGGGAGAGGAATGGAGAGTTGGAATTCGTTCTAATTTCTGCTGATCAATCGGCAACAGGGAAAGACCTGGTCATTACCCAGCCAGATATTGACAATTTAATAAGAGCTAAAGCAGCTATTTTTGCTGCCATAAATATATTAATCAGTTCCCTTGATTTAGAATTTGAAGACATAGGGAAAATATATCTAGCTGGAGGATTTGGAAACTACCTTGACAGAGAAAAGGCTCTTACTATAGGACTCATACCAGATTTATCTTCAGAGAAAATTCAATTCGTGGGGAATACTTCCGTTATGGGAGCGAAGATGGCTCTATTCTCTGGAGAAGCTCTTGAGGTATGTTATGAAATTAGTCGAAAGATAACCTACTATGACCTTATTACTCACCCCAATTACATGGATGAGTTTATGTCCGCCAAATTCCTGCCTCATACAGATCTGGATAAATTTCCTCATTTATGTATCGGAACAGCAGGTACTTCGCAAAGATAGCCATTGGATGACGCAAAGGGCTTGACAATTTCGATTTTTCTAGTATTATAATACTAAATTGGGGAGTATTTGGTAAATGGCGGTGAAAGTCCGTATCTTCGACAAGGAATACAACCTTAAAGCTAATGAAGATGAGGAATATCTCAAAACAATAGCTGCTTATGTTGATAACAAGGTTAGGAGGATAGCCTCTTCCATACCCGAAAGAGGGGATGAACAGATAAGTATCCTCGCCTGTCTAAATATCGCCGATGAACTTTATAAGTTAAGAGAGAAAACTAGAAAAGCCAGGGAAAGGGTGCAGCAGCTAATAGAAAAAATCGAGAAAGAAGCTAAATGAACTGGCTAGACCTGATCTGGGTGGTTTTAATAGTTGTATTTGCCATCCGGGGAGCGATGAGGGGTTTCTTCAAGGAAGGCCTTGGCCTGGCAGGTATCTTCGTCGGCCTCGTAGTAGCTATTAACCGGTACGAGGCGGTAGGAAAAATTATAGTTAGTAATTTTCCTAATCTTTCTCTTAAGATAGCAAATCTTTTGAGCTTCGGGTTTATCTTTATAGTAGTGGCTTTGCTTGGTGGTATAGCAGGGATAATTCTTCACAAGGTATCTAAGTATTCCCCTGTCAAGGGTCTAGATCAGGGAGGAGGGGTTCTTTTAGGACTGGTAGAAGGATCATTGATCTGTAGCGTCATCCTCATTTTGTTAACCATTTCTCCCCTCTCTGAGAAGACAACTAAGTGGATGAGGGGCTCCAATTTAAGTCCTTATTTAATGAAAGTGGGCCCCTTTGTTTATAATAGTGTGATCTCGGTTACCCCGGGTAAGGCTAAGAAGTTTATGGAAGAATTAAACAGATTTAAGAAACTAGTGCCCCAGGGCAAGAAATTAGAAAAAAGAGCCGATGAGCTAAGGAGTACTTAATGAACAAAAAAGCGATGATACTCATGGTGGGTGGGTTGATTTTTTGTTTAACTGGAGCCTGCTTGGCCAAAATGAGTGCCCAGGAGGTCATCAATCGTATGCGCCAAGCCTACGAACAACGGATGAGCGGAATTGATGACCTGACTATGGTTACCAAAGGCACCGCGGGCGTAATGGCCATGATGGGTGAATCAACAATTTATCAAAAGAGAGCGAAAATTGCCGGAAAGACCGTGTACAAAACTCGCACCGAGATTCAGTTCATGGGCAAGTCCTTGATAACCATATATGATGGGGAATATGAGTGGTCAGCAGATCCTGTGTCTGGCCAAGTAAAAAAGGAGAAAAGAGATTATACTCCTGATTGGACTCGGATATGGGAAGTTCTGGATCTTTCCCAAATGCAATATGTGGGTACCGACGATTTGGACGGTGAGACCGCCCATGTTTTGAAAATGGATGATTTGACCGAAGGAATAAAAAGGTTATTGCCTGTACCTCCACAAGCTGGACCTTCAAAAGAAGGGGAATGGTCAGGATGGGCAAAGATGTGGATTAATGCTGAAAACTGGGTGTTTATGAGGATGCAAATAGTGATGACCGGAACCTCTGAGGAAGGAAAAGAGACGACTAACAGAATTACCTCGGATTTTAAAGATTATCGCCAAGTGAAGACCATGCTCGTTCCTCACCAAATGACATATAAAATGGAAGTGGAGATGCCCGATGTGACCCCGGAGGAGAAAGAAATGATGCAAGCCATGATGGGAGCATTCATGGAGGGAGAGATGATCGTCACCAAGGTAGAAGTTAATACCGGTCTTCCCGCTGATCTTTTTGATGGGACTAAGTTAGAGGCAGGTGAGCCAATGTTTAAAATGCCTGAAGGCATGGAACTTCCTCCGGGAACAGAAATACCCGGGGACTAAGAAGGAATTTGCTAATAGTTGAAACATAAAACAAGTAGGTTCTTTGATAGAATTGCCCAGGAAGAAGACGAGCTACAATATCTTTCTCCCTATGGGAGCAAGAGTAGGCAGACTAAGGGACGGAAAAGGAAGGAAAATCCCTGCCCTCTAAGAACAGAGTTTCAAAGAGACCGGGATAGAATCATCCATTCAAAAGCGTTTCGTCGTCTGAAGCATAAGACTCAGGTGTTTATTGCCCCTTTTGGTGATCATTATCGTACGCGGCTGACTCACACTTTAGAGGTAAGCCAAATTGCCCGTACCATTTCCCGTGCTCTCAAACTAAACGAAGACCTGACAGAGGCGATTGCTCTGGGTCATGATCTGGGACATACTCCTTTTGGTCATACTGGAGAAGATGCTTTAAATGATATTCATCCTGGCGGTTTTCAACACGCCCAACAAAGTCTAAGGGTGGTGGAGAAGCTGGAGGGGAAAGAAGGATTGAATTTAACCTGGGAGGTGAGAGACGGCATTCTGAATCATTCCCAGGAGAAGGAAAAGATACTCAGTCCTAAAAGCGAAACTCATCCCCATACTCTGGAGGCGGAAGTAGTGAAGATAGCCGATCCCCTCGCTTATGTGAACCATGATATAGATGATGCTCTAAGAGCAGGAATAATTAGAGAAAATGACCTACCAAGGGAGGCTATAAAGGTTCTGGGAAGAACGAACAGGAAGCGAATAGATACCCTGGTGCAGGATGTAGTTGACCAAAGCCAGGATAGCCCCCATCTTAAAATGAGCCAGATAGTTCTTAGCGAATTTAACCAATTAAGAGACTTTATGTATGAAGAAGTTTATACATCGCCAATTTTGGTCCAGGAGGTGAAAAAGGCTTATCGAGTAGTAGCCGATCTTTACAGTTTTTGTCTCGACCATGTCGATCTTTTCCCCCCTTCTTTAAAAACCAATATAAAAAGGGAAGGAAGGAAGAGGATAGCGGTCGATTATATTGCGGGGATGACCGACCAATATGCTCTTAGTCTTTACCGAAGTTATTTCCTTCCGCAGGGATGGGGATAAATGGCTAGTTACATTTCTAATGAGCTGATTGATAGAATTAGCGAACGAGCAGATATTGTAGAAATAATCTCTCATTATTTACCCTTAAAAAAGGCTGGAAAAAACTATAAAGCCTTGTGCCCTTTTCATCAGGAGAAAACTCCTTCTTTTATGGTTTCGTTTGAAAAACAGCTATTTCATTGTTTTGGTTGCGGAGCAGGGGGTAACGTCTTTAATTTTATCATGAAATGGGAGAAAATCTCCTTTCCCGAGGCAGTAAAAATGATAGGGGAGAAAGTGGGAATATCTGTGGCTGCGATTAACGAAGAAGAGGGAAAGGGTATCTTAAAGGAAGAGCTTTATCGCACCAATGAGAAAGTAGCTGACCTTTTCCAGCAAGAGTTAGAGAGGATGGTCTCTGTTAAAAAATATTTGAAACAACGGGGGTTCATCCCGGAAGTGATCGAAAAATTCAGGGTGGGCTGGGCTCCAACTTCTGGGGATTTTCTGAAAATGGTTCGAACAAAAGGAATTTCGCTGGAAAACTTAAAAAAACTGTCTCTTTTAATTCCCTCTCAAAAAAAAGATGGCTGGTATGCCTGGTTTCGACAACGCCTTATTTTCCCCATCTTTACCTCTGAGGGGAGGATATGTGGCTTTGGAGGTCGGATTTTAGATAATAGTTTACCTAAGTATCTTAACTCTTCTTCCTGTCTTATTTTCGATAAAAGCCGAATTCTATATGGTTTGAATTTCAGCAAGGAAGCGATAAGACAAGAAGAGGAAGTGATCCTGGTGGAGGGATATACCGATGTCATGACCCTTCATCAAAGGGGAATAAAAAACGTAGTTGCCTCTCTGGGAACATCTCTTACTTCTTCTCAGGCAAGACTCATTAAACGCTATACTGGTCATGTTTTTATTGCCTACGATCAAGACAAGGCTGGAATTTCCGCTACGCTCAGAGGTATAGATCTTCTGTTAGAAGCCAATTTGGAGATAAGAATTATCTCTATGCCTCGCGGTGTAGATCCAGCCGATTTAGTCAACAAAGAGGGTGAGGGTTCTTTTTTAAAACGAAAAGATGAGGCTCTAGCTTATTTTGATTATAGGTTAAACCTGGAGATCCAAAAAAGGCCTTCTCTAAGACGTGAGGATAAAATAGAGATTACCGAAGAGGTTTTTCCTACATTGGCAAAGGTGAGTAATTCAATAACATTGGGAGAGTTGATAAGGAGTCTCTCCCAGCGGTTAGATTTAGATGAAGAGATGACCCGCACAGAGTTTAAGAGATTCAAAAGGAAAGAGAGAGGTTTCCTTTCTCGCCCCGAATTTCTTAAAATGGAAGATGGACAGGAAAAAAGAGAAAGAATGCTTCTTCAGCTCATGCTGGATGATGAGGCGGTAGTAAAGTTAGTACAAGAAAGATGGGATCTGGATAATCTTACCAATCCTGACTACCGTAGAATTGCCAAGGAAATCATTATTTCGTGGAAAAAAGGAAAGATATCTTTCTCCAGATTAATAAATCAATTGGAGGAGGAGAATTTATCTAGCATTATCTCTTCTTTTTCTTTATCTGAGTCCCCTTTTAAGACAGATGATAAGGAGAAACTAGCCCTCGATCTAATTGATAAATGGCAAAGAAACAAGGTTCAGAAGAGAATCAGTGAACTAACGAAAAACATAAAGGAGAATCAAAGAAAGGGGCAGGAAGAGAAGATTAATCAATGGTGGGATGAGTTAACCCACTTAAAGAGACAAATCTCGTTGAGGTGAGTTAATGAAGAAAAAGCTAAAAAATCTTTTAGCCAAGGGCGAAAAAAATGGTAAATTAACCTATAAGGAAGTGGAGGAGGAAATTCTTGATGATATCTCCACTCCTGAAGAGATTGAGGACGTATTTGAGCTATTTGAGAAAGAAGGAATTCAGATAATTGGTGCAGAGGGGGAAGGAATTGAGAAATCAGCCGGGTTGGGACTGGATGCCAACGATGGAATTGGAAGATACCTGCAAGAAATTGGGAAAACTTCCTTACTTTCTCCCGAAGAAGAAAAAGAATACGGAAGGAAAATAAAAGAAAGCAGAAAAATCCTGCGAGGAAGGCTACTGGACCTGGCTAATCTTGCGGAAAAAAATCCTTATCTATACGCACTTTCCCGAAGGAGAGGCATTGATAGAGATGTTTTTTTAGGTGGTGCAAAAAAGAAGTCCCGAAAGATGGAAAAACTCGCCAATTTTGTTTTAGAGTTGAACGAAGAGAAGGGAAACAGTTTAAGACCCCCTAAGGATAAAGACAAATTCTTCAAGTTACGGGAAGAGATTAGAGGAGCTAAGTACCGCTATGAAAAATACCGAGATAAGATGATCAAAGCAAACCTGAGACTAGTGGTGAGCTTTGCTAAGAGATATACAGGAAGAGGAGTTCCCTTTTTGGATTTAATTCAGGAAGGAAACATTGGTCTTTCCCGGGCGGTGGACAAGTTCGACTACCGAAGGGGAAATCGTTTCAGCACTTATGCTAGTTGGTGGATCAGACAGTCTTTATCCAGAGCAATCTCCGATCAGTCCCGTACCATTCGAGTTCCCATTCATATAACCGAACTCATGAAAAAAGTAAACCGTGCATCTCAGGAACTTGAGCAGACACTTGGGAGGACTCCTACAGCCAGGGATATCGCCAGGAAATGCGATCTTCCCTTGGACAAAGTGGAGAGAGTTCAGAGAGTAATTACCAGATCTACCTCCATGGATATGCCCATTGGAGAGAATGAGGATTCTCACTTGATAGAAATTATCGAAAATGAAAAGGCTGGTTGCCCCTTCGAAGAGGTTAATCTTAGTTGCCTTAAAAAGGAGATAGATAAATTAATTCAAGAGGTTAAGGACACTCGAGAACGGGAGATTCTAAAGCTTCGTTTTGGTACAGAGGATGGATGGGATTGTACTCTCCAGGAGATAGGTGAAAAATATGGAGTCACCAGGGAGAGAATAAGACAGATTGAGGCGAAGGTTCTCACACAGCTAAAAGAAATAGCCAAAGAGAGGATGCTGGAGGAATATCTAAGCTAAAGTCAGGGCCCATAGCTCAGTCGGTAGAGCAGCGGACTCATAATCCAAAAAAGGCAGATTCCAAAAGTAAGTCCAGAAGCGGCAAAACCACTCCAGACAAGCCTCGTAAGTGATTTTCTTTCTTTACCAATTTGTATCAATCTATGTGATTTTGTACCTCACATGGACACTATTTGGACACCAAAAATTGGGAGTTTTCATCGGTCTTGACGCAAGTAATTTATACTGATAGAATACCGTTGTGATGTAAGAAAAGTTTCTAACAAAAGGCATATCGGGCAAGAACTCGAAACTTGGTTTTTAGAGGACCGACAAAGTATGGATGTTGAAGACCGAGAAATTATTTATACAAGCGTCGTGATTATCTTCGATATAGAGGGAGCTAGACCTCGCCTCTCTGTTGAGACACTGAAGAAGATAATTCGGCCACCTCTTACTATTGGAACCGTCGGCGAACCTGGTGTAACCGTTGTCAGCAGTCCTCGTGACCAGATTGACATCCTTTTGGGTCAAGGTCGGTTACAAGTACGAGACAATAGCGGTCGAGAACCAGGCGAAAAGCCTGTTTCTAAAGTTGTTCTTGATACCTTGGTGCAACTAGGGGGAAAGTATACGGCTCTTGGTCTTAATTACGGACTTGCCTTTAGATTGAGGTCTGGAGAATTGCCAGCACAGCTAATTAAGGATAAGATGTTAAATACGAAATTCCTGGGGTCCAAAATCGACACAGGCTTCATAGGTACCTCAATCAAACTACAATATCCAAGGGGGTCAAAAACCTGCAATCTATTATTGGGACCTTACGAAGACCCGAAATCTGAGCGTTTCCACGTCGACTTGAATGTCCACGAAGATATAACGACGCTACCCCCCCATGACGTCCTAGAAGAATCTTTCAAAACAGAGTACAACAATTTAATAAAGCTCCTTGCATCATTATAAGGGTCTTAGAGCAGTCTTAGCGGAATGAGCTATGTCGTCTCAAGCGACTAAACCTTCAACGTATGAAGGAAAAAGGGTAAAAATTTACTCGAATCTCAACTTCCTAGGTGCTGAAGAGAAAGAGGCCGACGTCTCACCTCAGTTGGGCGGAGGGGCACGTGACAGTGGTGCTCAATATGCAGAAACGATTTATTTTGTCTTCAAGTTAAACCCACGACACGAGTCGCTTCAGCAACATGCTCAAACATCTAGGTCACCTTCTGGCGTTGTCTTTCCAAGCAACCTTGGAGAGGAAGAAATAGTATTCGTGAATCTATTGTTGCCGACGATACAGGAGTCTTTGTCGCTTGGAAAATTTGGCTTTACTGGTTCTTGGGCAGGTTTGACCGCTGGTTCTCTGACTTGGAGCGAGGTAGAGCTACCAGAAAGCCTATTTATTGAATACCAGATTAGTGACATAAAAAAGTTTGCAGACTTTTTCGTCGATTTGGCTTCCAAAATTCCGGAAGTAATCCGTATCCTAGCTGAAAAAGAGCAGGACGCAATCGACATTTTCACTATTTTCGACTCACAAGACGAAAAGACCTACGACCTCATCTATCAACTGGAACAAAGGACTTTTGCCTATTTTCCCAAGGTTAATGCAGATTTTCATGCGGTGAATCTGAAAGACTTTGATAAAAGCCCTCCCGACCAGCTGATTCCCAGTACAACCGAAATCCTCTTTTTCAGAAGTTAGAGGACCTGTTGTGCCTTCCAAGCAAAAGCACGTACGCCAGGCTGCCAAAAATGAAAGGTTCTATGACCACTTTGACCTAGATAATACCGAATTTTTGGACTGGGCTGTAACAGCCCTTTTCTATTCTCTTATTCACTATGTAGATGCGTTCTTAGCGTTGCATCAGTATCACCCTCCAGACCACAAGCGCCGAACCAATCTTGTTGCTACCGAAGTACATCTCAAAAGTATTTACTGTAAATATCGACAACTTAAAGACCAAAGCGAACACGGACGTTACCTCATCAAAACTTTCACACCTACCGATGTCCGAGAATTACAAAACAACCAATTTGAGTCTGCCAAGACCCATCTCTTGAACCTTTTATGATTTCGGCTTCAATGTTTACACAAATATTAGGGAGCCCTGAGGGAGTATCTAAAAAATAAGTGAAGGGAGGGAGAAGATACAAAAGATAAAAAGGAGGTTGAGAAGCCTTGCAGTTTTTTCCCTGACAATAATGTGCTTTGTTGTGCTAATGGGTCAAAGCTCTAGTGAAGGAGAATCCAGTTCTACCAAGAGTATGTGGTACTTTTTTATGGAGGATGTACTTGTTGTTCTTTCACCAGCCCGGGATGGCTATTCTTGGAGAAGAATGCCAGAGACACAAAGATATGGATATATTGAGGGCTATATGAGAGGTTTTGAGGAAGGTGTAGTATCAGCATGGGCTGCTGCTACAGGTGACACTTTAGCCAAAAAGTACAACCAGTGGCCATTTGACATACGTATTCGAGGAATAGCTTACGCGAAAATTGTGGAAGCAGTAAATGAATTTTATTCCGATTATGCCAACAGGGAGATTTATTTGAGTCTCGCATTGCCAATTATCATAAGTAGAATTAGTGGTTAAATCCCTGACGAGGAATCTGAAGAGAGGATTCAAGACGCTAGAAGGAACAGTTTTAAGGTACCTAAAAAGCAAGGGTAATGGAGAGATAAAAAACGAGGCTAAAAAGAAAGCACTTATAGTTTGCCACACTTAGGAAGAAAAGATGAGGAGAGTCTATTTGTTAGGAGCAGGCTCATCCAGAGAACTAAAGTTTAACATAAGAACTCTCGACGCAGGATATGGAACAAACAACACCAATAAGTTTCTAATGAAAGGCCCGCTTAGCAGTGGTTATTTTTGTGATACAAATAATTTTGCTCAAGCAATAAAGGATAGACTACCGATAGCTGCCAGGCTTAATATGGGAGACAATTTGAGTCGATATATATGCGAATATTACAATGTAACCTTCGGTAGGTCTATTAGCAAAGAAGATATTCTAAACAACGAGGCAATAAGCCGAAAAATAAATATAGAGACTTTATATCGGCATATCGAAGAAGAGATTACACGCCTCGAGAAGAAGGAAAAGGATGGTCAAAGCCAAGACTTCCATGTGAACGACCCTTTGGTTAGAATATGCTTGATAAGAGACGAATTACTTAAGTATATTCATCGGTCATTGTCGTTAATATGTTACTATTGTTTTTCGATCTACCACAAGATATTAGCATCATACATAGTAAATTATGGGGGTGATGTGATCTCTTTTAATTGGGACACTTTATTGGATGAGGAAATGCAGTATACAGGCAAATGGAAGTATAAAGATGGCTATGGAGTCAAATTTAAAGATATTACTTATAAGAGTGGAAAAAAACAAGATACCATTCTACAAAATAAGTCTGATAATATTATATTTAAACCTCATGGTTCAATAAATTGGTATAAAAAGACAAACGGAGAAAAAGATCTTTACCTCTTTATTCCTGTAAAGAGGAAAGTTAGAGGGAGTACGGTAGTCATTCTGGGCGCCTCTGAATATGATAAAGACAGAAATCAATATTTTACTTCGGCAATAATTCCGCCGGGTATCAAAAGGAAGGCATTCCCTGATATTTGGGCACAAATAAGAGAGGCACTGGAAAGAGCAGATGAAATTATTGCGATCGGATTTTCGTTTAATGATAACGATAGAAATGTAAAAAAAGAATTTAAAGGGATAAATTTTAATAAAGATTTAAAAATTGATTTAATTAACCCCGAGACAAATAGAACACTTAGTATGTATAAACATGTATTCAAGACAGACAATATAGTGAATAGTCACAATACACTTGGGGATTACTGCCAATGGTTGTTACACAGGAGCAGATGAAAGTCGATTAGAACACTAGCCGATGTTCCGATAATAATTGATTATGTTTCTTTTGTCCCTATTGCCGATAATTTTTTCTTCACAATACCTTGGGTGTCCTTGGAGAGTACTAGAACAAGGCAAAGCGTAGCTGTCCTACCCATCCTTGGAGGGGGAGCTACGCCTTGGTGAAAGGAGGTGAAAGATAATGGCTGAGTGGTCAGGTAGACATCTATATAACGAAGAAAATGTAGCTAGATTGGTTCCTGTGACTGGAGGTGTATATAGACTGATTTTTCAGAGGACTAGCGATGATAAGTACATTGTTTTTTATGTAGGGAAAAGTGAGAATTTAGAGAGAAGGCTTCATGAGCATCTTAGTCCCTCAGAACTTGATGAATGTATAAAGAGGTATCTCCGAGATTACACGTGTTATTTTAGGTTTATTAAAATAGATTCAGAAGCTGAGAGAGATAGGGTTGAACAGAGCCAGATTAGAGAGTATAGACCTGCGTGTAATGATTAGGTCTAAATAAAAAAGGGTCAAAGCCCCTCAAGGAGGATACCTTGACCCCGCCGAGTAGAACTATAGACAAGTGTAATACATCTAATAGACAAATCAACCCCTTGCGTCTTGCCTGGGTAGACCTACTTAACCGCTATAACTGGGACTGGTTTGCTACTCTTACCTTTAATCTTACCCTTAAAGAATCTCCTAAGACCTATGCTGCTCACAATAAGCTAAATTGCTGGTTAAAGACCCTGCAAAGGTAAGAAAAAAGAAAGATAGGGTATTATAAGGCTATGGAGTTTACAAGCCAAGGAGTCCCCTATCTTCACCCTAATGACCTTTGATTTTAGAGTCTATCTTGAGAAAGCCTTAGACAAAGTTCTTGGTGGCGTCTTTAATTTTGGGAAAGAGAAACAAGAGAGCTTAGAGGCTATGTTTATGTTGAAACCCAAGTTTGACAGTAAAACGCTATTTTCGGGCCTTTGATTCTCTGTAA
>CAZIXA010000031.1:0-25145 GCA_964543295.1 uncultured Clostridia bacterium | reverse complement strand
GGGTAGGACATTCTAGCTTGATAGTTATATATGACATTCTATTAACACAATAACACCGGAAACATTTTCTAGTTGACAAGCGCCTTTCTGCAGCTATACTATATTAAAAGCATCGGAAGTTAAGGAAATTCCGTAAGATAATTTTGAAAATAAAGCAGGGGGCAAGAGAAATGGGCCAAAATAATCGCCCGGTGGAGAAATTAGAACAGATTCTGGGAGAACGATTCGGAATAGAAATACTCAATGCTATGGGTATAGCTATAGTTGTTCTTGATCCAGACTTTAACATCATTTGGGCAAACAGAGAGTATCGGAAGATCCAAGAAAAGCCTGAGGAGAATATAATAGGGAAAAAATGCTATGAAATCAGTTTTGGTCATAATAGACCCTGCACAGAAGAAGCTTGTGCGGTGAGAAGAACCCTGAGGACGAAAGAAAACTCCAAAGGCCTGAAGGTAATCAAAAGAGGGGGGGAGGAAAAACATCTGGATGTCTATTCTTTTCCTCTGCCCGGACCCCGGGGCAAGTTGCGTTACGTGGTGGAAGTCATTGAAGATAACACCCAGTTATACAAGTTAGTTGAGCTCTCGGACAGACTTACTGCATTTGCCTCTCATGAACTAAAGACACCTCTAGCCACCATCTATCAGCTTACCACCGTTTTAAGACAAATCGATTTGCCTCCTGAAAAAAGGAAAGTCTTGTTTAACAGAATAATATCCCGGAGTCAACATGGATTGAAAACGGTGGAGAACTTCTTGATTTACTCAAAAATAAAGGCTGGAGAGCTTCAGATAATCCCAAAGAAGGTAAATTTCTACAGGGATGTTTTGGAAAGAATTTCGGATTTTCATAAGGACTACACATTAAAAAAAGGGATGAGGTTTATCTGTGATGTTCCAAAAGATCTGGAAGTTATTTGTGATGCCGACTATGTAGAAGTCATCTACAATAACTTGTTAACCAATGCCATAAAATACGGAGAAGAGGATACAGAAATATTTATTGGCTATGGTGACAAGGGTGACAGATATCATTATTTCAGCGTAGCTAGTATTGGTGAGCCCATTCCTGAGGAAGATAGAGAGGTTATTTTTAAAAGATATGTGACAACCCGAAAAGATGGTTCGGGAATAGGGCTTGATGTGGCCAGGGAACTTATCAGAAAGCACGGCGGAAAGATTTGGGTAGAACCATGCTATTTTCTTTCTGGCAAGTGTTTATCCGAGAAGACGGTTAGCCAGGAATACAAGGATAAAATGAAAGAAGGCAATAATTTTGTATTTACTATTCTTAAAAAACTAAAAGAGATCCAGGCACCTCATTGATAGAGCGATGCAAGATGAGCTCAGCGACAAAAATCCTTGTTATTGATGATGATCCTGATTTGGTAGAAGCACTAAAGATCATTTTGGAAACAGAGTCCTACCAGGTCGTTTCTGCTTTTGATGGAAAGGAAGGGCTGAAGAAAGCGAAAGAAGAAAATCCCCATCTAATTATTCTGGATTTGCTTCTCCCCAAGGAAGACGGAGACGTTCTTTGTCGAGAGCTGAAAGGCGATCCACGATATGCTGATATTCCCATATTAGTTCTTACGGCTGTAGCCGAGAAAGTGGACATTAAAGTCTTTCCTGAACATAAGATAAGTTCTTTACCTACTGATGATTATGTACATAAGCCCATTCAACCCCAGGATCTACTGGATCGGGTGAAAAAACTTCTTGCTCGATCCAAGTAAGGGGATGAGCTATGGTAATAACGAAACAGAAGCCATTTGAGGAAATCTCGGGGTTGTATGAGATACATATTATGGCTGTTGTTGGGGAAAAAGTTGATCCCATAGTTGTGGATAAGGCGGGTTTGGTCCGCCGACCAGTAGTATAATACGGAGGAAGATATGCAAAAGTTAGCCAACATTTTAATCGTAGACGATGATCCTGATGTTCGGGAAGCAGTAAAAATCGTCCTGGAAACTCAACCCTACGAGCTGACCTTCGCTTCTAACGGAGAGGAATGCCTGGAGCAGGTTAAGAAAAGCAGACCGGATCTTATTATCCTGGATCTTTTGATGCCCAAAAAGGATGGATTTGAAGTAATAAAGGATTTAAGAGGATATCAGAGTTATCCCCGAATTCCTATCTTAGTTCTGACGGCGGTAAAAAAAGAAGCCGCGGGTAGGCGCTATGAATTGGAAACGGCTCTTCGCATGGACGTGGACGATTATATTGAGAAACCTATCCAGCCTGATGATTTGATTGATCGGGTAAAGAGAATTTTGGCCAGAAGGAAATAAAAATTTTGACCGAAGGTCAGAAAGAATATTAAAGGAAAGAAAATGAAGACGATGAAAAAAGTTCTTCTTGTGGATGATGACCCGGATTTTGTGGAGGGAGCAAGAATGGTGTTGGAGAAAAGCGATTTTGAGGTAGTCACAGCTTCCAGCGGGAAAGAATGTCTGGAAAGAATAAAGGAGGAGAGGCCTGATTTAATCATTCTTGACATTATGATGCCCAAAAAGTCAGGATTTGAGGTGTGCAAAGAACTCAAGAGCAATATTGAATACAATGGGATTCCGGTGGTCATGTTAACGGCTCTTAAGCAAAAGCTTTCTCGGACTTCCTACTCCATAGCTGAGGGTCTGGAGCTTGAAGCAGAAGATTATCTTGAAAAGCCGATAGAGCCCAAAGAATTGGTATCTCGAATAAAAAAAATTCTTGAGATTTAGGCATTTCTCGAAAAGGATTAGAGGTATGTATCCTGAGGGAGGGGAAGAAGAAGTTTTAAGATTTTGAAAAAAGATATTCGAGGGAAGGAGGTCGGGAATGGAGACTAAGCGTCAACCAGTTATCTGGCTGCAGGGAGCAGGCTGTACGGGATGTTCTATATCCATTATGAATTCTGTCAGTCCTTCCATCAAGAATCTTCTTCTGGACGAAGTTGTTCCGGGTAGTTTCTTGCAGCTTGTTTTTCATCCCACTCTGATGGCGGCCACGGGTGAAGCTTCTATTGAGGTGATGTTGGACACTCGAGAAAAAGAAGAAGGTAGATACATTCTGGTGATGGAGGGTGGTATTCCTACAGCCAGGGAGGGAATCTTTGCCACGGTGGGAGAGAAAAAGGGAGAGCCGGTTACTGTTCTTTCCCGCTTTATTAATCTTGCCCGGGGATCACTGGCCATCATTGCCCTGGGAGATTGTGCTACCTTTGGGGGCATTCCTGCTGGACGGCCTAATCCAACAGGATGCAAGGGGGCAAAAGATATACTGGAACAAGAAAAAATCGGCGTTCCGGTTATTAATATTCCTGGATGCCCTCCACATCCGGATTGGTTTGTAGGAACAGTAGCTCATATTCTACTTTACGGTCTGATGAGTTCGGATGATCTAGATGAACTCAATCGACCCAAGATTTTTTATGGACAGCTCATTCACGAGAACTGTCCCCGCCGTCCTTATTTCGATGAAGGCAAATTCGCTCGTAAGTTAGGTGAGGAAGGGTGTCTCTATGAGTTGGGATGCAAAGGTCCCTTTACCTATGCCGACTGTCCCCTTCGGTACTGGAATGGTGGTATCAACTGGCCAATTGGTGCAGGTTCTCCCTGCCTGGGGTGCACAGAGCCTTCCTTTCCCGACATAACAGGGCCTTTCTACAAAAAGATTAGTCATTGGGAAAAATTAAAGCCACCCCTGAAATAGATTCAAGGAGATGAAAATGGAGAAAGTTATCATAGATCCTGTTACCCGAATAGAAGGTCACCTTAAAGTAGAGGTCACGCTGGATCAAGGGATAGTTAAAGAAGCTAGAACCTCGGGCACGCTTTTCCGGGGATTTGAAATAATTCTTAAGGGGAGGGACCCCAGAGATGCCTCTCAAATAACTCAAAGGGTCTGTGGGGTTTGTCCCATTGCTCACGCCACCGCCTCGGTTTTTGCCCTGGATCAGGCCTTCGGCCTCGAGAACAAAATTCCTTCCAATGCCAGGATCATTCGCAATCTCATCCTGGGTTCCAATTTTCTTCAGTCCAATATTCTTCACTTTTATCATCTGGCTGCCCTTGACTTTGTGGATCTTAATCGTTTGGCCAGATATCAAGGCGAAGATGCCAGGGTGAGAGCACTGAAAGAATTTCTCGCCGGTGGAAATTCTTTTCCTTTCCTTCCCCGTTATGAGGGGGACTACCGCTTGGATGATAGAGCTAATGAAGAACTTGCTTCTCACTATCTTCTTGCTCTGGAGGTGAGGCGAAAGACGCACGAGATGCTGGCCATTTTTGGAGGGAAAATGCCCCATAATGTGGGTATGGTGGCAGGAGGGGTTACAGAGAAACCCACCGTAGATAAAATCAGCGCCTTCCTGTGGAGGGTGAATGAAATCAGACAGTTTATCAATAATGTCTATCTTAGCGATGTGATGAGGATAGCCGAGAAATATGGAGATTACCTGGAGATGGGAACCAATGGATATCGTTTTCTCTCCTACGGAGCTTTCAATCTGGACCGAAATTCAATTGATCAGACTAAGCGAAGCCGCCTTTACAAACAGGGATTAACTGATGTTGCTCTGAACTCCAGGGATCTGGAATCGGAGAGGATCACTGAGCAGGTGAAGAATAGCTGGTACGAAGATGGAATCACTAATCGCCATCCATCCCGTGGAGACACAGTTCCCAGTGAAAATAAATCCGGGGGCTATTCCTGGATAAAAGCTCCTCGTTACGATGGAGAACCCTGTGAGGTGGGGCCGCTGGCTCGCCTGGTGGTGGGGTACTCCTTGAATCATCCTCCTGTGCGGGATTTGGTGGAAAAGAGTCTCTCTAAAATGAAGTTAAAATTTCCTGATCTTTTGTCCTGTCTGGGACGCCATCTGGCTAGGGCTCTGGATACCAAGCTGGTTGCTGACGCTATGGCTGAATGGGTTCTTCAGCTTAAGCCTGGGGAACCAATATATGTCACCTACGAGCTTCCTGAAGAGGCTGAAGGCATGGGGTTAACCGAGGCACCCCGAGGATCTCTGGGACACTGGATCAGGATAAAAGGAGGGGTAATTGACAATTATCAACTGGTGGTGCCCACCACCTGGAATGCCTCACCCCGTGATGATTCCAATCAGCCCGGTCCTATAGAAAAGGCTCTTACAGGAATCAAGGTAAGAGATAGTCGAAATCCCCTGGAAGTTGTGCGAATTATCCGTAGTTTTGATCCCTGTCTAGCCTGTGCAGTACATTTTGTTACTCCCAAGGGAGAAGAATTAGAGTGGTTTAGAATAAGCTAAAGAAGGACGAAAAAGAAGAAGGAGGCTGGTCAATGATTGTTTCAGAGAGAAAGAGCTGGGAGGAAATTCTCTCTTCCCTGGAAGAGGAAAAAAATGTTTTTGTCATTATCTGCGGGGGGTGCTCAGATGCTTGCAAGACAGGAGGCCCGGAGGGATTGGGAGAGGCCAAGGATAGGTTGAGAGAAGCGGGGAAAAAAATAACCACCGCTCTTCTCATCGATTTTGTATGTAACAAGGTGCTCGTTGGTATGCGTCTTAACCGATATATAGAAGAGCTTAAGTCCTCTGACTCTGTTCTTGTCGTCTCCTGCGGTATCGGGGTTCAGGCAGTAGCTAACATGGTGGATATCCCTGTCCGACCGGCGGATAATACCATACATATGGGTGGATTCCCGGGAGTCTGGTCGGGTGAGGAAAGATGTCTTCAATGTGGGGATTGCCGGTTGGCTGATACCGGGGGGATTTGTCCTTATGCTAATTGTCCTAAATTTCTGGTTAACGGAGCCTGTGGAGGTTCTGATAAGGGAAAATGTGAGACTGATCCAGAAAAAGATTGTGTCTGGGCTCTCATCTATGAGAGGCTTAAGAATATAGGGAAGCTAGAAAACTTAAGAAAAATTCGCCCACCCCGGGATTACAATCTTATGCTTGCCCCGGCCGAGAGGAAGAAATCTATATTCTGGGCACTAGAAACTGTGGAAGAGAAGCCGAAAGAGGAAGTATCTGTTTCTTCTGAATGAAGCCTTTTTAAAGATTGACCTATTGAGGAACCTGAAGAAAGGAGACTATCTACCCCATGAAGCTGAAAGATCTCGTTGAAAAGGGTAAGTTTGTAATTACTTCAGAGATTGGACCTCCCAAAGGGACAAATATAGAACCCATGCTGGAGGAGGTGGATCTCTTAAAGGATAAAGCTGATGCTATCAATGTCACCGAGAATCAGAGTTCGGTGATGCGGCTGGGGTCTATGGCCGTTTGTCGTTTGTTAAAGGAAAGAGGATTTGAGCCAGTTTTTCAGATAACCTGTCGGGATAGAAACAGATTAGCTCTTCAATCTGATCTTATTTCTGCCTCTGTCCTGGGAATTGAGAATGTCCTCTGTCTCACCGGGGATCACGTAGTGCTGGGAGATCATCCTCAGACAAAGCCAGTCTTTGATCTGGATTCTATTCATCTGCTTAAAGTAGCCAGGGGACTAGTTAACGGTTATGATATGGTGGGGAATAAACTGGATGGTGTACCAGATTTTTGCTTGGGTGCCGTGGCCAATCCCGGAGCCGATCCCCTGGAACCTCAGATAATCAAGATGGAAGCTAAGGTGGAAGTCGGAGCAGAGTTTTTTCAGACCCAGGCAGTCTATGAGGTCAAAAAATTTGAAGAGTTCATCAAGGCGGCTGAACACATTAAGGTTCCCATAATGGTAGGGATAGTTCTATTGAAGTCAGCCGGAATGGCTCGATTTATGAATGCTAATGTGGCCGGGGTCTTCGTTCCTGATAAATTTATCAAGATTATGGCAGAAGCTTCCAGGGAAGATCGGCCCAAGAGGAGCGTTGAAATTGCTGCCTCCCTTATTAAAGAGATGAAGGGGATGTGCCAGGGAGTTCATATTATGTCCTTAGGCTGGGATAGATATGTTCCCAGAGTTTTAGAAGCGGCTGAGCTTATCTAAAAGAATGCCAGGAAGCCCATCGTTGTCTTGCCTGCGCTGTGCATACTCTGAATCCCAGGGTAAATAAACTAGGAGAATATCAAATTTTATGAGCAACTATCCAGATATTCTCATCTTAGGAGTAGGGAATATGCTCCTGGGAGATGAAGGGGTTGGTGTTCACGTAATTAGAGAGCTGGAGAAAAAAAAGCTTCCCGGCAACATTGAACTTATGGATGCCGGGACTGCTCTGTTTTCTATCTTGCATTTACTGAAAAAAAGGAAGAAGATAGTTGTTGTTGATGCGGCAAGGGGAGGGAAAAGGCCGGGAACCATTTATCGAATTTTACCTTCTCAGGCTAAAAATGAGTATAATAAACTCCTCTCACTGCATGAGATGGGCCTGATGGAGTGTCTAGCCGAGGTGAAGAGTGAAGCAAGACCTCGAGATATCGTAATTATCGGCATAGAGCCGGACTCAATAGACTGGGGGCTTCGGCTTTCTTCTAAACTCCAGAAAAAACTACCAGAAATCGTCAAAGCAGTAATGTCTGAGATTAGCAACCACAAGATTACACAGATTACCAAATGATGGGAGAACGGTTATATTAGGAGTTCGTATCTTGAAGTATAGAGGAAATGAGGGTAAAAGATGATGGTAACTGAACCAAATCCAGTAGAGGAGATTCTGGTTAAGCCATAGAAAGGAGGAAGGAGATTGAGCGATAGGAGGATTATAATTGTCGGTGCTGGTCCGGCCGGGTATGTAGCGGCCATTCGAGCAGCTCAACTGGGTGCCGAGGTTAGCTTGATAGAAGAAGCCCAGGTCGGAGGAACCTGCCTTAATCGGGGCTGCATTCCTACCAAATCCCTTTTGGCTTCCACGGAAACTCTTTCTCTCGTTAGACACGCAAAAAAGCTAGGGATTGAAGTAGAGGGGATAAAGCCGGACTTTACCCGCATGATGGAACGAAAAAATGAGGTTGTTTCCCGGGTCGTAAAAGGAGTCGAGTATCTTCTTAAGGCAAACAAGGTAAAATTGGTGAAAGGGAAGGCAAGCTTTCTTGACCTTCATAAAGTCGAGATTAAAACAAACGAAGGTAAAGAGAAAATCGAAGGCGACTTTACTATTATGGCTACTGGCTCTAAGCCTGTCCTGCTTCCCTTTATTGATTTCAATCATCCGGCTGTCCTCACCAGTGAGAGAGCCTTAGAACTTACACAAATTCCCCAAAGTCTCCTTATCGTGGGAGCGGGAGTAATTGGCTGTGAATTTGCTGCTATTTTCGGCCCTCTGGGGACCCAGATCACTATGGTAGAGATGATGGATAGGATTCTTCCCCAGGAAGATAAAAGAATTAGCCTGATGATGAAACAAATTCTCCAAAAAAGAGGGATAAACATCTTCACTGACACCAGACTGGAAGAGATAACTGACTATCAGAAAGATGGCCTTACTGCGAGATTGGATAATGGTGAGAAAATTTCGGCAGAAAAAATGCTTATTTGCGTAGGGAGATCTCCCTACACCGAAGGTCTTAGTCTAGAAAATCTTGATTTAAGACTCGATCAAAAAGGAAATATCACAGTTAATGAAAGGATGCAGACAAGTGAGGAGAGGGTTTATGCCATTGGTGATGTGGTGGGAGGATATCTTTTAGCTCACGTAGCCTTTGAGGAAGGGATTGTGGCGGCGGAGAACGCTCTGGGGGTTGATTCTAAAATTGACTACACCAGTATCCCCAACTGTATCTTTACTTCTCCTCAGATTGCCACAGTGGGACTCACTCTCGATAAGGCCAGGGAGAGAGGAATTGAGGCCAAGATCGGCAGATTCCGTTTTTCTGCCTCCGGTAAAGCTCAGGCTCTGGATGAGACAGATGGTTTTGTGCAACTGGTGGTAGAGGAGGAAAGTGGTGAGGTTCTTGGTGGGCAGATCATAGGGCCTCATGCGGCCGATCTCGTGCATGAAATTTCTCTGGCTGTTAGATGGGAACTAACCGTCGATGAGATAGGTAGTACCGTTCATGCTCATCCTACCCTTTCCGAGGCTGTAATGGAAGCAGCCAAAAAAGCCCAGGGAAAACCGATCCATATGACGTGAACCCGCCTCAAGGTGTATCTTATGCTTATTCTGGGAATAGAGACGTCCTGTGACGAGACAGCTGCCGCTGTGGTAGAAAATGGAAAAAAGATACTTTCCAATGTGGTAGCCTCTCAAGTAAATCTACATCGAAAATATTGGGGGATAGTTCCTGAAATAGCCTCAAGGAAGCATCTGGAACTTATCGTTCCCATTATAAAAGAATCTCTAGGCGAAGCCCAGATGAAGCCGAAAGATCTAGATGTTGTTGCCGCTACCTATGGACCAGGCCTGTTGGGCTCACTTCTGGTAGGATTAACTGCGGCCAAGGGGCTAGCTTACGCACTTGAGCTACCCTTTATCGGCATCAATCATCTGGAAGCTCACTTTTATGCTAATTTCCTTAGCTATCCGGAAATTGTCCCTCCCTTAGTAGGTTTGATTATATCTGGCGGTCATACTGAACTCATCTATTTATCAAAGGAAAGAGAATATGAGATATTGGGTACCACCAGAGATGATGCCGTGGGAGAAGCATTTGATAAAGTAGCCAGGACCCTTGATTTAGGATACCCAGGGGGCCCTGAGATTGAAAAAGTGGCTAAAAAAGGAAACTCTCAATCCATAGATCTACCTTTAACTCATTTCAAAAACAATAACTTGGACTTTAGCTTCAGCGGAATAAAGACAGCCGTGCTCTATTATGTTAAGGATCTAGAAAGGAAAAAAGCTCCTGTTTCCACTGCCGATATTGCCGCCAGCTTTCAGCTCAAGATAGCTCAAATGCTCAGTAAAAATCTCTTTAAGGCGGCCTGGCAAAAAAAGGTAAAACAAATTATTTTGGGGGGAGGAGTATCAGCCAATCTTTTCCTTCGCTCATTTCTGGAAAAAGAAAAGCCCGATCAGATGGAGATTTTCTTTCCTCCCTTAGAACTCTGCACCGATAACGCCGCTATGGTAGCTGCCTGCGCCTATCCCAAAGTTATGCAGGGCGAAATTTCCCCTCTTTCTCTCGATGCTCAACCCAACTTAGGCTTTTGAAATTTTGTTCCTTCGTCTGTCAACATGCCTAAAAGAAAGTATTGGATGGGAATTTTGACTAGTGGCTTTTCCGGAAAATTTTCCGCTTCAAAAGATAAATAATTTCCTGTGGATAATGTGGATAATTCTGTTAATAATTATCTTATAAGGGATAGAGAGTTATTGGCTGTGTTGGGCTCATTAAAAGAAAGAGAGAGATTTCTTGTTTGGAAACTGACCAACCATAGCTTCTTTGGCCTGTGGATATTTTTTTGCCGGGGAAGATTTTACAAAATCCTAAAAATATGCTATTATACTAATAAAAATAGAAGCAGACCGCGTTGATCGACTTACATACTCATAGTCTCCTAAGTGATGGGCAGCTTTGTCCGGCTGAGCTGGTGCAAAGAGCAAAGAAAAAGGGATATAGGGCTTTGGCCATCACTGATCATGTTGATTCATCGAATTTAGACTTAATAGTTCCTCAGATAGTTAAGTTTTGCCGAGAGAATACACATTTAAATAGTGATATTAGGGTAATTCCTGGGGTAGAGTTAACCCATTTATTACCTCCCCTGATCAATAAACTCGCCAGGGAAGCGCGAGAAAAAGGGGCTAAGCTCGTAATAGTACATGGAGAAACCATAGCAGAGCCAGTTCCGAAGGGTACCAATGCAGCAGCGTTAGGCGCGGCTATCGATATTCTAGCCCATCCGGGCCTGATCTCTGAAGAGGAAGTCAAAATAGCTAAGGAAAGAGGAATTTATCTGGAGATATCCAGCCGAAAAGGGCATAGTTTGACCAACGGATGGCTGGCAAGGCTGGCCACCAAGTGGGGGGCAAAACTTATTTTAAATACTGATGCTCACGGAGCGGAGGATCTAATAACTGAAGGGACGGCAAGAAAAATCCTGCAAGGGGCAGGACTATCTCAAAGAGAAATAGAGTCGGTGATGACCAACTCCCAGGAGTTAGTCGAGAAGATGAACCTTTAGAAATCAAATTCGCCAATTTCTGGGAGGATGGTGTTGTTAAATAATACGAAGTTTGAGGAAAAGAATAAGTGAAAAAAAATAAGGGATGGCTAATTTTAATTGTCTTTTTCAGTGTCATCATAGGGGGAATCTTATTCTCCCGGGTTTGGGCAGGGGGCGACCTTTTCCGGGATTTGGAGCCCTTAATTGACACCTACCAGACTATCCAGACTCAGTATATAGAAAAGGTTAAGCCTTCCAAGCTTATAGAAGGAGCCATCAAGGGGATGATTGAATCCTTAGAGGACCCTCATTCGCACTGGATGGATGCTCGTAGTTATGAGGAATGGCAAACGGAAAGGGAGGGAAAATTTGGGGGCTTGGGGATTCAGATCACTATCAAAGATAATTTCCTTACCATAGTCTCTCCCCTGGAGGGAACTCCTGCCAGTGAAGCTGGAATCGAGCCAGGGGATAGGATCATCAAGATAGAAGGTAAATCAACGGAAGGAATTACCCTCATCGAGGCAGCGAGGGAGCTGCGAGGTGAGCCAGGAACCCAGGTAAAGATAACTGTTCAGAGAGAAGGAGAAAAAAAATATCTGGATTTTAATCTCACCAGGGCCATTATCAAGTCTCCCAACATTGAACAAAGGATATTACCTAATGACATAGGATATATTAAGATCATGAGTTTTATGGATGAAAATACGGATGAGGACTTTAAAAGGACCCTGGCCCAGCTAAAAGATAGGAAGATAGAAGGACTTATTCTGGATCTGAGATATAATTCGGGCGGACTTCTCTCTCAGGCAGTAGAAGTAGCCGATGAATTTCTCGACTCGGGAGTCATCGTTTCCACAAGGGGAAGAGACTCCTCGCAAAATGAGATTTACCACGCCCGTCCTGGAGGTGAGGCAGTGTATATACCTCTGGTAGTCCTGATAAATGGAGGAAGTGCTAGTGCCTCAGAGATCGTGGCCGGGGCAATCAAAGACCACAACCGTGGGATTCTGATGGGAATCAAGAGCTTCGGTAAAGGAACGGTGCAGCAAATATTTCCCTTAGCCAACGAAGGAGCTATCGCCTTAACTACGGCGAAATATTATACTCCTTCAGGAGAAAGCATAGAGGGCAAGGGAATTGAACCTTATATGAAAGTGGAGGCCTTTAAACCAACTGAAGAAGAGAAAAAGACTTTAGCCCAATTAAAAAAATCAAAGTGGGTGAAGGAATTTCTGGCGAAGTATCCCCGCTGGGAGGAAATAGACTTAACTTTCCTCCTAGACAGACTTAAGGAGGAGGGGATTGAAGTAGAAGTTGATCTTTTAAAGAAATTTCTGCGGGAAGAAGACAAAGATAGGGAAAACGATTATCTTAATGACCTTCAACTTCTTAAAGCGCTAAAGTTATTGAGTAAATGAGATGGCAAAAAAATCTCACAAAATTCTATATCTTTTAATTGGATTAATTATCTGTCTGGTAGGGATAGGGAGCTTCTTTTACCTCAGGATCTCTATCTATCAGAAAGAGCTTTCCAGGATAGACTCAAAAGTTGATGAGGTAGTCAAGGCACTTAATTTTTCCGTCTTGAACAAAAGAATAAAGTGGGTAGGACCTTTTCCTACTTATCTACAGGTGCAAGAGACTATGAAGATTCCCTTTGACTATCCGCTGGATAAGCTCCCCCGTCAAATTCAGAGAGAGCTTCAGCGAAATTTGCTGAAGATCCACCGGATAAAGAGAGAAAATCTTAAGGATCGCTATAAAATAGTGGTAAGTCTCGGCTTTGATGGGAGAATTACCCATACTTTAGAGTTTATTCTCCACAAACTCAAGATTGCCTTACTCATTGATGACTTTGGATATTCGCATGGTAAGACGGTAGATTTTTTACTGAAAGAGCTGGATTTACCTTTTACTATCTCGATTATCCCTGGAACTCCTTATGCTAAAAGCATTGCCGAAGAGGCTCATCGTAATGGGAAGCAGGTTATCTTGCATCTTCCCATGGAGCCCCAAAAAAATTTTATCAATCGTTATCGATGGATAGTTCTTAACCGGATGAGCTCCGAACAAATCAGCTCAATGGTCAAGGGCGCAATAAAAGATGTACCCTATGTAGTAGGTTTAAGTAACCACATGGGTTCTCTTGTTACTACCCAGGAAAAACCTATGCGGGCTGTGCTGCAGGCGGTAAAGGCCGAGGGACTCTATTTTGTCGATAGCAGAACTGTTTCCAGTTCCATAGCCTTTTCTTTAGCTCAGAAGATGGGAATAAAATCAACTCAGCGGCAGGTTTTCTTGGATAATCAAAGGGATTCGAGCTATATCGAATCACAATTTCAAAAGCTCATCTCCTCGGCTCAAAAGAGAGGAGGAGCGCTAGGGATTGCTCATGTCGACCCCATCACTGCCGAGGCTTTAAAGAAAATCTTATCTCGGTTAGAAAAAAGGAAGATACAGTTGGCCTATGTATCAGACATATTAGACTAATAAAAAATGATGGCTCAAAATAGATATAGCCTCGATTTTGAAAAGCCAATTCTGGAGCTGGAACGTAAAATTGAAGAACTAAAGAGTTTAACCTCCAAGGAAGGATTGGACTTCGAGGAGGAGATAAACCGACTTCAACAACGCTTGAAAAAACTTGAAAGAGAAACCTTTGCTAATCTTACTCCCTGGCAGACGGTTCAGTTGGCCAGACACCCCAATCGCCCTAAATCTCTTACCCTGGCCAAATTGATCTTTGATGATTTTATATTACTTCATGGAGATAGGTTATATTCTGATGATCAGGCCATCGTGGGGGGTTTTGCCAGAATGGGGGAGGAGAGACTGGTTTTTATCGGACACCAGAAAGGGGAATCAATCAAGGAGAATCTTGTCAGAAATTTTGGTATGGCTCATCCTGAAGGGTATCGGAAGGCAAAGAGGTTAATGAACCTGGCAGAGAAATTTTCTCGACCCGTAGTTACCTTCATTGATACCCCCGGAGCTTATCCTGGAATCGAAGCAGAAGAAAGGGGACAAGCTGAGGCTATTGCAGCAAATTTGGAGTGCATGTCTCAGTTAAAGGTCCCTATTGTTGTGATCATAATTGGGGAGGGAGGAAGCGGAGGAGCTTTAGGAATCGGGGTCGGGGACCGAACCCTAATGTTAGAGAATGCTATTTATTCGGTAATCTCTCCAGAGGGATGTGCGGCAATTCTCTGGAAAGATCAGGCCAAAATGGAGGAAGCAGCAAAGGCTTTGCGGATCACCTCTCAAGACCTTC
The DNA here is from genome assembly GCA_964543295.1 of uncultured Clostridia bacterium. Classification (GTDB taxonomy): domain Bacteria; phylum Aerophobota; class Aerophobia; order Aerophobales; family AE-B3A; genus AE-B3B. Next base: position 10,869 of record CAZIXA010000031.1, on the reverse strand, counting down.
TGGATCTAAAAATTATCGACGGCACCATCCCTGAACCCATGGGAGGAGCCCATCGAGACGTAGAACAAACAGCTCTCGCCATCAAGCAGGCCGTAACTAAACACCTTAGAGAGTTAAAGAATCTGAGTCCAGCAGAGTTAATTCAAAAGAGGTATAAGAAATACCGAGAAATAGGGAAATTTAAAAGAGGGTAAAAATGGAAGAAGAATACGGCGCTAAACAGATCAAAGTCTTAAAGGATCTGGAGGCCGTTCGCAAAACACCCAGCATGTACATCGGAAGCACCGGACCACGAGGACTACATCACCTCATTAATGAAGTAGTTGATAACTCCATTGATGAGGTCCTGGCTGGCTACTGCCAGAATATAAAGGTAACAATCCATTCTGATAACAGCATCACCGTAGTTGATGATGGAAGAGGCATCCCGGTAGCTCCCCATCCAGTTTATAAAAAATCCGCTCTAGAGCTGGTGATGACCTCTCTTCATGCTGGGGGTAAATTCGACAACAAGATATACCGGGTGGCGGGAGGACTTCATGGAGTGGGAGTCTCGGTAGTCAATGCTCTTTCTGAATGGTTAGAGGCAAAAGTAACCCGTGATAATAAGATCTGGCGTCAAAGATATAAAAGAGGTAAACCTACAACTAAGGTGAAGTGTACCGGAGAGGACTCTTGTCCAAAAAATGGAACCGAGATCAGCTTTAGACCTGACGCAGAAATATTTGAATCCATAGAATTTGACTGGGAAAGAGTAACTCGTCGTTTGAGAGAACTGGCCTTTCTGAACCAGGGACTCAATATAGAGGTAGAGGATGAAAGAAGCGGTAGGAGGCGCACCTTTGCCTACGAAGGAGGAATTAGAACCTTTGTAAAGCACCTCAACCGGAATCGAGAGGTTCTTTTTAGTGAGCCCATCTACCTTCAAGGAGAAAAAGATAACATAACTCTGGAGGCGGCCATTCAATATAATCAAAGTTTTATCCAGGACATTTTTGCCTTTGTCAATGATATTAATACAGAGGAAGGAGGAACTCATCTTTCTGGATTTAAGTCCGGCTTAACCAGGACCATCAATGACTATATTAAGAAAAAGGAAAACAAGCCAATCGTTCTCTTAGGAGAAGACGTAAGAGAAGGTTTAACCGCTATTATTAATATGAAGATGCTCAATCCTCAGTTTGAGGGGCAGACAAAAACCAGATTAGGTAATACTGAAGCCAAGGGAATTGTGGAATCCATTGTTTATGAAAATCTCTCCCGATACCTGGAGGAGAATCCCACCATAGCCAAATTAGTAATACAGAATGTTGTCTCTTCTTCGCGGGTTCGAGAAGCTGCCCAGAAAGCAAGGGAAATAACCCGAAGGAAGGAAAGTCTGGGAGGAGGAGCCCTTCCTGGTAAACTGGCTGCTTGCTCCGAGGATAATCCCGAAAAAAATGAGCTTTTCATAGTGGAGGGGGACTCAGCAGGAGGCTCCGCTAAGCAAGGAAGAGATAGGCGTTTCCAGGCTATCCTGCCCTTAAGGGGAAAAATTCTTAACGTGGAAAAGACTCATCTACTTAAGATCCTCAATAATAAAGAGATAAAATCTATGATCGCCGCTATCGGCACCGGTATTAAGGAGGAATTCAGTCTGTCCGGACTGAGATATAGCAAAGTTATCCTTATGAGTGATGCGGATGTGGATGGAGCTCATATCAGGACTCTTATTCTCACCTTCTTTTATCGGTATATGCAGGATTTAATTAGAGAAGACCATGTTTATATCGCCCAACCACCTCTCTATAAGGTTAACGGTAAAAATAAAGAATATTTTCTTTACAGCGATAAGAGCTTAAAGGAATTAACGAAAGAGCTGGGTGGGCAAAAATTAGAGGTTCAACGCTATAAAGGTCTAGGGGAGATGAATCCCGACCAGCTCTGGCAAGCCACCATGAATCCGGCCACCCGCACCATCTATCAGGTTTCCATAGAAGATGCTGTCCAGGCCGATGAGCTATTTACCATCCTAATGGGAGGAGAAGTCGAGCCTCGTCGTAGGTTTATCGAGGATCACGCCCTGGAAGTGACCAACCTGGATATATAAATAAAAAAGGGGGTTACCATGGCTTTGGAAGGTAGAATTGCTCCGCTTTATCTGGAAGAGGAAATGAAGACTTCTTACCTGAATTACGCTATGAGCGTAATTGTGGGTCGAGCCCTACCCGATGTCCGAGATGGACTAAAGCCGGTACAACGAAGGATTCTTTACGCCATGCAGGGATTGGGTTTGCTTCCTAACAAGCCTTACAGAAAATCGGCTCGTCTGGTAGGGGAGGTTTTGGGAAAATACCATCCTCATGGAGATATGGCTGTCTATGACGCTTTGGTAAGAATGGCTCAAGACTTTTCCCTGCGTCATCCTCTGGTTGACGGGCAGGGAAATTTTGGCTCTGTGGATGGGGACCCTCCGGCCGCTATGAGGTACACCGAGATAAGACTCTCGCTCATAACCTGGGAAATGCTTGAAGATCTGGATAAGGATACAGTCGACTTTCTACCCAACTTTGACAATAGCCTGGAGGAGCCTCTTGTTCTACCAGCAAAAGTGCCTAATCTCTTACTAAATGGGAGCTCTGGAATAGCCGTGGGGATGGCCACCAATATCCCTCCTCATAATCTGAGTGAGCTGGTAGATGCCTGTATCAGAATGATTGAGGATCCTCAAGTCTCTGTCGATGAGCTTTTAAAGATCATTCAAGGTCCAGATTTTCCCACCGCCGGGGCTATTATAGGGACGGAGGCGATTGAAAGAGCCTACCGGCACGGAAAGGCAAAGATAATCTTACAAGGAAAGGCCAATATTGAAACTACCCAGGACCGAGAAAGCATTGTTATTACTGAACTTCCCTATCAGGTCAATAAAGCAAAATTGATTGAGACAGTTGCTGAGCTGTCTTCGAATAATAGAATAAAGGGGGTCAAGAATCTGCGGGATGAATCGGACAGAAAGGGAATAAGGATTGTGATAGAGCTTTCCCGCAACACTAACGCTGAGGTCATTTTAAATCAACTTTATAAATATACCCCTCTTCGGACGACCTTTGGAGTTATTCTCTTGGCCATACTGGGTGGTAAGCCACGCCTTTTGAACTTGGCCGAGATGCTCCGGTGCTATCTTGATCATCGTAAAGAGGTGGTTACCCGACGGACAAAATTCCTGCTTTCCCGCGAGAAGAAAAAGGCCCATCTTTTGGAAGGGCTCAAAAAGGCTCTGGGGAAACTGGATGAGGTAATTAAGATTATAAGGTCATCTTCCAATCCAGAAGAAGCCAAGAATCACCTGATAAAATCGCTAAGGCTAAGTGATGAGCAGGCCCGAGCGATTCTGGAGATGAGGCTAGCTCGCCTGACCAGCCTGGAGAGGCATAAAGTGGACCAGGATTATGCCGAATCGGTAAAAAAAATAGGTAGCTATGAGGAGATGCTGGCAAAGGAGCCCCTGATTTGGGCAACCATTAAGGAAGAACTTGTCCAGATTAAGCAAAAATATGGAGAAGAGAGGCGTACCCGGATTAAGACCGTAGTAAAGGAGTTAACCTTTAAACCAGAAGATTTGATCAAAAAAGAGGAGATCGTTATCACTACCACCCATCACGGCTACATAAAGTACACTTCCTTGAGAGCTTATAAACGACAAAGACGTGGGGGCAAGGGGATGAGCGGAATGATCACGGGAAAGGAAGATTTTGTAGAAGACCTTTTTATTACTCACACTCATTCTATCCTCTTATTTTTTACCAATTCAGGAAAGGTTCATTGGGCCAGAGCTTACGACATTCCTCAAAAGAAGCGGTCAGCTAAAGGTAGAGCGCTGGTTAACTTCCTCTCTCTGGGAAAGAATGAGAGAGTGAGTAAAACTCTTCCTCTGGACAATTTTGAAAATGAAGGTTTTCTGGTTATGGTCACCAGGAAAGGGAAAGTAAAGAAAACCAGTCTTTCCGCTTATTCCCGTCCTAAAAAAGGAGGAATAAGGGGAATTCGTCTGCAGGAGGAAGATGAGTTAATTAAAGTCCTGCTCACCCAAGGCAAAGAAGATATAGTCTTGGTCACCAGGAAAGGTAAGGCTATTCTTTTTTCTGAAAAAGATGTTCGTCCCACGGGAAGAACTTCATTAGGAGTAAAGGGGATTTCTTTAGGGGAAGAGGATGAGGTAATGGATGCCGTCATTGCCAAAGAGGATGAAGCTCTGTTCACCGTTACCTCTAAAGGTTACGGAAAAAGAACTCTCTTTGCTAAGTATAGAAAAACCAGAAGAGGCGGCAAAGGAATCATTAACCTGCGTTTTGTTCCCCATAAGGGTGAGGTGGTGGGAGCAAAAAGAATAAAGAAGAGTGATGAGGTAATTGTTATCACCCGGAAGGGAAAGAGCATTCGCCTGGCAGCCAAAAATATCTCCCTTATTGGAAGAAATACCTCCGGTCCCCGCATAATCAGGTTAGGCCAAGGTGACGAGGTTATTGCCCTCACATGAGAAAAATAGCTTTTCTTTTTCCCGGGCAGGGTTCTCAACACGTAGGAATGGGAAGAGAATTCATTGATGCGTATGAAGAGGCCAAGAAAATCTTCCGGCAGGCCAGCAACGTCCTGGATTTTGATCTTGAGAAGCTATGTAATCAGGGCCCGGAAGAAGAGCTGAAAAAGACCACTAATGCTCAGCCAGCTCTGTTGACAGTGAACTGGATCTTTACCAGAATTTTGAGAGACGCGGGGATAGAGCCAAGCGTAGTGGCCGGACACAGTCTAGGAGAATGCAGTGCAGTACTTTGCGCTAAGGTGGTTGACTATGCTGCTGCCTTAAGACTGGTCCGCCGAAGAGCCCAGTTTATGGAGGAGGCCTCTGGTGCTGTAGATGGTGCGATGGCAGCCGTAATTGGACTACCCAGAGAGGCAGTCTTGTCAATTTGTCAGAGAATCAAAGGGGTAGAGGCGGTCAACTTTAATTCTCCTTCTCAGGTAGTTATTGCTGGAGAAAAAAAAGCGGTAGAAATAGCAAGCAAAAGATTAGAGCAAGAGGAGGCAAAAAAGATTATTCCCCTTTCGGTAAGTGGTCCCTTTCATACCTCCTTTATGAGACGCGCAGCTTTAAAATTCAGTCAAGAATTAGATAAAGTTTCTTTCTCGGATCCTTGCTGCAAAGTCCTCACCAACGCCTTTGCCCGGTATGCCTCAAGTGCCGAAGAAGTTAAGAGAGCCCTTCGGATGCAGATTGATCATCCCGTTCTCTGGGAGGATTCTATGAGGAAACTACTCACTGATGGAATCGATCTATTCGTTGAAGTAGGACCAGGAAAGGTTCTCAAAGGGCTTCTGCGAAGAATTGACAGGAGAGCATTGGTTCTAGGAATGGAGAATCCCGAGGATCTGGAGAGAATTGAGCACTACGGTAGCTAAATTTTATTTCATAATAGCTTCCTCCCTTCAACTCTCACCTAGGGGCTGAAATGCCGGCGGAGTAGTAATGATAGAAAAAACGTCGTCAAAGGATACGCCAGGCAGCTTTAGATATTTGAAAACTTTGGAAGAAGACAAGTAATTGGCATAGGATCTCTAAGATGAGAGGATGGGCAGAGTTACGATGAAACATGAATTCTTACCCACTTATGTAGTTGACACCGGTGGGGCTGGGGAATGGTATTCAAAACAGATAAGTCGGTTTGCGCAAAGCAGATTCAATACTGAATTGAGTAGCAGCTCTTGAAACCTTCATATCTTTTAAGGGTAAAAAAGCCTCTCGTTCATTTTAATATACTACATTCATTGAATGCAAAAGACATTGTTTTTCCCGCACTATCAATGTAGAGAAGACGATCGGGACCATGAACATCGACTTTAATCAGCATTCCTCCTATGTCTATCTCCAAGAAAGTTGTAGCCCCTGTAAAAGTAGCTTTTTCAATTTTTCCCTCGAATGTATTTTTATACCTATTGTCTCCCTTCTTAGTGACATAGATGTCTTCAGGTCTGACGGTAATAACCACTTCATCCTGTAGCCTGAAACCTTCGACGTAAGGAACCTGAACTAAAAAGTTCTTGACGCTTGCATCGATAGCGCTTTTCTGCGGGTGAATGCCTACGATTTTTCCTAGTAGGAAATTGTTTTTTCCAAGAAATTCCGCTACAAATGGTGTTTTTGGATTCACATAGAGTTCTAGAGGTGTACCTATCTGTTGGACTTTACCCTCTTGCATCAGATAAATCCTGTCAGAAATAGAAAATGCTACTGATTGATCGTGTGTCACATAGATGGCTGTTTCGTTTGTTTTTATCTGTAGACTTCTAATTTCATATTTCAGTTCGTCTCGAAGTTTTGCATCAATACTGCTTAAAGGCTCATCCAGTAGTAAAATGTGGGGATCCAAAGCCAGGACACGTGCTAATGCTACTCTCTGTTGTTCACCACCACTTAACTCCGAATGCTTCCTTTTTTCATATCCCTCCATATGTAAGAGTTTTAAAGCTTGGTTAATCTTATTTTCTCTGTCTTCCTTTGGATATTTTATCATCTTAAGACCAAATTCGATGTTATCATGAACATTCATATGGGGAAATAATGCGATACGTTGAAAGAGGAAACCTACATTTCTTTTATAAGCAGGCAAATGAGTAACATCCTTACCTGCAAAATAAACCTTACCGGCATCAGGTTCCAGAAAACCAGCAATCATCCTTAAGACGGTAGTTTTCCCACATCCGCTCGGACCGAGAAGAGTAACCAATTCACCATCTTGTATTTCTAAATTCAAATGATCAACTGCGACGACACGTTCAAACTTTTTACACAAACCTATTGTTTGTACCTTAACCATAACTGTTTCCCTTCAATACTAGATTAAAGTTCTCCGACTTCTGTTATGATTTATAACTATTTGAAATCTGCCATTTTTCGATAATTCGATGCTTCCCCACCATCTAAATAATCACCTGCTTAAAACAAACCTGAGACGGACTTCAACTATTTAACTATAGAAGATCCCGGTTTGATTAAGATTTTTTCAGCTCCTTCCCATCTTATCCTTCTGGCTATCTTTGTTAAAGCTTCGATATCCTTTACTTTTGCGAAAACATTAACATCGACTGTCTCATTGACACCTTTTCGTGGCCGAGACTTACCATAGAATATGCAAAAGGAGGTAATACTTTTTTTAGCAAAAGCACGTACAGCATACGAAGAAATGCATGCTATATCTCCAGGTTCAACATTATTCGTTTCATTTTCAAACTCTAGGGTCTCAGACAGAGGGAGACCATCAAAGAAAATTTCTTCCCCTGCCCACATTGCATGAACTACCTTATTCTCGACCGGCAAAGCCCTCAAAATTGCCTTACATGTCTTGGGAGCTTTTTCCTCTAACAATTCCGCCAAAACTGTGCCTCCACGTTCAAACTCTAATATGATCCCTTTTGTCATGATTCCCTCCCGTTTAGATATCTCATTCTTATGATTTATCAAACCTCCTACCTCTTACCCTCCTCTCAATAACATATATCTCGCAGAAATAGATCGAGCTAAAAGCTTATCCCCTTAAGGTATTTAACACCTAGAATTCTTGTCAAAACTAATACGACGAGTAAGGTAATGACTGCCATGACATTTGCCTCCGCAGCAATAGTGGGACTAAGTCCTCTCATTTGCAGATCAACATAAATCTTTTGTGCTGCAGGTACATAATTGACACTGGCAAGAAACATCGTTATGGTAAATACATTTATTGCTGTTGAGAAAACTAAAATTGTGCCTCCGATAATTCCCGGACCTATCAGAGGCAAGATAATGTAAATTAATATCCTGAGCTTATTAGCTCCTAGAGATTCTGCTGCTTCTTCTATACTGATATCTATTCCCTGGAGTGAGCCCATTATTGGACGCAACGCGTAAGGAATACTTACAACGACAAGAGGTAAAGCAATACCCCAGAAGGTATCATACAAGTCAATATAACGCATGTATATGATCATGAGGCCAGCACAAAAACTGGATTGAGCTATCATAAGGGGACTCATAAAGAGAGTATTTAGAAATGCTTTCCCTCTGTAATTATACCGTACCAAAGCATATGCCGCAGGTATGGACACCGCAATTGCACAAACTACTGTTGTAAAGGCAAAAATTGCGCTTAATTTTACTGACCCCCAAAATGCAGAGGTTAACTCAAAATAATATTCTAATGTAAAATTTGAGATAGACGGTCGAAAAACATCTGTGAAAAAGGATCCTATTGCTATTACTAAGAATGGTGCAATTAAAGTGAAACAGATAATAAGAAGGTACCCGTTGGATAGAACACCGATAAACAATCGTTTTGTCTTCACAATTCGCCACTCACCTCTCTAATACTACCGCATAAAAATAACTGGAGACAAATGTAGCAACAAATAAAAGAATCGCTAGAGCGGCGCCCACTCCCCAATCAAGCATAAAGGTCATACGGACATACATGGCAACTCCTAACCAATTTACTCTAGCTCCCCCAACTATCAGGGGCACTATAAAAGCACCTGTATTGATGGCGAACGCTATAAGTGTTCCCCCAATTATTCCCGTTTCGCTTAAGGGGAGAGTAATTCTCAGAAAAACCTGTATCGGATTTGCCCTGAGAGACCTCGCCGCATCTTCCAATGTTGGATCTATTCCAACAATACTGGAATGAATAGTGAGAACAACAAGAGGTATGGAAAGTAAAGTTAAAGCCAGTAAAACAAATATACGCGATTGCCACAGCATAACGGGCTTACTTATAAGATGTAAGTTCATTAATACAGAATTAAAAATGCCACTAGGTAAAAATATGTAAACAAGTCCATAACAAAAATACACCCACCCATAGAGCGGAAATACTAAAGCAATTTGTGCAAATCCTTTGAGTTTTGTTTTTTTTCTTGCAAGGATGTAGGCAAAAGGATACCCTAGGATGAGAGCCACAACACTTACGAGGGCTGCGTTTGCAATCGTGTACAACAATAAGTGAATATAATAGGGTTGTTTAAAAACGACTATGTAATTCTGAAGAGAAAATTGATAACCTCCAGCCCAGAAGCTCTCTTTGTCTAAAAAGCTAATCACTAGCAACATACCCAACGAAGCAAAAAGACTAAGTAAGACAACTAGACCAGGTACCAACAGTAAATATTTTCTGGACTTTTTAATCCGGATCTTCCATTTATTGCATGTCACTTTTAGCAACCGTCTTGAACGTTAAATCTTACAACTTTCTCGCAGTCGAAACGGCACCAGCGTATTCAAAAAAAAAAAATTTCTCCTCCCCTACCAACCTGTAATTTTTGTTTGAATACCACTTATTCTTCGTGTAACTTAAATGTTTTGTGTCTTAAGTGAGAATTTTTTCCTTCATTTCTTAATTATCGGAATTCTTGAAATGCCTATAATTGAAAAAACATAACATAAATCTTCTCCCCGGGGGAGAAGATCCCCCGGGGATTCCATTTATTCCTTATTCCGCCGGCGGTGACAAAAAGTGATCATTTCACTACAATGCTTTGAAACTCCTGTATCCATTTGTCGGTTTGAGAAGCTATATAGTCCCAGTCAGGCTCGTAAAACTTGCCCTTCAGTTCTTCCGGTGAGGAATACAAGGGTTTTGCATCTTTTGGTACGTCGGCCCAAAAATCTGGTATTATAACCCCCTCCATCGCTCCAAACCAGATATTTTTTTTGATACCGGGAAATTTTTCTAACTCCCAATCAGGGCTAAGTATCCAATTGATCCAAATTTTCGCTAGCGTTAGGTGAGAAGTATCCTTAGCAATAAGCGCCATACCGTTTCTGTTTTGTAGCCCTGACGCAGGAAGAATTTGTTCCATATTCAGTCCCTTAACCTTGTAAAGACGATAAAAGGAAGGATTTGAGTATAGGACCCATCCTTCCTCTCTTTCCATAAGCATGTCTTGGATCCCTTCATTTGGAACCCATTGTAGTATCAATGGTTGTAAGTTATCCCGTATCCACTCAAGCGTTTTTGTCATATCCGCAGGTTTATGATAATCTAAACCCAAAGATCTACATATAGCCACTAAAGTACCAATGCCCATGGCGTTAGTAGGAGCAAACAGCACAAGGTGCTTAGCCCACGCTGGATTTGCCAAATCTTTCAAATCTTTAAGTTTAGATATCGCCTCTGCACTTACATACTTCTTATTCACTATGATTGTAAAGGTAGAAGTAGCCTGGAAGTTAACCCAATAACCATCTTCATCTTTAAAGTGACTTGGAACCTTTTCCATTCTTGATACAAGTGGATCTGGAAAATATTTTGTGCAGAGATTCAATTCTTTCATTCGGAACGCCCACATTCTTGAAGTCATGTATACGTCATATGGTGGTTTACGTCCTGCAGCGTTCGCTACTTTCAGGACCGCTAAACTTTCACTTCCCGCTGTAGGACTCCATTTAACCGTGACACTCACTCCGTACTTTTCTTTCACATATTTTTGAAATGCTGGAATCCATACTTCTTCCGGAAGCCCCCAATAACCCCAACCAACCACATTTAGTGTGGCACCCTCTGCTTTTATCGCATTTCGTACATTCACATCCTCTCCGAACGTAACCGAAGCCAGCCCCGTTAATACAAAGATAGATATAAACATAGAAATAGTTAATCTTTTCATTATCAGACTCCTTTCATTCTCCAGGCTAGACCAGCCTATCTATTCTCTCACCTCCCACCGGCTTTTATTTCTAGGTTTTACTTCAAGAGGAAGGTTCAATCTCGAATTAGTAGCACATTTATTCTTTTTGTCAACCCACTTGCCTCCAGTTTCCGGAAAACTCGCTTTTTTGCTCGGAGACCTCCTTAAAGTTTGAAA